>CAYWCE010000031.1:6415-33918 GCA_964456755.1 uncultured Hyphomicrobiales bacterium
GCGCCGGCCGGTGGATGCCGGCGATGGTGCGGATCAGCGACGGCGTGCCGGCGCCGTTGGCGCCGACGATGGCGACAATCGCGCCTTCTTCGACCTCGATCGAGACGTCGTCGAGCGCCTGCGCGTCGCCATAGTAAACGTCGAGCCCGGCCACGCGCAGCATCAGCCGACGGCCTCCGCCCCGAGATAGGACTGGATCACGGCAGGGTCGCGTACCACGTCCGCGGGCAGCCCCTGCGCGATCGCCGCGCCGTGATGCAGCACCAATACGCGCGTGGCGAGCGCCATCACCGCACGCATGACATGTTCGATCAGCAGAATGGTGACGCCGTGCTCCTTGTTGAGGCGGCGGAACACTTCGACCATCCGGTCGGTCTCGGTGGGGCGCAGGCCGGCCATCACTTCGTCCAGAAGCAGGAGCTTCGGCTCGGTGGCGATGGCGCGCGCGACTTCCAGCCGCTTGCGGTCCGGCAGGGTGAGCGCGGAGGCTTGCTGGTGCCGCTTTTCGTAAAGGTCGAGCCGCTCCAGAATCCGGTGGGCGAATTCGCGCGCGGCGCGCGGATCCTTGCGGTGCAGCAGCGCTCCGACAATCACGTTTTCCTCGACGCTGAGCGCGGGAAACGGCCGCACGATCTGGAAGGTGCGGCCGATGCCGCGCTGGCACACTTTTTCCGGCGGCAGCCCGGCCAGGCTGTCGCCCATGAAGCGGATTTCCCCGTCGTCAAAGGGAAAAACGCCGGCGATCATGTTGAACAACGTGGTCTTGCCGGCGCCGTTCGGCCCGATAACGGCGAATATCTCGCCCGGCTCCACCTCGAAACTGACATTGGACACGGCGACGAGACCGCGGAACCGCTTGGTGACATTGCCGACGCTCAGCAGGGCCGTCATGGCTGACGCTCCCTGAGGCCGAGCACGCGCGACAGCCACGGCCAGACACCGTCCGGCAGCACCATCACGACGAAGAGCAGGCAGATGCCGTAGAAGACCTGCTTGGCGCCGGGAATGTCGACGCCGAATTTCCACAGGATGGCGTGCATCGTTTCCGACAGCCCGGTAAGCAGGAAGGCGCCGAGGATCGGGCCGAACAGGGTGCCGATGCCGCCGATGATGGGCGCGAGGATCAGCTCGATCGAGCGCGCGATGTGAAAGACCTGTTCGGGAAACAGGTTGTTGTAATAGAAGGCGAAGAAGATGCCGGCGAGCGAGGTCATGCCGGCAGACAGAAGCACCGCGTACATCTTGTAGCGAAAGGTATCGATCCCGACCGCGCGCGCGGCTTCCTCGTCTTCGCGGATTGCAAGCCAGAAATAGCCGATGCGGCTGCGCAGCAGGACGCGGCAGATCGCGAAGGCCAGCGCCGTCATCCCCAGGATCAGGTAATAAAACATGACCGGCCGCCCGCGCAGGTTCCACAGGTCGTTGACTGTGTAGTTGGCGACGGGAAGAAAGAATCCGCTGGAGCCGCCGACCCAGGAGAAATGGTCGAAGCCGACACGCGCAAATTCGGCAAAGGCGATGGTCAAAATCGCGAAATAAACGCCGCCGACGCGAAAGCGGAAGGCAAGAAAGCCGATGATCGCGCCGCAGGTCATCGCCACCGGAATGGCGGCAAGCAGCCCGATCCAGGGCGAGACGCCGTAATGCACATAAAGCGCCGCGGTGGTATAGGCGCCGAGCCCGACATAGATCGCATGCCCGAGCGACAATTGCCCGGCAAAGCCCATCATGATGTTCCAGGCCTGTCCGACAAACGCGAAATAGAGGATGATGATCAGGATCGCGAGCAGATAGCCGCTGACGATAAACGGCGCCGCCAGCAATGCCGCGAACAGGATCGCAAGCAGGATCGCGGCGCGCAGGGAGACCCCCTCGAACAGAAGGCGGATCATGCCACCCTCCTGCCGAGAATGCCCTGCGGACGGAACAGCAGAACCAGGACCAGGATGGCGAAGGCAAACATGCTTTTTGCCGACGGCGTGAACAGGAGGCCGGCCATCGCCTCGGTCAAGCCGATCAGGATGCCGCCGAGCAGCGCGCCCGGCATCGAGCCGAGCCCGCCGGTGATGACGATGATGAAAGCGAGCAGCGTATAGGCCGGTCCGAGCGCCGGCGTGACATCGATGATCAGCACCAGCATCGCGCCGGCGGCGCCGACACAGGCGGAACCGATTCCGAAGGTCAGCGCATACAGGCGCCTGATATCGAGACCGATCACCTGCGCGCCGATATAATTGTCGGCGCAGGCGCGGATCGCCTGGCCGAGATAGCTGAAGCGGAAAAACGCAAACAGGATCGCCGCCACCGCAACCGCGGCGGCGCCGGCATAGACCTTGGTGGCGTCGACGATCAGCGGCCCGACCTGGAAACTGTCGAAGGAATAACCCGTCGTGACGTTGCGCGCGTCGGGGCCGAACACGATCAGCAGCGCGTTGACCATGATGATGGCCACGGCGACCAGCAGCATGAACTGGCTGTGCTCGGGCCGATTGATAAAGGGGTTGATCAGGCCGGTCTGCATCGCATAGCCGAGCGCAAACAGAACCGCCGCGATCGGCACCATCATCAGCAGCGGATCGAGACCGAGCGTCGCAAACAGCACGATGGCCAGATACATGCCGATCGTCATCATCTCGCCATGCGCGAAATTGACCACCCGGATCACGCCGAATATCACCGACAGCCCGAGCGCCATCAGCCCGTAGACGAGGCCGGTCAGAATGCCGCCGGCGGCGACATTCATGCAGATAACCGGGTTGTCGATGCAGATCTGGCCGAACACTGAGGCGTCCTGCGTGACACGCTCCGGCCGCCGGAAGCGGCCGGAGCGTGGGTTAATCGTGCGCCTGGATTATCAGCGCTTGTCGTAGGGCTTCAGCGGCCACTCGACCTGCGCATTGGCAGCCGCCTTCGGCGCCACGGCGACCAGCTTGCCATTGCGGTTCTGGATCGCCGAGTTTTTCAGCTTGTCGTTCTGGCCCTTCTCGTTGAACTGGATGCCGGGGCCGGTGGAGACGTTGTCGGTGATGCTGGTCTTGCGGATCGCGTCGGCGAGCGCCTTCGGATCGGTCGAGCCGGCGCGCTTGAATGCGTCGGCCGCCACCATCAGCGCCTCGAAGGTGTAGACGTGATTGGTGTTCACGTTGATGCCCGGATGCGCCTTTGCGACGGCAGCCTCCAGCATCTTGCTCACCTTTTTGTTCGGATCGTACCACGGCACGAAGCTGAGCGGGCCGTCGGAGAGCTTGCCGAGCGTCTTGAAATACTGGTCCTCGTACCAGCCCGGCCCCATCGACAGGATCGCCATCGGCGACCAGCGCTGCTTGACCAGTTCGCGGGTCAGCAGGATGGCGTCGTTCAGGCGGCTGACCACGAGCAGGGCTTCCGCTCCGGTCGCCTTGGCTTTGGCGACTTCCACCGAGAGATCGCGCGCGGCGGGATCGTAGGAGATGGTCTCCGCAATTTTGTAGGGCATGTCGAATTTCGGCATGACCGCGCCGATGCCCTTCTGCATCGCCGTGCCGAACGTATCGTTGACGTGCAGGAAGGCGACCGATTTCGGGGCGGAACCGGTGGCCGCAAAGATTTCCTTCTGGTTGGCGAAGGCATCGCCCAGAATGGTGCCGGCCACGGGGAAGTTGCGGAACACGAACTTGTAGCCCTGTTCGGTGATCGGCGGCGCGGCGGCGATGTTGATGACGAAGGGAATCCCCTTCTGCTCGGCAACCTGGGCGATCGCCGTGGACTGGCCGGAATCGAACGCGCCGACGAGAAGCTGCGCGCCCTCGTTGATCAGCTTTTCCGCCTGCGCGCGCGCGTTGTCGACATTCGACTCGGTGTCCGCGTTCATGATCTGCAGCGCCGGATAGCCGAGATCCTTGAGAATGCCGGCGGTCACGTCGACGCCGCGCTGGCAGTCCTGGCCGATGCCGGCCTGCACGCCGGAGCGCGGCAGCAGCACGCCGACCTTCAGTGCGGAGGCCTGCGCCCTGAGAATGCCGAACGGCGACGTGCCGGCCAACAGGCCCACGGCGCCAGCGCCGGCAGCGAATGTGCGGCGCGTGATCCGCGCGCGTGTGGATTTCGTCTCGTTGATTTTGGTCATCGGTGATCCTCCCTGATCACGTTTCGCGGCCAGCGGCCGGATTGACGTTATTCTGCTTATTGTAAGGCCCCGGATGCAATGCCGAAGCGTGGCACCGGTTGCGACGATGCCGCGCGCAGCCGGCGCCGGAGCCGACACGACCACACCCGGCGGCGGCCGGAACGTTCCGGCCGACCTCGCCGCCTGGAGGAGCCGCGCCACGCCAAACACTCATGTCCGCCAGTCTGGCTCCACATTATTGTTGTCAAGTACAACAGATGTCGTCAACAATAATCTTGAGCGGCGCCCCCTGGCGCCGCCGTCAGCGGGGATGCGGGTGAATGCCGTGGCCGGTCGCAAACTGATGCACAAATCCGCAATCGGCGGCGCCACGATCGTGCCGCTGCGCGAAGGCGATCGCGCCGCCCGCCGGCGGATCGACCGCGGCACGCTCGACGGCCATCTCGGCTATTTCATCCGCCGCTTTCAGGTCTGGGTCTTTCAGGACTTCATCCGCACCATGGCGGGCGTCGAAATCCGCCCGGCGCAATATTCTGTCCTGACCGTGATCGGAGCCAATCCCGGACTGTCGCAGGCCGATCTGGCGCAGGCGCTCGGCATCGAGCGGGCGCGGCTCGTGCGCATGCTCGACAAGCTCGAGCGGCGCGGGCTGACGGAACGCAAGGCTTCCGCGCGCGACCGCCGCTCGCACGCGCTGCATCTGACCCGCGAGGGCGAAAAGCTGCTGCGACAGGTCAAGGCGCTGGCGGCGCAGCACGAGGCGCGGCTTGCCGACCGGCTCGGCATCGACAACCATCGGACGATGATCGAGATCCTGCGCCGTTTCGAGGCGTGAGATCATACGCCGAGATAGGCTTCGCGCACGCGTGCGTCGTCGAGCAGTTCGCGCCCGGTACCCGACAGCGCAATGCGTCCGGTCTCGATCACATAGCCCCGGTCGGCGATGGCGAGCGCGGCATAGGCGTTCTGTTCCACCAGCAGCACGGTGATGCCCTTGCGCTTGAGACCGCCGATGATCGCGAAAATCTGGTCGACCAGCACCGGCGCGAGCCCCATCGACGGCTCGTCGAGCAGCATCAGCTTCGGCCGCGCCATCAGCGCGCGTCCGATCGCGAGCATCTGCTGCTGGCCGCCGGAGAGCGCGCCGGCGGCGACATGACGTTTGGCGGCGAGCGCGGGAAAGGTCTCGTAGATTCCCTCGATGTCGGTTGCAATCTCCGCATCCTCGCGCGTCCACGAGCCGACCCGCAGATTGTCCTCGACGGAGAGCGGCGCGAAGACCTGCCGTCCCTCCGGCACCTGCACCACGCCTTTCTTCACCCGCGCATGCGGCGGCAGGCGGTGAAACGGCTCGCGGTCGAAGCGGATGCTGCCGCGCGTCATCGGCTGCACACCGGATATCGTGCGCAGCAGCGTGGTCTTGCCGGCGCCGTTGGAGCCGACCAGGGTGACGATCTCGCCGGCTTCCACGGCGAGCGACACGCCGTGCAGCGCCTCGATGCGCCCGTAGCGGCTGGACAAGTCCTCAACGACCAGCACGCTCGGCCTCCTGGCTGCCATGCGCGCCGAGATAGGCGGCGATGACCGCGCGGTTGGCGCGCACTTCCGGCGCGGTCCCCTCGGCGATGGTGCGGCCCTGATCGAGCACGTGAATGCGGTTGGAAATGCGCATGACCAGCCGCATGTCGTGCTCCACCAGCACCACGGTGACGCCCTGCCCGGCGATTTTCTGGATTACGGAATCGACTTCGTCGGTCTCGATCGCATTGCAGCCGGCCGCCGGCTCGTCGAGCATCAGCACGCGCGGCTCGGCCGCCATGGCGCGCGCGATCTCCAACCGCTTCAGCGCGCCATAGGGCAGCGTGCCGGCCACGCGGTCGGCGACGTCGGACAAGCCGACGAGAGCGAGCAATTGCATCGCCTTGCGCCGGCTCGCAACGTTCTGCCGCACCACCGAGGGGAGCATGCAGATATGCGCCAGAACGTTGCGTCGCTCGTGCAGGTGCCGCCCGACCATGACATTTTCGGCGGCGCTCATGCGAAAGAATATCTGCAGGTTCTGGAAGGTACGGGACAGCCCGCGTGCGGCGAGCTTGTGCGCCGGCATGCCGGTGACGTCGTCGCCGTCGAGAAAGATGCGTCCGCGCGCCGGCGTATAGAGCCCGGAAATCAGGTTGAACAGCGTCGTCTTGCCGGCGCCGTTCGGTCCGATAATCGCAAAAATCTCCCCGGCATTCACGGAAAAGGACACCTCGTCGACCGCGCGCACGCCGCCGAAATCGATGCCGAGCCCTTCCACCGCCAGCACGCTCATTCGCGCCTCCGGTAGAACAGCGCGGCAAGGCTCGGCACCGTGCCGGCGCGCAGGAAGATCATGACCAGCATCATGATCAGGCCGAGCACCATATGCTCGTATTCGTGGAACACGGTCAGCACCTGCGGCAGGACGGTCAGGATCGCGGCGCCGACAATGCTGCCGAGGATGGAGCCGAGCCCGCCGAGCACCGCCATGGTGACGAACTCGATCGAGCGCAGGAAACCGGCGGTGACCGGCGTAACCAGCCCGTCGAACAGCGCGAGATAGGCCCCGGCAAGCGCCGCATAGATCGCGGAGAGGACGAAGGCGAGCAGCTTGTAGCGCGCGACATCGATGCCGAGCACGCGCGAGGCGGTCTCGCTGTCGTGGATTGCGCGCAGGGCGCGGCCGGTCGGGCTCGACAGCAAATTGACTGCGATCAGCGTGGCCACGATCAGCGTGATGCCGGAAATCCAGTACCAGGTAATCGAACCGCGCACCGCGACGCCGAACAGCACGAGCCGCGGAACCGCCATGCCGTCCGGCCCGCCGGTCCAGGCCGCCTCGTTGGTGAATACCATGGCGATCAGGATGCCCATGCCGAGCGTCGCCACCGCCAGATAATGCCCGCGCAATTTCAGGATCGGGCGTCCGACAATGAAGGCGACCAGCCCCGAGAGCACGATCCCGCCGATCAGCGCCAGCCACGAGGGTATGCCGAGATGCGTGGGGCCGACAGCGACCGCATAGGCGCCAATTCCGAAAAATCCCGCATGCCCGAGACTGACCTGGCCGGCGAACCCCATCAGCAGATTGAGCCCGAGCACGGCAAGCGAAAAAATAAAGACCAGCGCGGCGATGCGCAGATAGAAATTCGACGTGACGAAATAGGGCAGCGCAAACACGCACAGCGCAACAATCAGGACGACGCCGTAGTCCCGCAGGATCGCCCGCATGCTACACCCGCTCGATCGCCGCGCGACCGAACAGCCCCTGCGGCATGACGAACAGGACCAGGAGAATGACGATGAAGGCGACCGCGTCCTTGTAGGACGACGAGATGTAGCCGGCGCCGAAGGATTCCAGCAGCCCGACCAGAAGCCCGCCGACCACGGCCCCGACCGGGTTGCCCATGCCGCCCAGCATGGCGGCGGCAAAGCCCTTCAGCGCCAGCAGCGTGCCGACGTCGTAATTGGTCAGGGTGATCGGCGTGACCAGAACGCCGCCGATCGCGCCGATAGCGGCGGAGACGACGAACGACAGCCCGATAATGAAGGAGGTGTTCACGCCGCTGAGCTGCGCGGCAAGCTTGTTGGCGGCGGTCGCGATCATCGCCTTGCCGACCAGCGTCTTCGTCATCAGCAGCCAGAGCGCAAGCACGATCAAGCCGACGCCGGCCAGCACCAGCAGGCTCTGCGGCAAAACGGTGGCGCCGCCGATCGCGATCGGCTCGCTGCCGGCGAAAGGCGGATAGCTGTGGAAGTTCTTGTCGAACACGACGGCGGCGAGACCGCGCAGGAAGATCGAGGCGCCGATGGTAATGATGATCAGCGTCACCGCGTTCGCCCCGCGCGCCGGCTCGATCGCGAACTGGTGCAGACAGATACCGACCAGAATGGCGGCGGCGATTGCAAGCAGGGCGGCGAGCGGGATGGGAATGCCTGCGGCGACGAGGAAGAACGTCACCATGCCGCCGATCATGACGAATTCGCCCTGCGCGAAATTGATCACGTCGGAAGCGTTGTAGATCAGCGTGAATCCGAGCGCGACCACGGCATAGATCGCGCCGATGGTCAGGCCGGAAAACAGGAATTGCAGAAACTCGGCCATATCCCTCGCCCCAGAGCCGTGACGGGCCGCCATCGCGCGCCGCCCGGGCGGCTACCCCGGCGGATTATGGACCGCGGACCCGCGCGCGTCATCCCGAGGCGCGGGCGGAAACCCGCGCCCCGGAGAATGCAGCGGCGAAGCGTCGCTCAGTTCACCAGCGTCCAGTCGCCGTTCTTGATTTCCAGCATGCGGAAGGCCGACAGGTCGAGGCCGAGATGGTCGTTGGCCGACATGTTGACCACGCCGCCGGTGCCGATGAAGCCTTTGGTCTTCTCGATCTCGTCGCGCACCTTCGCCTTGTCGGCGCCGCCGGCGCGCTTCATCGCTTCGACCAGGATCATCAGGCCGTCATAGGCATGGCCGCCGAAAGTCGAGACCGGCTGACCGGTCTTGCTCTCGTAGGTCTTCTTGTATTCGACCACGACCTTCTTCTGCGGATCGCTGTCGGGCAGCTTCTCGGCGACCAGCAGCGCCGCGGCCGGCAGCCGCACGCCTTCGGCGGCGGCAGGCGTGGCCAGATCGATGAACGACTTCGAGCCGACGCCATGGCTCTGGTAGAGCGGCGCGGTGATGCCGAGCTGCTTGTAGTTGCGGGTCACGATCGCCGGCCCCTGGCCGAAGCCGGGATTGAGCACGGCCTGCACGCCCTGCTTGCCCTTGATGTTGGTGAGCTGGGCGGTCATGTCGTTGTCGCGCGGCTGGTAGGTCTCTTCGTGCAGAACCTCGATGCCGTATTTCTTTGTCACGGTCATGCACTGGCCGTGCATCGATTTGCCGAAGGCGTCGGCGCCGGAAATCATGGCGATCCTGGTCAGGCCGCGCTTCTTCATGTCCTCGAAAATCTTCTCGCAGGCCATCAGGTCGGTATGCGGGGTCTTGAAGTTCCACTTCTTGACCGGATGCACCGCCTGCACCGCGCCGGCAAAGTTGATCAGCGGGATTTGCGCTTCCTCGGCGAGCGGAATGATCGCCATCGTGGTCGCGGTAGTCGAGCCGGCCAGCAGCGCGTCGACCTTGTCCTGCTCGATCAGGCGTGTGGCGAAGGTGCGCGCCTGGTTGGGATCGCCGCCGTCGTCATAGACGATCAGCTCGACCTTCTTGCCGGCGATGCCGCCCTTGGCGTTGATGTCGGCGACATACATTTCCAGCGTCTTTTTCTCGGGATCGCCGAGGAACGAGGCCGGGCCGGTGACCGAAAGCACCGATCCGATCTTGATCTGCGCCTCCGCCAGCGTCGCGGACGCAAACAGCGCCGCCGCGGCCGTCATGAGTTTCAAGCTGTGTTTCATTGCATTTCCTCCCTGGCTGATTTTATGGAGCTTCATGCCGCCGTCTGCCGGCGCACGGCAGCGACGCGGAAACGGTTGGCGACAAAGGCCGCGTCGGTGAGACAGGCATTGCCGGCGGGATTGGCGCCGGTGACGTGATAGTCGCTGAAAGCCGCCGACTGGTTGACATAGATGCCGCCGGTCAGATTGACCGACAGCGCCACGCCGGCGCGCGCGAAGGCGTCGGCGGCCGCCTCGACCACGTCGTCACGGGTGGAATAGAGCGAAGCGGTAATCGCCCCCTTCCTTTTTGCGCAGCCGGAGGCCAGCGCCAGCGACTCTGCGGTCGAAGCGCTGCGGATGACGAAGGCGATCGGGCCGAAGCGCTCCTCGCCCCAGGCGGCCTCGTCTTTCGCATCGACGGCAAGCAGCAGCGGCGAGGCCGTGCGCGCATCCGCGAAGCCCGCAATCGCCGCAGGCGTCGAATCGCGCACCACCTTGCCGAGCCGGCGCGCGGCTTCCACGCGCCTGGCCGTCGCCTCGTTCTGCACCGCGCCGAGCAGAGCGGCCGCGCGGTCGGGATCGCCGAGCAGTTTGTCGATCGCACCGCCGATTCCGGCGGCGACTTCGTCGAAGCTCTTGTGCCCGTCATTCGTCTCGATGCCCGCAGCCGGCACGAAAACGTTCTGCGGCGCGGTACACATCTGTCCGGAATACAGCGACAGCGAGAACGCGATATTGCCGCACATGCCGCGGAAATCGGACGTGGAATCGATTACGATCGGATTGATGCCGGCTTCCTCGGTAAACACGAGATCGGTCGCGGCGTTCTCGCGCACCCACGCGCCGAATACCGGCGAGCCGGTGAAATCGACGATAGCGACGCCCGGATCGGTCACCAGATCCTTCGTCACCGGCGCATCGGCTTCGTCGGCGGCGAGCATCAGCACGTTGGGATCGAAACCTGCTTCTTTCAGCACTTCGCGACCGATCCTGACGGTCAGCGCCAGCGGCAGGATGGCGCCGGGATGCGGCTTGACCAGGACGCTGTTGCCGGTGGCGAGGCTGGCAAAGATCGCCGGATAGGCGTTCCAGGTCGGAAACGTGGCGCAGCCCACGACCAGCGACACGCCGCGCGGAACGATGCGCCAGGCCTTGTCAAGCACCAGCGGATCGCCCTTGCCCTGCGGCTTCGACCAGTTTGCGGCGCCGGGCACGCGTTTCATTTCGTCATAGGCATAGGCGATTGCCTCCAGCGCGCGGTCCTGCGCATGCGGACCGCCGGCCTGGAATGCCATCATGAAGCCCTGCCCGGTCGTATGCATCACCGCGTTCGCCATCAGAAAGCTCTGACGGTTGATCCGGTGCACGATTTCCAGACAGGCGCCGACGCGGTCCTCGACCGTGGCGCGCGCCCAGGATTCGCCGGCTCCTGCCGACGCCCGGATCAGCGCCTTCGGCGCATCGGCGGGATAGACGATGCCGAGCGCCATGCCGTAGGGCGAGACTTCCCTGCCGACGCGCCTGGAGCCCGGATGGTCGATCTCGAAAGGCTTGCCGAGCATCGCCTTGAACGCAGCATCGGCATCGGCTTTTGCGGTTTCGCCGTAGATTTTGCCGCTGGCGGATTCCGGATAGGCGCTCCAATAGCCGCGCGTGCGGCAGGCGGCGATGGCCTGTTCGAGCAGCGCCCGGTGCGCTTCGAAGAAGCGGCTCATTGCATTTCCTCCCGGCGGGGTCCGCCACTCGTTCCGGCGCTGCGGGCGATGCCCGATGCGGCGCTGCGGTCGCGTTGACACCCTGTATGGCCGGCCATATTAATTAGCCGACCGGCCGGTCAGTCAAGTGCCTGGTGGTCGCAACAGGCGCCCGTCTCCGCTACAGGGAGAGCCGAGAAGCGTCGTTTCGGGGAGGATTGCATGGACGAGACACCGGTCCTCGTCGACAGGCGCGCGGGCTATCGCGTCGTCACGCTCAACCGTCCGCAGCGCCTCAACGCCTTTACCGAGGAGATGCATCGCGCGCTGGCCGCAGCGCTTGCCGAGGCGCAGGCCGATCCGGCCTGCCGCGCGCTGCTGCTCACCGGCGCCGGACGCGGCTTCTGTGCCGGGCAGGATCTCAACGACCGCCTCGCCAGTCCCGGCGAAAAGGTCGTGCTCGGGGCGGCGCTGGAAAATTACTACAATCCGCTGATCCGCACCTTGCGCAACCTGCCCTTTCCGGTCGTCGCCGCGGTGAACGGGGTTGCCGCCGGCGCCGGCGCCAATGTCGCGCTGGCCTGCGACATCGTGCTGGCGGGCAAGTCGGCGACCTTTGTGCAGGCCTTCGCGAAAATCGGCCTGGTGCCCGATTCCGGCGGCACCTGGTTCCTGCCGCGCCTGGTCGGCGGCGCGCGTGCGCGCGGACTGGCGCTGCTCGCCGAACCGCTGCCGGCCGAGCGGGCCGAAAGCTGGGGCCTGATCTGGAAATGCCTGCCGGACGGCGAGCTGATGGGAGAAGCGGAAAAGCTGTGCGCGCAATTCGCGCAGGGGCCGACCTACGGCCTGTCGCTAATCAAGCGCGCGCTCGATGCATCGGAAGGCAACGATCTGTCGGCGCAGCTCGATCTGGAACGCGACTTCCAGCGCGAGGCCGGCTTCAGCCCGGATTATGCGGAAGGCGTGCGCGCATTCATGGAGAAGCGCGCGCCGTCCTTCACCGGCAGGAAGGGAAGCTGACGATGGATGCCGGCCAGCTCGCGCGCGCCTGCGCCGACGCCATGTGGGCGGACGATTCCGCCAGCAAGGGCCTCGGCATGCAATTGATCTCGGTCGAGCCCGGGCGCGCGGTGCTGGCGATGACGGTGACCGACAGCATGGTCAACGGCCACAATATCTGCCATGGCGGCTTCATCTTCACGCTGGCGGATTCCGCCTTTGCCTTCGCCTGCAACACCTACAACCAGCGCACCGTGGCGCAACATTGTGCGGTGACGTTCCTCAATTCGGCAAAACTCGGCGACCGGCTGGTGGCGCGCGCGGTCGAGCGCCAGCGCATGGGGCGCTCGGGCATCTACGACATCACGGTCGCGCGCGAGGAAGGATTTGTCATTGCCGAATTCCGCGGCCATTCGCGTACCATCGAAGGCGAACTGGTGCCCGGAATCAGGGCGCGGACCTGAGCCGGCAGGGCAACGTGAGCGGACCAGGACGATGATCGACGCATCCTACAAGCCTTACGGCCTCGAGCCGATCGAAACCGCCTCGCGCGACGCCATCGCGGCGCTGCAGACCGAACGGCTGCAATGGACGCTGCGGCATGCCTACGACAACGTGCCCGCATATCGGAAAAAATTCGAGGCGGCGGGGGTAAGCCCCGCGGACTTCAGGCAGATCGGCGATCTGGCGAAATTCCCGTTCACCACCAAGGCGGATCTGCGCGACAATTATCCGTTCGGCCTGTTCGCCGTGCCGATGGACAAGGTGGTGCGCGTGCATGCCTCCTCCGGCACCACCGGCAAGCCGACCGTGGTCGGCTATACCAGGCAGGACATCGACAACTGGTCGCAGCTGATGGCGCGCTCGATCCGCGCCTCGGGCGGACGCCCGGGCATGAAGGTGCATGTCTCCTATGGCTACGGGCTGTTCACCGGCGGGCTCGGCGCCCATTACGGCGCGGAAGCGCTCGGCTGCACCGTCATCCCCGTCTCCGGCGGCATGACCGAGCGGCAGGTGCAGCTCATCTGCGATTTCCGGCCCGACATCATCATGGTGACACCGAGTTACATGCTGGCGATCCTCGACGAGTTCCGCGCCAAGGGGATCGATCCGCAATCGACCTCGCTGCAGATCGGCATTTTCGGCGCCGAGCCGTGGACCAATTCGATGCGCACGGAGATCGAAGCCGCCTTCGGCATGGATGCGGTCGACATATACGGGCTCTCCGAAGTGATGGGCCCGGGCGTCGCCAACGAATGCGTGGAGACGAAAGACGGCCTGCATATCTGGGAAGATCACTTCTATCCCGAGATCATCGACCCGGAGAGCGGCAAGGTGCTGCCGGACGGCGAGCGCGGCGAACTCGTTTTCACCTCGCTGTCCAAGGAAGCCATGCCGGTGATCCGCTATCGCACGCGCGACCTGACCCGCCTGCTGCCGGGCACCGCACGCACGCACCGGCGCATGGAAAAGGTCACCGGCCGTTCCGACGACATGATGATCGTGCGCGGCGTCAACGTGTTCCCGACCCAGATCGAGGAATTGCTGCTGCGCTGCATGGGGCTCGCCCCGCATTATCAGATCGAGCTGTTGCGCGAGCAGCGGCTCGATGTGATGCGGCTGATGGTGGAGGCGCGCCCCGACCGCGCCGACGAAGCCTCGCGCGCCGCCGAGGCCGCCTCGCTTTCCGCGCATATCCGCAACCTGATCGGCATCGGCGTCGAGGTCGTGGTCGGCGATCCCGGCAGCGTCGAGCGCTCCGCCGGCAAGGCGCGCCGCATTATCGACCGGCGGCCGAAGGATTGAGAATGGCCCGTCCGCGCGCCGCAGATCACGACGACAAGCGCCGCAGCATCCTGCGCAGCTCGGCGAAGCTGTTCGCGCGCAACGGCTACGACCGTACCGCAATGGCCGAAGTCGCCGCCGCCTGCGGCGTGTCGAAGGCGCTGCTCTATCACTATTACAGCGGCAAGGAGACGCTGCTGTTCGACATCCTGCGCGCACATCTGCAGGAACTGATCGATGCGGTCGGCGCAATCGGCCACACGCTGCCGCCGCGCGCGCGCCTGCACGGGCTGATCGGCGCCCTGCTCGAAGCCTACCGCGACGCCGACGACGAGCACAAAATCCAGATCAACGAACTGGGCAAGCTGCCCCCGGCACAGAAGAAAGAGCTGACCGACATGGAGCGCACGCTGGTCGCCGTCTTTGCCGCCGCGATCGCCGAGGTCATTCCCGAGCTTGCGCGCAACAAGACGCTGCTCAAGCCGGTGACCATGTCGCTGTTCGGCATGCTGAACTGGCACTATATGTGGTTTCGCGAACACGGCGCGATCAGCCGCGAGGATTACGCCGACCTCGCCACCACGCTGCTGATCGAAGGAGCGCAGGCGCTGACCGCCTCGGGCACCGCCAAAACGCGCAGGCGCGCCTGACGCCGCGTCACACGTCGTCGTAGTCGAGCGTGACGTCTTTCGTGAGCGGGTGCGACTGGCAGGTCAGCACGTAGCCCGCCTCCAGCTCCCAGGGCTCCAGCGAGTAATTGACGTCCATGCGGACCTCGCCGGAGACGAGCCGCGCGCGGCAGGTGCAGCACATGCCGCCGCGGCAGGAATAGGGAAGCTCGATCCCGGCGCGCAGCCCGGCGTCCATCACGGTCTCGCCATCGCGAACGGGAATGTCGTAGCTGCGTCCGTCGAGATTGACATGCGCGACCGCGACCGGCTGCTGCGCTTCGCCCGGCGCCGCCGCCGCGCGCGGCGTCACGGGAAGGCCGTCGGCCGAAAAATATTCCGAATGAATTCGCGGCTCCGGCACGCCGAGACGGCCGAGCGCGGCACGCGCCTGCTCGATCATGCCGCCGGGTCCGCAGAGAAACACGTGATCGAATTGCGTGCCCGCCGGCACGCCCTTGAGAATCGCCTCGATCTTTTCCGCGTCGATGCGTCCGTTCAACAAGTCGATGTCCTGCTTCTCGCGCGACAGAACGTGATGCACCGTCAGGCGGTCGAGAAACCGGTCTTTCAGGTCTTCCAGCGCTTCCTTGAAGATGATGCTGCGCGCGCTGCGATTGCCGTAGATCAGCGTGAAACGGCTGTTCTTTTCGCGCGCCAGCGTGCTGCGCAGGAGCGACAGGATCGGGGTGATGCCCGAGCCTGCGGCAACGGCGAGATAGGTGCGCGCCGCAGCCGGGTCGGGCATGACGCCGAAGCGCCCCTGCGGGGTCATCACCTCGATCTCGTCGCCGGGCTGCACCCGCTCGTTGCACAGGGTGGAAAAGACGCCGCCATCGACCTTCTTGACCGCCACGCGCAATTCGCCGTCGTCGAGCCCCGCGCAGATCGAATAGGAACGGCGGATTTCCCGGCCGTCCGCATGCGTGCGCAGGGTGAGATGCTGCCCCGGCTGGAAACGATAGGCCTCGCGCAGGCTTTGCGGGACATCGAATGCAATCGAAACCGCTTCCGGCGTCTCGCGCCGGACGTCGGCAATTCTCAGCTTGTGGAATTCGATGGCCATGTCAGTGTGCTCCGCACGCCGCTGCACCTTGCCGCCTGGCGGCTTGCGCGCAACGGCGAAGAACGATCTTCATATGCATTTGAAATAGTCGAACGGCTCGACGCAGACGCGGCACCGCCACAAGGCTTTGCAGGCGGTGGAGCCGAATTCGGAAATGCGTTCGGTGTCGGCAGAGCCGCAATGCGGACAAGGCACCTGTTCCTCGCCGAACAGCGCGCGGCGCGACGCCTTGCCCGCCGGCGGCGCAATGCCATAGGCGGCGAGCTTGTCCTTTCCTTCCTGCGTCATCCAGTCTGTCGTCCAGGCAGGCGACAGCACAGTGCGGACCCGCGGCAGGCCGAGGCCGGCATTTTCGATCGCCGCCTCGATATTCAGCGCGATCAGGTTCATCGCCGGACAGCCGGAATAGGTCGGCGTGATCGTGACTTCGACCGTGCCCTCGACGATCCGGACGTCGCGCAGCACGCCGAGATCGGCGATGGTGAGCACGGGAATTTCCGGATCGACAATCTGCGCCGCAATCTCCCAGGCACGCGCCCGCAACGCCGCGTCTGCGTCCGATGCAGCGCGCCGTTTCGCAGGCTGCGTCGGCACGTTCGCACTCACCACTTCGCTCCCGGATAGGTGCGCTGCAGATATTGCAGTTCGGCCAGGATATGTCCGAGATGCTCGGAATGCCGGCCGGCGCGGCCGCCGGTCTGTCTGAATTGCGCCTCGGGCCGGACCAGCGTGGCCTCCTCCAGCACCTCGCCGATCGCCCGCTCGAAAGCCGGGCGGCAGACCTCGGGATCGACCGCGATGCCTTTCTCGATCAGCGCGCGATCCACCGCATCGGTCTCGAACAATTCGCCGATATAGGGCCACATCTCGTCGATTGCCGCCTGCATGCGGCCGTGGCTTTCCGCGGTTCCGTCGCCGAGCCGGATCGCCCATTCGCCGCTGTGGCGCAGATGATAGGCCATCTCCTTCTCCGCCTTGGCGGCGACGGCGGCAAGCGTCGGGTCGCTCGAGCGCGCGAGCGCGGTGAAGAAGGGAAGCGCGAAGGCCGCATAGATGAGCTGCCGGGCCATGGTCTGGGCAAAATCGCCGTTCGGCTGCTCGACCAGCAGCACGTTTCGATAGTCATGCGCCTCGCGCAAATAAGCCAGTGCGTCCTCGTCGCGGCCCCGGCCCTCGACCTGACCGGCATAGCTGTAGAACGAACGCGCCTGGCCGATCAGGTCGAGGCCCATATTGGCCAGCGCCAGATCCTCCTCCAGCATCGGCGCATGCCCGGTCCATTCCGACAAACGATGGCCGAGGATCAGCGCATTGTCGGCGAGGCGCAACGTATAGGCAAAGAGCGGCGTTTCCATTGTCCCTCGATATTTCGGCCGCGCGAAGCGAGCGCCGGAAAGCGTCTGCCCGCGCTCCCGGAGCGGTTTCGTTTGCCGTCCGGGCGCGCGACATCCGCTCTACATGTGCCCGACTTCCTCCGGCACGTCGTAGAAGGTCGGGTGGCGATAGATTTTCGAGCCGGTCGGCTCGAAAAGTTCGTCCTTGTCGGCCGGATCGGAGGCGGTGATGGCCGCGGACGGCACCACCCAGATCGAAAGCCCCTCGCCGCGCCGCGTGTAAACGTCGCGGGCGTTCTGCAACGCCATTTCCGCATCCACCGCATGCAGCGAGCCGACATGGCGGTGCGCAAGCCCGGTGCGGCTGCGGATGAAGACTTCCCAGAGCGGGATGTTGGGTTCGGTCATCTGCTTCCACCTGTGTTCTTTGTCATGCACTGCGAAGGCGGGGCATCCGGCAGCGTCCTGCGCCGACCGGCTCGCCCGCTTTCGCGGAAGACGGCCCGCATCACTCCGCCGCCACCTTCATCGCGGCCGCGCGGCGAACGGCCCGTTTCTTCGCATAGGCCATCGCCGCCGCACGCACCCAGGCGCCGCTCTCGGTCGCCTCGCGCCGCTGCTTCATGCGCTGGCGGTTGCACGGCCCGTCGCCGGAAATCACGCGCTTGAACTCGGTCCAGTCGATCGCGCCATAATCCCAGTGCCCGGTCTTGTCGTTGAATTTCAGGTCCGGATCGGGAAAGGCCAGGCCGAGATAGTGGCCCTGCGGCACCGTGGCATCGACGAATTTCTGCCGCAGCTCGTCGTTGGTAAAGCGCTTGATTTTCCAGCGCATCGACTTGTCGGTGTGCTGACTGTCCTTGTCGCTCGGCCCGAACATCATCAGCACCGGCCACCACCAGCGATTCAGCGCGTCCTGCGCCATCGCTTTCTGTTCCGGCGTGCCGTCGCGGCACAGCGCGACCATGATCTCGTAGCCCTGGCGCTGGTGAAAACTCTCCTCCTTGCAGATGCGGATCATCGCCCGCGCATAGGGACCGAAGCTGCAGCGGCAGAGCGGGATCTGGTTCATGATCGCGGCGCCGTCGACCAGCCAGCCGATGATGCCGATGTCGGCCCAGGACAGCGTCGGATAGTTGAAGATGGACGAATATTTCTGTTTGCCGCTGAGAAGCTGCCCGACCAGTTCCTCGCGCGACACGCCGAGGGTCTCGGCGGCGGAATAGAGATAAAGCCCGTGCCCGCCCTCGTCCTGCACCTTGGCGAGCAGGGCCGCCTTGCGCTTGAGCGTGGGCGCGCGGGTGATCCAGTTGCCCTCCGGATGCATGCCGACGATTTCGGAATGCGCGTGCTGGGCGATCTGCCGCACCAGCGTGCGGCGATAGCCCTCCGGCATCCAGTCGTTCGGCTCGATCTTTTCCTCCGCATCGATGCGCGCCTGGAACTGCGCCTCGCGCACGGGATCCTCGGCGGCGACCGGCGCGTCCTTGACGTTGAGAGCCTGCGTGTACATCGGCGCGTTCCCTTCGGCGCTTCCCCGCAATGCGTTGCGGGCGGCACCCTTCGCTGTTGCGCATTGCCTGGCGGCCGGTTCTATTCCGGCTTTGTTCCTTGTTGCGACATAGTATTACAATAATTCAATCAGTCAACAGTTCCTGTAATATTCGCAGCTGAGTGTCGTTCGCAGCGGCCGCAAAGTCAATATTTTACAACAGCTTGGGAAAACCGCGAGGCAACGTCCGCGGAGGGTTGCGGCAGCGGCCCGTGCTCATTGCGCGCATGTGCGTCGAGAAAGGCCTCCGAGGGCACCGCAAGCGCGGCATAGGCCGCCGCGGCAAGGCGGCGCGCGGAATCGCCCGGCCAGCCGGGCGGCAGCAGGGCCGGCGTCCGCGACGGATCGCGCAGCACGATGCGGCGGAAGGCGTGGATCATCAGCGTGCGCGCGACCAGCGCTTCCGCCGGGTCGGGCCTTGCACGCGCGGCATGGGCGGCGAGTGCCGCGAAGCGGCTTTCGAATGCGCGATAGGCGGCGGCGGCTTCGTCGAGCCGCCAGGCCGCGGCGGCAAGACGCCGTGCCGGCTCGTCCGCCTCAACGCGCAGAACATGCACGCCGCGCCGGCGCAGCGCCGCGGGAATGTCGCCGACCGAGACAAAAGTCGCGGGCGCGACGGCAGCGCAGCCAAGCTCCCGCAGCGCACGGCGCAGATCGCCGGCGCGCGCGGCATCCGCGCCGATCACAATCATGCGCAGAGCGCCGTCATAGGCCGCCGGATCGCCGGAATAGATGCGGCGCGTCGCCGCCAGAAACTCGCCCTCGCCCTGGCGCGACAGCCGGTAATGACTCGCACGTCCGCGCTTGATGCTGGTCAGCCAGCCGTCGGCGGACAGCCGCGAGATCGCCGTGCGCACGTGACCCGCGTCGATACCGAACAGCGCCATGATTTCGATCAGCGATCCGATCCACAGCGAACCGCCGCGCGGCACGATGGCGTCGCCGTAGAGCGTGACGATCAGCGACCAGATGCGCGCGGGCCTGTGCGCGTGGAACTGCCTGAGCAGCGCGGCAATGGGCGGGGCGAAGGTCATGCGGCTTGCCGTTTATCAGCTCTGCCTGCCTGCGGGGAGAGGGTCAGACCCCCAGCCCGCCCTTCTCCTCGATGAAACGCGCAACCTCGGCGACGCCCTGCCCGGCGCGCATATTCGCGAACACAAAGGGACGCTGGCCGCGCATCTTTCTTGCGTCGCGCTCCATCACCTCGAGCGAAGCGCCGACATGGGGGGCAAGATCGGTCTTGTTGATCACCAGCAGGTCCGAGCGCGTGATTCCGGGCCCGCCCTTGGAGGGAATCTTGTCGCCGGCGGCGACGTCGATGACATAGACGGTGAGGTCGGCGAGTTCCGGCGAGAAGGTGGCGGCCAGATTGTCGCCGCCCGATTCGATCAGCACCAGATCGAGCGCGGGAAATTTCTCCCGCATCTCGGCGATTGCCGCAAGATTGATGGAGGCATCCTCGCGGATCGCCGTGTGCGGGCAACCGCCGGTCTCCACGCCGGCGATCCGCTCCGGCGCGAGCGCGCCGGATCGCACCAGATATTCGGCGTCCCACTTGGTGTAGATGTCGTTGGTGATCGCCGCGATCTGGTATTTGTCGCGCAGGGTTTTGCACAGCGCGTCCATCAGCGCGGTCTTGCCGGAGCCGACCGGACCGCCGACGCCGACGCGCAGAGGACCGTGGGGGTTTTTCATGTTCTCGTTCCGCCTTTCCGTCATCGCCCGCGAATGCGCGGGATGCAGCGATCGTCGGCCTTGCGACGTTGCCCCGGGATTTCTGTTCGCCATTTGCCCCAGCTGCGAGGGGGCATGACAGCGTCAGGATCTGAACAGCCTCGTATATTGCGTCTCGTGCCTCATCGAGGCCAGATCGGCGCGCAGGGCCGATCCGCCGATATCCTCAAGCGAGGAAGCCAGCGCGCGTTTGGCCGTCGCCGCGATGACACGTTCCAGCGCCGCCAGCACGCGCTGGCCGTCGGTCTGCCCGAGAGGCACGAGCCGCACGCCGGCCGAAATCCAGTTGGCGGCAAGCGCGTGCAGAAAGGCATGCAGGGCCGCGTCAACGGCAATGCCATGCCCTGCGGCTGCGACACCGACCGCAACGGGATAAGCCAGCGGCCCGTTCCAGGCATCTGCCAGGAGATCGAGTGTCTTGCACGGCCAGGCCGCGCGCGTCGCCTCGACAAAGGCCCTGCCCTGCGCGGTCGTTTCCAGATGGCGCTCTTTCGAAGGCGCAAAGGCGGCCGCAAGCTCGGCAACCTCGCGCAGCGCCCGAATGTCGCTCGCATCCGCGGCGCGATGCGCATGCGCGAGAACGATGGCGTCGCAATAGCCGCTGCCCTTCGCCATCATGACCGCGAGCCAATCCTTCAACGTCGCGGCATCGACGATGTCGCCCGCCTCCACCGCCCATTCGATGCCGCTGGAATAGGAAAAGGCGCCGACCGGGTAAGCCGGCGACAGCCAGGCCATGAGGCGGTAGAGGGCGGCATTTGCGTCCCCCTCCCCGCCGGCAGCGAAGGACCGTTCCCTCCCCGACGAAACCCGGGTTCGCCCGCGTTTCGCCGCTGCTTGCGCAAAGCGGGCAATTCCGACTTGCGTCGGAGAAGAGTCAGGGAGCGGGGCGGGAGCATGCACGGCATCGGCATTATCCCCCTCGCGCCCACCTTCGCCTTGCGCCGGCGGCCGGTCTCCCCCGCAAAGGGAGCGGCGAACGCGTTGCGAGTGTTTGCGCTCCCCTCGCCCCTTCAGCAGCGGCAGATTTTTCTTCTTACCGCCCATGCTTGTGGCCATGATGGCGATGGGAATGACTGTGATGGCGGTCATGGCGATGGGCGTGAGCGCGATCGTGCGCGTGGTCGTGCGGCGCGCCGGATTCCGGATCGAACGCAGCGCTGAGCGGCGTCACCTGCGCGCCGAGACCGCGCAACATCTCCTCCAGCACGTGGTCGCGGCGGATGCGGATGCGTTCGCCCACGATCTGCACGTCGGTATGGCGGTTGCCGAGATGCCAGGCCAGCCGCACGAAGTCGCGCGGCGAGGACGCCGCGATCTCGACAAGCTCCTCCGGCCGGCCGCAGACGCGCACGATCGAGCCGTCCTTGAGCACGAGCCCGTCGCCGTCGCGCAGCGTCACCGGTCTGTCGAAATCGAGCAGGATTTTCGTGCCGTTCTCCCCGGTCAGCACGATGCGCCGCCGCTGCCGCTCGTCGGCGTCGAGGACGACGCGGTCTTTTGCCGCGGAATCGTTCCACTGGCCGGCGGGAGCGATGGAGGAGACGCGGTGCATTTGCTTCAGCTTATCAGATTGTGCCGCGCGAATGCGGA
The DNA here is from genome assembly GCA_964456755.1 of uncultured Hyphomicrobiales bacterium. Classification (GTDB taxonomy): domain Bacteria; phylum Pseudomonadota; class Alphaproteobacteria; order Rhizobiales; family Xanthobacteraceae; genus Pseudorhodoplanes. Next base: position 28,343 of record CAYWCE010000031.1, read on the forward strand.
GCATCCGGCATATTGCGGTCGCTACGGTCGCCGGATTGCCCGCTTTCGCAGGCAATGACAGCGACGTTGTCAGAACAAGAAATACCGCTGCGCCATCGGCAGCACCTCGGCCGGCGCGCAGGTCAGGAGTTCGCCGTCGGCGCGCACCTCGTAGGTTTCCGCGTCGATATCGATCTTCGGCGTCGCGCCGTTGTGGACCATGCTGGCCTTGCCGATCTTGCGCGTGTTCTTCACCGCCACAAGCTGCTTCTGGATGCCGAGCTTTTTTCCGAGATTGCCGCGCAAAGCCGCGTTCGAGGCGAACACCACCGAGGACGCAGTGAGCGAACGCCCGAAGGCTGCGAACATCGGCCGGTAATGCACCGGCTGCGGAGTGGGGATCGAGGCGTTGGGATCGCCCATGGCGGCGGCGACGATGGAGCCGCCCTTGATCACCATGTCCGGCTTCACGCCGAAGAAAGCCGGCGACCAGACGACGAGATCGGCCAGCTTGCCCTTCTCCACCGATCCGATGACATGCGAGACGCCGTGCGCGATCGCGGGATTGACGGTGTATTTGGCGACGTAGCGCCGCACCCTCATATTGTCGTTGTCGCCCTTCTCCTCCTTCAGGCGGCCGCGCTGCTTCTTCATCTTGTCGGCCGTCTGCCAGGTGCGGACGATGACTTCGCCGATGCGGCCCATCGCCTGTGAGTCCGACGACATCATCGAGAGCGCGCCGAGGTCGTGCAGGATGTCCTCCGCCGCGATCGTCTCCTTGCGGATGCGGCTTTCGGCGAAGGCAAGATCCTCCGCGATCGACGGATCGAGATGGTGGCACACCATCAGCATGTCGAGATGCTCGTCGATGGTGTTTTTCGTGAACGGCCGCGTCGGATTGGTCGAAGACGGCAGCACGTTCTTCAGACCCGCAACCTTCATGATGTCGGGCGCGTGCCCGCCTCCCGCGCCTTCGGTGTGGAAGGCGTGAATGGTGCGGCCCTTGAACGCCTTGATGGTATCCTCGACGAAGCCGGACTCGTTGAGCGTGTCGGTGTGGATCATCACCTGCACGTCGTAGTCGTCGGCGACCGAAAGGCAATTGTCGATGGCCGCGGGCGTCGTGCCCCAGTCCTCGTGCAGCTTGAGCGCGCAAGCGCCCGCTTTCACCATTTCCTCCAGCGCCGCCGGACGCGCCGCATTGCCCTTCCCGGCGAAGCCGAGATTGACCGGAAAGGCATCGGCCGCCTGGATCATGCGCGCGATATGAAACGGTCCCGGCGTGCAGGTCGTGGCGTTGGTGCCGGCCGCCGGCCCCGTGCCGCCGCCGAGCAGCGAGGTGACGCCGGACATCAGCGCATCGTCGACCTGCTGCGGACAAATGAAATGGATGTGCGCGTCGAAGCCGCCGGCGGTGACGATCTTGCCTTCGCCCGCGATCGCCTCGGTGCCCGGCCCCACAACGATATTCACGCCTGGCTGGATATCCGGATTTCCGGCCTTGCCGATGGCATGGATTTTCCCGTCCTTGATGCCGATATCGGCTTTGACGATGCCCCAGTGATCGAGGATCAGCGCATTGGTGATGACGGTGTCGACCGCGCCCTGCCTGTTGGTCGCCTGCGACTGGCCCATGCCGTCGCGGATCACCTTGCCGCCGCCGAATTTCACTTCCTCGCCATAAGTGGTGAAGTCCTTCTCCACCTCGACGATGAGATCGGTGTCGGCAAGCCGCACCCGGTCGCCCGTGGTGGGACCGAACATGTCGGCATAGACGGAGCGTTTGATTTTGACGGACATCAGCGTTCTCCAGCCTCTCCGAAGTCGTCCCCTCTCCCCTTGCGGGGGAGGGACAGGGAGGGGGGTGAATTTTCGGATTGAATTCGGACGGAGGCGACGACGCCGTCGAGATTGTTCAGAACATCGTCATTCGTAAATCGCAAAACGGAACGACCGTGGCAATTGAGCCAAGCATCTCGTTCAGCGTCGCGACGATAGCGGGATTCGAAATCGTGATTTTCGCCATCGATCTCGATCACAAGCTTCCCGTTGTGGGACACAAAGTCGACGATGTATTTGCCCACCGGGAGCTGCTGTCGAAATCCCGCACCTGCAAGCTGGTGCGCTTTCAGGTGGCGCCACAGCAAAACTTCGGCCCGAATCATCGCGCGTCTGAGTTGTCTCGCCCGCCTGCGCTGACTCTCATTGACCTTTGCGTGCGGCATACCCCCCTCCCCATCCCTCCCCCACAAGGGGGGAGGGAGAATGCACGGTTCTGCGCTCATCACACTTCGATCGTTCACAATTTCCCCATCACGTCGCCGCGGAAACCGTAGACCGTGCGCTTTCCGGCGAGCGCGACGAGCTGCACTTCGCGGGTCTGGCCGGGCTCGAAGCGCACCGCGGTGCCCGCTGCAATGTCGAGCCGCATGCCGCGCGCGGCCTTGCGGTCGAATTTCAGCGCCGGGTTGGTCTCGAAGAAATGATAATGCGAGCCGACCTGGATCGGCCGGTCGCCGGTATTGGCGACCGTGAGCGTCACGGTCTTGCGGCCGGCATTCAGCTCGATCTCGCCGTGCTGGATCAGAAATTCACCCGGGGTCATGCCGCAAACTCCATAACGGCGAGCGCAAGACCAAAGAGCGCAATGGCGGCGCCCGCCACGCGTACCGGGCGCATCGAGGACAAGCGCGCCGCGAGGAATGCGAGTGCGATCCCCGCGACATGCAGCAGCATGCTCGCGAGCGCGAAGCCGGTTGCGAAAGCAAGCACCGCGCCCGAGATCTCGACGCCATGCGCATAACCGTGAAAGAGGCCGAACAGCGCGATCAGCGCCGCCCCGCCCGACACGGGCATCGGCATGGCAAGCGCGATGACGAGACCAAGCCCGATCAGCGAGGCGAGGATCATCGGCTCGTAGAACGGCAACGCTACGCCCTGAATCGCAAGCCCGAAGCCCGCAAGCATCGCCAGCACGAACGCCGCCGGCCACGTCCAGATCGCGCCGCCGCCGCGGGTCGCGGCCCACAGACCGACCGCAAGCATCGCAAGCAGATGGTCGATGCCGGTGAAGGGATGAAGGAAGCCGGCGGCAAAGCCGTCGGCATCGCCGTGACCGGTATGAGCGGCTGCCGGCAGCGTGGTCGCCAGCAGAACGAGGAAGATGCGAAGGGGCGAGAGTTTCAATTTGCGTCTCCAGCAGGTCGGGCAGTTGTCATTGTTTCGGCAGTTCGCGACGCGCAAACAACCTGTCGTCGGGCTGCTCCATGACCGCATTCCAGCGCGCGACAATCGGCAGCTTGTTGGCATCGCGAAGCGTGGGCCACGCCGATATCGGCACGACATATTCGAGCGTGCGACCCGTCGGTTTGTGGCGGATCAACGCGCGGCCGAACTGGCCCGCTTCCGCCTTGTCGGGCGACACGCGCAGCGAGTTCTGACCGGGGGAGGACGACGCTGCAACGATGATCCCGTCCACCGCGCAGGGACACGGAGCCTCCGCGCCGCTGTAATAGGTGACGTCGAGCTCGCGCGGCTTGGCCTTCAACTCGCGCATCGCGTCATCGCCGATGCGGATTCCGAGTGCGATCAGCGTGCCAAAGCCGCCATGCACCCGCGTCCCCAGCTCGATCCACGCATCGCGGTCCGCGGGCGGCGAGGTTGCGACGGGGCCGTCATGCGCCTGCGTGGCCGCGACCGGCATCGCCGCCAGGACGAATGTAAGGAGATATCGAATAGCGCGCCTCATATTCACCTACCGAATCGGATCGTGCACGGTGACGAGCTTCGAACCGTCCGGGAACGTCGCTTCCACCTGGATGTCGTGAATCATCTCCGGGATGCCGTCCATGACCTGCGCCCGCGTCAGCACTTTCGCGCCCTCGCGCATCAGATCGGCGACGCTCCTGCCGTCGCGCGCGCCTTCGAGAATGAAATCGGTGATCAGCGCGACCGCTTCGGGGTGATTGAGCTTGACGCCGCGTTCGAGGCGGCGGCGCGCCACCATCGCGGCGGTGGCAATCAGGAGTTTGTCCTTTTCGCGCGGAGTGAGATGCATCGCAGACCCTTCAATTCATCCACAGTCGCGGCAGGGAGCCGCGGCCCAAGACCGACAGCGCGGTCACGAGGTCGCGCCGCAGCGCGGCCCCGTCACGCGCGCAAAAGCGCGCGAGCAGAATGCCGTTCCAGGCCGACACGCCCATCTCGCCGGACATGTCCGCTTGCAGCGCGCGCAGCGACGCACACAGCGTCTCATCGCCGGGCGCCACAAGCAAGCTCGCAACGGCCGATGCGCCGCCGCCCGTCGCGGGTTTTGCGAGCATGTCGGCGATGGGGCCGTCGAGCCGAAACGTATCGGCGAACACGAGTTGTCCCTGCCGGCGCAGACGCCAGCGATCGACAAGCCTGCCATTGCGCACGGTCTCGCCCATGGCCGAGCGACCGAAGACGACGGCTTCGGCAAGCACCAGCGACGCATCGGCGGCCAGCTCGATTTCAATGCTGCGCACCAGACCGGCGGCATCGAACAGGATCGTCTCCTGCGGCAGCCAGCGCAGCGCCGCTCCCTCGCCGATTGTCAACCGCGCCGAGACGTTCGCGTCGGGACCGTGCGTGCGATACACCTTCTCCGCGGCTGCGCCGGAAATCACGAGACGGGTCGCCGGTTCGAGCGCGATGTCGAAACTGTGAGAGTCGCCGCCGGCAATGCCGCCGGCGGTGTTGACGACGACGGCCTCGCATTCCTGCGGATCGGCGTTCGGAAAACGAATGCGCAGCGATCCTTCCTCGTGCAGGTTCCCGCATCGCGTGCGGCCTGCGCTCCGCGCGACGGACAGCGCGATCCGCCCACGCGCCCGATTGGCGGCGAACGTCCCGCTTTTCCGAGCGTCAAATTCAACCCGCACGTTTTCCCTCACCCGGCGACGCCCCCGCGATTATAGCGCCAATGCGCGTCGCAGCGAGGCCTCGTCCATCTCCGCGTTGCCGCTGGCATAGACGACCGCGCCGCGGTCCATGGCCACGAAATAATCGCCCAGTTCGCGGGCAAAATCGAAATACTGCTCGACCAGCACGATGGCGATCTCGCCGAGGCTGCGCAGATAGGTGATGGCGCGTCCGATATCCTTGATGATCGAGGGCTGGATGCCTTCGGTCGGCTCGTCGAGCAGCAGCAGTTTCGGCCGCATCACCAGCGCCCGGCCGATCGCCAGTTGCTGCTGCTGTCCGCCGGAGAGATCGCCCCCGCGCCGCCGCAGCATTTCGGCCAGCACCGGGAACAGCGAGAACACGTCCTCGGGAATGAATCGCTCGTCGCGCGAAAGCGGCGCAAAACCGGTTCTGAGATTTTCCTCCACCGTGAGCAGCGGAAAGATTTCCCGGCCCTGCGGCACATAGGCGATGCCGGCGCGCGCGCGCTCGTAAGGCTTCAGGCCGCCGATGTCCGCGCCGTCCCACATGATCGAGCCGCGCGCAATCGGATGCTGCCCGACCAGCGCCCGCAACAAGCTCGTCTTGCCGACGCCGTTGCGCCCCATCACGCAGGTGACCTTGCCGGGCTCGGCAACGAGCGAGACGCCGCGCAGCGCCTGCGCCGCGCC
>CAYWCE010000032.1:0-7786 GCA_964456755.1 uncultured Hyphomicrobiales bacterium
TAGGGCGAGAGATAACCGCGGTCGAATTGCATGCCCTCGACGATCTCGACGTCGGTTTCCAGCGCCTTGGCCTCCTCGACGGTGATCACGCCCTCGTTGCCGACCTTCTGCATTGCCTGCGCGATCATCTTGCCGATGGTGTTGTCGCCGTTTGCCGAAATCGTGCCGACCTGGGCGACTTCGGCGGAGGAGGCGACGGGCTTGGCGCGCTTTTCGATGTCGCGGACCACAGCGGCCACTGCAATGTCGACGCCGCGCTTGAGATCCATCGGGTTCATGCCGGCGGCAACGGACTTGGCGCCTTCGCGCACGATCGCCTGCGCCAGCACGGTCGCAGTCGTGGTCCCGTCGCCGGCGAGATCGTTGGTCTTCTGCGCCACCTCGCGCACCATCTGCGCGCCCATATTCTCGAACTTGTCCTCAAGCTCGATTTCCTTGGCGACGGTGACGCCGTCCTTGGTGATGCGCGGCGCGCCGAACGACTTGTCGAGCACGACATTGCGGCCCTTGGGGCCGAGCGTCACCTTCACGGCATCGGCGAGGATGTCGACGCCACGCAGCATGCGCTCGCGGGCCTCGCCGGAAAATTTCACGTCCTTGGCGGCCATTGAATCTCTCCTGGAATGTTGGAACGCCCGTCACCCGGCGCGTCATGGCCGGACCGTCCCGGCCAGCCACGTCCCGGTTGCTCAGGGGACGGATGAGGATGTCCGGCACAATGCCGGACATGACGGCGGCAGGGACGCGTTTGCACCCGGCTCGATCAGCCGACCACGCCCATGATGTCGGACTCCTTCATGATCAGGAGTTCCTCGCCGTCGAGCTTGACTTCCGTGCCCGACCACTTGCCGAACAGCACGCGGTCGCCGGCCTTTACGTCGAGCGGGACCAGCTTGCCGGCTTCGTCACGCCCGCCGGGTCCGACTGCCACGATCTCGCCCTCCTGCGGCTTCTCCTTGGCGGTATCGGGAATGATGATGCCGCCCTTGGTTTTCTCCGTGGCCTCGATGCGGCGCACCACAACGCGGTCATGCAGGGGACGGAACTTGGTCTTGGCCATGGGATCGATCCTCATCGGGCCGCGTTGACGGGCGGCGTTACGAAACTCTTGCAAATTCAGACGTTTAGCACTTCGATTTGGCGAGTGCCAAGCCGCGCGGAGATACGGAATGGACACCTTCCTGTCAAGACGCCGCCGTGCCGCCGCAACGGGGGCCGCACCCGGCGCCGCTGTGCCATAGGGCCGGGCCGCTCCGGCATGCATTTGGAAGGAATTTTGCGGCAGTCTGGCGGTCTTGCGCTTGCCATCATGGCGACGGAGACTGGGACGCACCGGGGACTTTGCATGAATCGAGCAGTATTGCGTCATTTCCGGCGTTTGCCCGGCTTGCTGGCGGCGTCCGGGGCCCTGTGGCTCAGCGCCTGCGCCAGCCAGCAGACTGTGACGCCGGCGGCTCTGGCGCCGGCGGCGCCGCCGGAAATTCCGCCCAAAGTCAGGGCAGAGGAGATTACCGGCCGCTGGGGACTGGCCGCCTATCACAAGCCCGAGGACCGCGCCCGCACCGAAGCGGCGGCGCGCAACCAGTGCCGCCAGCCCTATGTCATCAGTATGGGGCCGAGCGGTGGCGTGATGATGCATCTCGCCGATTCCTCCAAGGTCGAGGAATTGCGCATGAAGGGGGCGCCGGGCGACAAGACCTTTATCGGACCGCCGGGCGAGGCGGGCAGCCCGCAGGACCGGGAGATCGTCTCCTTCGACGGGCGGGTGATGATCACGCGCTTTGTCGACAGCGAAGTCGCCGGGCGCTACGGCACCTCGGTCTATGTGCGCTGCGCGCCGCGCGCCTGAGCGGCCGGCGCGCGGCTGTTGCGGGTGACGCATTCCACAGCGGCATGACGGCGGCAGGCCGCGTCTGCTAGGCTTTCGTCCGCACGATCGCCTCCATGCCCGCTCCCCGCGAATTCCTCTTCGGCCCCTGGCGCGCCGTTCTCGTTCTCGGCGTTACCCAGATTCTTACCTGGGGCATCCTGTTCTATCCGCCGGTGCTGATGATGCCGCTGATCGCGGCCGAGCGCGGCTGGTCGCTCGCCTTCGCCATGAGCGGGTTCTCGCTCGCCCTGCTGGTTGCCGGATTCTGCGCGCCGACCGTCGGCGGGCTGATCGACCGTTTCGGCGGACATGCGGTAATGGCCTGCGGCTCGCTGCTCGGCGCAGTGGCGCTGCTGTTGCTGGTGAACCTCGCGCATCCTGCCGCCTATCTCGCCGTCTGGGTGCTGATCGGCGTCGCCATCGCCGCCAATCTCTACGATCCCGCCTTTGCCACGCTGGGGCGGATTTTCGGCGCGACCGCACGCCGGCCGATCACTGCGCTGACGCTGGCGGGCGGCTTTGCCTCCACCGTGAGCTGGCCGGCCACGCAGCTTCTGCTCACGCTCACCGACTGGCACGGCGCCTACCTGATCTATGCCGCCGTCCTTGCCCTCGTCGCCGCGCCGTTGCATGCCTTCGTCCTGCCGCGCACCGAAGCGGCGGCGGAAAAGCCCGCTGAAGCGGGCCGCGCGCCGCCGGCAATCGTGCTGCCGGCCAGGGGCTGGCCGTTCCTGCTGGTGGCGGCGGGGCTTGCGATCTACGCCTTCGTCCCCTCGGCGCTGGCCGCACATCTGCTCGCGGTCTTCAGCCGTGCCGGGATCGATGCGGCGACGGCGGTGACCATCGGTGCCCTGTTCGGACCGGCGCAGGTCGCCGCGCGGCTGTGCGAATTCATCTTTGCCGGCAATGTGCATCCGCTCAATCTTGCGCGCTTTGCGCTGGCAATGCTGGCAAGCGGCTTTGCCGTCCTTGCGGTGTTCGGATTCACTATTCCTGCGGCGGCGGTCTTTGCGCTGATGTTCGGCGCGGCGAACGGACTGATGACGATCGCGCGCGGCGCGCTGCCGCTGGCCTTGTTCGGGCCGGCCGGCTATGGCCGCCTGCTCGGGCGCATCGCCAAGCCGTTCCAGGTGATGCAGGCGCTCGCCCCGGTCGCGCTCGCTTTCGTGATCGAACGCGCCGGCGATCCCGCGGGCCTTGCCGTGGCGGCAGGCTGCGCGCTGGCCGCGCTGTTCTGCATGGCAACGCTCAGGCGGCCCGGCTGAGCGGCCGAACCGGCTCCTCGACCGGGCGGCGGCTCAGTGAAACAGCGCGTCGATGTCGTTTTGCGACGAGTGCCCTTCGTCGCCGTCGAGCTTGGGGCCGTTGAGCAGCGACTCGCTATCCATCATCGGGCCCAGACGCGCGACATAGCTGGTGAAGCGCTCGATTGCGCTCCAGATTTCCACCATTTGCGCGATGTGATCCTCCACCTGTCGCAGCGTGTTGACCACCTTGGTGATGCGCTGGCTGGTGAGGTCGTGGAAATTGCAGGCCTCGAAAATCTGCGTGATCTGCTCCTGGATGTCCTGAGCGAGTCCGATCTCGTGCTCGGTGCGCAACCCCGCCGTCAGCGACATGCAGGACCGTTCGATGGTTTCCGCCGCTTTGAGGATGCGATCGGTGGCGTCGGTCGTTCCGCCGACCACGGCCGACAATTCCTGCGTGACGCGGGCCATCTGCCCGCCGTCGAGACCGTGATCCTGCAACGATTCCATTTCGCCCTTGGTCTTCTTGATCGCCTGATCGATCACGTCGATCTCGATCTTGAGCTTGCGCGCCTCGGCGATCTGCGCGTTGATCGCTTCGATCGCCTTCACATTGACATCGCCGGCGGCTCTGCCCGCACCCTTCTGCTCCGGCACCGCCGCCATCAGAGAACGCAACGCCTGCAATTCCGCCATCATGACTTTCTGCTGCTCGACCAGCTTCGCCAGATGGTCGAATTCTGCAGCCGAGGTGTCCCCGGACAGCATTTCCTCGATGCGGAAAACTTTGCGTTGAACGGCCATGTTTTGCCCCTGACGGATCGGGAATGCTTGTAAAGGCAGCCGATTAACGCCGGGTTCATGTGATTGGACGCCGGCGTTAACCATGACGGACCCGCCTTCACGAAAAATAAACGCTAATCGAAAGTAAAGCCTGCGGAGGCGGCGGCGGCGTGCCTGCGGCCGGGCGGCATTTACCAATCGCTTTGTCTTTTCCGCAAATCATCGCAGCGAAGCGGAGCCGTGTATCGGGCTCCGGACGGCGAATGTATGTGAGTACGTCGATGCAGCGCGTGGTGTATTGCGTCTTCGCGGGTCTGTGCGGGCTTGGCCCGGCCGTGGCCCAGCCCCTTCACCAGCCGATCGTGCAGCCGATGCCGGTCGCGCCTTCCTATTACGCCGCGTCGGGCGAAGGCGTGGTCCCGGTCGCGCAGCGCGGCCCTGACGGCCCCGATCTCGGCGGTGGTTTCATCGAATTCCTGTTCCGCGGCCCGCAGCCGCGCTACCGGCAGGAATCGTTGGCGCCGGTGATGGCGCCGCCGGTGATGCAGCCGCACGTGCTGCAGCCGCAACCCCAGCCCGTGCCGCAGCCGCATTATGTGCACCGCGATCCCCGCCATATGAGCGAGCCGCCGGCAATGGAGATGGCGCCGGTGCGCCCGGCCGTCGATCCGCGCTATGTCAGGCAGGTCGTGCCCTATGCCGGCGCGGAAAAGCCCGGGACCGTCATCATCGATACGCCGAAGCGCTTTCTGTTTCTGGTCGAGCCGGGCGGCAAGGCGGTCCGCTATGGCATCGGCGTCGGGCGTCCCGGGTTCACCTGGGCCGGCGTCAAGTCGGTCACACGCAAGGCGGAATGGCCGGACTGGCGCCCGCCGGCGGAAATGCTCAAGCGTCGTCCCGACCTGCCGACATTCATGGCCGGCGGCCCGAACAATCCGCTCGGTGCGCGCGCGCTTTATCTCGGCTCGTCGCTCTACCGCATTCACGGCTCCAACGAACCCTGGACCATCGGTCAGGCGGTGTCGTCGGGCTGCATCCGCATGCGCAACGAGGACGTAATCGACCTCTACGACCGGGTGAAGGTCGGTACGCGGGTGATCGTGATCTGAGCGCGTCCGCCGCGCTCTTTACACGCCGACCAGGTTTCCGTCGGGAACAAGCGGGGCTTCGCCCGCGCCCGTGAGATCGAGCGGGCGACCGAGCCATTGCTCGGCGATGTCGAGGCCGTCGAGCATCGCCCGCACGGAAATCAGCCTGTCGTCGCAAAAGCGCAGGAACTGCGCATGCCGGTAGCTGATCATGCGGCCGGTCGAGCGTTGCAGGCCGGAGAGCCGCCCGAACATGGCGGCGCAGTCGCCGTCGATCAGCAGCATTTCCGGATCGAAGCCGCGGAATGCAAACACAGCAGGGATTTTCCGGCGGAACAGGTCGACGACCTCGGCCTTGCCACGATGCACCCCGCAATAGGGCAGCAGCGCGACCGGTCCGCTGATCAGCCATTCGATCTCCTCATGCAGGAACGCCGCCATGCGGTCCGCATCGCGGGCGGCATAGGCCCGGTAAAAGGCCAAGACCGTTGCGCGCGAAACTTCAGCCATCGCCGTCCCTCCGACCGCCGGCCAGTGTTCGGCAAGAGCGTTAACGTTGCGTTTCGCGCAGCCGATCCGCGCCGGAGCGCCGCCGCATACCCGCCCGCGCGCGCTCAGAACCGCAGCGTGGCGAAGCCGCGGACGCTGCGTCCGGGCAGCAACACCTCGTTCTTGCGGAAGGAGACGTGGTTGCGCATGTCCTCGTTCAGAAGATTGCTGCCGGTGATGCCGAGAACCGGCTCCTGCGGCCCGAATTGCGCGGTGCGGAACGCGTGGCGGTAGCTCAGCTCCGCTTTGAGATCGTTATAGCTGCCTGTCGGCGTCTCGTTTTCCGCGACATCGGTCTGCGCCACGGCATGCAGCAGATTGACCCGCGCGAGCCAGCGGTCGTTACGCCAGAACACGCCGCCGCCGATGCGCTGCGGCGGAATGCGCGGGACGAAACCGCCGTCGGCAAACGTGGCGCGCACGATGTCGTATTGTCCCTCGGCGCCGAACGTGCCTGCGGCCAGCAACACGAGGTCGATCTGGGTCGCGATTTCGACGCCGCGGAAAGCGGCGTCGCGCTGCGCATAGACGATCTGCGTCAGTTCCTCGCCAGGTCCGGCGATGCAGTTCTGGAATTCGTGCCCGCAGCTATTGCCGGTGAGCGAATTGTAGATGAAGCCGGAATATTTCGTGTAATAGGCGGTCGCATCGAAGCGCCAGTCGCCGCGTGCGCGCCGGAGTCCGAATTCGACCGTGCGAGCGTTTTGTTATAATATAACATTATTGAGCATGCGAATTTGCTACGGAAAGCTCCTGTGGGGAAAACCGTCTCCGGTCGGCGTCCCGGCGGTTTGCGGTCGATGCACGACCGTCCGGCGCCGTTTGCTTCCCACCCGGGGACGAGGGCGCGAAAAGAACGCCGTTAAGGCCGTTCACGCCGCGAGATCGAAACCTTTACCCGCCCGTGCTACACGGCCGCGCAGTCAGCGGAGAGGGAAGCCGGTTACGGTCGTCGGTCGGGAATGAGCCAGAAAGTTGCAGCAGAGTCGGACATGCGGGCTGAGGCGCTGGTGGGGGCCTATGAGCGGGCCGGCTATGCGCGTGCGAGGCCGGCGATCCTGCAGCCGGCGGAAGCTTTCATCGATCTGTCCGGCGAGGACATCCGTGCGCGCATGTATCTCACCGCGGACGCGGCGGGGCGCGAATATTGTCTGCGGCCGGATTTCACGATTCCCGTGGCGCAGGGTTACCTCGCTTCCGCGCGCAACGGCACGCCGCAGGGCTACTGCTATTGCGGTCCGGTATTCCGGCATCGCGGCGAGCGTGCCGGCGAAATACCGCAGATCGGCATCGAATCGTTCGGACGCGCCGATCGTGCGGCGGCGGATGCGGAGATGCTGGCGCTGGCGCTGGAAGCGACCGCGCATTACGGACACGCGCAATGCCAGGTGCGGATCGGCGACGTAGGATTGTTCGCTGCACTGGTGGAAGCGCTGGGAATGCCGGCTGCCTGGAAGCGGCGGCTGCTGAAGGATTTCAACCGCAAGGCCGATCTCGCGCAGGATCTGGAACGGCTTGCGCCGGGGGCAGGCCAGGCCGGGGCGGATTACCAGGGCGTGCTGGCGGCGCTGGCAGGTTCCGATCCCCGGGCTGCGCATGCCCTTGTCACCGACCTGCTGTCGATTGCCGGCATCACCGCGGTCGGCGGCCGTTCGGTTGGCGAGATCGCCGAACGTTTTCTCGAACAGGCAGCGCTGGGCGCGACCACCGCCTTGCCGGGGGAGACGCGCGCCTTGCTTGAGCGTTTTCTGGCCGTTGCCGGCGACCCCGACGAAGCCGCCACCGCATTGCGCAAACTTGCCGCCGATGCGGGACTTTCGCTGTCGGCGGCGATCGACCTGCTGGAACAGCGCACCGGCTTCCTCGCCGCGCGCGGCATCGACACACGGCGTATCGGTTTTGCATCCGATTTCGGCCGCGGCATGGATTATTACACCGGCTTTGTGTTCGAATTGCACGACCTTGCAGGTCGACTCGACGGACCGCTGGTGGCGGGCGGCCGTTACGACGGCATGCTGTCACGGCTCGGCTCGCCGCAGCCAATTCCCGCCGTCGGATTTTCCGCCTGGATCGAGCGGCTGTCGGCGACCGGAGACGGCCGATGAGCGCGCCGCTCACCATCGCCGTTCCCGCCAAGGGCCGGCTGCAGGAGAATGCCGAGCGCTTCTTTGCCCGCGCCGGGCTGACGCTGGTCAAGCCGCGCGGCGCGCGCGACTATCGCGGCGCCATCCGGGGCGTGGACGGCGTCG
>CAYWCE010000032.1:7796-30310 GCA_964456755.1 uncultured Hyphomicrobiales bacterium
CTATCTTTCGGCCGCCGAAATCAGCGCGCAGCTTGCCCAGGGCAGCGTGCATCTCGGCATTACCGGCGAAGACCTGGTGCGCGAGATGATCCCGGATGCGGACGGCCGCGTGATCCTGCTCGAAGGCCTCGGCTTCGGCTTTGCCAATGTCGTTGTCGCGGTGCCGCAGGCCTGGATCGACGTGCGCAGCATGGCCGATCTGGACGACGTGACCACAGCCTTCCGCAACCGGCATAACCGCAGGATGCGGGTTGCCACCAAATACGTGAACCTGACGCGCGGCTTTTTCGCCGCGCACGGGATTGCCGATTACCGCATCGTGGAGAGTCTCGGCGCCACCGAAGGCGCGCCCGCTGCCGGCACCGCAGAACTGATCGTCGACATCACCACGACCGGCAATACGCTGGCCGCCAACGCACTGAAAGTGGTGGAGGACGGCGTCATCCTGCGTTCGCAGGCCAATCTCGTCGCCGCCCGCAAAGCGGAGTGGGGCGCGCAGACGCTCGGTCTCGCGCGTCGTGTGCTCGACCGCATCGCGGCGCAGGATCGCGCCTGCGCCTACCGCGAGGTGCGCACGCGCTTTCCAGGCTGCAACGACGCGCTGCTGGCGAGGGCGCGCGAGATGTTCGGCGTCGCGGCGCCGTTCGGCGGTCCGACCTCCTCGGGCATGCTCACCCTGCATTGTCCGCCCGACACGATCTACGGACTGGCGGATTTCCTGCGCGAGAACGGCGCGGACACGGTATCGGTGGCGGAGATCGACTACGTCTTTTCCCGCGACAACCCGCTGTTCGAGCGTCTGCAGGCCGCGGTCTAGCTTTCGCTCGTCGCCGGTTCGGAGACCTGCGCGCCGTCCTTGCGCGGCCGGAAGACGACGAAATGCGACATGGAGAAATTGACCAGAAAGCCGACGCCGATGGCAAACAGCTTGGCCACGATCACCGGGGCGAATTCGGCGCAAACGACAAGCGTCAGCGTTGCAGCGACAACGCCGAGAATGCCCGAACCGACAAAGGCGAAATAGGAACGCCAGCGCAGCTTGCGGCCGCTCTCGACGGCAAAGGTGATGTAGGAATTCATCACATAGGAGCCGGACACCGCAACGATCCAGGCGATCACGTTGGCCGCAACGAGGACCATGCGATCGCCCGGCAGACGGTCGGCCAGAACCGCCAACGCGGCGAGAAACACCAAAAGATCGACCAGCGCATTGACCACGCCGATGGCGCCGAAACTGATCGCCTTGCGGACGACCGGATGTCGCGCCAGACGGGAGGCGAACGGTGCGCCAAAGTCGGGGGTCTTATGGAACTCGGACATGGTTTCGCCTAGCATGCCGGCGCAAGCCTGTCATTCGCGGCGCGGCGACGGCGGGACAGCGGGCGGCAGGTCGGTTATAGATGTCCTGCGGGGTGTTTTGTGGAAGGCACAGTGAACATGGGCGGACCCGTCCCGACCCGGAACGGCGTCGCCGAATTTCCGGCGGAAATCCCGGCCCGCCGCCCCGAAGCCGGCCTGTCGATCGTCGTGCCCTGCTTCAACGAGGCGGTCGGGCTGCCGGCGCTGCATGAGCGGCTGGCCGCAACGGCGCGCCGGCTGCGCGAGACACGCGGCCTGCATTGCGAGGCGATCTACGTCGACGACGGCTCGCGCGACGCCACCTTCGCCGTCGCATCCGCGCTGACGGCGACCGCGCTGGACGTCCAGGCGGTCTCGCTGTCGCGCAATTTCGGCAAGGAGGCGGCGCTGCTGGCCGGGCTCGATCATGCCCGTTTCGGTGCCGTGCTGTTCATCGACGGCGACGGGCAGCATCCGCCGGAGCTGATCGAGACGCTGGTTCGCCACTGGCTCGACGACGGCTATGACGTGGTCTACACCGCCAAGGCGCACCGGGAGAGCGAGGCGTTCCTTCACCGGCTCGGCGTGAAGCTGTTTTATGCTCTGATCAACTGGCGTGCGCGCCAGAAGATTCCCGAGGATGCCGGCGATTTCCGCCTGCTGTCGCCGCGTGCCGCCGATGCCTTGCGGCGGCTGCCGGAGCGCAACCGTTTCTTCAAGGGACTTGCGAGCTGGATCGGCTTCCGCCAGATCCGGGTCGATTACGAGCCGGCCAGACGCGCGCACGGCCGCTCGAACTGGAACTACACTGCGCTGATCGGGCTGTCGATCGAGGGGCTGACCTCGTTCTCCGTCGCGCCGCTGCGGCTTGCCAGCCTGCTCGGCGTCGCCATGGCGATGATCGCTCTGATTTTCGGCGCCGCGATCCTCTACGAGACGGTGATGTACGGAAAGTCGGTGCCCGGCTATCCCTCGCTGGTGGTCGGCCTGATGGTGCTCGGCGGCGTGCAGCTCATGATGATCGGAATTCTCGGCGAATATATCGGCAAAATCCTGTCCGAGCTGAAGGCGCGCCCGGTCTATTTCGTCGCCGGCCGCAGCATGAAGACGGCGAGCGAAAACGAGCGGCAGGACGCCGCGGAATGATCGCGCGTGACGGAAGCGGCACCGACGACACGGTCGCGGACGTCCTTACCGCGACGCCGCCGGACCGGTTTCCTCTGCAAGGGCCGGACGCCCGCCCGGTGCCTGCGTCCGATGCCGGCGATGGCGCCGCGCTGCGCCCGGTCTGGCTTTGCGCCGACGATTACGGGATTGCGCCCGGCGTCAATGCGGCGATCCGCGAATTGCTGCTGCTGGGACGCATCAACGCCACTTCGGTCATGGTCGCGGCGCCGAGCTTCAACCGCGGCGAGGCGATGGCACTCTCGATTCTGAAGAAGGGCCTGCCGCGCGTGGCAATCGGCTTGCATTTCACGCTGACGTCGCCGTTCGCGCCGCTCTCGCGCGGCTATGCACCGCAAAAGGGCGGCCGGTTTGCTTCCCTGCGCGCGACGCTGCTGGCGGCCCTTTTGCGGCGGCTGCGGCCGGAAAAGATCGCGGTCGAGGCCGGCGCTCAGATCAGGGCTTTTACGGCTGCATTCGGAAGCCCGCCGGATTTCGTCGACGGCCACCAGCATGTGCAGGTTTTCCCGCAGGTGCGCGAGGGACTGATTGCGGCGGTGCGGCGCGCCGCCCCGGGTGCGTGGCTGCGCCAGTGCGCGGGCCTGCTGCCGGCGCGGACCCTGTGGCCGGACCGCAAGGGGATACTGATCGCAGCGCTGAGCCGCAAAATGAAGCGGCAGGCGGAGAAGGCCGGAATCCGCTGCAATCCCGCCTTTGCCGGCACCTACGATTACCGGGCTGACGCGGATTTCGCAGCGCTGTTTCCGCGCTTCCTGCAGGGGCTGCCTGCGGGCGGGCTGGTCATGTGCCATCCCGGCAAGGTCGACGACGAACTCAGACGGCTCGACCCGCTCACCGACCTGCGCGAACGGGAATTTGCCTATCTCGCCGGAGACGACTTTCCCGCAGTGCTGCGGGCCAACGGCGTGACGCTGGAATAACGGTCGCAAAAAAACTTCCGCCGCCGCCTTTCCTCCGTCTTTTTTGCGCCCCACATGTGCAGCCGCCAATCGGGAGGATCGGGCCATGACCCCGCAGGAACGTCAGCTTGTCGACGCATTGTTCGACCGCCTTGCCACGCTGGAAGACACGCGGCGCGATCCGCAGGCGGACAGCGCGATCCGCGATGGCCTGCGGCGTGCGCCGAACGCGGTTTACGCCCTGGTGCAGACGGTGCTGATCCAGGACGAGGCGCTGAAACGGGCGGATGCGCGCATCCGCGAACTGGAAGGCGGCGCAGAGCCGTCGCAGCAGGAGGGCAGCTTTCTCGACGACATGCGCGGCGCGCTGTTCGGCGAGCGCAATGCGCGCGGCTCGGTGCCCTCGGTGCGTCCGGGCGAGGCGATGCCTTCGCCGGCGCAGCCGGCACAGGGGGGCGGCGGTTCGTTTCTCGGCACCGCTGCCGCGGCGGCGGCCGGGGTGATCGGCGGCGCGCTGCTGCTCGATTCGATCCGCTCGATGACGGGCAGCCGGCAGGGCGCGCTCGGCCAGCAGGCCGGCAACGGCGCGACCGCCGACACGCCCTGGGGCGGCAACGGCGACCTCGCGCGCGAGGCGGGCGTCAACGACATCGGCCGCGATGCGAATGCCGGCTCCGAACGGCAAGGCCTGTTCGACACCGCGCGCAACGATGCCTCCGACGACGATGACGACTTCGATGACGACGGGGATTTCGATTTCGGCGATACCGATTTCGGCTGAGCGGGGCACGCGGGAACCGCCGCGCCCGGGATGACGGCGGATTGCCGGCCGCGTCCGCTCAGGCCAGCCCGTGGCGCGCGAGCACCTCGCGCACCTTGTCCACCAGTTTGGTTTCCTTGCAGGCGAATTGCGCCGGGCGCGTCTCGCGCCATTCCTCGTTGGAGGAAATCGCGGCGGCGGCTTTGGCGCCCTCGATCAGATCCTTGATCTGCACTTCGCCTTTGGCCTTCTCGTCGCCGCCCTGGATGACGACGCAAGGGGCGTTGCGGCGGTCGGCATATTTGAGCTGGTTGCCGAAATTCTTCGGGTTGCCGAGATAGAGTTCGGCGCGGATGCCGGCGCTGCGCAGCGCCGCGACGAATTTCTGGTAGTCGGCGACGCGGTCTTTGTCGAATACGGTGACGACGACGGGACCGGTTTCCTTTTTTGCACCGAGCTTGCCGATCAGCGTGAGCGCGGCCTGCAGCCGCGAAACGCCGATGGAAAAACCGGTCGCCGGCACCGGCTGGCCCATGAAGCGCGAGACGAGCCCGTCGTAACGCCCGCCGCCGCCGACCGAACCGAAGCGCACCGGGCGGCCTTTTTCGTCTTCGGTGGGGATCAGCAATTCAACTTCGTAGACGGGGCCGGTGTAATATTCGAGGCCGCGGACGACGGAAGCGTCAATACGAATGCGGTCACTTCGATACCCAGAACTCACGCAAAGATTCTGAATCTTCATGAGTTCTTCGTTGCCGTCTAAGAATTCTTTGTTCTGAAGAACCGCATGATGAGGATGTTGCGGGAGACCCCAAGCAAATATTCCTTCGCGTTCCTCCCCAACCAATTTCTCACGTCGCCGCATCTCTTCGTCGCTGGGATCAGCGCTGACGGCTGCCAACGGATCGGACATAGCGAGGACAACTTCAATCTGATCAATGTTCAGCCCTGCGCCTCGCGTAAAGTCGCCACTGTCGTCCTCGCGCCCCTCGGTGCCCAAAAGTTTTGCGACCGCCTGCTTGCCAAGCCGATCTCTCTTGTCGAGAGCTCTCAACACTGTGAGCTTTTGCACATCATCGTGGACGCCTATCCCTTCCAGCACACCATCCAAAAGCTTACGATGATTGACTTTCACGAGATACTGCCCGCGCGGAATGCCGAGCTTCTCCATCGTGTCGGCGGCCATCATGCACATCTCGGCATCGGCGGCCATCGAGGCGCTTCCCACGGTGTCGGCGTCGAACTGCATGAACTGGCGGAAGCGTCCCGGTCCCGGCTTCTCGTTGCGGAATACCCAACCGAAACGATAGCTGCGATAGGGCAGCGCGAGGTGCTGGTAATTTTCCGCCACGTGCCGCGCGAGCGGCGCGGTCAGGTCGTAGCGCAGCGACAGCCACTGATCGTCGTCGTCCTGGAACGAGAACACGCCCTCGTTCGGCCGGTCCTGGTCGGGCAGGAACTTGCCGAGCGCGTCGGTATATTCGATTTCGGGCGTCTCCACCGGCTCGAAACCGTACAGCTCGTAGACCTGGCGGATGGTCTCCACCATCTCGCGCGTGGCGGCGATCTCGGCGGGTCCGCGGTCGGCAAGCCCGCGCGGCAGGCGGGCTTTGAGTTTCTGGGGCTTGGCCATTGCGTTTCGGAGTTTCCACAGGCCCGGCCGTGGCGGGCTGAAGGTCGCAGGCTTGGTACCAGCCGTCCCCTCTTTTGTCATTATCCGCAAAAAGGGATAATGCCTGCCACGCAGTCTCTCCCGCCCGCGTTTCGAGCAGGGTGCGCGAGAGCGAGAAAAGAGGCCCCCATGGCGCAGGCGCAAAAGACATCCACCGCGGCAATCCCGAACGATCTCGCCGGCTTCTGGATGCCGTTCACGGCCAACCGCGCCTTCAAGGCGCGCCCGCGCCTGATCGCGCGCGCCAAGGACATGCACTATTATACGCCGGAAGGCCGCCCGGTGCTCGACGGTGCGGCGGGGCTGTGGTGCACCAATGCCGGGCACAACCGCGATCCGATCGTGCAGGCGATCCAGCAGCAGGCGGCGGAACTCGATTTCGCCCCCACCTTCCAGTTCGGCCATCCGCGCGCCTTCGAGCTTGCCAACCGCATCGCGGCGCTGGCTCCCGGCGATCTCGACCATGTGTTCTTCTGCAATTCCGGATCGGAGGCCGCCGACACCGCGCTGAAAATCGCGCTCGCCTACTGGAACGCGCGCGGGGAGGCGCAGCGCATGCGTTTCGTCGGCCGCGAGCGCGGCTATCACGGCGTCGGCTTCGGCGGCATGTCGGTCGGCGGGCTCGCCAACAACCGCAAGGCGTTCGGGGTCATGCTGCCCGGCGTCGACCATCTCGCCGCGACCTACAACCGCGAGCATCAGTCCTTCTCCAAGGGCGAGCCGGACTGGGGCGCGCATCTTGCCGACGAGCTGGAACGCATTGTCGCGCTGCACGGCGACAGCACCATCGCCGCCGTCATCGTCGAGCCGATGGCGGGCTCCACCGCCGTTCTGCCGGCACCAAAGGGCTATCTGCAGCGGCTGCGCGCCATCTGCGACAAATACGGCATCCTGCTGGTCTTCGACGAGGTGATCACAGGCTTCGGCCGGCTCGGCCACGCCTTCGCCGCCGAGCGCTATGGCGTGGTGCCGGACATGATTACCTTTGCCAAAGGCGTGACGTCCGGGTCGGTGCCGATGGGCGGGGTGATCGTGCGCAAGGGCATTCACGACGCCTTCATGAAGGGCCCGGAGCATGTCGTGGAATTTTTCCACGGCTATACCTACTCCGCGCACCCGCTCGCCTGCGCGGCGGGTCTGGCCGCGCTCGATCTCTATCGCGAGGAAGACCTGTTCGCGCGGGCCAAGAAGATCGAGCCTCTGTGGTACGACGCGGCGATGGCGCTGAAGGGGCTGCCGGGCGTGCTCGATATCCGCTGCGTCGGCATTACCGCCGGCATCGACCTTGCGTCGCGGCCCGACGCCTTCGGCAAGCGCGGCTACGAGGCGATGGAGCGCGGCTTCCACGACGAGGGCATCATGTTCCGCATCGTCGGCGATTCGATTGCGGTGACGCCGCCATTGATCGTCAGCGAAAGCCAGATCGGGGAAATTTTCGACAAGGTCGGCCGCGTCATCCGCGCCTGCGCATGAAGCGGGCAGCGGGGGATCGCGCCGCGGCCGCGCTTGCGCTGAATCAACGTCCGGCCGGTTCTGTGCCCTAGATTGCGGACCGCCGGTCCGGCGTTCGCCGCATTTTTCGCCTATCCACCCGATGTCGTGCAGAGCGAGGCGAGATTGAGACATCGCAGGAAAATTCTGTTGCTCGCGCTTCTGTCGTTGCCGGCAGCGGCGGCGGCATGGTGGATCTTCGGCCGCGGCACGCCGGTGACTGCAGTCGCTCCGCAGCGCGGCACCGCCGTCGAGATTGTCTATGCGACCGGCTCCGTCGAGCCGTTGCGCTGGGCCAAGGTGACGAGCCTGGTGCGCGAGCGCATCGTCGACATCTGCGACTGCGAAGGCCAGCCGGTGAAAAAGGGCGAGGTGCTGGTGCGGCTCGACGACCGCGAGCCGCGCGCGCAGCTCAAGGATCTCAAAGCGCGCGAGGATTTCGCGCGGCGCGAGATGGAGCGGGCGAGCGAACTGATCGCGCGCGGCGCAACGTCGACGCAGGTGCATGAGCGGGTATCCGCCGAATTGCGGCAGATCCAGGCGCAAATCCTGGTGCAGCAGGAACGCATCAACAATTACGCAATCGCGTCGCCGATGGACGGCATCGTGCTGCGGCGCGACGGCCAGGTCGGCGAGATCGCCGAAGTGGGGCAGGTTCTGGTGCGCGTCGGCGTGCCGCAACCGCTGCAGGTGGTCGCCGAAGTGAACGAAGAAGACATTCCGCGCGTTGCCGTCGGCCAGCGCGCGCTGTTTCGCACCGAAGCGTTTGCCGACCGGCGGCTCGACGGCACCGTGCGCGAAATTACGCCGATGGGCGACCCGGTAGCGAAGACCTATCGGGTCAAGATCGCGCTGCCGGACGAGACGCCGCTCATTCCCGGCATGAGCGTGGAGGCCAACATCGTCAGCCGCGAGAAGCCGGATGCCCTGCTGGTCCCGGCCGATGCGGTGGTCGACAATGCGGTATTCGCGGTCGAGGGCAGCCGTGCGCGCAAGCGAGCGGTGACGATCGGCATCCGCGGCACGCGCATGGTCGAGATCGTGCAGGGTCTGCGCGAGGACGAGCGCGTGGCCTCGCCGGCACCGACCGGGCTTGCCGACGGCGCGCGCGTGCGCATCCTCGCGCGCGACCCGGCCCTGACGCGATGATCGGGCTCGTGCGATGCAGCTGATCCTCGACATCGCCTGGACGCATATTCGCAGCCGCGCGCGGCAGACTTTCGTTGCGGTGGCCGGCGTTGCCACCGGCGTCGGCTTCTCCATCATGATGGCGGCGCTGATGCAGGGCTCGCAGGACGATTTCGTCGACCGGCTGGTCAATTCGCTGGCACATATCACCGTCTCCGACGAGCAGCGCCATCCGCCGCGGCAGCCGGCGGAAGCCATGTTCGATGCCGCGCAGATTCGCGGGCTCAAGCCGGAAGCGAAACGTCCCGGCATCAAAAATCCGCTGGCGACGATGGCGGCGCTGGAAGCCTGGGTGCCGGGCAGCGTCGCGCCGGCGGTGAAGACGCAGATCATCATCCGCTATGCCGCCCGCGACGTCGGCGCGAGCCTTACCGGCATCGATCCCGCGCGCGAAATCCACGTCTCCCAGCTTGCGCAGCAGATGCGCG
This sequence comes from uncultured Hyphomicrobiales bacterium, assembly GCA_964456755.1. Taxonomy (GTDB): domain Bacteria; phylum Pseudomonadota; class Alphaproteobacteria; order Rhizobiales; family Xanthobacteraceae; genus Pseudorhodoplanes. The sequence goes on from CAYWCE010000032.1 coordinate 16,758, forward strand.
GCGATGCCACCCTCAATTCGCTTTACCGCGCCAACAATGCGATCGTTCTCGGCGACCGGCTGGCGGAAAAGATCGGCGCGCGCGTCGGCGCCAATATCACGCTGCAATCGGGCCAGGGCGGCACGTTCGGCGCGCAGGTGGTCGGGCTGTTTCATTCCGGCATTCGCGCGAGCGACGAATCCTCCGCCTTTGCGCTGCTCAAGACCGGACAAATTCTCGCCGAGCAGACCGGACTGGTGAACGAAATCCGCCTGCGGCTCGGCGATCCGATGCTGGCGCGCGATGTGGCGCAGCGCATCGAGCGCGAGACCGGCTACAAGTCGATCGCCTGGCAGGAAGCGCATGAAGACCTGCTTTCGGCCTTCGTCATCCGCAACGTCATCATGTACACGGTGGTCGGCGCCATCCTTCTTGTGGCAAGCTTCGGAACCTACAACATCATCTCCACTATTACGCACGAAAAAGCGCGCGACATCGCCATCATGAAATCGCTCGGCTTTGCCGAGCGCACGGTGCGTCGGATTTTCGTGGTCGAGGCATTGATTATCGGGCTCGCCGGCGCATTGTTAGGATTCCTGCTCGGCTATGCGCTGTGTCTTGCGCTCGGTTCCATCGAGTTCAAGAGTCCGTTCGTGGACGCCAACCGGCTGCCGCTCGCCTACAATCCGCTGCACTATGCCGCCGCCAGCCTGGTCGCGCTGGTGTCATCGTTTGCCGCCGGATATGCGCCCGCGCGCAAGGCCGCGGGCGTGCATCCCGTCGACATCATCCGCGGGGCGACATGAGCGTGGCGGCATCCGCAAACGGCAGTGCCGTGCCGCTGATCGAGGCGCGCGGCGTCACGCGCATCCTGCCTGGAATCGTGCCGACGACGCTGGTGCGCGACATCGATCTGCGCATCGGGCACAACGAATTCGTCGCTATCACCGGGCCGAGCGGATCGGGAAAGTCGTCGTTGCTCTATCTGCTCGGGCTGCTCGACCTGCCGACGGCCGGAGAGGTGTTGATCGGCGGCGTCGATACCGCGCATATGAGCGAGGAGGAGCGCGCCGTGCAGCGATTGTCGACCCTCGGCTTCGTATTCCAGTTCCATTTCCTGCTGCCGGAATTCAGCATCCTCGACAATGTCATGCTGCCGATGCGCGCGCTCGGCAGGCTGCCGCGCGAAAGCATGAACGCGCGGGCGCGCGCGTTGCTGGATTCGCTGGGCCTTGCCGAGCACCTGCACAAGCGGCCGGACCAATTGTCGGGCGGTCAGCGTCAGCGCGTCGCCGTGGCGCGGGCGCTCGCCAACGAACCGCCGGCGATCCTTGCCGACGAGCCGACCGGCTCGCTCGATTCGAAAGCGAGCGAACAGGTGTTTCAGGTGCTGCGCGAGCTTGTCGACCGTCACGGCAAGACCGTCGTTGCGGTGACGCACGACCTCGACCTTGCCGCGCGCATGGACCGGCGCGTGCACCTGGTCGACGGCGCGGTCGTGTCGGACGAGCGCGCGACTGCGCCGCGTGTCAAGGCCGAGGCTTCAGGATCGCCCAGCCGATCGTGAAAGTGCCTTTCTTCCAGCGCAGCGGCGCGCTCAGCGGCGGCTGAATTTCGGCGTCGCCGGCGATCGTAGCGTAGGCCTGCGGCAGGATGTTCGGATCGGAATCCATCCAGGCGACGACCGCGCCGCGGCGTTTCAGGTCGGCGAGATCGATCCAGGGCGCGCGTGCGGGCCTGCCGTCGATCAGCACGCGCGGTCGCCCCGCCGGCGCATAATGCGAAATGTTGCCGCCCAGCCACATGCTGCTGACGATATAGGCCGGGTCGTGTCCGGTGACCGCGCGGAAGCCTTCGGTGACGTGCTGCGCGATGGCGGCCCCGGGAAACAGCGAGGCACGATAGCGGTTGTCGAGATGCGGCCGCACGCCGTAATGCACGATAAACGCGATTGCGTAGCAGGCGGCGACGATGGCCCAGCACAGCACGAGCTGCCTCAGCCGTCCTGGCGCGATGACGACGCGGGCGGCAACCACCAGCCACAGGCCCGCGAACAGCCAGAGCGGATAGCCCCACATGGTCACAAGGCCGCGGCCGGTCATGGCCGAGCCCAGCAGCAGGAAAGCGACAGGACCGAAGGCAAGCAGCGTCACGATCCTGACATCGTATGCATCGGTCCACTGCCGCTCCGCCGGCCTGGCAACGAATAGCGGCGAGGCGATGAACGCCGCGGGCAGCAGCCAGGCCAGTTGCGAGGCCGCAAAAAGCAATGGATAGGCGAGGTGACCGACGATGCCGAGACGGGCGACGGCGCGCGCCTCGGCGTAGCGGAACGGCAGGAAGTCGTTCGCCACCAGCCAGATCAGATGCGGCGCGGCCACAAGCAGTGCGATCGCTGCGGCGAGATAGGGCCCCGGCGTCGCGAGCGTCCGGCGCGCCTGCGGGTCGAGCAGGATGAACAGGCCGACCGGCCCGGCAAGAACGATAAAGAAATACTTCGACCAGAGCGCGCCCGCGACGGCGAGGCCAAGCAACGCCCAGTACAGGTTGCGGCCGGTGCGCAACGCGCGATGCAGCGAAAATCCCGCCAGCGCCCAGAACGGAAGCTGGATCACGTCGTGGTTGAATTTCGGTGCCGTGAAATTGAAATAGTGAATGCCGTCGACGATCAGCACCGCTGCGAGCGCGCCGGCAGTGCCGACGATCGGCAGGGCGGTCGCGAAGACCAATGCCAGCGCGCCCAGAACGGCGACCTGAGCCAGGAGGTAATAGGCGAAATCGGCGCCTGCGATTCGATAGGCGGCTTCCACGCTCCACCAGGGCAACGGCGGCAGCTTGTCGTGTCCGAGCTGCCATTCGCGCCCGTAGACCAGCGCTTCGATCACATCGAGCGGCAAATTCGGATAGAGCAGCGTGGGAAGCAGCGTCCACACAGCGGCGTGAACGCCGGCGAACAGGGCAAATGCGCGCCATGGCTGCGTGTCGATCGCCTCCAGGCGTCCGGAAAGCACGCTATGGTCTCGTGAAACCGGGAACTCGGTCACTCTCTTTATCCTCGGTCGCGACGCTTGCGCGGGCGGGCGGCGTTAGTGCTTGCGCGGCGCGGGCGGGTCGTGGACAGTGTAAGCCGGATCGGCGAATCACGGCCAGCGCCGATGCCCCCATGGGTTTGCCGATGTTGCGCCTGACAGCCATCTTCATCGCTGTTTGCGTGGTCCTCATTGCCGGGTCGCTCGGCGCGATCGTTTTTCTCATTTTCGGGCTGTCGGCCGCCGAATCCGCGATTGTCGCGCTGACCGCCCTTTCCGCATTGTCGCTGTATAACGCGCTGTCGGCGCGCGTGCGCGACCGCAGCGACGTCGGCAGCCAGATTGCCGACTTGTCGCGGGGCACCGCGGATCTGGCGCGCCAGGTGGCGGAATTGTCCCGCAAGATTGCGGCTTTCGAGAGCGACGCCGGCAATCTCGAACGTCGCGTGCGGGCGGTCACCGGCCCGCTGGCGACGGAAGTCGGCGAATTGGGCACGCTGGTCAAAAACCTCGCCGAAACCGTCGCCGCGCACGAAGCGCGCATGATCCCGGCGCATTCCGCGCCAGCCCGACCCGAGGCTGCTGCCGCGCCGGCGCGTATTGCGGTTCCCGCCGAGCCGCCCGCGCAGGAGGAAGCGGGTGAAGCGGCCGTCGCCGTGTCCGGGCCGCCCCCAGCTTCAGCCGCTACGCCCGTTGCCCCGGCCGCCGGACCGTTCAAGGGCAAGAGTGCGGACGAGATCGCCGCGATCCTGCGCGCGGCTGTCGAAGCCGGGCGTATCGACCTCTATCTACAGCCGATCCTGACGCTGCCGCAGCGCAAGGTCCGCTATTACGAGGCCATGGCCCGTCTGCGTACCGACGACGGGGCGTTGCTGATGCCGGCCGACTTCCTCAAATATGCGGAAGTTGCCGGACTGATGCCGCAGATCGACAATCTGATGCTGTTCCGCTGCGTGCAGGTGCTGCGCCGGCTGCTGCTGAAAAACCGCGAGATCGGCCTGTTCTGCAACGTGTCCACCAGCACGCTGAACCATCCGGAATTCTTTGCGCAATTTTCACAATTCATGGAGGCGAACCGCGCCCTGGCACCGTCGCTGATGCTGGAATTCTCGCAGCAATCCTGGCAATCGATGGGGCCGATCGAACTGGAGAGCGCCGCCGCCCTGGCCGAACGCGGATTCCGTTTTTCGATGGACCAGGTGACCGACCTGCGCATGGAGCCGCGCGAATTGGCGGAGCGCGGCATCCGTTTCGTCAAGGTGCAGGCCGCGCTGCTGCTGAACAAGGCTGCGGCGCCCGCCGATATCCATGCGGCGGACCTGTCCGATCTGCTCGGCCGGTTCGGCATCAGTCTGATCGCCGAGCGCATCGAAACCGAATCGGTGGTGGTCGATCTGCTCGACTACGATGTGCGGTTCGGCCAGGGTTTCCTGTTCTCGCCGCCGCGCCCGGTGCGGGCGGAGGCGCTCCAGGGCGTCGCCGACCGCAACGACCTCGTGGTGCGCGATACCGCGTCCGTCGGCGAGCGCGGACCCGTGCCGCCGTCCGCTGCGCCGCCGGCTTCGGCCCCGGCCACCCGCACCGGAAACGCCGCGCTCGCGACGGCCACCGTCTCCAAACCGGTCGCCGACGCAGCCACACCTGCGCCGCCTGCCGCCCGTGCCGTCGTCTGAGCGTGACGGCCGACGCCGGATGGTCTAAACGCTTGCGCGCCGAACCCTCCGGGACTTTCCTTCGTGACCGCCCTGACCCATCACTTCTCGACGCTTGCCGCGCATTACGACGTCGTGTTGTCGGACGTCTGGGGAGTGACCCATAACGGCATCGCCGCCTTTCCGGAGGCCTGCGACGCTCTGGTGCGCTTTCGCGCCGGCGGCGGCGTCGTCATCCTGATCACCAATGCACCGCGCCGCGGAGAAGCGGTCAGCCGCCAGCTCGATCGCTATGGCGTGCCGCGCGAGGCCTATGACGGGATCGTGTCCTCGGGCGACGTGACCTGCAGCGTCATGGCGGAGCGGCCGGGGCAATCGGTGTTTCATCTCGGCCCGCAGCGCGACATATCCATATTCGAGGGCCTCGGCGTGCAGTTTGCCGCGCTGGAGGAGGCCGACTATGTGGTCTGCACGGGGTTGTTCGACGACGAGAACGAGACCCCGGAACATTATCGCGACATGCTTGCGGCGATGCGCAGCCGCTCCCTTTTCATGCTCTGCGGCAACCCGGACGTGGTGGTCGAGCGCGGCGACAGGCTGATCTATTGCGCGGGGGCGATCGCGGACAATTACGCAGCGCTCGGCGGCGATGTCCTCTATGCCGGCAAGCCGTACCGGCCGATCTACGAAATGTCGCTGCGCAAGGCGGAAGCAGTCCGCGTCCACCCGGACCGGCCGCCCCGGGTCATCGCCATCGGCGATTCCGTGCGCACCGATTTGAAAGGCGCTGCGGCGTTCGGTATCGACTGCCTGTTCGTGACCGCGGGCATCCACGCCGAGGAGCTGGGCGGTCGCGACAATCCCGATCTCGCGGTCCTGGCGCGCATATTCGACGGTGCCGGGGTGGCGCCCCGCGCCGTAACCAGACGACTGGTGTGGTAATGCGGGACGCGATCAGGCCGCGTGTTCGTTGAAGACGGCGTCGATCTTCGATTTCAGCGTCTGCGCGTTGAAGGGCTTGACGATGTAATTGCTCACGCCCGCCTTCTTTGCCGCGATTACGTTTTCGGTCTTCGATTCGGCCGTCACCATGATGAACGGCGTCGACTTCAGGTCCGGATCGGAACGGACTTCCTTGAGCAGGTCGTAGCCGGTCATCGGCTCCATGTTCCAGTCGGAGATGATCAGGCCGTATTTCTTGTCCCGAAGCCGCGTAAGCGCCGAGGTGCCGTCCGACGCCTCGTCGACATTTTCGAAACCGAGCTGACGCAGCAGATTGCGGATGATCCGTATCATCGTGTTGTAGTCGTCCACGACTAGGATCGGCATGGAGAGATCGACTGACATACTACCCTCACTAGTTCTTGCCGGTCAGCCGCGCGCGGATACAGGCGCCACGGCCCCCCAACCGGTTCGTCCGTCGCGAAAAGTAACAATGCCTTTTGAACAAGCAGTTAATCGCGGGAACCGGGCGCGGCGATTTTCCCGTCGAAAGGCCAATTGCCGCGGCGTTCGGGACACGACATTGTCTTTGCGTTAACTATTGCCGGATTTTGCATGCACGCCAGCGGACCCGTTACAGCCTCCAAACCTGCCGTCGACCCGCGCAGGGTCAAAGCCCTGAGCTTCGAGGATCTGTCGGTCGGCATGCGCGAGGTGCTGATGAAATCGGTGATGGACACCGACGTGATCGGCTTTGCGCAGCTGTCGGGCGACGACAATCCGATCCATCTGTGCGACGACTATGCCGCCGGCACGCGCTTCGGCCAGCGCATCGCCCATGGCCTGTATACGGCGAGCCTGATTTCCGCGGTGCTCGGCACCCGGCTGCCGGGGCCAGGCGCGGTCTACCGGTCGCAAACGCTGAATTTCCATGCCCCGGTGAGGATCGGCGATGTCGTCACGGTGGTCGTCGAAGTGGTCGAACTGGTGCCGGACGGCCGCAGAGTGCGCCTGCATTGCGAGGCGCTGGTCGACGGCAAGGTGGTGCTCGACGGCGAGGCTGTCGTTTCGGTGCCCGGGCGCAAGCCGGCCTGAACCGGGCGGCATGCCGTCTTGACTTCGCGCGGTCTCCGGAGGACACGGGTCGCGTGCCGCCGCCTTCTGTAATTCGCCGGTCCTCATGACACAGCCTCGCCCGCCGGGAGCCGACTTTGCGGTCGTGCGCGACGATGCGCCGGGCGCCGGCGTGCTGCGCGGGGCGGTGGTGGCGATCGGGAATTTCGACGGCGTGCATCGCGGTCATCGGGCGGTGATCGGCCAAGCGCTTGCGCGCGCGCGCGATCTCGGCAGCCCGGCCGCCGCGCTTACGCTGGAGCCGCATCCGCGCAGCTATTTCCGCCCGAACGATCCCTTGTTCCGGCTCAGCGACGAGCGCCAGAAGCTGCGCCTGCTTGCCGGCACCGGGCTCGACGGGGCGATCGTGCTGACCTTCAATGCGGCGCTGGCCAACCTGCAGGCTGCAGAATTTATTGCCCGTATCCTGGTCGGCCGCCTGGCGATTTCCGGCGCGGTGACCGGTTTCGACTTTCATTTCGGGAAGGATCGCGGCGGTTCACCCGCTTTCCTGGCGGCGCAGGGAGCGCGGCACGGTTTTTCCGTCGATATCGTGCCGGCGCTGGAAGACGAGGGACGGCCGGTGTCCTCGGGCACAATCCGCGCCGCGCTCGCCGGCGGGCAGGTGGTGGAGGCGGCGGAATTGCTCGGCTATCCCTGGTTTGTCAGCGGCGAGGTCATACACGGCGAAAAGCGCGGGCGCGGGCTCGGTTTTCCCACCGCCAATCTGCGGCTCGATCCGGCCTGCGCACTCAAGCATGGCATCTACGCGGTGCGGGTCGGGATCGACGGACGCCGCTATGGCGGGGTGGCGAGCTTCGGCCGCAGGCCGATGTTCGACGACGGCGCCCCGCTGCTGGAGGTGTTTCTTTTCGATTTTTCCGGCGATCTCTATGGCAGGCGCATCGACGTGGCTTTCATCGCCTGGCTGCGGCCGGAAATGCGATTCGATTCGGTGGATGCCCTGATCGTGCAGATGGGACGCGACAGCGAGCAGGCGCAGGCGGCCATCGCGCGCCACGACGATGCGATTCTGCCATTCTGACGCGCAGTGAGTACAAATTTCGCGCATGTACTCGCGAATTTAATCTGCTGGTAACCACGTTGCCGCAGTGTTCTTTGCCCTGGGGACTTTGCTTCGAGGGACTTTTTCTCGGCGGGGCGGCCTCAGGGCCTCGGGGGACTCGATTTTTCAAGCGGGCATCATGAAACAAATCGTTAACAGTCTCAGCCTGGTCACCCGGGCGCTCATTCTCATCGGCACGGTGGTTATCCTGACGGCGACCTGTGTGGTGGTGGCCGGCCATTTCGCGCTCAAGGACCAGTTCGACCAGAAGGCGCGCGAAGACATCGAGGCGGTATTGCGCACGCTGGTGCTGACCTATGCGGACACCTATGACGGCACCAGGGTGAAAATCGATGGCGAGGTCGTCGCGCGCGTCGATGCGCCCGATTTCCCGACCTTCAGCAGCCACGAGGTCGTCGACAAGGCCGCGGCCAAGGCCGGCGGCGTGGCAACCATTTTCCAGTGGGATCCGGCGAGCAGCCAGTTCATCCGCCGTACGACCAACCTGAAAAAGGAGAACGGCGAACGCGCCGTCGGTACGCAGCTTGCGCCCGATCATCCCGGCCAGCCGTTCCTGCGGCGCGGCGAGGCCTACAAGGGGCCTGCGATCCTGTTCAGCCGGCGGTATTTTACCGCCTACCAGCCGTTTTTCGACGCCCAGGGAAAGACGCTCGGCGTTCTGTTCGTCGGCATGCCGATCGAAATCTACGACAGCATGCTCGCGCACGGTGTCGAACGCATGGTTCTCGTGGCGGGTGCGGGTGCTTTGCTCATCCTTGTGCTCAGCCTGTTTCTCGTGCGCAGCAGCCTCGCCCCGCTCGGCGACGTTACCGCTGCGGTGACCGATCTTGCCGAGGGCAAGATCGACGCCGACATTCGCCACACCGAGCGCGGTGACGAGATCGGCACTATTGCCCGGGCGCTCGCAATCTTCCGCGACGCTACCGTGCGCAACCGCACGCTCGAAGAGGACGAACGCAGAAAATCCGAATCCGAGCGCATGCGCGTGCAGAATGTTGCGGAGATCACCCGGCAGTTCGAGGACAAGGTCGCCGGCCTGCTCAACGAGGTGAACCGGACCATTTCCGCGCTGGAAAGCGATGCCGCCAGCATGCGCGCCGCCGCCGAAACGACCCGTGCGCGCGCCCAGAGCGCGGCGCATTCGGCGGAATCCGCCAGCAGCAACGTGCAGACCGTCGCGGCGGCGACCGAGGAAATGGCCGGCTCGGTCAACGAAATCGGTCGCCAGGTGAGTTCGTCTTCCGAGATCGCGGCGCGCGCGGTGCGCGAAGCGGAAAGCACGGACCGCCAGGTGAAGGAATTGTCGGCGGCGGCGATGAAAATCGGCGAGATCGTCAGTCTGATCCAGACCATTGCCGCGCAGACCAATCTGCTTGCGCTCAACGCCACCATCGAGTCCGCGCGCGCCGGCGAGGCCGGACGCGGCTTTGCCGTTGTCGCTTCGGAGGTCAAGTCGCTTGCCACCCAGACCGGCAAGGCGACCGAGGATATCGGCCGGCAGATCGAGGAGATGCAGAAAGCGACCAATGCGGCGGTCGCAGCGATCGCCGGCATTTCCGAGACGATTTCCTCCATCGACCGCATCGCCGTAGCGATCGCGACGGCAGTCGAGGAACAGGGCGCGGCGACGCAGGAAATCGCACGCGGCGTCGGCAGCGCCAAGAACGAGGCGGAGACGGCGCGGGCTTCAATCGCCGAGGTCGAGGACGTGGCCGGCGAGACCTCGCGAGCCTCCAATGCGGTTGCCGCCGCCGCCGATCAGATGGCGGCCAAGCTGCGCAGCCTCGACGGAGAGATAAAATCCTTCCTGCACGCCATGCAGGCAGCGGCCTGAACGAAGACGGGCGGCAGATCGCGATCCGCCATCTGCGCCCGCCGTTCTAGGATTCGCCATGCGCGGTCTGGCCGCGTCCCGAATGATCGCCGAGCCATTCGCGCGTGCCCATGGCCGCAAGTAAGCCGATCGCCGCAATCGGCAGGATGCGACGCAAGCCGACGGTCCGTCCGATCTGCAGCGCAAGCAGCAGGTAGCGCGGATCGATACCGAAGCCGCCATCGCCGGAGGCCGCGATCTGCATGCGCGCTTGGCGTGCGTTGCGCCGTCGGCGCAGCAGGCAGACCGCCAGGCAAAGCACCAGCAATGCGAGGTAGAAGCCGGTCAGAACGGTCGCCGCGGTCAGCGGGTCGTATATCTGCGCCAGCCACAGGAATGCGGTCAGGCTGCCGAACAGGAACGCAGCGAATGCGGCTGCGCCGGCGGCGATGCCGAATCCCAGCACCGCGTTGTCGAATCCGGTCCGGGCCTGTAGGCGCAGCCGCACCTGTCTGATCAGTCCGCTGAACATGTCCGGTCCTCCCGGCATCCGCCAAGCCTTGAAAGTCAAGCCCTGGAAATCAAGTCTTGGAAAATCTGGAAATATTGCCCGCAAATGTCTGCCCGGACGCCGCACACAGGCGTCCGCGGCGGCGCGTCGCGCCGCCGCCGGCCCGGTGATTCAACGCCGCCAGGTGGCGCCGAAAATGAATCCCAGCGCCACCGCCATCGCCAGGGTGGTGTAGGGGCGGTTGCGGATCGATTCGTCGACCGCATTGGCGAGGTTGTCGCGCACCTCGAACACCGCATCGGCGGCCTCGCGTCCCTTGGCGGTCGCATCCGACATGACGCTGTCGATGTTCGAACGCGCGGTGCGCCAGGCCTCGGCGCCCTTGGCGCCGGCAAGCTGGGTCAGCTGCGATGCCAGCTTCGAGACGTCGTGCTGCAGCGTCTGCAGATCCTTTTCGATATCGCGCGAGGCGTGCGCGGCGTCGCGTTCCTTGCTGCCTGCATTCGCGCTTTTCGTTGCGTATTCGGACATTGTCGTGGCTCCCGCTGAGATGAGTTCGCAAGACAACCCGCATTGCAGCGCAAAGTTCCGCTCAGTCGGGAAGCCTGGGATCGTCGTTTGGGAACAGGTGATGATAGACGACGAGCGCGACGATCGAGAGCGGCAGCGCCAAAAATGCGCCGATCGGACCCCACATCCAGGTCCAGAAAGCCAGACTGAGAACCACAAGCAGCGGATTGAGCGTCAGCCGCCGTCCCATGATGGTCGGCGTAACGATTTGCCCTTCGATCGTGGATATGGCGACGAAAGCGGCCGGCGCGATCAGGCTTTGTCCGAATGTGGGAAACACGACAAGGCCGATACCGAAAAGGATCATCGCCATGACGGCGGAGCCGATATACGGGATAAAGTTCAGGATCGCGGTCAGCGCGCCGAGCACCGCCGGAGCCGGGTAATCGAGCAGCCAGGCGATCGCGAAGACGCAAAACCCGAGCGCGATGTTGATCACCGAAATGACCGCCAGATAGCCGGCCAAATTACGCTCGATATCCTTGTCGATGCGCAGCATCCGCAGCCGGCCCTCGCGACTCGGCATCAGCGAGACCAGGAAGTGGCGCAGTTTCGCCTGGCCGGCGAGCAGAAACAGCAGCGTGACCACGAACAGGACGAGCTGGGTCATTGCCGGGGTCAGCAATGCGACGAGCGGCGACAGGAGCTCGGTGACGCCCCGATCGAGCGTCACTGCGTTCGGATCGGGCGGGGCCAGTACCTTCTGCAGGTCGCGCAGCGCGGCAAGCGGCCGGTCCAGCACATAAAGCTTCTGCTTGATGGCGGCGCCGAATTCCGGCGCTTTCGCGATCCATTCGCCGACCGGATCTGCCATCAGGGTGATGCCGAGCCCCGCGGCCCCGCCCATCAGCCCGACCAGCAGGATTGCGGAAAGCCAGGTGGGCACGGCGTAGCGGCTGCCGGCGCGCACTACCGGGGCGAGCGTCATGGCCACCACAATGGCGGTGACGACCGGCAGGAGCAGCGGCCGGCCGATCAGCAGAAAGGCGCCGAACAGCAGGACGAAAATCCCGACGGTCGAGAATTGCGCCGCAGCGGTCCAGATTTCGGCGCTGCCGGTCAACGGCTGAGGATCGGTGACAACGATGGCGCGCCGCTCGTCGGGCGGCACCCGGATGAATTGCATCGGCGGCTCCACGAAACGCGGCGCCGTGGCGTCCCGGCGCTGGCCGGCCGGTCCGGTGGCCGCCAGCATCAATGTACAAGGCGGGATCGGGTTCCCCCGGGGCGGCGGAAGGGGCCGGATTTGCCGGTCTTTGCGGGGTCGCAACACGCCTGCTACTAAGCCCGCCTGAGAAAAGGCCCGACATGAGCAAGCCCGATTCCGCCGAGCGCGACTATTCCGAAACCCTGTTCCTGCCGCAGACCGATTTTCCCATGCGGGCGGGACTGCCCCAGCGCGAGCCGGAAATCCTGGCGCGCTGGCAGAAACAGGATCTTTACCGGCGGTTGCGCGAGGCGGCACAGGGGCGAGACAAGTTCATCCTGCATGACGGGCCGCCCTATGCCAACGGCAACATCCATATCGGCACCGCGCTGAACAAGATTCTGAAAGACGTGGTGACGCGCAGCCAGCAGATGCTTGGCTGCGATTCAAACTATGTGCCCGGCTGGGACTGTCACGGCCTGCCGATCGAATGGAAGATCGAGGAGGACTACCGCGCCAGGGGCAAGGACAAGGATGCGGTACCGGTCATCCAGTTCCGGCGCGAATGCCGCGCCTTTGCCGATCATTGGATCGACGTGCAACGCGAGGAATTCAAACGCCTCGGCGTCGAAGGCGACTGGAACGGCCGTTACGCCACGATGGATTTTCCCGCCGAGGCGCAGATCGCGCGCGAGGTGATGAAGTTCGCGCAGAACGGTACGCTTTATCGCGGCTCCAAGCCGGTGATGTGGTCGGTCGTAGAGAAGACCGCGCTCGCCGAAGCGGAAGTCGAGTACGAGGACTATACCAGCGACACGGTATGGGTGAAGTTTCCGCTGCGCTTTGCCGCCGGCCCGCGCCGCGCGCTGATGGAACAGGCCTATGGCGGTGCCGGCATCGTCATCTGGACGACCACGCCATGGACGCTGCCCGGCAACCGCGCCATCAGCTACTCCAGCAAGATCGGCTACAGCCTCTATCGGGTGACCGATGCGCCCGCTGGCAATTGGGCGAAGACCGGCGACCTGATGGTTTTGGCGGATTCGCTTGCCGCCGAGGTGTTCGGACAGGCACGTGTGACGGCATACGAGAAGGTGCGCGCTGTACCGGCGGCAGACCTCGCGCAACTCGCCTGTGCGCATCCGCTGAAAGCACGGGGCAGTTACGATTTCGTCGTGCCCCTTCTCGCCGGCGATCACGTCACCGACGAGGACGGCACCGGTTTCGTGCATACCGCGCCCGGGCACGGCCGCGAGGACTTCGATATCTGGACGGCGAATGCGCGCACGCTGGAAGCGCTCGGCATCAATCCGGCCATTCCCTATACGGTCGACGAAAACGGCGCCTTCACCGAAGCGGCGCCCGGCTTTACGGGAAAGCGCGTCATCACCGATAAAGGCGAGAAGGGCGATGCCAACGACGCCGTGATCGAGGCGCTGATTGAGGCCGGCATGCTGATCGCGCGCGGCCGGCTGAAACATCAATATCCGCATTCGTGGCGGTCGAAGAAGCCGGTTATCTTTCGCAACACCCCGCAATGGTTCATCGCAATGGACAAGCCTTTTGCACTGCCGACGGTAAAGGGGGAGGCGACGCTGCGCGCGCGCGCGCTGAATGCGATCAAGGAGACGCAATGGGTGCCGGCCGCCGGCGAGAACCGCATCACCGGCATGATCGAGAACCGTCCCGACTGGGTGATCTCGCGCCAGC
>CAYWCE010000033.1:0-3190 GCA_964456755.1 uncultured Hyphomicrobiales bacterium
GAGGCGAGGGCGCGCGCGCGCGCATAGAATTCCCGGTAGCTGCGCCGCAGACGGCCGTGAACGATCGCCACATGATCGGGAAAAACCGAGGCCGAACGCTCCAGGAAGGTGAGCGGAGTCAACGGCTGGAAATTCGCCGGATTGCGGTCGAGATCGGTGTCGTAGGGCGTCTTGCTCATTCCCGTTCCCCTCGGATTTTTCCGGCAAATTAGCGGGCCGCACCGGCGCTGTCACGCCGGGCGCGCAAGGTCAGCGCAACCCCGCCAGTCCCTGCCACATCAGTCCGAGCGAGACGAGCAGCACCAGCACATAGGCGATGCGGTAGAACAACGTCGTCGGCGTGATGCGCACGAGCCAGATGCCGAGCGCGTTGGTGGCCACCGCCAGCGGCAGCAACGAAAACGACGTCGACAGGTTGGAAAAGGAGAATTGCCCGAGCAGGTAATAGGGGCCGATTTTCAGCGCGTTGACGATGGCGAAAAAGATGGTGGTGGTGCCGACCAGCGTCAGCTTGGGCAGCCGCTGCGGCAGCACATGCACCTGGTAGGGCGGTCCGCCGCCCTGGGTGAGGAACGAGGTGAAGCCGGAGACCGCGCCCCAGAACAGGCCGCTCGCGGCGCTGCCGGGCCTGGGGGCGGCGGGCGCACGCTGCAGCAATGCGTTCAGCCCGGCGCTGAACCAGGCGTGCAGCACGAAGGCAATACCGATGCCCCCGACTACGATCCGGATCGCGGCGTCCGACACCTGGGCGGCGAAAATCCAGCCGAGCGCCATGCCGGCCACTGCGCCCGGCAACAGGACTTTCAGGTTCCACGCATCCCAGTCGCGCCGGTACCACCACACGGAAATCATGTCCTGCGAGATCAGGATCGGCAGCAGCAGGGCGGCGGCTTCCAGCGGCGGCAGATAGAGCGCGAGCAGCGGCGTGGCCAGCAGGCCGACGCCGGCAAAGCCGCCCTTGGACAGGCCGATCGCCAGCACGGCGGGGACGGCGAGCAGATAGAAGGTGGGTTCGCTGATGATCTGCACGGGAGACCGCAAACGCGCGGCCCCCGGGGTCGAGCCGGGGGCTCCTGTTCTTCGCATGATCGGTTGCCGGGTCAAGCCCGACCGCGCCTGCGTCCGGCCCCGCCGAAAGGCGAAATCCCGCCGCGCTTGCAAAAAGGGGCGGCGGGGGCACAATCGCGGGCAAACAACAATCCTCATCCGCAAGGTACGGGCGCTGCGCCCGCGCCGGGACGGACGAGGCCGCCGTCCCGGCTTCCGTCGCCGGGAGGCCGCCCTGGCCGGGATCCGGCGGGCATGGCGGAGGGGACAGTTCGCAGGGAGATAGAGCCGATGGATGCGCGCACCAGCCGCTATCACGAAATTTATGCGCAATGGCAGCGCGACCCCGAAGGCTTCTGGGCGGAGGCCGCGCGCGAGATCGACTGGTACGAGCCGGCGAAAAAGGTGTTCGATCCCGCGCAGGGCGTCTACGGGCGCTGGTTCACGGGAGCGGTGTGCAACACCTGCTACAATGCGCTCGACCGGCACGTGAATGGCGGACGCGCGGAGCAGACCGCGCTGATCTACGATTCGCCGGTCACCGGCTCGCAGCAGGGATTTTCCTACGCCGAACTGCTTTATGAGGTGAAGACGCTCGCCGCTGTGCTCAAGGACTTCGGCGTGGAGAAGGGCGACCGCGTCATCCTCTATATGCCGATGGTGCCGGAAGCGGTGTTCGCCATGCTCGCCTGCGCGCGGCTCGGCGCCATCCATTCGGTGGTGTTCGGCGGCTTCGCGGCCAAGGAACTGGCCACCCGCATCGACGACGCCAGGCCGAAACTGATCCTTTCGGCAAGCTGCGGCATCGAGGTCGGCCGCATCGTCCGATACAAGCCGCTGCTCGATGAGGCGATCGATCTCGCGAAGGCAAAGCCGCAGGCCTGCATTGTCCTGCAGCGGCCGCAGGAGACCTGCACGCTCGCCGAAGGCCGCGACCACGACTGGGCGTCGTTGCGCGACGCGGCGAAAGCGGAGAAGAAAACCGCCGACTGCGTCCCGGTGCTCGCCACCGATCCGCTCTACATTCTCTACACCTCGGGCACCACCGGCATCCCCAAGGGCGTCGTGCGCGACAATGGCGGCCACATGGTCGCGCTGAAGTGGTCGATGACGAATCTTTACGGCATCGGGCCGGGCGAAGTGTGGTGGACCGCCTCCGATATCGGCTGGGTGGTGGGACACTCCTACATCGTTTACGGCCCGCTGCTGCACGGCTGCACCTCGATCATGTACGAGGGCAAGCCCGTGGGTACGCCGGATTCCGGCGCGTTCTGGCGCGTCATCTCCGAGCACGGCGCCGTTGCGCTGTTCACCGCGCCGACTGCGTTCCGCGCTATCAAGAAGGAAGACCCCAACGCCGAGCAATTGAAGAAATACGACCTGTCGAAATTCCGCACGCTGTTTCTGGCCGGCGAGCGCGCCGACCCGCCGACCGTCGCCTGGGCCGAGACGGTGCTGAAGCGTCCGGTGATCGACCACTGGTGGCAGACCGAGACCGGCTGGTGCATTGCCGGCAATCCGGTGGGCCTCGGCCAGCTCCCGGTGAAACACGGCTCGGCGACCGTGCCGATGCCGGGCTATGACGTGCAGGTGGTGGACGAAGCGGCAAAGCCCGTCGCCCGCGGCACGGTCGGCTCCATCGTGGTGAAGCTGCCGCTGCCGCCGTCGAACTTCCCCACGCTGTGGCAGCAGGACGACCGCTTCAAAGAGGCCTATCTCTCCGAGTTCCCCGGCTTCTACAAGACCGCCGACGCCGGCTACATCGACGACGACGGCTATGTCTGGGTGATGGGCCGCACCGACGACATCATCAATGTCGCAGGCCACAGGCTCTCCACCGGCGGCATGGAGGAAGTGCTGGCCGCGCATCCCGACGTCGCCGAATGCGCCGTGCTCGGGATTGCCGATTCGATGAAAGGCGAGGTGCCTTGCGGCTTTATCGTGCTCAAGGCCGGCGTCACCAAGGCGCCCGACCAGATCGAGAAGGAAATCGTCGCGCTGGTGCGGGAAAAAATCGGCCCGGTGGCCGCCTTCAAGCTGGCGATCACGGTGCCGCGCCTGCCGAAGACGCGCTCGGGAAAAATCCTGCGCGGCACCATCAAGAAGATCGCCGACGGCGACAACTGGGCCATGCCGGCGACGA
>CAYWCE010000033.1:3200-27454 GCA_964456755.1 uncultured Hyphomicrobiales bacterium
CAAGGTGCTCGACGAGATCGGCGACGCGCTGAAGGGGCGAGGCGTGGGGGCGTAGGCAACACGCAATGCGCGGTCACTTGCTCCGTCGTCATGGCCGAGCGCCGTCCCTGAAAAGCTTTCGAAGAGCTACGAAGGCGTGTGGAGTCGCTGGATAAGAGGATGGTAGCCGTAGGATGGGTTGAGCACAGCGAAATCCATCACTGCAACGCGGCGGGTTACGCCTTCGGCTAACCCGCCCTGCATTACCGGGTCACGCCGCCCGCGGCCTGATCGCCTTCAGCTTGTCGCCGATCTGCCGTCGTCGCGCCATCAGGTCGTGGTCGGCCTGAAGCTGCAAAAAGAATCCGTCGCTCAGCCCGAAATAGCGCGCGAGCCGCAAATCGGTGTCGGCGGTCACCGTGCGTTTGCCGAGCACGATCTCGTTGATACGCCTCGGCGGGACGCCGATCGCGCGCGCAAGCGCCGTCTGCGACAGAGCCATCGGCTTGAGAAATTCCTCGAGCAGGATTTCGCCGGGCGTCGGATTTGGCAGCCGTTCAATGGTAGTCGACGATCGAGACATGCTCGGCTCCTCCTTCTGTCCAGCGGAAGACGATGCGGCACTGGTCGTTGATCCGAATGCTCCACTGCCCGGCGCGGCCGCCTTTCAGCCGCTCGAGCCTGTTGCCGGGCGGCACCCGCAGATCGTCGATCTTTTTTGCAGCGTTGACGAGACGAAGCTTGCGCAGCGCGGTCGCCTGGATGTCGCCCGGGAGGCGGGGGCTGCGCTCGCCGTTCCAGATTCGCTGCGTCCCGGTATCGCCAAAGCTGACGATCATGGCAGACGATAACGTATGACGTTATATGGGTCAACTTGGCGCGTCGCCGAAACGACGATGGCCGGGCTTGTGGCCCGGCCATCCGCTCAACCCCCATTCGCGAAAAATCTATCGCTGCACGATCACCGTCGCGCCGATGCGCGTGCGGTTATACAGGTCGATGATGTCGTCGTTGGTCAGGCGGATGCAGCCCGAGGAGGCTTCCTCGCCGATACGCCAGGGCTCGTTGGTGCCGTGGATGCGGTACATCGTCTGCCCGAGATAGAGCGCGCGCGCGCCCATCGGGTTGGCCGGCCCGCCTTCCACATGCCGCGGCAGATCCGGCTGCCGGGCGAGAATGTTCGCGGTCGGTGTCCAGTCCGGCCATTCGCGTTTCTGCGAGACGCTGGAGGTGCCGGCCCAGGCCGCGCCCTCGCGACCCACCGCGATGGCATAGCGGATCGCGGTGCCGTCGCCGTTCACGTAATACAGCCGCTTCTCGCGCTGACGCACGATGATGGTGCCGGGCGCGTGTTTCTCGCGGAAGGTGACGATTTCGCGCGGCGTGATCTTGTACAGGCCGAAACCCAGCGCGTTGGACGAAGTCGAATACGACGACACCGCGCGCCGCATCATGATCTCGTTGGCGCTCTGCGCGCCGGCATTCGCGGTGCGCGCGGCCGCCTGCGGGCGGGCCGGCGCCGGACCCGTGGCATTGTTGCGGAAGAAATCGGCGATCCGGTCCCCAAGGCTCGGCTCGGGCGCCGCACGGCGCGCCTGTCTGGGTCTTGCCGCAGGCTTTGCCGCCTCGGCGGGAGCCTGCGTGTCGGGCGCTGCGGATGCGGTTCGGGTCGTGGCGGACACGTCTTGCGCCAAGACGGGCTGCGCCGGCACGGTCTGCGCGAAGCCGGTGCCCGGCAGCGCCATGAGGACCGGAAGCAGAAGAATGGCGGCGCCGGCGATCGGAACGGACGGAATTTTCACAGTCTGCATCCTCCACCAGCCCCCCGGCGAAGGCGGGCAAAATAACGGCGGAGACGGCGAGTCCCTAGTGCAGGGATGCAACACCCGCGGCGGTTTTGCCGACAGGTTTCGGACGCAAGGAAACGTTACCGGGGCAGCCGCTCCGGCGGCCGCGGCCGCCGGAGCTTGCAGAACGCCGTCAGCGGCGATGGCGGCGACGGTCGTCGCGGCCATACCGGTGATGCCAGCGCGGTTCGTGCCAGCCGCGCCAGCCATAGGTGCCGCCCCAGCCATGGCCGCGCCGCCAGTGATAGCCGCAACGGTACCAGCCGGGCCCGCGCCATCCCTGCGGATAGAAGCAGTAGGAGCGGCCGCGATAGGAATATTGCGCGTCGACGATCGCGGGATTTTTCGCCGCCAGGGCCGCAGCGAGGCTGTCGCCGCGCACCGGTGCCGCCTGGGCCGTCGTTGCCGCGACACTTGCCGCGACCATTGCAGCCGCGGCCGCAAGCGAGAGCGTCAAATTCTTCATGCGATACGATCTCCTCATGATGTCGAATTGTCGATGGCGGACGCCGGACCGGTCCGCAGCTGCCTCCGGCAATGCGCCGTAACGACGAAAGTTCGCGACGCGGCTGTCGCAAACGCGGCGCAAGCGTGGCGCGGATGCGGCACACCGCGCGGCATCGGGTCGCAAGCATGGGCGATGGCGGCAGGGCGGGCGGGCGTTGCAGCGGGCGTCCCGGCTCTGCAGGACGATGCTGTCAGGTGCGGCGGACCGGACGTGCCGGCGCCCGCCGGATGCCGGATTCGGATGGCATGCGCGGCCGGCGGCGTCGGGCGCAAATGCCGCCCGCACCGCATTGCACGGCGCAGCCGTCAGTCGTTGTCTTCCTCCGGCTTGCCGCCGATGCGCTTGAGCTTGGCGAACACGGCGTCGACGTCCATGTCCTCGCGGCTCTTTGCGGCGGCCGGCGTCGACTCCTCTTCGGACTCCGAGGGGGCGGTCGTGACCGCGGCCGGCAGCAGCGTGGTGCCGCTCTCAACCGGCGCCGGCTTTTCCTTGGCCGCACGGCTGACTTCGAGGTCGAGGTCGATCTGCGAGCACAACCCGAGCGTCACCGGGTCCATCGGCGTCAGATTGGCCGAGTTCCAGTGCGTGCGTTCGCGAATGCCCTGAATGGTCGACTTGGTGGTGCCGACCAGTCGCATGATCTGGCTGTCCTTCAACTCCGGATGGTTGCGAATGAGCCAGAGGATGGCGTTGGGCCGGTCCTGCCGGCGGGACACCGGAGTATAGCGCGGGCCGCGCTTGCTCTTCTGTTCGGGAACGCGGACCTTGCGCTCGGCGAGTTTGAGCCGGTAGCCGGTATCCCCTTCGCCGCGTTCGATCTCGTCGCGGGTGAGCTGGCCGGTCTGAATGGGATCGAGGCCCTTGATGCCCTGCGCGGCGTCGCCGTCGGCGATCGCCTTCACCTCCAGCGGATGCAGCTTGCACAGTTCCGCGATCTGATCGAACGACAGGGCCGTATTCTCGACCAGCCAGACGGCGGTCGCCTTTGGCATCAGCGGAACGTTCGACATGGGGGTGACCTCCGGCAAAAAGCTTTTCGCGCTCCGCCCGCCCTTTGCGAGCGAAGCCTCTCCAGCGTCGGCGATGACAGGAAAGTGGCCGGAATATAGGCATTCCGGCCTGCCCTGTCCAATGGCCTGTTGCGGTGCATGTCCGCAGGATCGCCGCCGCCGAACCTCAAGATTCGAAGGCATTGGGCGCCGTCGCTCGGCCTGCGGCCAACAGGGGTATCGGGCTGCCGCAAGGGCTGCGCAATATCGCGGCCGGAACCTGAATGCGATGCGGGCGCTGACGGGGCTGTCGCGACCCGCATTGCGCTGACGCATCGGCCGGAAATCCGCCTGCGCGGCATGGCGGCCGGCGCCCTCATCGACTTTCACGTCCGCGATTCGCCGTTCCGCGGGATTGCGCGGATTCGTTCGCCCGGCCCGGGCGCCGTCCCCGCTCAAGCGCAACGCGACCGCGGCCCGTTTTTTTGAGCGTATGCTCAATCGCGCGCCGGTTCACCTCGACGACCATGGCTACCGGAACGCCCCGGACGGCCTCGCCGCGGCACCTTGACAGGTCCGGGCATGGCGGCCCATCTCGGGTTCTGGTTCCCGCAACAAGGCCACGCCGTGACCGCCGAAACAGGCAAGCCGTCGCTGAAAGTGATGCTGTGTTCCCCGCGCGGGTTTTGCGCGGGGGTGGTGAGGGCCATCGACTCGGTGGAACGGGCGCTGGCCCTGTACGGCCCCCCGGTCTATGTGCGGCACGAAATCGTCCATAACCGCTATGTGGTCGACAGCCTGAAAGCCAAGGGCGCGATTTTTGTCGAGGAGCTCGACGAAATCCCCGAAACGGACGCCCCGGTGATTTTCTCAGCGCATGGCGTGCCGAAATCGGTCCCGCGGGAAGCCGCCAGGCGCAATTTCTTTGCGCTCGACGCGACCTGCCCGCTGGTGCGCGGCCGCGACATCGTTCTGATCGGCCATGCCGGCCACCCCGAAGTCATCGGCACCATGGGCCAGTTGCCGCAGGGCGCGGTCAGCCTTGTGGAGACGCTGGCGGACGCGCAGATTTTCACGCCGCGCGATCCGGCGAAACTCGCCTATGTGACGCAGACGACGCTGTCGCTCGACGACACCGCGGACATCGTCGATCTGCTCAAGCGGCGCTTTCCCGCCATTGTCGGCCCGCATAAGGAAGACATCTGCTACGCCACCAACCGTCAGGAAGCGGTGAAGGCCGTCAGCCCGATGGTCGACGCGGTGGTGGTCGTCGGCTCGCCGAATTCCTCCAACTCGCAGCGCCTGCGCGAGGTCGCCGAGCGCGCCGGCTGCGCACGCGCGGTGCTGGTGCAACGCGCGGCGGATATCGACTGGGCGCCGTTCGAAGGCATCCGTTCGCTCGGCATCACCGCCGGTGCCTCGGCGCCGGAGGTTCTGGTCGAGGAAATCATCGACGCTTTTGCCGCGCGCTATGCGGTTGCGGTGGAAACCATGTCGGCGGCGGACGAAGGCGTGTTCTTTCCGCTGCCGCGTCCGCTGCGGCAGCACGAGGCGGCGGAGTGACGGATGGCGGTCTATACCGCCGTCTCGGCGGAAGAGCTGGAAGCCTTTATCGGCGGCTATGACATCGGCGGATTGCTCTCCTACAAGGGCATCGCCGAAGGCGTCGAAAACTCGAACTTTCTGCTGCACACACAGGCCGGCCACTTCATTCTGACGCTGTACGAAAAGCGCGTCGCCGCCAAGGACGTCCCGTTTTTTCTGGCGCTGATGGAGCATCTCGCCGCGCGCGGCATCAATTGCCCGCAGCCGGTGAAAAACCGCAAAGGCGAGACGCTCGGCAAGCTTTCCGGCCGCCCCGCGGCGATCGTCACGTTTCTCGACGGCATGTGGATGCGCCGCGCCGACGCGCGCCATTGCGCGGCCTTGGGCGAGGCGCTGGCGCAGTTGCATCTGGCCGGCGCCGATTTCCCCGGCCGGCGTGCCAATGCACTCTCGGTCGGCGCCTGGCGGCCGCTCTATGAGAGTTGCTGCGAGCGCGCCGACAGCGTGCAGCACGGTATGACATCGGCGATCGAGAAAGAGCTGTCCTTTCTGGAGCAGTCCTGGCCGCGCGATCTGCCGCAGGGCGTCATTCATGCCGACCTGTTTCCCGACAACGTGTTCTTTCTCGGCGACCGGCTGTCCGGGTTGATCGACTTCTATTTCGCCTGCAACGATATGCTCGCCTACGACGTGGCGATCTGCCTCAATGCCTGGTGCTTCGAGCCGGATTTCACCTACAATGTCACCAAGGGCCGCGCGCTGCTGCAATCCTATGCCAGGATACGCGCGCTGTCGGATGCCGAGCTGTCGGCCATGCCGGTGCTGAATCGCGGGGCGGCATTGCGATTTCTGCTGACGCGGCTGGTGGACTGGCTTGACGTGCCGCCGGGCGCGCTGGTGAAGCCGAAAAGCCCGCATGAATATTTCCGCAAGCTGCGCTTCCACCAGAAAGCGAAGAGCGTCGGAGATTACGGCGTGGCGGCGGCGGAGCCGATCGCGTGAGCGCACCGCTGGTTGCGATCTTTACCGACGGCGCCTGCTCGGGCAATCCGGGGCCGGGCGGATGGGGCGCGATCCTGTCTTTCGGCGGGCACGCGAAGGAGATCAAGGGCGGCGAGGCGCACACCACCAACAATCGCATGGAATTGACGGCGGCGATTTCGGCGCTGGAGGCGTTGACCAGGCCCTGCGACGTCGATCTGCATACCGACAGCCAGTATCTGCGCGAGGGCATCACGAGCTGGATCCGGAAATGGAAGGCGAATGGCTGGCGCACCGCCGACAAGAAGCCGGTGAAGAATGTCGATCTCTGGCAGCGGCTCGATGCCGCGATCGCGCGGCATCGGGTGCGCTGGCACTGGGTCAAGGGACATGCCGGCCATGCCATGAACGAGCGCGCCGACGAACTTGCGCGCGAGGCGATCGCGGAACTGCGCGACCGCGTCGCGCGCGGCGTGCGGCCGCGATGACCGCATTTGTGGGTGCGCGGGCCTGGCCCCCGATCCGCAAATGCGTCCGCCGTTCTCCGCCGGCTCCGACCTCCGCCATGCGCCGAGCGGGACGCCCGAAGTCGATCGGCCTCCAGCAATCCGTCAGAGCGTCTTCATCAGCGCTTCGGCGCTGGATACGTCCGCCTTGCCCGGCATGTCTTCGACACTGAGCGACTTCACGACGCCGTCGTCGACCACCATGCAGTAACGCTGCGAACGAACGCCAAGCCCGCGCTCGGTCAGGTCAGCAGTGAGGCCGAGCGCCTTGGCGAAGTTCGCGCTGCCGTCGGCAAGGAAAAGATCGACTTTGCCGGCTGCGCCCGATTCTTTCTTCCATGCCTCCATGACGAACACGTCGTTCACGCCGGTCACCGCAATGGTGTCGACGCCCTTGGCCTTGATCGCCGAGGCGTTCTGCACGAAGCCGGGAAGGTGGTTTTTGTGACAAGTTGGGGTGAAGGCGCCGGGCACGGCGAACAGCACCACTTTCTTGCCTTTGAATATTTCGTCGGCGCTCATCGGCTTGGGGCCGTCGCCGGTCATGACGGTGAAGTTGCTGCTGGGCAGGCGATCGCCAACCTTGATCATATGTCCACTCCGCTGCGAATTTTTGAATATGTCGAATTTCGCTGGGCGCCAAAATAGGGGGCGCGTCCCGATTAGTCGAGCCGCACTTCGGTCTCGATGGCCTGTCCGCCGGAAACGGCGGTTAACTTCAGGCGCGCGCCTGTGGCGCTGGCTGCCGGAGGCAGTCCGTCGAGCACGAGGGCGAAGCGGCTGATGCCGGCAGCCGGCGTGCCGACCGGCTCCGGCAAAGGCAAAGCCCAGTCGGGCGCCGGCCCCTCGGCGAACAACGCGACCGGGCCGGCGGAGGCCACATCGATCAGAATCCGGGGTGGGCTGCCGCCCTGCGCGAGCACCGTGCGGATCGACAGCGGGCCGTCCGCATGCTGGGGCAGCGGCCGGGGGACGGCATTTTCGGCCGCGGCGACGCGCGCCTCGTGCGCGGTTGTCCGGCCGTCGAGGGCGATGTCCGCCCGCGCCTGCACCGGAATGCAGATTTTCTCGCAGACCGCATAATCGAGTTTCAGTGCAAGCCTGACCGGACGGGCGGGATCCTCCGCCTGCACATGCACGGGAAACACGACATTCGTCTTATAGCCGATGGTCGAGCCTTCGCTGTCGTCGATTCGCAGCGGCGCCGGCCAAAGTACTGCGACCGATTTGACATTGCCGGACCCCGCGAATTCGAAAAGCGGCGGCACGCCCGCATCGCCGGGATAGCGCCAGTAGGTCTTCCAGCCCGGAGCCAGCCTGATTTCCACGCCGGCACGCAAAACGCGCGCCGCAGCCTCGCCGCGGCCTGCCCCCGCGACAAGCCGCGCCGCCGAGGTGGAATCGCCGTCCCATGCGGAGGCCGTGAGGTCGGCTGCCTGCGCGGCCGGCAGCCATGCCGAAGCGACGGCGGCGGCGATTATGGCGGAAACCCCGCAGAATGAACGAATTAGCGCCGTAAACATGCGCTCCCTTTAGCGGCGCAATGTCGTCTGTGCCATTGAAATCGCCGTGAACTGCAGGGCAAGTTCCGTTTGCACCGCGCGCCGATCGGGGTAACGTTGTCTCATGAAGATTTCGCGCAGAACGCTGGAAAAGAAGCCGGTCCCGGGCCGCGGCTATCTGGACGGACAGATGCTGATTGCGACCCCGACCATGAGCGACGACCGGTTCGCGCGCTCCGTGATCTATGTCTGTGCGCATTCCTCCGAGGGCGCGATGGGAATCGTGGTCAACCAGCCCGCCGCCAATATCAATTTTCCCGATCTGCTGGTGCAGCTCGACGTGTTGCCGGAAACCGACCTTATCGAGCTGAAGCCGCATGAGGAAATCCGGATTCTCAAGGGCGGGCCGGTGGAAACCGGCCGCGGCTTCGTGCTGCATTCGGCGGATTTTTTCATCGAGAATTCGACGCTGCCGATCGACGAGGGCATCTGCCTCACCGCGACACTCGACATCCTCAAGGCCATCGCCCGCGGTCGCGGACCGGCCAACGCGGTGCTGGCGCTCGGCTATGCCGGCTGGGCGCCGGGCCAGCTGGAAAGCGAAATCCAGGGCAATGGCTGGCTGCATTGCCCGGCGGATTCGGAATTGATTTTCGGTTCCGACACCGAGCTGAAATACAAAAAGGCGCTGCGCAAGATCGGGATCGATATCGGCAAGCTGTCCAGCGAAGTCGGCCACGCCTGAGGCTGTCGCGCACGCGGCCGGGAACAGGGGCCGGAGCCTCCGCTTTTTAGCAATCGAGACGAGTTCGCCCCGCCTGCCGCGATCCGCTTCGCTCGAAAACCCGGTCTTGCGGGAGGCGAAATCCGCGTTTCTGACCGGCCGCGGATTTTCGCCGCCCGCAGAGGAAACGCACGGCGGTCAGCGCGCGAGTTCGAGCTGGTCTCCGAGCAGAAGTTTGCCCGCCTGTTCCGCGCTCATCGGTTCGCCGAAAACGAAGCCCTGCGCGTATTCGCAGCCGAGCTGATAAAGCTCGACGGCGTCGGAATCGGTTTCCGCGCCTTCGGCGACGACTTCCATGCCGAGATCGTGGGCGAGCGCGATCATCGAACGCAATATCACCGGGCGTGTCCCGCGCGCGGTGGTGCGTACGAAGGACTGGTCGATCTTGATCGTGTCGAACGGAAAGCGCTGCAGATAGGCGAGCGAGGAATGACCGGTTCCGAAATCGTCGAGCGCAAGGCCGGCGCCGAGTTCGCGGATTCGCATCAGCATTTGCGCGGCATGTTCAGGATTTTCCATGACCAGCGATTCGGTCAGTTCCAGCTTCAGCGTCCCCCGCATCACCGACGAGCGCGACAGCACCGAGCGCAGGTCGTGGATCAGATCCTGCCGCAGCAACTGGCGCGAGGAGACGTTTACGCTGGCGAAAATCGCATCGTGCGCGCGCATCGTGCGCTGCCAGATGTGAAGCTGGCGCGCGGTCCGCTCCAGCGCGAACATGCCGAGATCCACGATCAGCCCGATCTCCTCGGCGATGGAGATGAATTCGGCCGGCGACATGCGTCCCATCTTCGGATGGTCCCAGCGCGCCAGCGCCTCGAATCCGGCGATCGACCGGTCCTCCAGCCGCACGATCGGCTGATAGAGCAGGGTGAGTTCCTGGCGCTCGATGGCGCGCCGCAATTCCGATTCCAGCGTCAGCCGGTCGGTCTTGCGCGCGCGCATGGCGGTCTTGAAGACCTCGATGCGGTCGCCGCCGATGCGCTTGGCGTGATACATCGCAAGCTCGGCGTCTTTGAGGATTTCCTCGCTGCGCACGGTGTTCTGGTCGGCCAGCGCCAGGCCGATGGAGGCGGTAAGGAAAATCTCGCGGTCGTTGAAGGCGATCGGTGCGCGCAGGGTTCGCCGCATCGTTTCGGCGAAGGCGATGATGCGGCTCGGGTCGCGTTCCGACAGCAGGATCAGCGCGAACTGGTCGCCGGACAGCCGTGCCAGCGTATCCTGCGGTTTGAGCAGGCGGCCGAGACGGCGCGCGAGCGTGAGCAGGATCGAATCGCCGACGGCGATGCCGACGGAGTCGTTCACCTGTTTGAACCGGTCGAGATCGATCACCATCACGGTCGGGCGCAGGCCGGTATCGCTCTTGGACAGCGCCAGCACCGCCTCGAACCGGTCGAGGAAAAGCTGCCGGTTGGGCAGGCCGGTGAGATTGTCGTGCACGGCGTCGTGCAGCAGGCGTTCCTCCGCGGTCTTGAAATCGGTGACGTCGGTGAGCGTCCCGACGATGCGCACCACCTCGCCGTCGGAGCCGACGACCGGCCGCGCCTTCAGCGCGAACCACAGATAATGTCCGTCGTGATTGCGCAGACGGAATTCCTGCACCAGGCGCCCGCGCCTTTGCTCGGTCAGGCTGTCGAGCGAGGCGCGAAAGCGGTCGCGGTCGAGCGGATGCAGCACGTCGAGCCAGTTTGCGGCCTCGCCTTCGAGCGTGCCGCGTTTCAGGCCCAGCATCTGCTCCGTTTCCGGGCTGGTGAAAACCTTGTCGGCCGAAACGTCCCAGTCCCAGATCATGTCGCCGGCGCCGGTCAGCGCCAGCGCGCGGCGCTCGACGTCGGAGACGATGCCGTGCGTGATCGAACCGGCAAAGGCGTGCTGCATCACGGTGAAGCCGATCAGCATGACGATCAGCACGAGGCCGCCGAGCAGCGCCGGGCCGACGATATCGTTTGTCACCAGGCCGCCGATGGTCAGGCCCGCGGCAATCGACCAGACCACCATCAGGAACCAGGTCGGAATCAGCAGCACCGCACGGTCGTAACCGTGCATGGCGAGATAGATGACGACTCCGAATCCGAGCCAGGCCACGGCGGCGAGCGAGAATCGGGCAATGCCGGCGGCGACGGCAGGGTCGAACAGCGCCAGCGCGACCAGCGTCGCCAGCACGCCCAGCCAGGCCACGGTGATATGCGCGTAACGCACATGCCAGCGGCTCAGGTTGAGATAGGCGAACAGGAAGACGAGCAGCGTTGCGGCAAGGATGGCTTCGCCGATGGCGCGCCAGACGCGCTCGGCGCCGGCCGACATGTCGAATACCTTGCCCCAGAATCCGAAATCGATGCCGATATAGACGAGCACCGCCCAGCCGAGCGCGGCCGCGGCCGGAAACATCACGCTGCCCTTGACCACGAACAGGATGGTCAGAAACAGCGCCAGCAGGCCGGCAATGCCGATGACGATCCCGTAATAGAGCGTGAACGAGTTGATCTTGTCCTTGTAGGCGTCAGGCTCCCACAGATAGATCTGCGAGAGCTTGTCGGTGCGCAGTTCCACCACATAGGTGACGACGCTGCCCGGATCGAGCGTGACACGGAAAATGTCGGCGGTCGGACTGTATTGCCGTTCCGGCCGTTCGCCGGAACTCGGCGTGATGCCGACGACGCGCGAGAGGCCGAGATCGGGCGGGAACATGCCGGAACCGACCATCCGGTAATGCGGGACGACGATCAGCCGGTCGATTTGCTCGTCGCCGGAATTGACCAGCGCAAACACCACCCAGTTGGTGCTGTTTTCGCGGCCGCGAACCTCGATGCGGCGGATGATGCCGTCGGGTCCGGGCGCGGTGGACACCTGGATGCGGTCGGTTTCCGTGCGCTGGCGTTCGACCGCCTCGGTGAGATCGATCGCAGCGGCGTCGATGCGCACGTTGATGGCCTCGACCGCGCGCGCGGGCTGACATGCGATCACCGTGGCGGCGAAACAGGCGGCCAGGGCCGCGCAGGCGGCGGACAAGCGCAGAATACGCAAACTGACGCCCTCCGTCGTGTTTTGCCCTTCACCGGACAAGCGGGCCGGCCTGGCAACGGCCGCGGGCCCTTCGCCCCCGGCACCAAGCAACGGCCCCAAACTGTGCCGTTTTCACGGCAATCCGGCCAAGGCAAGTGCACGCCCGGGCGAATGAGTATCGGGGCAGGCGCTGGAGGGCAAGGTTTTCGCCCGCGCCGGGGCGGGCGGGCCGCGCGAATGGCTAATGCGGCTCAGAGGGTGAGCACGATTTTGCCGATGTGGACGCTCGATTCCATGCGGGCATGGGCCGCGGCCGCCTCAGCCAGCGGAAAGGTGGAATCCATCACCGGGCGCACCTTGCCCGCGGCGACCAGCGGCATCGCCTTCGCGGCGACGGCACCGGCGATCGCGCCCTTGTCGGCCACCGAGCGCGCGCGCAGCGTCGAGCCGGTATGGTGCAGCCGCTTGAGCATGATGCGGCGGAAATCGACCGTGGCCCTGGGGCTGCCCTGGAACGCGATCTGCACGATGCGGCCTTCCACCGCCGCCGCCTCGTAATTGCGCTCGATATAATCTCCCCCGACCATGTCGAGAATGACGTCGGCGCCGTTGCCGTCGGTCGCGTTCTTGGTCATGGCGACGAAGTCCTCGCTCTTGTAGTTGACCGCCACATCGGCGCCGAGCCCGCGGCATGCCGCGCATTTCTCGGCCGAGCCGGCCGTGGTAATCACGCGCGCGCCGAAGGCCTTGGCAAGCTGGATGGCGACCGTGCCGATGCCCGAAGAACCGCCATGCACGAGCAGCGTTTCCCCGCTGCGCAGGCCGCCGCGCTCGAACACGTTGTGCCACACGGTGAAGAACGTCTCCGGTATCGCGGCCGCTTCCGCCGTCGACAGGCCCGGCGGAACGGACAGCGCGTGGCTCTCATGCGCGACGCAGTATTGCGCGTAGCCGCCGCCGGAGACGAGCGCTGCGATCGTCTCGCCGGGCTTCCAGCGCGTCGCGCCGTCTCCGCATGCGAGAACCTTGCCGGCGATTTCGAGTCCGGGAATGTCGGGCGCGCCGGGCGGCGGCGGATACAGGCCCTTGCGCTGCATCACGTCGGGACGGTTGACGCCGGCCGCCTCGACCTTGACCAGCACTTCGCCGGGGCCCGGACGCGGCACCGGGCGCTCCTGCGGCTCGAGCACCTCGGGCCCGCCGGGCTCCCTGATGCCGATCGCGGTCATGCGGGAGGGAAGACTGGCCATGAGAGGATCCTGAACGGTGAGCGTGGGCCCGGCATGCGGGAGGCGGCTCTGTTTAGTCTCAGGCGGCCGATGTGACAACCCGGCCGCCGGACGCTAGATTCGGGCGAAAGCGATGAGGTTGCGCATGGCTTCGCCGGATGACGACGACCGTCCAAAGAAAAAGATCGTCCATGAAATCGGGCAGGATCTGACGCTGTTGTCGGTCGCCGAACTGGATGCGCGCATCGATCTGCTCAAAGCGGAAATCGCCCGCCTGCAGTCCGACATCGCGACCAAGCAAGCCTCGCGCAACGCCGCCGACCGGTTTTTCAAAAAATAGGCGCGCGGCTGCGGCACGGCCGCGCAAGCGCGGCGATTATGGTTAACGAAACCGCAACGCGCGCCGGACCGCGCCGCAATCGCGTAAAATGTCGCGCGTACCGAAAACGGAACGTTTCTCATTTAACCCAAAGTTAAGCTTTCCCGCTTATTACTGGCATTGTCCATCTTCTGGACATTGAGTGGCTCCTGTCCACTCTGTTTGACGCCTCCCTGTTATCAACTTTGAGCCGCCGGCAACGGCGGCTCTTTTTTGTCCCGAATTGGGCCAATGCGGGGCTTCGGCACTGAAACCATGTCTGCAATCTTATCGTCGCGTTTACTTTACCTCGCGCGCATCGTGACTATCCTCGATTGCGTCAGGGTAGGGCGTAACCGATGTCAGAGAGTTCAGTTCACGGGCCGGTTTCCTTCCAGGAGAAGCTGGCGCATTCGCAGTCCTTCTCCATCATGTTCCGCGATGGCATGGCGCTGGTCGAGGAGACCGCCGCCTATCTCGACGGTCCGGGCCGCAAGGAATCGAAGCTGCTCAAGCGCTCCGCGGCGCTGACCTACGCCACCGAGAGCATGCGGCTGACCACGCGGCTGATGCAGCTTGCCTCCTGGCTGCTGCTGCATCGCGCGGTGAAGGAAGGCGAAATGTCGCTCGCCCAGGTCAACCAGGAAAAGACCAAGGTGAAGCTCTCCGCCGGCGAGCCGGCCGACGAGGAGACGCTGAAGGCGCTGCCGGCCGCCCTGGTCGAACTGATCGGGCGTTCGCGCAGGCTGCACGAGCAGGTGCGACGGCTGGACGCGACCATTCACGGTCCGGTCGAACCGGCCGGCACCAAGCCCAATCCCGTCGAGCGCCAGCTCGGCCTGCTCAAGGCCGCCTTCGAGCAGGACAGCATCTGACGTTAAGTCCGTTTCCGGTCGACCGGCGACTGGCTCGCCGCGCAGCGCGAGCCGCTGCGGGAAGCCGGCTGGCGGCTCAAGCGCGGCGCAGAGTTTCAGGGCTCAGGAATCGACCGAACGCACCGCTTCGTAGGGGATCAGCGAGCACAAGGCCTGCGCCGCCGGATCCTCCACCGATTTGGGATCGCTCCATCCGACGATTTCGCAGAGGTCCGTCGCATCCTGCGGCTTTTTCTGCGCGCGGGCGAGGTAGACGGTCTGCTGCAGGTGATGCGTGTTCGGATTCATGTAGGCGTCGAAATGCTGCATGCGCTCATGCGCGGGGATGCGCAGCGTCTCCAGTTGCCTGACGATGCGGATATTGTTGGTTGAGCCGGCGCGCTTCATGGCGGCGAACAGTTCGCGCGTCGCCGTGTAGCCGTTATAGGAAACGTTGCCCGGCACCGGAATGGGGCCGTCCATGTTGGCGCTTCGCCAGCGGCGCACGAAATCCTGTACGCCCGGCAGCCGCAGCTTGTGATACCAGGTGGTCCCGAACACGCCGAAAATCTGGTCGGCGCGGCCCCACAGGTCGGGCCAGTCCTGCTGCGAGTTGATCCAGGCGGGGGTCTCGTTCATGCCCGAGGCGATCACCTGGTCGCGCAGCGCCTTCAGGTCGTCGCCGCCGACCGCCGCCGCCACCACATCCGGCTTCAGCGCCTTGATCTGGTTCAGATAGATCGTGAAGTCGCGGGTATTCTGCGGCACCAGCAGGTTGTCGAGGACACGGCCTCCCGAGGTCAGCACCAGCGTGCGCGTCGATGCGGAGGCGTTGTGCCCCCAGGCATAGTCGTTGGTGAGCAGCACCCAGCGGCGCCCCATCGCTTCGACCGCATTCTTCACGGTTGCCTTGGCGAAATTGGTTGCGTTGGCGTCCCAGACAAATTTGAGCCGGCTGCAATCCTCGCGCGACTCGCTGGCGGAGGACGAGTTGGTGTTGAAGTAGATTGCGCCATGGCGGTCCGCGACCTGGGTGATCGCCTTGGCGCAGCCCGAATGCACCGCGCCGATCAGGATGGTGCAGTCTTCGCGGGTGACGAAGCGCGTGGCGACGCGCGCGGCCGTTTCCGGATTGGTTTCGGTGTCCTCGGTGACAAAGACGACCTTGCGTCCGAACACGCCGCCGGCTGCATTGCATTCGTCGATCGCCATGCGAATGCCGCGCAGGTCGTCCTTTCCGCTGTCGGCATATTGCCCGCTGGCGTCGCAGGTCAGGCCGATGCGGATCGGGCGGTCCTGCGCGCGCGCCTTGTTGAAATGCCACGGTCCGAAGAATGTGCTTGCGCCCAGCACGGCAGTCGTGCCCGCGCTGCCGCGCAGAAAGCCGCGACGCGAAACTCCAGCACTCATGACGCCTGTGCCCCTGGACCCTGGAAGTGGGTTTTTCTTTTATTCATAGGCGCTTCCGTGCCGGGCGGCAACGAAAGTTCCATGGCCGTTCCGCAATCGGAAGCGGGCGCGTGGGCGCGGCCCACATAATCCGGCGCAAGAAAAAAGCCCCCGCATCGGCGGGGGCCCGGGATTCGGTGACGAAACGTCGCGCTTCAGGACTTTTCCTTGATGAAGCCGGAGAACTTCTTCTGGAAACGGGACAGGCGGCCGCCGCGGTCGACGAGATGCTGGGAGCCTCCGGTCCAGGCCGGGTGCGACTTCGGATCGATGTCCAGACGCATCGTGTCGCCTTCCTTGCCCCAGGTCGAGCGCGTGGTGAACTCGGTCCCGTCGGTCATGACAACTTTGATGGTGTGATATTTGGGGTGGATGTCGCTTTTCATGGCTGCCTGCCGCGGCTTGGCCCCGCGCTATGCCGCGCCTTCGAGGGCTCGCGTTAAGGGTGGATTGGCGGGGTCTATAGCCCAGCGGCCGCCCGGATACAAGCCAAGCCCCGGCAATTGCCTCCCGGCGTCCGGCGCGCCATTGTCCGCCCGCGCCGGGCGCAGAGAGGACGGGGAGCAAGCCATCGCATGACCAGCGTTGCCGATCAGGGGCGGACGGGTGCGGCCGCCGCCCGGCCGGCCGGCGCGGAGCCGGGCGCCGGCCGGGTCCGGCTCAAGCCGTTGCTGCTGCTCCTGCCGTATATCGTTCGCTACCGCGCCCGCGCCCTGTTCGCGCTTGCCGCCCTGGTCGTGGCGGCGCTGGCGACGCTGGCGGTGCCGATCGCGGTGCGCCGGATGATCGATTTCGGTTTTTCCGGCGAGCGCGGCCTGATCGACAGCTATTTCGGCGTCATGATCGTGGTCGTCGCCGTGCTGGCGCTGGCGAGCGCATTCCGCTTCTACCTTGTGATGACGCTGGGCGAGCGCATCGTCGCCGATCTGCGCAACGAGGTTTTCGCACATCTGACGTCGCTCTCGGCCGCCTTCTTCGACCGTGCCCGGACCGGCGAAATGATGTCGCGGCTGACCGCGGACACGACGCAGATCAAGTCGGCGGTCGGCGCCTCCGTCTCCATCGCGCTGCGCAACCTTGTGCTGTTCACGGGGGCGGTGACCATGATGGTGATTACCAGCCCGCGTCTCTCTCTTTTCGTGCTGGCGGTCATTCCGGTCATCGTGCTGCCGCTGGTCGCTTTCGGGCGGGCGGTGCGTCGCCGCTCGCGCCTCGCGCAGGACGAATTGGCCGATGCCTCCGCCTATGCCGCCGAGGCGATCGGCGCCGTACGCACGCTGCAGGCATTCACCAGCGAACGCTTCGTCGCCGGCCGCTTCGCGCGCGCCGTGCAGCAGGCCTTCGAGGCGGCGCGGCAATCCACGCTTTCGCGCGCGGTGCTCACCGCCATCGTGATCTTTCTCGTATTCTCCAGCGTCGTCATCGTTCTGTGGATCGGCGCGCAGGACGTTCTGTCGGACCGCATGACCGCCGGCCGGCTCGGGCAGTTCGTGCTCTATGCCGTGTTTGCCGCCGGCGCGCTCGGCGAACTGAGTCAGGTCTGGGGCGAAATCTCGCAGGCTTCGGGCGCCGCCGAACGGCTGTTCGAAATCCTGAAAAGCGTGCCGCAGGTCCGGGCGCCGGCGCGACCGCTGCCGCTGCCGCATCCGGCGCGCGGCGAGGTCGCATTCGAGCATGTCCGCTTCTGCTATCCGGCGCGGCCGGAGACGCCGGCGCTCGACGCCATCGATTTCGTCGTCCGGGCGGGCGAGAAGGTGGCGATTGTCGGCCCCTCGGGCGCCGGCAAGAGCACGGTGTTTCACCTGCTGCTGCGCTTCTACGATCCGGTATCCGGGCGCGTCACGTTCGATGGCGTGTCGGTCGCCGATGTCGATCCGCAGGCGCTGCGCCGGTGCATCGCGCTGGTGCCGCAGGACACCGCGATATTCGCAGCGTCGATCCGCGACAATATCCGTTTCGGCAGTCCGGACGCATCGGACGCCGATATCGACCGCGCCGCGGAAATGGCGGCCGCCTCCGAATTCATCGACCGGCTGCCGCAGGGACTGGAGACGCGGATCGGCGAACGCGGCATCACCTTGTCGGGCGGTCAGCGCCAACGCATCGCCATTGCCCGCGCCATCCTGCGCGACGCCCCGCTGCTGTTGCTCGACGAGGCGACCTCCTCGCTCGATGCGGAAAGCGAAACGCTGGTGCAAGGTGCGCTGGCGCGGCTGATGCAGGACCGCACCACGCTCGTGATCGCGCACCGGCTGGCCACCGTGCTCTCCTGCGACCGCATTCTGGTTCTGGAGCGCGGACGCATCGTGGAACAAGGAACGCACGAAAGTCTTGCGGCCGCGGGCGGGCTCTATGCACGGCTGGCCAGGCTGCAGTTTCAGGGCGCCTGACGCCCGCCTTCGACCGGCCACCGCATCAGATAGACCGGCGCGCCGGAATGCGGATTGACGTCCGTGCCGGCGATGCAAAAGCCGGCCATCCGGTAAAGATGGATGGCGCGCGCATTGTCCCGGTTGACATGCAACGAAATGCCGCCGGGCGACAGCCGCTTGGCCTCGTCGAGCAGCAGGCGCGCGATGCCGCGGCCCCAGTCGGCCGGATCGACCGCAAGCTGGTCGAGATAGCCGGCCTTGCGGTCGATGGTGACGAAGCCGGCCATCCGTCCCGCGCATTCGGCAACGACGATATCGGAGGCCGGGACCAGATCGTTGCGCCAGCGGGCGCGCCACCATTCGACGCGCTTGTCGAATGCGATATGCGGGTAGGCGACCTGCCAGGCGCGCTGCCACAGCGCAATCGCTTCGGCTTCGTCCTCCGGCCGGTAGCGGCGCAGTGCCTTCACCGCTCGGTCAGCTTCAGCTCGATGCGGCGGTTGCGGCGATAGGCGTCGTCGGTGCGTTCGGGATCGAGCGGCTGGAATTCGCCGAAGCCGGCCGCCACCAGGCGCTGCGGCGGTATGCCCCGTCCGATCAGGTGCTGCACCACGGCGATGGCGCGCGCTGCGGACAATTCCCAATTGGAGGGAAATTGCGCGCTGGCGATCGGGCGGATGTCGGTATGCCCGTCGACCCGCAGCACCCAGGCAATGTCCTCCGGGATCTGTCGCGACAGATCCGACAGCACGGTCGCCAGCTTGTCCAGTTCGTTCCGGCCCTCCGGCCGCAGCACCGCCTGGCCGGGATCGAAGAAGACTTCCGACTGGAACACGAAACGGTCGCCGACGATGCGCACATCCGGGCGCGCGCCGATAATGCTGCGCAGGCGGCCGAAAAAGTCGGAACGATAGCGCGACAGCTCCTGCACGCGCTGGGCCAGCGCGGTGTTCAGGCGCTGGCCGAGATCGGCGATCCGGGTCTGGGCTTCCTTGTCGCGGCTTTCCGAAGCCTCCAGCGCGCCTTCGAGGGCTGCAAGCTGGCGTCGCAGGGCGGAAATCTGCTGGTTGAGCAGCTCCACCTGGGCCAGAGCGCGTGCGGTGATCTGTTTTTCGGTTTCGAGCCGGTCCGACAGTTCGGCGGCACGGCCCTGCGCGGTCGCGGCGCCGGAACCCGCGCCCTCGTACAGGTTGCGGTAGCGGTCGCGTTCGGCCTCCGCCGCCGTCAGGTTGGAGCGGAACGTCGAAATCATCGATTCGAGATTGGCCTTGCCCGTCTTCTCCAGCGCCAGCAATTCGGTGAGCTGCGCGATCTGCGCATTGAGGCGCGACAATGCGGTGTCCTTGCCGCTCATCTCCTGCGTCAGGAAAAACTGCACCACCGCGAATACGGTAAGCAGAAAGATGATGCCGAGCACCAGCGTCGACAGGGCGTCGACGAAGCCGGGCCAATAGTCGATGCCGCGGTCGCGGCGGGTGCGGGCCAAAGCCATGGCTTTGTGTCTTTATGTCTTTTCGCGCGCGAGCACTTCGAGCACCCGCCGGATTTCCTGATTCTGGGTCGCCTGGGCATCGGCCCAGTCGCGTATCATCTGCTGTTCGGTGCGCATGTGCTGTACGAGGCCGTGGATCGCATCGGCGAGATTGGCCATCGCTGTGGTCGCCGCCTTGCTCGATCCGCCTTCGGCGATGGTCTCCTTGAGCCGCTCGAAGGCAACGCGAAGTTCCCCGGACATTCCGGCGCCGGTCTGCTGGCCGCCTTCGGCGCCGATATCGCGCACCGTGGTGGAAAGCCAGTCTTCAAGGTCGGTATAAAAGCGGTTTTGCGCCTGGCTCGTCTGCAGATCGAGAAAGCCGAGAACGAGAGAACCGGCGAGCCCGAACAGCGACGAGGAGAACGCAATGCCCATGCCGGTAAGCGGTGCGCCGAGCCCTTCCTTGAGCGAATCGAAGATCGCGGCGGCGTCGCCGCCCGGGCGCAGGTTTTCCAGCACGCGCCCGACCGAGGTGACGGTCTCGATCAGCCCCCAGAAGGTTCCGAGCAGACCGAGGAAAATCAGCAGCCCCGTCATGTAACGCGACAGGTCGCGCGCCTCGTCGAGGCGGGTGGCAATCGAATCGAGAATGCCGCGCATGGTCTGCGATGAAATCGACATGCGACCGACGCGGTCGCGCAGGATCGCCGCCATCGGCGCGAGCAGGACCGGCGGCCGCTCGACGGCGATGCCGGGATCGGCAAGGCGGAAACCGTTCACCCACGCGACTTCGCGGAACAGGCGTCCGACCTGGCGGAACGATAGCAGGATGCCGATCAGCAGGACGCCGAGAATGAGACCGTTCAAGCCGGGATTGGTCAGGAATGCAGTCAGGATCGGCTTGTAGAGGATGAAAGCAAGCAGCGTGCAGAGGATCAGGAACACCAGCATGCGCACGAGAAAGATGCGCGGGGAGGACAGTTTGAAGGGGTCGGTGTCGCGTGCCATGTCTGGTCCTTCGGGCCTGGTCCAACCACCCCTTGAATATGGCATAGGCGCGGCGGAATGGAACCGCCGCGGCCGGCTCCCGATGTGGAATTGATTCAAGCTTTGCCGGCGGCCTGCAGCAGCTTGAGCAGTTCGGCATGCAGGGCGGGATTTCCGGCGGCGATATGTCCTTTGCCGAACATGTCCTCGGCGCCGTCCAGATCGGTGACATAGCCGCCGGCTTCGCGCACGATGACGTTGCCGGCCGCCATATCCCAGGGCGACAAATCGCGCTCCCAGTAGATGTCGAAGCGGCCGGCAGCCACATAGGCGAGGTCGAGTGCCGCCGAGCCGAACCGGCGCAGGCCGGCGACCTGCTCCTGCACGACGGAGAATTCGCGGCGAAACAGCGCGAGATCGCCGCGCCCGCGGTGCGGCAATCCGCAGGCGACGACGGCATCGGCGAGCCGGCTGCGTGCCGCCACGCGGATGCGCTGGTCGTTGAGGAAGGCGCCCTTGCCGCGTTCGGCGACGAACAATTCGTCGCTCACCGGGTTGAGCACCAGGCCTGCGACCGGCACGCCCTCTCGCTCAAGTCCGATCGATATCGCAAATTGCGGAATGCCGTGCAGGAAATTGGTGGTGCCGTCGAGCGGATCGACGATCCAGGTATGGCTCTTGTCCGGGCCCTCGGTCTTGCCGCCTTCCTCGCCGAGGAAGGAATAGCCCGGGCGCGCGTTCGCCAGCTCCTCGCGGATGGTCTGCTCGGCGCGCTTGTCGGCGAGCGAAACGAAGTTCGCCGGACCCTTGAGCGAGACCTGCAGCTTCTCCACCTCGCCGAAATCGCGCACGAGCCCGCGCGCCGCCTTGCGGGCGGCCTTGATCATGACGTTGAGGAGAGCGGAATGGACCATGCGGCGCTACGGGACGCGTTCAGCTTCACGATTGCGGCGGAGCGCCGGCGTCACTCGGCGCGGCGCACATAGGTCACCTCGTTGGTGTCGACGATGACCTTCTCGCCGGTGGTGATGAAGGGAGGCACCATGACGCGCAGGCCGTTTTCCAGCCTGGCCGGCTTGTAGGACGAAGCCGCGGTCTGTCCCTTGACGACAGGGTCGGCTTCGACGACCAGCAGCGTCACCTGGTCGGGCAGCTTGATGCCGATCGGGCGCTCGTCGTGCATTTCCAGAGTGACGGTCATGCCGTCCTGCAGAAAAGCGGAGCGCTCGCCGACGAAATCTTCCTGCAATTCGAGCTGCTCGTAGGTGTCGGTATTCATGAAAACGAGGCTGTCGCCCTGCTTGTAGAGAAACTGGAAGTCCTTCTGCTCGAGCCGCGCCCGCTCCACCCGTTCGTCGGACCCGAACCGGTTGTTCAGCTTGCGCCCGTCGATCAGATTTTTCAGTTCCACCTGGTTATAGGCCGGCCCCTTGCCGGGCTTGACCGCCATGGTCTTCACTGCAGCCCAGAGAGAGTCCTGATACTCGATGACCATGCCAGGACGAATTTCGTTGCCATTGATCTTGGCCATTGCGCGTCTGCCGTGTTCGGGAGTGAGGTTTCGGGCGCTGGTGTGCCCCGGCGGCGAGCGCGGCGTCAAGTGCCGGCCGGAAACTTCATGAACGCGAGGCCGCAATCAGCTCGAGCCAGGGCTTGGCCAGCTTTTCGGCCTGCTCGCGCACGCCGGGCGGCTGCTTGTGGGCGAATTCGTCGAGGAAAAAGTCGGTCGCACCCTGCGCTTTCGACACCGTGTGCCATTTCACGGCTTCGACCGGGTCGGCGGGCATGCCGCGTCCGCTCGCCAGCACGCGGGCGAGACGGTTCTGCGCGATGGCGCTGCCGCGCCGGGCGGCCTTGAGAAAAAGCTGTGCCGCGGCTTCCTCGTTCTTGGCCACCCCGGTGCCGTTGAACAATGCGATGGCATATTCGGTCTGCGCGTCGAGATTGCCGGCCAGCGCGGCGGCGCCCATCAGGCGCGCGGCTTCCTTCTCGTCCTTTTGCACGCCGCGTCCCTCCTTGTAGAAAGTCGCGAGTGCGTATTGCGCTTCCGGATTGCCGGCGCCGGCCGCCTGCCGCAGCAACTCGGCGGCGCGGGTGAAGTCGCGCGGAAACTGCTGGCCCTCGATATAGAGCAAGGCCAGGTCGTAGGCGGCGATGGCGTGGCCGAGCCGCGCGGCGGCGGCGAGCAGCTTGGCTGCCGCGTCGCGGTCCGCCGTCCCGCCGCGTCCGCCGAGACGGAACATGGCGAGCGCGAACATGGCTTCGCGGTCGCCGCGCTCGGCCGCGAGGCGGTACCATTCCGCAGCCTTGGCATCGTCCTGCGGAATCCCCAGCCCGTTGGCGTATAACTCCGCCAGCAGCGTCATCGCCTTGGGATCGCTATTGGCTTCCACCTGCTTTGTGGCTTCGTGAAAGGCGGTGAGGTAATGCCCGCGCTGAAAGGCACCGAAGGCGAGATCGGGCGGCCGGGCGGGCGCCTGTGCGGCAGCCTGGGCGGAGGGCCGGGCCGATTGCGCGGCGGCGTTCGCACCGAAGGCGACCGCGGCCAGGACGTACAGCGCAAGGCGCAGCGGCGTCATGGCGCCGGCTCCGCGGCGTTCAGCGCGCGTATCGCGGCGCCGAGCGCGAGCGGCAATTCCGCGTCACCGGTCAGGGCGTCCGCCTCGAGCGCGACGAAATCGGCGCCCGCGCGCGCCAGAGGCGCGATCTCGTCCACCGCTGCGGCATGGGCGATACACGGGATTTCGAACAGTTCGGACCACCAGCGCACCCGCTCGATCACCGCCGGCGCGGACGGGCGTTCGCCCTGCGCGTCCGGCTCGCCGAACATCACATAGTCCGCGCCGCGTTCGGCCGCGGTCATGGCATCGTGCCGCGTGAAAAGGCCGCCGGCGCCGGCGATGCGATCCGGCTTGAGGCCCGCCACCGCTTCCTCGAAGGCGGCGATGCCGGTCAGATGCGCGCCATCCGCGCCCGACCGCGCAACGAGATCGGCGCGCCCGTCGAGGATCAGTGCGGCGCCCGCATCCTGCACCGTTGCGGCGACGGCCTTGACCGCGTTGATCGCATCGCGATCCGCACCCGCCGGCAGCCGCAGCAGCACGGCGGCGACATCGCCGTCCCGCAGCGCCGCCGTCAGACCGGGTTGCGCGCGGGATATCCAGGCCGCCGACGCAACGAGGCTGAGGCGGGGTGCCGGTCGGGACATCGATTGTTGCCGACGCGAAGCCATCCGGTGTCGATGCTTTTCCAATCGGGCGGAAACGGGGCGGCTGCGCTCCGCTCGCGTGGCCGGGCCCGGTTACGCCGATGCGTCTCCATGCGCGGGAAGCGGCGTCCGCCCTGCACTGCGGCTACGGCGCAGAGCCGATGCAGCCGCCTAGGCCGCTTTCTTCTCCAGGTCCTGCTTCCACTGTCCGAGCGAAGCAAGGCCGTTCATCATCGCGCGGTGCGAAAAGGCCCGCTGCGCGGCTGCGGCATTCTCGCTCTTGCCGCTCCATGCTTTTTGCGGCGCCGCCTGCAGCGCGCGGCCGTAGGAAAAGGTGAGCTTCCAGGGCAGGTTGCCGATCTTGTTCATGGCGTCGAGATGGGCGGTGGCCTCCTCGTCGGACTGTCCGCCGGAGAGGAAGGCGATGCCCGGCACGGATGCCGGCACGCAGTTCTTCAGCATGCGCACGGTCTTCTCGGCGACTTCCTGTACCGAGGCTTTCTTCGTGCTTTTCTTGCCGGCGATCGCCATGTTGGGCTTGAGCACGATGCCTTCGAGCGCGACCTTCTGGTAATAGAGCTGCTCGAACACGGTCTTGAGCGTCCATTCGGAGACAGCGTAGCAGCGGTCGCTGTCGTGGTCGCCGTCCATCAGCACCTCGGGCTCGACGATCGGCACG
>CAYWCE010000033.1:27464-29689 GCA_964456755.1 uncultured Hyphomicrobiales bacterium
CGCCGCCTGGCCCAGCGCGGCATAGCGCGCGAGCGCATGCGCGTTGGTCGAGATTGCGGTGTAGCTCGGAATGCCCTCGCCGATGTCGATCACCGCGCGCCATTTCGCGAAGCGCGCGCCCTGCTCGTAATATTTCGGCAGCCGGTCGGCGAGCTTGTCGAGGCCGACGGTGATCAGTTCGCCCGGACAGTTCGGCAGCGGCTTGGTGCCTTCGTCCACCTTGATGCCGGGGATGGAGCCGGCCTTTTTGATGACATCGACGAGCGGCGTGCCGTCCTTGGCCTTCTGCCAGATCGTCTCGTCATAGAGAATGACGCCGGAAATGTGTTTCGACATCGCTTCGCTCGAACGGAACAGCAATTCGCGATAGTCGCGCCGGTTGTCTTCCGTCGATTCGACGCCGATGGCGTCGAAGCGCTTCTTGATCGTGCCGGAGGATTCGTCGGCGGCGAGGATGCCCTTTCCCGGCGCGACCATCGCTTCGGCGACCTTGTTAAGTTCTGCGAGGTTCATCCTTCCCTCCCTGTTACGTGGGCCGGCAGGCCGGCAATTTGCGCAAGTCATACATCGTCCGCGCGGTGCGCGGAAAGGGGGCGGCTATTTCACCCTCAAGACCTCGACTCCCGGCAACGTTTTGCCCTCCAGCCATTCCAGGAAGGCGCCGCCTGCCGTCGACACATAGCTGAAGCGCCCGGCCGCACCGGCGGCGTTGAGGGCGGCGACGGTGTCGCCGCCCCCGGCGACGGAGACAATCTTGCCCGCGGCGGTCAGTTCCGCCGCGGCTTCGGCCACCGCGACGGTGCCGTTGTCGAACGGTTCCATCTCGAAGGCGCCGAACGGTCCGTTCCACACCAGCGTCTTCGCGCGTGCCAGCACGGAGACGACATGTTCGACGCTGCGCGGGCCGATATCGAGGATCATTTCGTCGCCGGCGATGTCGTCGAGGGCGGCAACGCGCGAAGGCGCATGCGCCTTGAACTCCTTCGCCACCACGACGTCGACCGGCAGCACAAGCTCGCGGCCGCTCTTCTTTGCCTTGTCCATGATCTGGCGCGCGGTGGCCGCAAGATCGGGCTCCGCCAGCGATTTTCCGATGCCGGTCCCCTGCGCCAGCAGGAACGTATTGGCCATGGCGCCGCCGATCGCCAGCACGTCGACCTTGTCCAGCAGATTGCCGAGCAGGTCGAGCTTGGTCGAGACCTTGGCGCCGCCGACGATGGCGACGACGGGACGCTGCGGATGCTCCAGCGCCCGCGACAGCGCCTCGATTTCCGCCTGCATGGTGCGGCCGGCATAGGCCGGCAGCCTGTGTCCCAGCCCCTCGGTCGAGGCATGCGCGCGATGCGCGGCGGAAAAGGCGTCGTTGACATAAATGTCGCCGAGCTTGGCCAGCGCGTCGACAAATCCCGGATCGTTTTTCTCTTCTTCCTTGTGGAAGCGCGTGTTCTCCAGGCAGAGAATATCGCCATCCTTCATTGTCGCGACGGCTTTCGCCGCAACGTCGCCGATACAGTCTTCGGCAAATCCGACCGGCCGCCCGACGATCCGCGCGACTTCCCGCGCAACCGGTTGCAGCGATTCTTTCGGGTCGCGCCCCTTCGGCCGGCCGAAATGCGCAAGCAGGACGACCTTGCCGCCCTTGTCCGCGATTTCCGCAATGGTGGGAACGACGCGCGCGATGCGGGTTGCGTCGGTGACCTTGCCGCCTTCCATCGGCACGTTGAGATCGACGCGCAGGAGAACGCGCTTTCCTTTCACGTCGGCCCGATCGAGGGTGCGGAATTGGGACATACGGTCAGCCTTGCTCGTCATCTGCGCGCCATGCGTAGGGCGGATCGGCGAAGCGTAATCCGCTGCCGCATTTGCCTCAGACAGGCGGGTTACGCCTTCGGTTCACCCGCCTTGCGCGTGCTCGCGAGAAATCAGATCAGCTTTCCCATCGCCACGGCGGTGTCGGCCATGCGGTTGGAGAAGCCCCATTCGTTGTCGTACCAGGACATCACGCGCACCAGCGTGCCGTCCATGACCTTGGTCTGGTCCAGATGGAATACGGACGAATGCGGATCGTGGTTGAAGTCGATCGAAACGTTCGGGACGCCGGTGTAGCCGAGGATGCCCTTGAGCTGCTGTTCGGCGGCCCGCTTGATCGCGCCGTTGATCTCGTCCTTGCTGGTTGTCTTCTGCGCCCCAAACTTGAAGTCCACGACCGAGACGTTCTGGGGCGC
>CAYWCE010000034.1:0-16416 GCA_964456755.1 uncultured Hyphomicrobiales bacterium
CCGCGGCTACCTCGCCGCCATCGTCGCGATCTACCCGCCGCGCGAGCCGGTCGACCTCGACGTGATGGCCGAGATGCTGTCCTGCATCATCGACGGCGGCATCATCATGGCCAAGGTGCTCAACGACCCCCAGCGCCTAGCCCACCAGGTGCTCGCCTACCGCGCTTTCGTCAAGATGCAGTTCTCGCCGTTGCCGGCGCCGGCCGCCGCGCCGACCCCCGCCGCCGGGTAGGGCGGCGGCCGCGCCGCCGCGCCTGCGCCGTCCTTCCCGCCCTTTGCCTTTGCCCGCTTCCCTGCTAAAGGCCGCGCCATGACCACGCCGCTCGACCACATCCGCAATTTTTCCATCGTCGCCCACATCGACCACGGCAAGTCGACGCTCGCCGACCGGCTGATCCAGCTCACCGGCGCCATGGACGCGCGCGAGATGGCCGGCAAGGAGCAGGTGCTCGATTCGATGGACATCGAGCGCGAGCGCGGCATCACCATCAAGGCGCAGACCGTGCGCCTGAAATACCGCGCGCGGGACGGCAGGGATTACATCCTCAACCTGATCGACACGCCGGGCCATGTCGATTTCGCCTACGAGGTGAACCGCTCGCTCGCCGCCTGCGAGGGCTCGCTGCTGGTCGTCGACGCCAGCCAGGGTGTCGAGGCGCAGACGCTCGCCAACGTCTACCAGGCGATCGACAACAACCACGAGATCGTCCCGGTGCTCAACAAGATCGACCTGCCGGCGGCCGAACCCGACAAGGTCAAGCGGCAGATCGAGGACGTGATCGGTCTCGATGCGTCGAATGCCATCCCGATTTCCGCCAAGACCGGGGTCGGGGTGCCCGAGGTGCTCGAAGCCATCGTCAACCGCCTCCCCGCTCCCAGGGGCGATCCGGCCGCGACCCTGAAGGCGCTGCTGGTCGATTCCTGGTACGACCCCTATCTCGGCGTCATTGTGCTGGTGCGCGTGGTCGACGGCACGCTGAAGAAGGGCGACCGCATCCGCATGCTCGGCACCGGCGCAGCCTACGAGGTCGATCGCGTCGGCGTGTTCACGCCCAAGAAGCTCGAAGTCGGCGAGCTTGGCCCGGGCGAGATCGGCTTTCTTACCGCCTCGATCAAGGAGGTGGCCGATACCCGCGTCGGCGATACCATCCCCGACGGCCGCAAGCCGGTGACCGAGCCGCTGCCCGGCTTCCGCCCCGACATCCCCGTCGTGTTCTGCGGCCTGTTCCAGGTCGATGCCGCGCAGTTCGAGGACCTGCGCGCGGCCATGGGCAAGCTGCGGCTCAACGACGCGAGCTTCTCCTTCGAGATGGAGACCTCGGCCGCGCTCGGCTTCGGCTTCCGCTGCGGCTTTCTCGGGCTGCTGCATCTGGAAATCGTCCAGGAGCGGCTGGAGCGCGAATTCAATCTCAACCTGATCGCGACGGCGCCGAGCGTCATCTACAAGATGTCGCTGACCGACGGACGCGAGATCGAGATTCACAATCCGGTCGACATGCCCGACGTGGTCAAGATCGCCGAAATCCAGGAACCGTGGATCGAGGCCACCATCCTCACGCCCGACGAATATCTCGGCGCGGTGCTCAAGCTCTGCCAGGACCGGCGCGGCACGCAGAAGGAGCTGACCTATGTCGGCAACCGCGCACTGGTGAAATACGACCTGCCGCTCAACGAGGTGGTGTTCGATTTCTACGAC
This sequence comes from uncultured Hyphomicrobiales bacterium, assembly GCA_964456755.1. Lineage (GTDB taxonomy): Bacteria > Pseudomonadota > Alphaproteobacteria > Rhizobiales > Xanthobacteraceae > Pseudorhodoplanes. The sequence continues at coordinate 1,697 of CAYWCE010000034.1, forward strand.
CGGCTGAAATCGGTGTCGAAGGGCTATGCCTCGTTCGACTATCACCTGACCGACTACAAGCCCTCCGACCTCGTGAAGATGCAGATCCTCGTCAATACCGAGCCGGTCGATGCGCTCGCCATGCTGGTGCACCGCTCGCGCGCGGAGAGCCGCGGCCGCGCCATGGTGGAGAAGCTGAAGGAACTGATCCCGCCGCACATGTTCCAGGTGCCGATCCAGGCCGCCATCGGCGGCAAGGTGATCGCGCGCGAAACGGTGCGCGCGCTGCGCAAGGACGTGACCGCGAAATGCTACGGCGGCGACGCCACGCGCAAACGCAAGCTTCTGGAGAAGCAGAAGGAAGGCAAGAAAAAGATGCGGCAATTCGGCAAGGTCGACATTCCGCAGGAAGCCTTCATCGCCGCGCTGAAGGTGGATGTGTGAGCTTCTTCATTGCCGATCCACGGCGTCGCGCCCTGCCTGCGACGCGATGGCGCTGCGCGGAACCGATGTGACGCAGCCCGCGTTTGCTTGCGGGGCGCGCGCTTGTGCCGCCGCGCAGGCAAGACGGAATTCCGCATGCAGAATCTGGGTTACCACCCTGCCGTTTCGCTTTTGCCGGAACTGACCGGGGACGGCAGCGCCGATGCGCCGCGCGTCGCGGTCGTGATCCCTTGCTATCGCGTGCGCAGGCATATTCTGTCGGTGATCGAAGGGATCGGCGACGCTGCCGATGCGATCTATGTCGTCGACGACGCCTGTCCAGAGCAGAGCGGCGATTTCGTCGCACAGCATTGCGGCGATCCGCGCGTGCAGGTGGTGCGGCTGAAGGAAAACCGCGGCGTGGGCGGAGCGGTGATGGCCGGCATGCATCGCGCGCTCGCCGACGGCGCCGCCGTCGTCGTCAAGATGGACGGCGACGGACAGATGGACCCTTCCTATCTGCCGCTGATGGTCGACCTGATCGCGCGCGGCGAAGCCGACTATGTGAAGGGCAACCGCTTCTTCGATCCGGACGGCCTGTCGGCGATGCCCAAGGTCCGTCTGTTCGGCAATGCGGGGCTCTCTTTTCTGGCCAAGCTGTCCACCGGCTACTGGCAGACTTTCGATCCGACCAACGGCTACTTCGCCATGCATGCGGAAATCGCCCGCCGCCTGCCGATGGACAAGATCGACAACCGGTATTTCTTCGAGAGCGACCTGTTGTTTCGCCTCAATACGCTGCAGGCGCGGGTCGTCGACCTGCCGATGCCCGCGATCTATGCCGACGAGGAGAGCAACCTGAAAATCGGCCGGATCCTGCTTCCGTTTGCCGCCGGGCACATGCGCAATTTCTTCAAGCGTATCGGTTACAACTACTTCCTGCGCAACTTCAGCATCGCCTCGCTCGAACTGGTCGCCGGGCTGGTCCTGCTCGCTTTCGGAACGGCTTACGGCATTGCCAAGTGGAGCGGAGTCGGCGCGACCGCGTCCGCGGGCACGGTGATGCTGGCCGGCCTTCCCGTCATTCTCGGCATCCAGTTCCTGCTCGCCTTCGTCTCCCACGACATTCAGTCGAGCCCGCAATCCGCGCTGCATCCGCGCCTCGTCGGCCGCGGACGCAACTATTGGCGGCACGCCGGCGCAACGACACGCAAGGAAACCGATGCGCGCCGAACCGGACATTGATATCTACAACGCCCGCCTCGCCGCCGCCTACGACGCGCTCAATTACGGCCGCTCGCTGGCCGGGGGATTCATGCGTCGCGGGCATGCGGTGCTGGAGTCGCGATTTGCGGAGACCGACCGTTTTGCGCGTGTGGTCGAAGTCGGGGCCGGCGCCGGCGAGCATCTCGGCTATGTCCGCCACGACTTCGACGACTATCTGATGACCGACTGGAACGACATCCGACTGGCACGCGCACGTGAGGCGCTGCCGCCAGGCCTGCGCGCCAGAGTGAGGGTGGCAAAAGAGGACGCAACGCGCCTTTCGCTGCCCGACAACGCGGTCGATCGTCTGATCGCCTGCCACATCCTCGAACATCTCTATCGCCCGCACGAAGTGTTGCGCGAATGGAACCGCGTGCTGAAGCGCGGTGGCATCATGTCGATCCTGCTTCCCTGCGATCCCGGCCTGCTCTGGCGCTTCGGCCGCCTGCTCGGACCGCGCGGAAACGCCGAGCGTGCCGGCATCGACTACGATTACTGGATGGCGCGCGAGCACGTGAACCCGATCGGCAATCTCGTCGTGTTCATCCGTTACTATTTCCGGGACGTGCAGGAGACCTGGTATCCGCTGCGGATGCCGTCAACCGATCTCAATCTCTTCTATCTTTGCCACATCGCCAAGACCTGATCGCCAAGACCTGATCGCTATAGAACCTGACGCGAATTGCGGATCGCCATGAGCCTCTCATTTCATTTTGCGGCCCTGTTCTGCGTTGCGCTGATCGCGGCCGGACAGGTTCTGTTCAAGCTGTCGGCCCAGACGCTGGCGTCCGCCGGAACGATACTCGATACGCGGGTGATGTCGATCGTGCTGACCGCGTTCGCGATCTATGCCGGCGCGACGCTGATCTGGATCGCGCTGCTGCAATATGTGCCGCTGGGCAGACTTTATCCGTATATGGCGCTCAGCTTCGTGCTGGTCGCGTTGGCAAGCTGGGCGATCTTTGCCGAACCGGTCTCCGTCATGCAGATGGCCGGGCTCGGATTGCTGGTCGCCGGCTTCCTCGTCATCGCGGCAAGCGGATGACCGTCTCCGGCCAGACTCGCGCGAGGCCGCCCGTTGCCGCCGGACCGGTGCGGGCCGCCGCCGATCTGTGGACGCTGGCGTCGTCGCGTCCGGCGGCGCTGTTCCTCGTGCTGTCGGCGGTTTTCGGTCTGCTGATCGTCGCACTCAATCCGCCGCTTCGCGGTCCGGACGAGCAGGCGCATTTCCTGCGCATTTATGGCTATGCCACCGGCGATCTCGTGCCTGCGCATGAAGAAGGCGGCCGCCAGGGCATTCATCTGCCCCCGCATTTGTATCGCGGCTATTCCTTCTTCGACGATGCCAAGAACACGCAGTGGCAGGGCGATGGCTATCGCTATGCCGGTATTTTTCGCAACTATATACGGCTTCCGGCGGCGGATCCGCAGGATGCGCCGACTTTCGTTCCCTATCAGGGAACCGAAGGCTATTCCCCCGCCGCCTATCTTCCGGAAATCGCCGTCACACTTTTCGCGCGCGCGCTCCGGCTCGATTTTCTCCCTACCATCTATCTGATGCGGCTTGCGGCCCTGTTTGCCGCAACGCTGGTCATCGCTCTGGCGATCGCCATGACGCCGCGTCTGAAATGGGCATTTTTCGCGATCGGTATGTTGCCGGCGGCGCTGTATGGCCGTTCGGTCGCCGGGGCGGACGGCGCTACTGTCGGTTATTCGCTGCTGATCGCCGCGCTATGCCTGCGCGCCGCGCTCGGCCTGCCTGTCGCACGCTGGCATCGCTCGGTCTGGATGACCTTATGCGTGCTTGCCAAGCCGTCGCAGCTTTCGTTCATTCTGCTCGAATTCATGACCGCGCCGCTGCGCGAACTTGTGCGCCGGTGGGCCGCCGTCCTGCCGGTCGTGCTTCCCGGCACACTGCTTCTGATCGCGTGGATCGTAGCGGTCGATGCCGAGATGGCCGCATGGCGCATCACCGACGGCACCGGACTCCCCGCCGAACAGTTCAGGCCGGGCTGGAAACTCGCCTACATGCTGCAGCATCCGCTGCAATTTCCGACAGCGATGCTGGGCACGCTGATGGAGCATCCGGCGGGTCTGTGGCGGCAGCTCATCGGCGTACTGGGCTGGCTCGACACGCCGCTGCGGTCCTGGCTCTATCCGCTGCTGACGGTCACGCTGTTGCTGCCGATGATCGAGAAGCTCGATGCCGATCGCGCCACCCGCCTGCGGATTGCGGTTTGGTGTGCGCTGCTCATTGTCGGCTACACGCTGGCGGTGTTCCTGATTTTGTACATGACGTGGACCCCGCCGGCCAATTCCGTCGTCTGGGGCGTTCAGGGACGCTACTTCGTCGGCATCCTGCCCGCCGCCGCCATCGCGCTGGCGGCGCTGCTCGACCGGCAACTGGGTGCGCGGACGATCGCATCCGCCGCAATCGCCGGCGGCGTAGTTTCCGCCTTTGGCTGCGTGGAGGCGGTCTGGCGGCTGAACTGGTAGGCAGCGCCGCTCGGCCTGCATTGCCGCGGCGGATCGGGACGGCCGAATTGTCAAGCCATCCCGATCTGTCGCGCCGCATTGCCCGGCTCAACGCGCATCCGCCGTCGCAAGGCGTTCGGCCGGGACGGCGGCAGGAACAAGTGCCGGCGCCTGCACGCGCGGCAACGCGCTGCGGCGGTGCGCCGCCGTCATCGCCTGCTCGCGCCGCATCGCCGCCGCCTCGATCATGCGACCGGGGGTAAACCAGCGCTCCGTCGCCGCAGCGACATCCATGCGGGTCAGTCCGATATCCATCAGCATGCGGTCGTCGGCCTGCATCAGCACGGCAAGCTCGCGGCGGTATTGCCGCGCCATTGCAACACGCCCGGCATAGCGGCGCAGCTTTCGCATCGCCGACTTTGCGGCGATCCGCAGAAGTCTTGCGAGATATTCCGCGCGCATGGATCGCGCTTGCGCGATCGAAGGATGGGTGATGGCAGTCATGGTCACGTCGGTCATGGTCGTCTCCGTAATTTTTCGTGCGCGGCATATGCGCGATCCGCCCGCGCCCTGCCATGACTGCGTTTCCGGGGAAGTTGATCGGGATGCCGGCGATTGTTTCGCGGCGTTTGGGCCCGTGCGAGCTTCTTGTCCGGCTCGCCGGACCGTTAGTCGCGCTCAGGACGGCGCCGGTTCATGCGCAACGTTGCGGCTCTTGCGCCATGCGGCCGGCGGCATGCCGACGATCTTCTTGAAAGCGCGGCTGAATGCGGCTTCCGAATCGTAGCCGACATCCAGGGCGATGCGCGCGATATTGGCCTGGCCGGAACTGAGCATCCCGGCGGCAAGCTGCATGCGCCATTTGGCGAGATATTGCATCGGCGGTATGCCGACGATGGCGGTGAAACGGTCGGCCAGGGCGGAGCGGGACAGGCCGGATTCGGCGGACAGATCTTCCAGCGTCCAGTTGCGCGAGGGCTGTTTGTGCAGCAGCGCCAGCGCCTGGCCGACATGCCGGTCGCGCAATCCGGCGAGCCAGCCGGTCTGCTCGATCGGCAGCGTTTCCAGGTACATACGCACCAGCTCGATGAACAGCAGCTCGCTCAGTTTTGCCAGCACGCTCTCGCCGCCGAGGCGCGCGGCGTTCGATTCGATCACCGCCATTTCGTAAAAATAGCTGATCCGTTCCTGGCATGCGGGATCGCGGCCGTTGCAGTGAATTTTCCGCGGCAGCGCGGCCAGCAGCGGGTTGAACGGCCGCACGTCGCAGCCGAGAAACCCGCAGACCAGCTTGGTGTGCCGGTCGCCGTTTCCATCGCCGACGATCTTCCACGGGCGTCTGGATACCAAATCGACTTTTTCCAGGTCGAAAGTCCCTTTGGCGCGCATACCCGGCTCGCTGCACATGGTGTGTGCGTCGCCGTGCGGGAATACGATGATGTCGCCCGCCTGCAGCTTGACCGGCTCGCCGTCTTTGGGAACGGCGTAGCATTCGCCGTCGGTAACCAGGTGATAGGAAATCAGGTGCTGCGCGTCCGGCATGATCAGCGGGATCAGATTTCGCGCCGCCGGAGCCCACGCCGCCCAGGGCGCGGACACATCGACATCGATGAATACGGCGCCGGTCAGGCGCACGGCGCGGAGCACGTCGGACAAAGTGTCTGTTGTCATGCCCCGTCCTTGAGCCGGATGCGCGATCAAATTTAGCGGACGATCGGGCAAGAGTGGAGTGCGATTGAGGACGATCTGTCAATCGGGCAGGCGGACGGGATATTCACGCAGGACGTGCAAGCCCGTATTCCGCGGCCCCGGAACGGCCGTCTCGCGAGGAGGCGGCCCCATTCACCGAACCTTCCGGGAGAACGCCATGCCTGCCACTGCCCGCGTGCGCGCTCATGAGTCTGGCCGCACTCAGCATCGTACCACTTCGCCTGCCGTGCTTGCGGCAATTCGCCAGCGTCAGAAGCCGGTCTGGGCGGCCGGGGACTATGCCGTGATCGGCAACGCCCAGCAGATCGTTGCCGAACGGCTTTGCGAGGCCGCCGAAGTCCGCGCCGGCGAGCATGTGCTCGACGTCGCCGCCGGTACCGGTAACGGCGCCCTGGCTGCGGCCCGCCGCTATGCGCATGTGATTGCGACCGATTTCGTCCCCGAACATCTGAGCGAGGCGCGTCGGCGGGTCACCGGCGAGCGGCTGGCGGCCGATTTCCGCGTTGCCGATGCCGAGGATCTTCCCTTCATCGACGGCATGTTCGATGTCGTCCTTTCCTGCTTCGGGTCGATGTTCACGCCCAATCAGGAAAAGGCGGCACGCGAATTGTCGCGCGTGTGCCGGTCGGGCGGACGCATCGCGCTCGCCAACTGGACCGCAGACGGCTTCATGGGACAGGTGCATGCACTGATCGACAAGTATGTGCCGCGGCCCGCGGGCGTGCTGTCGCCCATGTTGTGGGGACGCGAGGATCGTCTGCGCGATCTGTTCGGAGCGCGCGTGAGCATGATCCTGGTCACGCCGCGCACGCTGAGCATGTGCTACCGCTCGGCGGAGAACTGGCTGGCGGTCTTCCAGACCTTCTACGGGCCGCTCAACCGGGCGCTGGATTCGCTCGATCCCGACAGCCGCGGCGCCCTGCAGGGCGAGTTGCTGGACACGGCGCGCGCCTGCAACAGGGGCCCGGCCGACCGGCTGACCGTCCCAAGCGGCTATGTCGAAGCGGTCGTCTACAAGCGCTGACACAGCCTGATGCCACATCATGCGGCGGCCGGCGAGATACGGGACAATCGCCGCCGGCGGCCGCGGCCTGCCGAACGGAAATCCCCGACCTTCGCTGCAGCGTTCGGCGCGGAGCTGGGTCGCATTGCGTTCCACTTCTTCTGCGGTGACGGCGATCCCGAGATTCGACGCTCGGCGGACGATCGCGCGCCCGATCGTCTGCGAATCGTCGACGACGCCAATTATCCGGCAATGCGCAAGGCACTTGCACAAATTGGCGACAGATGTTTGCAAGGCAAAAGCGTCAGCCGGACAAAGAGTCAGCCCGACAATGCGCGGCCGAGAATCGGGATTGCGCCGGCGCCGGGCGTACTCAATTCAGGCCGGCGATATTGGACGCGGCCGGTCGCCCGCTCCATTCGGTTGCGCCCTGTTCGACGACGATGGTGGTGGAGGCCATGCCGCGCTTCTGCACCAGGTTGAACAGGATCGCGGCGTTGTCGGGGTGCAGCCGCACGCAGCCTTTCGAAGCGCGCCGGCCGAGCTGCTTGACGTGAATGGTGCCGTGGATCGCATAGCCTTCATGGAAGAAGATCGAATAAGGCATCGGCGCCCAGCCGTATTTGCGTGAATTCCATTTCCGTTCCAGCCGCTGCGGCTTGTAAGTTCCGTTGCGCGGACCCCCGCCGGTGCCGGTGGAGACCTGCCAGCGGAAGATATCGAGCCCGTCGACGATGACGGCCATGCGCTGCGTCGTCTTGTCCACCCGAACGACGATATCCGCGCGGGCCGGACCGGTCCCGCCGAAGCCGGGCAGAATCAGGCCAGCGCATAGAATTGCGGCAAGAACGACAGGACGCGACATCGACTCCCCCGATTCGACAGTTGCGCGTTGCAGCGCGAAGCATCGGCAACACGATCGGGAATGTAAAGCGGACCGGCCGGAGAATCGGTTAAATACAACGGCTGACAACGGCACCGAATTCCGGTTAGACGGCGGCATGACACGCATCGGGGCAGCTTTGCTCGCACTTGCCTTCGCTTTCGCGACAATCGGTCGCGATGCGCATGCGCAGGCGCGCGGGACGCTCGATCCGCAGCCATTGCCGCCGCTGGCCAATCCGCAGGATCCCAGGACGCCGGCGAAAGACCTGTTCGGCCGCAAGGCGACGCCGGCCCCGTTGGCCGCGCGCGCGATCGGCTTCTATACGCGGGGCTGTCTCGCCGGTGCCGTGGCGCTGCCCGTCAACGGCCGGACCTGGCAGGTGATGCGGCTGTCCCGCAACCGCAATTTCGGCCATCCCAACCTGATCGCGTATCTGGAGCGCTTTGCCGCGAAAGCGCCGCGTGCGGGCTGGGCGGGTATCCTGGTCGGCGATCTGGCGCAGGCGCGCGGCGGTCCGATGCTGACCGGACATACGAGCCACCAGGTCGGTCTCGATGCCGACATCTGGCTCACGCCGATGCCGCAGCGCGAACTGACGCGGCTCGAACGCGAGGAAATGTCGGCGATCAATGTGGTGCGGCCGGACAAGCGCGACATCGACCCTGCCGTCTGGACGCCGCAGCACGTGGCAGTGATCCGTGCCGCCGCCGAAGACCCTGAGGTCGAGCGCGTGCTCGTCAATGCGGCGATCAAGAAGGCGCTCTGTCGCGAAGCGACCGGCGACCGTTCGTGGCTGCGCAAAATCCGCCCGTGGTGGGGGCACAATTATCACATGCATATCCGCATCGGTTGTCCGAAGGACAGCCCGGAATGCAAGCCGCAGGATGCGATTCCCCAGAGCGAAGGATGCGGTGCCGAGCTCGATTACTGGTTTCAGGAGCATATCCTGAATCCTCCGCCGCCGAAGGAGCCGCCCCGGCCAAAACCGCCGCTGACGCTCGCCGACCTTCCGGCCGCCTGCCGCCAGGTCGTTCTCTCTCCCTGACCGCGAATGCAGAATTAGCCATGCGCCTGTGCCGCTTCTCCGACAATCGCATCGGCCTCGTCGATGCCGGCAGCATATTCGATGTGACGCCGGCGCTGGCGAAGCTGCAGAGCTTCCGTTATCCGTTTCCGGCACACGATATCTTCATCGAGCGTTTGCGGGAGCTTAAAGGCGCGATGGCCGAAGTCGCGAAAACGGCGCCGGCGCGTGCGCCCGGCGACGTCAGGCTGCTCAGTCCCGTCGCCAATCCCGGCAAGGTGATCGCCGCGCCGGTGAACTACAAAAAGCATCTGGAGGAAGCGCGCGCCGACGCCGAAATCCATCATCAGAACAAGATCGCCGAAATTCACAAGGTGGGACTGTTCCTGAAGGCGACAAGCTCGATCGTCGGGCCGGGCGAGGGCATCGCCATCCGCCATCCCGACCGCCGCACCGACCATGAGATCGAGCTTGCCGTCGTCATCGGCGAGCGCACAGACCGCGTCGGCAAGGCGGACGCGATGAAATGCATCGCCGGCTATTGCATCGGATTCGATATTACCGTGCGCGGACCGGAAGAGCGCTCGCTGCGCAAGTCGATCGACAGTTACACCGTGCTCGGCCCTTGGCTCGTAACGGCCGACGAACTGCCGGACCCGGCCAATCTCGAACTACAGCTAAGCGTAAACGGCGAGATCCGGCAGAAGGCCAATACGCGCGACCTGCTGGTCGACATTCCCTCGCTGATCGAATGGGCCTCGTCGTTCTACACGCTCCTGCCGGGCGACGTAATCCTGACCGGCACGCCGGAAGGCGTCGGCCCGATCCAGGACGGCGACGTGCTGGACGCAACGATCGAGGGCATCGGCACGATGCAGGTTGCCGTGCGCTCGGCATAGATCGGGGCTGAATCACTCCAGCGGCAGGCTGTTGCTGTATTTGACCTGCTCGAGCGCAAAGCTCGATTCGATCGAAGCGATGCCGCTGAGCCGGGTCAGTTTCTGTTTGAGAAAGCGCTCATAGGCGGCGAGATCGGCGACGACGACGCGCAGGAGATAATCGCGCGGCCCCGTCATCAGATAACACTCCAGCACTTCCGGCCAGCGCGCGATCGACTTTGCGAAGCGCTCGAGCGCTTCCTCGCGCTGGCTCTCCATCTTGATCGACACGAACACGCTGACCGGCAGGCCGACCGCCTGCTGGTCGAGCATGGCGACATAGCGGGAGATCACGCCGGCCTTCTCCAGGATGCGCACGCGCCGCAGGCAGGGCGACGGCGAGAGTCCGGCCTCGGCGGCGAGATCGGTGATGCTGAGCCGCCCGTCGCGCTGCAGGGCTGCGAGAATCTTGCGGTCGATGGTATCGAGCCGGTGCATGACCGTATTGATCGATTACGCCAATAACGATGCAGGAAATGGCAAGATCCGCCACACCCGGCCGGAATTCTGCACCGGATTGGCGCAAATTGCCACATCGGACATGGCACAAGATATCGAGGATAATGCCTCCGCGATTGACGGTGCTCCCATGGCGACGGCCGCCAAATCCGGCACGGACAAGCTCGAAATCCTGCGCGCCTTGGAGAAGAAGGTGCTCTGGCTTGCGAGCTGGACCATCCACAATGCCAATCATGTGCGCGAGAATGTCGACGGGCTGAAAGTCGGCGGCCATCAGGCGTCCTCCGCTTCGCTCGCCACGATCATGACCGCGTTATATTTCGACGTGCTGAGGCCGCAGGATCGGGTCGCGGTCAAGCCGCATGCGAGCCCGGTCTTCCACGCCATCCAGTATCTGCTCGGCAAGCAGACGCGCGATCGGCTGGAGAATTTCCGCGGCTACAAAGGTGCGCAAAGCTACCCGTCGCGCACCAAGGACAGCGACGACGTCGACTTCTCCACCGGTTCGGTCGGTCTCGGCGTGGCGCAGACATTGTTCTCGTCGCTGGTGCAGGACTATGTGCGCGCGCGCGGCTGGGGCGCCGACCGGCCGGAAGGGCGCATGGTCGCTCTGGTCGGCGATGCCGAACTCGACGAAGGCAACATCTTCGAGGCGATGCTGGAAGGCTGGAAGCAGGGTCTGCGCAATTGCTGGTGGGTGATCGATTACAACCGGCAGAGTCTCGATGCCGTGGTGCGCGAGGGATTGTGGGAGCGGTTCGAATCGCTGTTCCGCGATTTCGGATGGGATGTCGTCATCCTCAAATACGGATCGCTGCTGCAGGAGGCATTCCGCGAGCCGGGCGGCGAGAGGCTGCGCGACTGGATCGATAATTGTCCGAACCAGCTTTACTCCGCACTGGTATTTCAGGGCGGTGCTGCATGGCGCAAGCGGCTTAACGACGATCTCGGCGATCGGGGCGATGTCGCGCGGCTGATAGGTGCGCGTTCGGACGAGGAGCTGGCGCGGCTGATGACCAATCTTGCCGGGCACGATCTGCCTTCGCTGGTCCAGGCCTTTAACGCCGTCGATCACGACCGGCCGGTCTGCTTCATCTGTTACACGGTCAAGGGCTTCGGGCTGCCTTTTGCGGGACACAAGGACAATCACGCCGGACTGATGACGCCGGCGCAGATGGAGCGGTTTCGCGAGGCGATGAACGTGCAGCCGGGGCGCGAATGGGAACGCTTTGAAGGCCTTTCGCTTCCGCAGGGCGCGATCGAGGAATTTCTGCGTGCGGTGCCGTTTGCGAAGCGTCCGCCGCCGAAGCCCGCGCCCGCCATTCCCATTCCGGCGGAGTTGCAGGTTCCGATCCAGCCGGTGATGGCGACGCAGACCGGCTTCGGCAACATCCTCGGCGAAATTGCGCGGGAGACGTCCGACTGGGCGGACCGTATCGTCACCACGTCGCCGGACGTCACCGTCTCCACCAATCTGGGCGGCTGGGTCAACCGGCGCGGATTGTTTGCGCGCGAGAGCATGAAGGATACCTTCAAGAGCGAGCGCATTCCTTCCACCTTCAACTGGGAATTTTCGCCGAAGGGCCAGCATATCGAGCTGGGCATCGCGGAGATGAACCTGTTCATACTTTTGTCCGCGCTGGGACTTTCGCACGCGATCGAGGGCGAGCGACTGTTGCCGATCGGAACGCTGTACGATCCGTTCATCGCGCGCGGGCTCGATGCGCTCAACTATGCCTGCTACCAGGATGCGCGCTTCGTGCTGGCGGCGACGCCGGCCGGCATTACGCTCGCGCCCGAGGGCGGCGCGCATCAGTCGATTGCGACGCCGCTGATCGGCATGGCGCAGGACGGGCTTGCCGCGTTCGAGCCGGCCTACGTCGACGAACTGGCGGCGATCGTGCAGTTCGCGCTGAACTATATCCAGAAGGACGGCGATGCCGGGCCCTCGGAGCACAACTGGCTGCGCGACGAGACCGGCGGTTCGGTCTACCTGCGGCTGTCCACGCGCCCGATCGAGCAGCCGCAGCGCGCAATGACGCAGGAACTGCGCCGTGCGATCGTCGACGGCGCTTACTGGTTGCGCAAGCCGGGGCCGAATGCGCAGGTCGTGGTCGCCTATACGGGGGCGGTCGCGCCGGAGGCGATCCAGGCGGTCGGACTGATGGCGGAGGATCGCCGCGACGTCGGCCTTCTCGCGGTGACATCGGCCGACCGGCTCAATGCCGGCTGGACCGCCGCCCAGCGCGCGCGCGAGCGCGGCCTCGTGCATGCGCGCGCGCATATCGAGCGGCTGTTCGCCGACATTCCGGCGCATTGCGGCATCGTCACCGTGCTCGACGGTCATCCGGCCACGCTGGCCTGGCTCGGCGCGGTGAACGGAAACCGCGTGCGGCCGCTCGGGGTCGAGCATTTCGGCCAGACCGGATCGATTCCCGACCTCTACCGGCATTACGGCATCGACGCCAATGCCATCGTCGCCGCCGCGCAGGCGATCGCGCCGGGCCGGCCGATCCGCCACCTGCGCGCGCTGTTCTGAATTCAGCCGGCAATCGCCCGCACGAGCATGTCCTGGACCGTCGCCAGCAGCAGGACCGCGGCCAGCGCGCAGACGAGCACCGCCGCGGCGAACATGAGGCTGCGGTCGCGCGGCGTGCCGAGCATCGGCCCGAGCCCGCTCCACAGCAGGTAGAAGCCGTACAGGCCGAGCACGGTGAGAAAGCGCAGTTGCGGCAGCAGCAGAAAAATGCCCGCCAGCCAGGCCGGCGTGAACGAATAGGCCGACAGCTTCAGAGCCGCCGCAAAGCGCGGAGCGGTGCGAAAGCTCGGCGCAAGAAGATTGATCGCCAGCGCCACGATGCCGACGAGCGCAAACGACAGCGCATAACTGGCCGCGGCATTGACCAGTCCGGCTGCCGCCGGAACCTTGAACGTGCCCGCCGACACGGTCACACCGACCAGCGACGTGCCGACGAATCCGCACAGCGCGGGGATCGGCGCCAGCGCCGCGACATAGGCCAGCACCGGGCGTATCGGCGCGTCCTCGCGCTCGATCGCAATCCATTCCTCGTCCGGGTTGCGCAGAATGGCGGCGGCGCGTCGCAGCATGAAGTCCTCTCCCCCCTCACGCCGCCCGTCGGGCCGGGCCGGCATCTTCGAGCATCATTGTCGCCGCCTTGTCGGCGATCATCATGGTCGGAGAATTGGTGTTGCCGCTGGTGATCGTCGGCATGACGGAAGCGTCGGCGACGCGCAAATTCTCGATCCCGATCACGCGCAGCCGCTCGTCGACCACCGCAAGCGGATCTTCGCGGCGTCCCATTTTCGCCGTGCCGACAGGGTGAAAGATTGTGGTGCCGATGTCGCCGGCCGCCCGGGCCAGCGCCGCATCGTCGTCGCTGCGCACGCTTCCGCCCGGCAGGTACTCGTCCGGAGCGTAAGCCTGCAGCGCCGGCTGCGCGACGATCGCGCGCGTCACGCGGATCGAGTCGGAGGCCACCTGCCGGTCCGCGTCGGTGGACAGATAGTTCGGCTGGATCGCCGGCTTGTCCGCCGGATCGGACGAGCGCAGGCGGACATGCCCGCGGCTGGTCGGCCGCAGATTGGCGACGCTCGCGGTAAAGGCCGGAAACGGATGCAGCGGATCTCCGAACTTGTCGAGCGACAGCGGCTGGACGTGAAACTGGATATTCGGCCGCTCCTGATGCGGATCGGAGCGTGTGAACGCACCGAGCTGCGATGGCGCCATCGTCAGCGGTCCGCGCCGGCGCAGCAGATAATCGAGCCCCATCCCGGCGCGCCGCAGCGGAGACCGGTAGGTCTCGTTCAGGGTGCTTACGCCGCTGACCCGATAGATGAGGCGAAGCTGCAGATGGTCCTGCAGATTCTCGCCGGTTCCGGGCCGCTCCAGACGCACCGCTATGCCGCGCTCGCGCAAATGCGCGCCGGGACCGATGCCGGAGAGCAACAGAAGCTGCACCGATCCGATCGCGCCGGCGGATAGAACGATCTCGCCGCGACAGCGCGCAATTTTCGCTTCCCCGTTCTGGCGGAAGCGGATTGCCGTCGCGCGCCGGCCGTCGAACTCGATCGCTTCGGCGAGACATCCCGTCTCCAGCCGCAGATTGGCGCGCCCGAGCACCGGCTTGAGAAAACCGCGCGCCGACGACCAGCGCCGTCCGCGCCGCTGGTTGACATGGAAATAGCCGCAGCCCTCGTTGTCGCCGGTGTTGAAATCGTCGACTTTAGGAATGCCGTATTGCGCCGCCGCCTCCCGGAACGCATCGGTGATGTCCCAGCGCACGCGCGGATATTCCACGCGCCATTCGCCGGCGGTGCCATGGTGGTCGCTCTCCCCGAGAAAGTGCGATACCTGCCTGCGGAAGATCGGCCGCACGTCGTCCCAGCTCCAGCCGGCCAGTCCGAGCTGCCGCCAATGGTCGTAGTCGGCCGACTGGCCGCGCATGTAGATCATCGCATTGATTGCCGACGAGCCGCCGATCACCTTGCCGCGCGGATAGATCAGGCTGCGCCCGTTCAGTCCGGGCACCGCCTCGG
>CAYWCE010000034.1:16426-28254 GCA_964456755.1 uncultured Hyphomicrobiales bacterium
GCCGACCGGAATGTGAAACCAGATCCAGTTGTCGCGCCCGCCCGCTTCCAGCAGCAGCACCCGGTTGGCCGGATTGGCCGACAGCCGATTGGCCAAAACGCATCCGGCCGAGCCGGCGCCGACGACGATATAGTCGTAATCCCCCTCGATCGGCGTCATGGCGTCTCCTCCCCGGATTGTTCTTCAGTGCGGCTGCGATTTGGCATGCTGTCAAGAATGGCCCGACAGATCCGCGATCGCGGGGCGCTCCCCCGATAGCGGATTGCCCGCATCCCAGCCGTAATTCAGCGTCTCGAAGCGCATCGAGCGCAGATCCACCATCAGCAGGCGACCCACCAGGCCTTCGCCGAAGCCCACGATCTCGCGGATCGTCTCCAATGCGATCAGCGAACCCATGACGCCGGTCAGAGCGCCGAGAATGCCGGCCTCCGCGCAGGCAGGGACGGTGCCCTCCGGCGGCGGCTCCGGGAAAATGCAGCGATAGGTCGGATTGGGCCTGCCGTCGGGCGCGCGCTCATGCGCGCGGATCGTCGTCAGCGTGCCGTCGAAAACGCCGACTGCCGCCGTCACCAGCGGCCGCTTTGCGAAGAAGCAGGCGTCGGAGACGAGATAGCGGGTGGCGAAATTGTCGGTGCCGTCGGCGACGATGTCGTAGTCGCCGATCAGCGCCAGCGCATTGGCCGCCGACAGTCGCACATCGTGCGGCACGACGCGCACATGCGGATTGAGGCGGGCGATGGCGTCGGCCGCGCTGTCGACCTTGCGGCGGCCGACATCCGGCGTTGCATGGATCACCTGACGCTGCAGGTTGGACAGCGACACGGTGTCGTGGTCGATGACCCCGATCGTTCCCACGCCTGCCGCCGCCAGATAGAGCAGGACCGGCGCGCCGAGACCGCCGGCGCCGACGACGAGAACGCGTGCGCGTTTGAGCGCCGCCTGTCCCGGGCCGCCCACTTCGCGCAGCACGATGTGGCGGGCATAACGCTCCAGTTCGTCCGCGGTCAGCATGGAAGTCGTTCCCGCACCGGTCCAATCACGCCGGCGGGTCTCATGCAAGCCGCTCCCCCAGCCGCCTCTTGCAAGGGGGGCGGCGGAACGGCCATCCTGCCGGACCGGGGCTTCTGGTATCGCGTATTGGCATGAGACTGGCGGCAGCATTGCTAGCGCTTGCGGTGGGCGTCTCCTTCGCCCACGGGCAGGATTCGCGAAATCCGGCCCCGAAGCCGCAGGCCGGGCAGAAACCGAAGCCGGCACAGCCGGCCCGGCCGGCGCAACCGCAAAAGCCGGCGGCGCAGGAGCGCGTTCCACCCGCCGCCACGCAGCCCGCGGGCCCGGCGACCGCCAGCAAGGCCAATGCGCCGATCCGCGACGCCTATGCCGCGATGCCGCTGGCCGAACGGCGCGCCCTCCAGTCCGACCTGATCTGGTCCGGCGACTATAACGGCGTCGTCAACGGGGAGTTCAACGACCGCGCGATTGCCGCCGTCAAGGCTTTCCAGAAGCGCAGCAAGAATCCGGAAACGGGAATTTTGTCGCCGCAGGAGCGTGCCGCGCTCGCGGCCGCGGTCAAGGAACAGCAGGAACAGGTCGGCTGGAAAATCGTCGAAGATCACGTGATGACCGGCATCTGGCTGGGCATTCCCGCGAGGCTGATCGCGCGCCAGGAGCGCGGGAGAACGGGCGCGCGCTGGACCTCCGGCCGCGGCGAAATCCAGATCGAGACGTTTCGGGAGAACGCCGATGAAGTTCCTTTCGCGGCGTCCTTCGAACTGCAGAAGAAGATCCCGGCCGGAAGAAAGACGGAATACAGCGTGCTGCGGCCGGACTTCTATGTCGTGTCGGGTCTGCAGGGGTTGAAGAAATTCTACGTCCGCGCGCACATCCGCGACAGCGAGGTACGCGGCATGATCGTGCTGTACGACCAGGCAATGGAAGGGATCATGGAGCCTGTGGTGGTCGCCATGTCGAGCGCCTTCGCCCCGTTCGACGGCGCCTCCGCCATGCCCGGGCTGAAGCGCTTTGTCGAATATGCCACCGCTGTGCCGGTGAGCCGCTCCGGGCATCTGCTGACCGATCGCATGGCGACGGAAAGCTGCCATCTCATTATCGTGCCGGGTATCGGCCGCGCCGAGCGCATCGCCGACGACAAGGAGACCGACCTTGCGCTGATCCGTGTCCACGGCGCAAAGGAGATGCGCCCGCTGCCGCTGTCGGTCCAGCCGCCGCACAGCGCGGAACTGACGCTGGTCGGGATCGGCGATCCGCAGATGCAGGGCGGCGGCGCCGGCGCCTCGACGGCGGCGGCCCAGATTCGCGGCCTCGACGGCGGCAGTGTCATTCTCGATCCGCCGCCGCCGTCGGGATTTTCCGGCGCGGCCGTGCTCGATGCCCAAGGACAGTTTGTCGGGCTTGCCGGCCTGCAAACGGCGAACAGGGCGACGCTCGTCTCCGCCGCCAGCGCGCGAAAATTTCTCGAATTCCACAAGGTTGCCCCGGCGATCGGCTCCGCCAGCCTTGCCGATGCGCGGGCATCGGTATCCCGCCTGATCTGCGTCAGGAAGTGACGGCGTTCGACGGACGCCGGGCCAGCGGCGTGATGCGCAGCAGTGTGATGCGGTTTCGCGATTTGCGCAGCACGCGGAAGCGGAAGCCGTGGAAAGTGAAGCTCTGGCCGACATCCGGTATCGAACGCGCCTCGTGAATGACGAGACCGGCGATGGTCGTGGCTTCCTCGTCGGGAAGGGACCAGTCCATCGCCCGGTTAAGGTCGCGGATCGGCACCGAGCCGTCGACGTGCAGCGAGCCGTCGAGCTGCGGCCGCACGCCGGGCAGGTCGACATCGTGCTCGTCGCTGATGTCGCCGACGATTTCCTCGATGATGTCCTCCAGGGTAACCAGGCCCATCACCTCGCCATACTCGTCGACCACCAGAGCGAAATGCGTCTTGCGGCGGCGAAACGCCTTGAGCTGCTCTGCGAGCGGCGTGGTGTCGGGCACAAACCACGGCTGGGTCATGATTGCGGCGATATCAACCTTGGTTGGATCGCCGCCTGCGGCGTGCAGGGCGCGCAACAGATCCTTGGCGTGCAGCATGCCGACGATGTTTTCCGGCTTGCCGCGCCATGCCGGCAGGCGCGTGACCGGTGCCGACATCACGCTCTTGACGATCTCCGCGGGGGGCTCGTCGGCGTTCACCGTCACCATTTCGGTGCGGTGGATCATTACGTCGGACACCTCCAGCTCGCGCAGATCGAGAATGCCGCCGAACATGTCGCGATCGAGCTTCTCGACGCCGCCCTCCTTGTGCAGAAGGTCGACGGCGCCGCGCAGCTCCTCGTGCGCAGACAGGATCGCATGATTTTCGCCGAGCCGCATGCCGAGCAGTTTCAGCATGCGCCGCGCAAGCGCCTCGATGCCCAGAAGGACGGGGCCGAGCAGGCGCACGATGATGTACATGGGCCGTGCGACCAGCAAGGCGATGCGGTCGGGCGCGTTGAAGGCGGCGGTCTTGGGCAGAACTTCGGCAAACATGACGACCAGCGCAGTCATCAGCAGGGTCGCATAGAGGATGCCGACTTCGCCGAACCAGACCAGCAGGAGGCCGGCCGTGAGCGAGGAAGCGGCTATGTTCACCGCATTGTTGCCGAGCAGCAGCGCGCCCAGCAGGCGTTCGCGCGAGGCGAGCAGGAGATTGACGATCCGCGCACGCGGATTGCCCTGCTTTTCCAAGCGAAGCATGGAAGCGCGCGAAGACGCGGTGAGTGCCGTCTCGCTGCCCGAGAAAAATGCCGACAGCAGCAGGCAGATCAGCACGACGACAATGGAGAGCCAGTCGGTCGCGGTCATTGTCCGGCGAGCTTGTCGGACAGGAAGGCGTGGACTTCGGCGGGATCGACGTCCCGGGCGACGAAGCTGCGGCCGATGCCGCGCACAAGAATGAAGGTAAGCGTGCCGCGCGTGACTTTCTTGTCCTGCGCGATCAGGTCCATGAGCCGGCCGGCGTCGAGTTTCTCGTTGGAGAATTCCGAAATCTTCACCGGCAGGCCGGTCTGCGCAAGATGGCGCGTGACGCGCAGCGTGTCGTCCTGCGGCGAAAGGCCCTTGCGGGCGGAAAACTCGAATGCCAGCGACATGCCGATGGAAACGGCTTCTCCGTGCAGGAGGCGGTCGGAGAAGCCGGCCGCGGCCTCCAGCGCATGGCCGAATGTGTGCCCGAGATTGAGCAGCGCGCGCTCGCCAGTCTCGCGCTCGTCGCGCGCGACGATCTGCGCCTTGGCGCGGCAGCTCACGGCGATGGCATGTTCGCGCGCGGGGCCGCCGGCGAAGACATCGGTCCAGTTGTTTTCCAGCCAGGCGAAAAATCCGGCGTCGCCCAGCAATCCGTATTTTGCGACCTCGGCATAGCCGGCGCGGAATTGTCGGGGCGGCAGGGTGTCGAGCAGCGCGGTATCGGCGAGCACGAGTACCGGCTGGTGAAAGGCGCCGATCAGGTTCTTTCCATGCTTCGAATTGATACCGGTCTTGCCGCCGACCGAGGAATCGACCTGCGCCAGCAGCGTGGTCGGCACCTGTACGAAATCGATTCCGCGCCGCACTGCCGAGGCGGCAAAACCGGCGAGGTCGCCGATGACGCCGCCGCCAAGTGCGACGACGAGGTCGTTGCGCTCGATACGCTGCGCGACAAGCGCTTCGCAGACGGCTTCGAACGAGGCCATCGATTTGGAGCTTTCGCCGGCCGGCACGCCGACATGGCTGAACGCGATGCCGCAGGCCTTCAGGGCTGCCTCCGCGGCGTGACGATGCAGTGCGCCGACATTGTCGTCGACCACGATCGCCGCCTTCGCGCCCGGCCGCATTGCGGCAATGCGTTCGCCAAGCGACGCCAGAACGCCGCGCCCGATGACGATCGGATAGGCGCGCGCGCCGAGCGCGACATCGACGGTGACGGGATCGTTGCTGCGCAGCGGCGCGGTCACGGCGTGCCTCGTGCCGAGCCCGGACCCGGCCCGGTTCTTGGTTCCGACTTCGGCACTGAAAGACTTCCGAACAGGCGCTGGACGATCTCCTCGACGATCACCTCGTGCACGACGTCGCGCGATTCTACGACGATGTCGGCCTCGGCATAGACCGGATAGCGAAGTGCGATCAGGCTGCGCAGGGTGGCGGCCGGATCCGCCGTCTTCAGCATGGGCCTGTCGCTGCGCCGCCGTATCCTCTTCATAAGTATATCGAAATCCGCTTTGAGCCAGACCGAGACGCCCTTGGCGCGAATCAGCGCGCGGGTGTCCGCGTTCATATAGGCGCCGCCGCCGGTCGCAAGAATCTGCGGCCCGCCCTCCAGCAGCCGCGCAATCACCCGCGATTCGCCGGCGCGAAACTCCGCCTCGCCGCGCGTTTCAAATATGTCGGGGATCGACATTCCCGCGGCTTCCTCGATGCATGTGTCTGCGTCCACGAACGGCAGGCCGAGCCGCGCCGCGAGCTTGCGCCCGACCGAGGATTTGCCCGCGCCCATCATGCCGATCAAGACGATCGAGCGGCGGGCAAGCGCGGTGCCGATTGCGGCTTCCGCCGCGACCCCGGCCGATTTGCTGTGCAAGGCCTGCTCCGCCATGATAGGTCTCGATCCGTCCATTCAACCCAGCTTCTAGCGCAAAAACGGCGTTCCGTCTCATGCCGACCTTGTTTCGATTCCTTGCGGTAGTCGGGATAATCGCCGGCATCATTTATGGCGGAATTGTCGCGCTCGCCACCCTGGTCGAGCCGCAGCCGCGGGAAATCACGGTGAGCGTCCCGCACGACCGTTTTGCCCGGGAGCGATGAGCGGGACCGGCGGTCGACAACGTGGCCACAGCAGGCAGCACTTCGCTGGTTGAACTGTTTCTCGACATGCTCACCGCCGAGCGCGGGGCTCGTGCCAACACGCTTTCGGCCTATGCCAAGGATCTGGCGGACTATGCGGCGGCACTCGCCGGCAAAGGAAAGGTGCCGCTGAACGCGACGATCGACGACATTCGCGGTTATCTCGACACGCTCGACCGTTCCGGTCTGAAGGGTGCTTCGGTCGCACGCAAGCTGTCTGCCATCCGCCAGTTCCACCGGTTCCTTTACGCTGAGGGCAAGCGAAAGGACGATCCGTCCGCAATTCTTCAGGGGCCGAAGCGGGGACGACCGCTGCCGAAAGTGCTGTCGACCGCCGAAGTCGAGCGGCTGCTGTCCGTTGCTGCCGATGCTGCGCGCGCCGGGCGGAGCGCGGCGGAGCGCATGCGTGCGGTGCGACTGCATTGTTTGCTGGAAGTCCTGTATGCCACCGGCTTGCGCGTATCTGAACTTGTGTCCTTGCCCGCGTCGGCGGCGCAGCGGGACCAGCGCATGCTGGTCGTTCGCGGAAAGGGCGGCCGCGAGCGCCTGGTTCCGCTCAACCAGTCTGCCTGCAATGCCATGGCAGGCTATCTGACCGCATGCCGGCAGGCGGGCCATGCGGAATCGAAATGGCTGTTTCCTTCATTCGGTGCCAGCGGTCATCTGACCCGGCAGCATTTCTCCCGTGACCTCAAGGCTTTGGCCGGAGCGGCCGGGATTGCAGCCAAAGCGGTCAGTCCGCACGTCCTGCGTCACGCCTTCGCCAGTCATTTGCTGCAGAACGGGGCGGACCTGCGTGTCGTGCAGACCCTGCTCGGTCATGCGGACATTTCAACAACCCAGATCTATACCCATGTTCTGGAAGAACGGCTAAAGAGCCTCGTACGCGATCTGCATCCGCTGACCGATCGTTGACGTTCCAATACACGCGCTCGGCTTGACTTGCGGATGAATCGGGGGCCAGTTTCGCCGGCTCCGCCTTCGACCTCTCACACACAATTCAATGCGCAGTTATCTCGATTTCGAAAAACCCGTCGCCGAACTCGAAGCCAAGGCAGACGAATTGCGCGCGGTGCAGGCCGGGGACGACGTAGTCCAGGTCGAGGAGGAGATTGGACGCCTGCGCGCCAAGGCGGTGCAGACGCTCGAGGAAATCTACACGTCCTTGACACCTTGGCAGAAGACCCAGGTGGCGCGCCACCCGCTGCGGCCGCATTGCCTCGATTACATCTCTGCACTCATTACCGATTTTGTCCCGCTGGCGGGGGACCGCAAATTCGGGGACGACGATGCAATTGTCGGCGGTTTCGGCCGCTTTGACGGCGAAAGCATCTGCGTGGTCGGTCAGGAGAAGGGTTCGACGACGGAGGCAAGGCTCAAGCACAATTTCGGCATGGCCCGGCCGGAAGGCTATCGCAAGGCGGTGCGCCTGTTCGAGATGGCCGACCGGTTCGACATTCCGGTGCTTGCGCTGGTCGACACCGCCGGTGCCTATCCGGGTATCGGGGCGGAAGAGCGTGGCCAGGCTGAAGCCATCGCGCGTTCGACCGAGGCCTGCATCAATCTCGGCGTTCCCAACGTTGCGATCGTCCTCGGCGAAGGGGGCTCGGGCGGTGCCATCGCCATCGCTACCGCCAATCACGTGCTGATGCTCGAGCATGCGATCTACAGCGTCATCTCGCCGGAAGGCGCCGCATCGATCCTCTGGCATGACACGACCAAGGCGCAGGAGGCGGCGACGAACATGAAGATCACCGCACAGGATCTGGCCCGCTTCGGTATCATCGACGGCATCGTGCCCGAGCCGGTCGGTGGCGCACATCGCGATCCCGAGGCGACGATTGCCGCCGCCGCAGGCGCGATCCGGGATGGGTTCGCCTCGCTGAAAGGGATGGACCGGGACGCGATCCGCCGGCATCGCCGTGACAAGTTCCTCGCCATCGGACGGGCCGGACTCTGACCGATCGTTGCCCTTGGGCCATGGTTCGGCGGTCGCGCGGTACCGCAGCCGGTGAAAAGTTCCGGATGATCTTGCGCCAGCCTTAATGCCGCCGCGTTATTTTATTCAGATTTTCCAGGATTTTACGTTTCATTCACCCGACGCATGGTCAACAGGGGAAGGGTTGTGTCCGCTGCCCCTTGCCTCGTGCGGACCAGAGGGATAACGATCACGCGATGAAGGCTCGGGGACAGCCGCTAGCGGGGAGTAACTCGTTGATCCGCCGCCCCAATCCGGCTCGCATGGCGATCGCCTGCGCGGCCCTCGTGACAGCTTTGGCGCTTGCAGGCTGCAAGACCGAGGGCGTTTTCCCCACCTATAACGCGCGCGCCAACGCACCGATCCCGCCCGCGCTGCTTGCCGAAATCGAGCAGAAAAACATGACGAAAGAGGCTCCGATCCTCGTTCGTCTGTTTAAAGAAGAAGCGGAACTGGAGGTCTGGAAACAGGATCGCGGCGGGCGCTATGCGCTGCTCAAGACCTACCCGATCTGTCGCTGGTCGGGGGAACTGGGTCCGAAAATCAAGGAAGGCGACAGGCAGGCGCCGGAGGGATTCTACGACATCACGCCGGCTCAGATGAATCCCAATTCGCAATACTTTCTTGCGTTCAATCTCGGCTTTCCCAACGCCTACGACCGCGCGCACGACCGCACCGGCGCGCATCTGATGGTGCATGGCGACTGCTCTTCGCGCGGCTGCTATGCGATGTCGGACGAGCAGATCGCCGAGATTTTCGCGCTCGGTCGCGAATCCTTCTTCGCCGGGCAGAAATCGTTTCAGGTGCAGGCCTACCCGTTCCGCATGACTGCGGCCAATATCGCCAAGCACCGCAATTCGCCGCACATCGCCTTCTGGAAGATGCTCAAGCAGGGCAGCGACCATTTCGAGGTCACCCGCATGGAGCCGAAGGTCGACGTTTGCGAACGCCGCTATGTGTTTAATGCCAGTACCTCGGCGGCGTTCAATCCAAAGGGCAAGTGCCCGGCCTTCGAAGTACCGCAGGACGTGCTTGCCGCGGTGCACGACAAGCAGCGTCGCGACGAGTTGCAGGTGGCCGAACTGATCGCGCGCAACGCTCCGGCGGCGCCGGTCAGGACCAATCGCGACGGCGGCATGCATCCGGCTTTTGTCGCCGCGCTGAAGCCGCGGGAAGTGGTGGACGAGCGCGGCAAGGTCCGTCTTGTGGTGGAGAATCCGGCGCCGGGCAGCCTCGCCTCCGCGGCCTATTCGCCGGCGGTGGACAGCGAGTTGCGCGCCGCCGAACTGAACGGCGGGGCGGCGGCGCCGATCGAGGTGGCGGATGTGCCGCTGCCGCGCATTGCGCCGCAGGCCAAGGTTGGCGTTCCGCCGCAGGAGCAGAGCTTCGCGGAAAAGCTTGGCAGTCTGTTCCGCACCGCTTCGGTGGCGCCGGCGCCCCAACCTGTGCCGGCTACCGCCGTCCGGCCGCCTGAAACGCCGTCCGCGCCGGCAACCCAAAGCCGCAGCGGCAGCCTGCATCCCCGCCCGGCGCCCGTGCCGCGTCCGTCACCGGTTGCGGAGCGTCAGACGACCGTGCGGCGCGATGCACCGGCCGCGACGCGCACCGTGCTGCGCGGCAGCGAGCCGCCGGCCGAGGCGCCCAAGGCCACGGACCGTGCGCCGGCGGCGGGATCGATCCGGCCCGCAGAGCCGCGGACCGCATCCGCCCCCGCGCCGGAAACGGCACCGAACACGACCGGCAGCCTGATGACCGGCGCGCAACCCATTCCGCAGACCTCGAATTTCGACAGCCGCTGGACCGCGTTCCGATAACGGCATTCCGGCCGTCGCGGAATCTCGAAGCCGCGTTCCCGGCTTTTTTTGCTCTGACGCTTCGACTTCACGCGAACCGGCAAACGCTTCGCCCGACCACGCCATAAGGCGGACGTCTCTGTGCGCCGCCGGCCCGAATGCAAACGCCCGGCCGCAGGCCGGGCGTTTCTGTAGCGGCACTATTTCGTTGCGGCGCTCTCGTCAGCGGGCACCGGAGGCGGTGCGCACCTTGCTCGCCGTCGGGCCGGTATCGCCCAATTGCTCGACATAATAGACTTGGTCGCCGCGACGCAGCTTTCCGAAGTCGCCGGTCAGCACGCTGTTGCGGTGGAAATACAGCAGGCCGCCTTCCTTGGTGAGCAGGAATCCGAATTCGCCCGTCGGATCGATATCGGCAACCTGTCCGAGAAACTCGTTCACCGCCTCGTGTCGCGCCGGGCCGGTGTGATCGGACAATTGTGCCTTGTACTCGGAAAGTCGCCGCTCGGCGATGCGGAAGGCTTCGTTGATGGCGTTGTGCAAATCCGGCGCCTGAAACTTGCGCTGCAAATGATCGGGTTCGTGTGCAACGACGATGTCCTTGCGTCCGGGCACGGAAATCTCGATGCGTACGACCGGCGGAATAGTCGCGTTGGCATTGTTGGCGCGCTGGTCGACCCGCACCCGGCAGCTCACCAGCCGCTCGTAAATGTCTTCGAGGCGCGCGACATGGTCGCGGATTTCGTCTTCGGCCCAAGGCTCTTTTTCGAGATTGTGAAAGGCAATCTCCAGCGGCACC
The DNA here is from genome assembly GCA_964456755.1 of uncultured Hyphomicrobiales bacterium. GTDB lineage: Bacteria > Pseudomonadota > Alphaproteobacteria > Rhizobiales > Xanthobacteraceae > Pseudorhodoplanes. The sequence continues at coordinate 26,862 of CAYWCE010000034.1, forward strand.
TGCATTGGCGACCCTCCTTTTTCGTCATTAAGAATGCGCTCGTCCCGGCCGGGCATTGAGCGACATCAACTGACGGAACGGAGTTTCAACCGCGGGGGTTCCGCGCGCGGCTCCCGGTCACGCACGCAACGTTCGAATCAAGGCCGGCCGGGCCAGCCGTCAGGCATAGCGACCGTGACAATGCTTGTATTTCTTGCCCGATCCGCAGGGACAGGCTTCGTTGCGCCCGACCTTGCCCCAGGTCGTCGGGTCGTTCGCCTTGCGCGCGGACGGCGCGACACGGGGCGCGTCGGCGGCCGTCATTGCCGCAGCGTCCGCCATCGCCATCTCATCCTCGCCGCTGACCGGATCGATCTTGTGCGCCTCCATATAGGGCAGACGGGTCTGTTCGTCCGGAGGCGGCGCCTCGCGTACCTCAACGCGCATGAGCTGGGCGGTCACCGCTTCGCGCAGATTCGCGATCATGTTCTCGAACAGCTGGAAGGCTTCCGACTTGTATTCGTTGAGCGGGTCGCGCTGGCCGTAGCCGCGCAGGCCGATCACCTGCCGCAGGTGTTCCAGCATGACGAGATGCTCGCGCCATAAATGGTCGAGTGTCTGCAGCAGAATCGACTTTTCGACATACCGCATGACGTCGGCGCCGTATTGCGCGACTTTGCCGGCCATGTGTTCGTCGGCGCGGCGGGTGATGCGGGCGAGCAGCTCTTCGTCGGCAATGCCTTCCTCCTTGGCCCATTCGTCGACGGGAAGATCGAGGCCGAGCACGCGGGTCAGCTCTTCCTTAAGGCCGGCGACGTCCCACTGCTCGGGATAGGCGTTTTCCGGCACATGCTTGCCGACCAGCGACTGTACGAAGGCGTATCGCATGTCGGCGACGGTGTCCCCGACATGTTCGTCGTTCATGAGCTCGACGCGCTGATCGAAGATGACCTTGCGCTGGTCGTTCATGACGTCGTCGTATTTGAGGATGTTCTTGCGCAGGTCGAAATTGCGCGCTTCCACCTTCTGCTGCGCCTTCTCCAGCGCCTTGTTGATCCAGGAGTGAACGATCGCTTCGTTCTCCTTCAGGCCGAGCTTCTGCAACATGCCGTCGAGCTTGTCGGAGACGAAGATGCGCATCAGGTCGTCTTCCAGCGACAGGAAGAACTTCGACCGGCCCGGGTCGCCCTGGCGACCGGAGCGGCCGCGCAACTGGTTGTCGATGCGCCGGCTTTCGTGCCGCTCGGTGCCGAGCACGAACAGGCCGCCGGCGGCGAGGGCCTTGTCCTTCAGGCGCGCGACCTGATCGCGAATCGCCTGGGCGCGCTTGTCGCGTTCCGCGCTCTCGACGCCGTCCAGCTCCTGACGGATGCGCATGTCCGCGTTGCCGCCGAGCTGGATGTCGGTGCCGCGG
>CAYWCE010000034.1:28264-28706 GCA_964456755.1 uncultured Hyphomicrobiales bacterium
GCCATGTTGGTGGCGATGGTGATAGCGCCGGGCACGCCAGCCTGCGAGACGATGTAGGCCTCCTGCTCGTGATAGCGGGCATTGAGGATGGCGAAGACCTTGGCGCGCGTTGCGCCCTCGTCGCCGCTGTAGAGCTTGGCGAAGGCGTTCGGGTCGGAGAAGTCGTGCTGCTCCCAGCCCTCCTTGCGCAACAATTCGGCAAGATGCTCGGATTTCTCGATCGAGGTTGTGCCCACAAGCACCGGCTGCCCGCGCTTCTTGCAGTCTTCGATCAGCGCGATGATGGAACGGTATTTCTCCGTCGCCGTGCGGTACACCTCGTCGTCCTGGTCGTCGCGGATCAGCGGCCGGTTGGTCGGCACCTCGATCACTTCGAGGCCGTAAATGTCCATGAACTCGTCGGCCTCGGTCAGCGCCGTGCCGGTCATGCCGGCAAGCTTGT
>CAYWCE010000035.1:0-27528 GCA_964456755.1 uncultured Hyphomicrobiales bacterium
GCGTCTTCTCGACCATCGCGTGTTCGAGCTGACCGTGCAGGAATTGGCGGCCAATCCGGCGCTCAGGCTGAGCTTCAACGTCTCGCCGGCCTCGACCATCGATCCGGACTGGTGGGTCCGGCTCGGGTCGCTATTGCGCGCCCATCCGGACGTCGCGCCGCGCATGACGGTCGAGATCACCGAGATGGCCGCGATCCACGATATCGACGATACCCGCGGCTTCGTGACGCGGGTCAAGGATGCGGGCTGCCGCATTGCCATCGACGATTTCGGCGCCGGCTACACTTCGTTCCGCAATCTGCGCAAGCTCGGCGTCGATATCGTCAAGATCGACGGCTCGTTCGTACAGAATCTCACGCGCTCTGAGGACGACCGCACCTTCGTGCGCACTCTGGTCGACCTCGGCCGTCGGCTCGAGCTCGAAACGATCGCCGAGTGGGTGCAGGACGAGCAGTCGGCATCGATACTGTCGGCCTGGGGCTGCCATTACCTGCAGGGCGCGCTGATCGGCAAAGCCCATATCGAGCGGCCGTGGGTTACGGCCCTGCCGCAGGATTCCGCGCGCGCGGCAACCGCCTGAGCGACAGGCGTGCGCGGCGGCCGTCCGCTTACGGCTTGTCCTTGGTCGTCATCTGGTCGAGACGCCGCTGCATCTCTTCCAGTTGACGTTTCATGGCATCGATGTCGCCCGTGGCTTCGGCCGGCTTTGCCGCCGCGCCCTCGCGTTCGTCCTTGCGGGCGAACGGGCTGAACATGCCGAATGCCTTCTCGAACATCTCCATGTTGCGCCGGACCTGGTCCTCGATCGGACCGAATGCGCCGACGCCGAAGGCCTGCGACATCTGCTGGCGGAATTTTTCCTGTTCCTTGGTTAGTGATTCCAGCGACACTTCAAGATAGCGGGGAACCAGCATCTGCATGCTGTCGCCGTAGAAGCGGATGAGCTGCCGAAGGAAATTGATCGGAAGAAGGTTCTGGGTGCCTTCCTTGTTTTCCTGTTCGAAGATGATCTGCGCCAGCACGGCACGGGTGATGTCCTCGCCGGTCTTGGCGTCATAGACCACAAAGTCCTCGCCCTGCTTCACCATGGTGGCGAGATCTTCGAGCGTCACATAAGTGCTGGTGCCGGTGTTGTAGAGGCGCCGGTTGGCGTACTTTTTGATCGTGATCGGTTCGCCGGACTTGGTCATGATGCCGTGCTGGTTGGCGCCTGCGAAGGCGTGGAGGGGAAACTGGGTGAAAAATAGGCCCTTTCGCTCCGGCGGGCCACCGTTTTATGCAGGGCACCGTCCGGGCCGCCGTATGGCAAGGCGATTTGCGGGCCGGGAACGTCGTGCTATCGAGGACCAGCCTCGATTAAGGAGTTTTGTCCCATGAAGGACGATATCGTCATCGTCGGCGCCGCTCGCACGCCGGTCGGCGCATTCAACGGTTCTCTGTCCGGTCTGCCGGCGCACGAACTTGGCAAGGTCGCGATCCGGGATGCGCTGCGCCGCGCGGGCATCGAAGCCCCGCGGGTCTCCGAAGTGATTGTGGGCCAGATTCTGACCGCAGGTCAGGGCCAGAATCCCGCCCGTCAGGCGTCGATCGGCGCCGGCATTCCGGTAGAGACGCCGGCCTGGGGCGTGAACCAGCTTTGCGGTTCCGGCCTGCGTGCGGTGGCGCTGGGCTATCAGGCGATCGTGAACGGCGATTCCGAAATCGTGGTCGCGGGCGGACAGGAATCGATGAGTCAGGCGCCGCATTGCGCGCACCTGCGCGACGGAACCAAGATGGGCGATCTGAAAATGATCGACACCATGATCAAGGACGGTTTGTGGGACGCCTTCAACGGCTACCATATGGGAACCACGGCGGAGAACGTCGCCAAACAGTGGCAGATCACCCGCCAGCAGCAGGACGAGTTCGCGGTCGCATCGCAGAACAAGGCCGAAGCCGCGCAGAAAGCCGGCAAGTTCAAGGATGAGATCGTTCCGGTCACCGTGAAGACCCGCAAGGGCGATATCGTGGTCGATACCGACGAATATCCCAAGCATGGCGCAACCCTCGAAACGGTCGGCAAGCTGCGCCCCGCCTTCGACAAGGAAGGCACCGTGACTGCCGGCAATGCCTCCGGCATCAACGATGGGGCCGCCGCCGTCGTCCTGATGAAAGCGTCGCAGGCGCAAAAGGAAAGCCGGCCGGTAATCGCGCGCATCGTGTCGTGGGCGCAGGCCGGCGTCGATCCCGCCATCATGGGTACCGGACCGATCCCGGCTTCGCGCGCAGCGCTGAAGAAGGCGGGATGGAAGGCCGACGATCTCGACCTGATCGAGGCGAACGAGGCCTTCGCGGCGCAGGCCTGCGCGGTCAACAAGGATCTCGGCTGGGATACGTCGAAGGTCAATGTGAACGGCGGCGCGATCGCCATCGGCCATCCGATCGGGGCCTCCGGCGCCCGCGTGCTGGTGACGCTGCTGCACGAGATGCAGAAGCGTGGCGCAAGGAAGGGGCTTGCGACACTTTGCATCGGCGGCGGCATGGGTATCGCCATGTGCGTGGAGCGGCCTTGATCGGGATCATTCGCGCAAGCTGAACCAAATGATGCAATGGCCGGGCTTGACCCGGCCATTGCCGTTCTGGGAAGCTGAAAAAAACTTGGAGGGAGGACGTTTCGGTCATGTCGCGCGTTGCATTGGTTACCGGCGGAACACGCGGAATCGGAGAGGCGATTTCAAAGGCGCTGAAAGCGGCCGGCTACAAGGTCGCGGCCAATTACGGCGGCAACGACGAAGTTGCACAGAAATTCAAGGCGGCCACCGGCATCCCGGCATACAAGTGGGACGTATCGAATTTCGAGGCATGCGCAGCCGGCGTCAAACAGGTAGAAACCGATCTCGGCCCGGTCGAGGTTCTGGTCAATAACGCAGGCATTACCCGCGACACGATGTTCCATCGCATGACGCCGGACCAGTGGAACGCCGTGATCGGGACCAATCTCGGCTCGCTGTTCAACATGACCCGGCAGGTGATCGAGGGTATGCGCAGCCGGAAGTTCGGGCGCATCGTAAACATTTCCTCGATCAACGGTCAGAAGGGCCAGATGGGCCAGGTGAATTATTCCGCGGCGAAAGCCGGCGAACTGGGATTCACCAAGGCGCTGGCGCAGGAGGGGGCGCGCAGCGGCATCACCGTCAATGCCATCTGTCCCGGCTATATCGCCACCGAAATGGTGAAGGCCGTGCCGCAGGACGTGCTGGAAAAGAACATTCTGCCGCAGATTCCGCTTGGCCGGCTGGGCGAACCGGAGGAGATTGCACGCTGCGTCGTCTTTCTCGCCTCCGACGATGCAAGTTTCATCACCGGCTCGACCCTGACGGCCAATGGCGGGCAATACCTGACCTGAAATCGTGCTGCCCGAACCCGGCGGCCGCAGGCTGCGACCAAGCAGCATGCCTGCCGAATTCGCCCCGCCTGCGTCCGGTCGTCTTGCTGCGGCTCCCTTGGGCCCTCTGGCGCGCGGCTGGATCGCTGCGCATCTGCTCTCGCAGGCCGTTTCCGCCTGCGTCATCGCAGGCCTGGCTCATATCGCGCTGGCGGCCGGGTGGAGCCTGCGTTCGCCCTGGATTGCCGTCATTGCCGGGACGATCGTCCTGGTTCACGCGCTGACCTTCGGCTATCTGCGCGCCCGCGTCCTGCGCGACCGGCTCGGCCGATTTCCGATGCGCCTGTGGTGCGTTGTTGCGGGATTCACTGGCCTTGCAGGCTTGCTGGCGGCGGCGGCGCTGCCCGACCTGGTCCCCGGGACCGATTCCGTTGTCGGGCGCAGTTTCGTTTCGGTTCTGCCTGCGGCTGCACAATCGGGGCTGGGCTACGGCCTGGCGGTCGGCGGCGTCGAGGCCCTGCTCATCGCACAGGTCGCGCGCGGCGTGCTGCCCTGGATATTTCTTTCCGGAATAGGCTGGTGCGCCGCCCATGTCGTCACGATCGCAGGCGCTGCGCTTGCCGCCGGGCGGACTGGACTTTCCGATCTGGAAATGGCGATCGCGGGATTGTCGATCGGCCTTTCGGCCGCGTTCGCCGTCGCAATTGCGACTTTGCCCGCGCTGCGAGGCCTGCGCGCGGCGTGATGCCGCGCAACGACCTTGCCGGATTCAATCGCGCTCGATCCCCGACATGGCCTCGATGTCGCGCCCGGCACGATCGCGTCGCTCGACGCCCAACTTGCCTTCCTCCAGTTCGATCATCGTGACCGCCGCAACACCGTGCCGGGCTGCGATGCGTTTGGTCTCGACGGCGGCAGCCGGCTGCGGCTCGACAGCTTCCGCTCCGGGCGGCGTCATGCTCGCGCACGCGAATGCGGTTCCGAGAATCACGACGAGACCGATCGGCACGAGTCGCAAGCGAACCTCCTGTTGCGGCTGTCCTGCGCCAACCGCTCCGGGCGGGTGCGGTTCCGGGCATTGCGCCCCCTGCGTCAATCGGCTAGGTCGCAGACCTGCGGACTTTCCCCTGTCAGCCCCCGGTCCCATGCGCGCCACACTGATCGGATTCACGGCGATCCTGATGTGGTCGCTGCTCGCTCTGCTGACCGCGGCATCGGGCCAGGTTCCTCCGTTTCAGCTCGCGGCCATGACGTTCGCCATCGGCGGAATCCTCGGTGCGGCAAGCTGGCTGGTCCGCGGCAACCCGATCGCCGCCCTGAGCCAGAAGCCGCAGGTCTGGGCGCTCGGCATTTTCGGGCTGTTCGGCTATCACGCGCTGTATTTCATCGCGTTGCGGCTCGCCCCGCCGGCGGAATCGGGACTGATCAACTATCTCTGGCCTTTGCTGATCGTCATGTTCTCGGCCCTTCTTCCCGGTGAACGGCTGCGCATTCATCATGTCATCGGGGCGGGGCTCGGTCTGGCCGGCACGGTTGTGCTTATATCGGGCCGCGCCCGGCTCGGCTTTGAACCGCAATACATTCCCGGCTATGCCGCCGCGTTCGTGGCCGCATTCGTCTGGGCAATCTACTCGGTAATGTCGCGCCGCTTTGCGGCGGTGCCGACCGACGCCGTTGTCGGCTTCTGCCTGGTCACATCGCTGCTCGGCGCCGCGTTTCATCTGGTCCTGGAGGAGACGGTCTGGCCGGCGACAATCGCACAATGGCTTGCGGTCCTCGCGCTCGGCATCGGCCCGGTCGGCGCGGCCTTCTATGTGTGGGACATCGGCATGAAGCACGGCGATATTCGCGTGCTGGGCGCGGCATCCTACGCCGCTCCCGTGCTGTCGACGCTTGCACTCGTGCTGGCCGGCTATGCGGAAGCTACAGCCTCGCTCGCACTCGCCGCCGCGCTGATCGCCGGCGGCGGACTCATTGCCGCAAAGGACATGTTCGCCGCGAAAGGCTAGCCGGGCGTCCAGTTTCCGGGCGCCAGCTCGAAGCCAGCGAACGTAAACCCCGGCGCAACCGTGCAACCGGCCAGGGTCCATTCGCCGAGCGGTTCGGCGGATTGCCACGCCCCGGCTGGAACCACGGCCTGCGGCCGCTCGCCGACCGCGAGGTTACAACCGAGCTGGACCGCGTTTCGCAATTCGCCTTCGGCAACCTGCAGCAGCAATGGCGAACCGGCATACCAGTGCCAGACTTCCGCGGCATCGACCCGGTGCCAGTGCGAACGCTCCCCGCGCGCAAGCAGGAAATAGATCGCCGTCGAGGCAGCGCGGCCGTCTGCGGCCGTCCGCTCGTCGCGAAACGTCTCGCGGAAATGTCCGCCTTCCGGATGCGGCTTGAGATCGAGCAGCCGGATGATCTCCGCCGCGCTGTGCGCGATTCCGGGCGTCATCTTGCGAATCAGAACCTGTTCTTGCGCGCGCGGATTTCGGCAAACACGGCGGCAGGCTTCGCGCCGGCCATACCGACTGCCGCAGCCACCTCGGGCAAATCGGCGCGCAGAAAGCAATTCGCCTTCTTCTCTTCGCCGATCGTCGCCGGCAGCGTCGGCTTTCCTTCGGCACGCAGCTTGTCGACTTCCCTTGCGCGAGCCGCAAGCGCTGCGTTTCCGGGTTCGATCGTCAGCGCGAATTTGATGTTTGCCTGGGTATATTCGTGACCGCAAAAGTACATCACATCGTCGGCAAGGGCCCGCAACTTGAGCAGCGAGTTCCACATCTGCTCGGGCGTACCTTCGATCACCCGCCCGCATCCGATCGAGAACAGCGTGTCGCCGACGAAAGCGAGCTTTTCTTCGTCCAGGATGTAGGCAATGTGATCGAGGGTATGGCCCGGTGTTTCGACGATCCGCGCCGTCAGGCTGCCGACCTTGACGGTGTCGCCTTCGGCGACCGTCTCGTCGACCGCGCGAAACTTGTCGCTGCGCGGACCGACGACCCGGCAATTGTGCTTCTGCTTCAGCTCGGCAATACCGGCCGTATGGTCGCCGTGATGATGTGTGACCAGGATGTCCGTCAACCTCCAACCGGTTTGCTTCAGCGCGGCTTCGACCGACGCGGCTTCCGGCGCATCAATCGATGCCGTCGCCCCGGTTGCCGGATCGTGCAGCAGGACGCCGAAATTGTCGGACAGACACGGAAATTGATGGGTCTTTGCAGCCATAAGGTTGTCGGTCCCCTGTGAGAATGAGCCTTGGGAGCAAGAATGAGCCTGGGAGCAAGATCGGGTCGAACAGGGCCGGGCATCGAGACAACGCGATCATGACGCTCCGGTTGCCAGCCGGCGGACGCAGAATTCCGGGTCGCGCGTCGAAATGCAACAATTCATGCTAATGTGACGCCATGTTCGTCGACGTCGTCGATTTGCGCAATTTCTATTCCCAGGGGCTTGGGATTGTGGCGCGCCGTTTCATCGGGCGCGGCATCCGCACGCGCTGGGTCGACCTGTCGGGGCTGCGGGTGGTCGGTATCGGCTATGCGACACCGTATCTCGGCCTGTTCCGGGAAGAGGCCGAGCGCTGCCTCGCTTTCATGCCCGCCGCGCAGGGCGTCATCAAATGGCCGACGAGCCGGCCCGCGCTGGCAGCGCTGGTGGAGGAAAACACGCTGCCGCTGACCGATTCCGCGGTCGACAGAGTGCTGCTGGTGCATGCGCTCGAAATGTCCGACGACGCCGTTGCATTGCTGCGGGAAATCTGGCGCGTGCTGGCGCCGAATGGCCGGCTGCTGGCAGTTGTGCCCAATCGCCGCGGCCTGTGGGCGCGCACGGACACGACACCATTCGGCCATGGGCGGCCCTATTCGCGGGCGCAGGTGACGAACATCCTGCGCGACACCTGGTTCACGCCGAACGGCTGGGGCGAGGCGCTCTATGTTCCGCCGATCGCCCGCGGCTGGTTTCTGCGTTCGGCCGTAGCGTGGGAGCGTACCGGCGCGACGATCTCGGCGCCGTTCGCAGGCGTGCATATCGTCGAGGCGACCAAGCAGGTCTACCGGGCGATTCCTGCGCGACGGGAGCGGCGACAGCTTGTGCCTTCACTCGAACCCGTGCTCGCGCCTTCGCCGGGCGGCGCGGCCCGCTCGCAGCGGTGACCGCGGCCGGCTATTCGGTGCGGCCCTGCTCCGGAGCGGACTGGACGTCCTCGCCGCCGTCGTCGACTGCGGCAGGCATGTCGCCGGGAGCGCCGCGATGTCGCCGGCGCCGCCGATGCAACGGAAACCGCTCGCCCTGAGCGTCATGGCCATTGGCGCCGCCCGACTGTTGTGGCTGACCGCCGGTGATGAACGACGGCAGGCTGCTGACATCGCCTTCCATGCCCGGTCCCGGCTGCGGCCGATTCTCGAACCGCGGCTGCTGCTCACCCCGCGACTGGCGGTCGGGTTGTCCCTGATGCGGGCGATGCTGCTGGCCCTGATAATCCCGCTGCGGATAGGGCTGCGGCTGTTCGCGCGGCGCATAATGCGGCTCTCCGCCGCCGGAATGCGGCTGCACCATACTGTCGTCCGCATCGTCGAAACTTTCATCGCCGCGGGCATCGTCAGGGCGCTGCTGGAATGGCTGAGTCTGACGAAACTGCTCCTGCGCCGCAGCGATCAGCCGGAAATAATGCTCCGCGTGCTGGTAGTAATTTTCTGCCGCGACCGGATCGCCGGACGCGGTCGCATCGCGCGCAAGCTGGATGTATTTCTCTGCGACATGATTGGCGGTGCCGCGAATCTTCACATCGGGTCCGTTGGATTCGTAGACGCGCGTCAGCGGATTGTGACTCTTGCCGCCGCGGTTGCGCCCCCGCATGCGATGATGCTTGTTCTGACCGTTCCTCATGGCTTGCCTGTCTGCCAACCCCTTGTGATGACGGATATCCCGCCGGTTCTTCAATTCACGCGATCGCTTTACTTGTCACGCGATATCTTCACTTGGCCGGACGTCCATACGCCGCGGCAGCACGTCGATGACGGCCTCACACTCCGGATACCGCCTGCTCCCCCTGTGCGGGACAGGCTGGTGACGCAGGCCTGCGAATCCGTCGTCGCATAACCGGCGTCAGACCCCTCGCAATGCGCCGCTCCCGTTCCGGGAAACGACGGCGCACTCTCCAGCTGAGCGCGCTCAACCGGCAAATATCCCCGATCGTTCGGCTATCTGTTGTTCGCTCGACCTGTATTCGTTCGTCTTTGCTTCTACGATGGGCCGTTTCTTTCGGTTAGGCCGCCCCGACCCGGCTCTCGCCGATTCGCGCCGCGCCTCTCGAGCTTTGCTCCGGGCCTCTGTGCGACGCGACCATGGGTCGATTTCGTGGCCAGAAGCTAGTCGGTCTTGCCCCCTAATCCAAGCGATTTTTTTACGTCCCGCGGCTTGCGATCACGCGGCCGATGTGGCTGTCAGCGCACGCGGAATCCCTGCCAGATCGTCGCGGATCGCGGCATGGCGCAATCCGTGCGCCGCCAGAACCCGGATAACCGGTTCGACCTGCCCGGCGCCCAGTTCGACGACCAGCAGGCCATGCGGCGCGAGCAATCGGCCTGCATCGGCGGCGATGGCGCGAAAGGCTTCAAGCCCGTCGGCTCCGCCGTCCAGCGCCCTGACAGGGTCGTGCGCCCTCACTTCGGCGGGCAATCCGGCAATCTCGGTGCTGGCAATATAGGGCGGATTTGAGACGACAAGATCGAAGCCGCCCGCCAGCGCCGAGCCATAATCGCACAGAATGAATTCCGCCCGGTCAGCGAGGCCGAGTTGCCGTGCATTGCCGCGCGCCGTGCGGATCGCATCCTCGCTCACATCGGTTCCCGTACCCCGGGCCCGCGGAAGCTCCGACAGCAGTGCCAGCAGCAAGGCGCCCGAACCGGTGCCGAGATCGGCGACCCGCATCGATGCATCCCTTCGCGGCCGGACGGCGGCGAGAGCCGCCTCGACTATCGTCTCCGTTTCGGGACGCGGCACCAGAGTTTCGCGGGACAGCGCGAGAGGCAGCCCCCAGAACTCCTTGCAACCGCGTATGCGCGCCACCGGTTCTCCGGCAAGCCGCCGCTTCACCGCAGCGGCGATGGCGGATGCCTGAGCGGCGGAGACCGAGCGGTCTGGCTGCGATGCCATTTCCGCATGCGACAATCCGGTCACGTGCCCGACGAGCAGTCGCGCATCGAGCGAGGCCTGCTCGATCCCGGCATCGCGCAACGCCGCGCCCGCCGCCCGGCGCGCCATGCCGACCGTCGTGGCCCGCGCAAGCACTGTCCCGCTCACGAGGACGAAGCCGCATGGGCCGCGAGCAGCGCGGCCTGGTTCTCGCTGACCAGAGCGTCGATCAGTTCGCCGAGCGCCTCGCCCTCGATCACCTGCGGCAGCTTGTAAAGCGTCAGGTTGATCCGGTGATCGGTGACCCGCCCTTGCGGAAAATTATAGGTGCGGATGCGTTCGGAGCGGTCGCCGCTGCCAACCTGAATGCGTCGCTCCGCCGCGCGATCCGCATCGCGCTTCTCGCGCTGGTGATCGTAGAGCCGGGCGCGCAGCAGCGCCAGCGCCTTGGCCTTGTTGCGGTGCTGGGAGCGATCCTCCTGCACGGCTACCACGATCCCGGTCGGCAGATGCGTCACCCGGATCGCGGATTCGGTCTTGTTGACATGCTGCCCACCGGCGCCCGCAGCGCGCATGGTGTCGATTTTCAATTCGGATTCGTTCAGCGCCACATCCACGTCTTCGACTTCCGGAAGCACGGCGACGGTCGCGGCCGAAGTATGGATTCTGCCGGATGCCTCCGTCTCCGGCACGCGCTGGACCCGATGCACGCCCGACTCGAACTTGAGTCTGGCGAAGGCGCCGCGGCCGCGGATCTCGGCGACGATTTCCTTAAAGCCGCCCATGGTGCCTTCGCTTGCCGATACGACTTCGACTTTCCATCCCTGTTTCGTCGCATAACGCTCGTACATGCGGAACAGGTCGCCGGCAAAAATCGCCGCTTCGTCGCCGCCGGTCCCGGCGCGGATTTCCAAAATCACATTGCGCTCGTCCATCGCATCCTTGGGAACCAGATGCAGACGGATTTCGCGTTCCAGTGCGCTCCGCCTGGACTCAAGTTCGGGAAGTTCCAGTTCGGCGAGCCTCCGCATGTCCGGCTCGGTGCCGGGGTCGTCGAGCAAGGACTGCAGATCGTCGATCTGCCGTGCGGTCTCGCGAAATTTGCGAATCGATTCCACGATCGGCGCCAGTTCCGAGAGTTCGCGCGACAGCCTGACGAATGCGTCTGCCGCCAGCCGGCCGGAAAGCGCCGCTTCGAGTTCGGCATGGCGCGCAAGCAATGTATCGAGCCTGGACTGAGGTATCATGTGTCTTCGCGGCCGGGGTCATCTCCGGCCAGTGGCAAAGGCGTTAAAGTTGCAGCCCTTCGGCCGCTGCGAATTCCTCCAGTTGCTTGCGCAACGGCACCGGGCCGGGGGGATTGTCGATCAGCGGCCGCAACAGGGCTTCCGCCTTGCCGACATCGAGATCGAGCAACAGCGCTTTCACCGGGCCGATCGCCGACGGCGTGAGCGACAGCGCGCGATAGCCGAGCGCGGCGAGCACAAGCGCACCGATCGGCTTCGATGCCAGCTCGCCGCAGAGCGTTACCGGCTTTCTGTGAGTCGCGGCCCTGTCGACGATGTCGCGCAACGCGCGCAGCATCGGCGGAGAAATGGGATCGAACCGGTCCGAGACCCGCGTATTGCCGCGATCGACGGCGTAGAGGAACTGCACGAGATCGTTCGAGCCGACCGAAAGAAAGTCGACCCGCGGCAGCAATTCGTCAAGCTGAAACAGGAGCGACGGCACCTCCAGCATGGCTCCGACCTCGACGCGCTCCGGCAGGCCGTGACCGTGCCGGCGCAAATGCGTCAGCTCGTTTTCGACCATGGCGCGGCCCTGATCGAATTCATCCACGATGGCGACCATCGGGAACATGATTTTCAGCGAGCGGCCGGTCGCCGCGCGCAGCAATGCCCGGATCTGGCCGCGCATGAGGCCCGGTCGGTCGAGACCCAGCCGGATCGCGCGCCAGCCCAGCGCGGGATTCTCCTCCTCGACATTGCGCATATAGGGCAGCACCTTGTCGCCGCCGATATCGAGCGTGCGGAAGGTAACCGGCTTCTTGCCCGCGGCGTCGAGGACGGCGCGATAGAGCGACAATTGCTCGCCGATGCGCGGCATCGCCGATGCCACCATGAACTGCAGTTCGGTGCGGAACAGCCCGATTCCCGCCGCGCCCGTATCCTCGATATGCGGCAGATCGACCAGCAGGCCGGCATTGATCATCAGCGCGATGTCCTGGCCGTCCTTGGTAACGCAGGGCTTGCTGCGCAGGGCCTGATATTGCGCCTGCCGCCGGGCGCGCAGCCGCACACGCTCGGCATAGGCGTTTTCGATGTCCTGCGCCGGACGTACATAGATTTCGCCGGTCGTGCCGTCGACGATGATCGGATCGTTCGTCTCCACGAGGCTGGTAGCATTGTCGATCTGACCGACGGCCGGGATCCCGAGCGCGCGGGCGACGATGGCGACGTGAGACGTCGGCCCGCCCTCCTCGAGCACCAGGCCGCGCAACCGCTTGCGGTCGTAATCGAGCAAGGCCGCAGGGCCCATCGCGCGGGCCACAAGGATCGCATTGTCGGGCAATTGCTCCTTGCGCGGGGCATGCTCGACGCCCATCAGCTGCCGCATCAGGCGATTGGCAAGATCGTCCAGATCGTGCAACCGCTCGCGCAGATAGGGATCGGTGGCGCGCAGCATGCGGGCGCGTGTGTCGGACTGCACGCGCTCGACCGCGGCTTCCGCGGTAAGACCGGTCACCACCGCCTCGCGCATGCGGTCGAGCCAGCCGCGGTCATGCGCAAACATGCGATAGGCTTCGAGCACCTCGCGGGTCTCGGTACCGGCGGATACCTCGCCGCGATCCAGCAGCGAATCGACATCCGCACGCAATGCGGCAATGGCATCTTCGAGTCGCTTCAGCTCGCGCGGCACGTCGTCGGCGATGAAATTCTTGATCGTTACGCGCGGCTCATGCAGCACGATATGACCGAGTGCAATCCCTTCCGAGAGCGCGACACCGGTGATGTTGCGTCGGGGGTGGACGGCGGGTTCGGCGCCCGGCTTGGCAAGGAGCGACAATTCGCCGGAGGCGATCATCTCCGCCAGAACCATCGCCGTGGTCTGCAGCGCCTCGACTTCCTCTTCCGAATAGGTCCGGTGCGCGCGGTTCTGCACCACGAGCACCCCGAGCGTATTGCCGGCCCGCAGGACCGGCACGCCGAGGAAGGAGTGATAGATTTCCTCGCCCGTCTCCGGGCGGTAGGAGAAGGCCGGATGCGACTGGGCATCCGACAGGTTGATCGGGTTGGCCTGGCTGGCGACGAGGCCGACCAGACCCTCATCGATCCGCATCACGGTCTGGTGCACGGCCTCACGCTTGAGGCCTTCGGTCGCATAAAGTTCGAGCGTGCCGTCGACCCGCAGCACGTAGACCGAGCAGACCTCCGCGACCATGTTGGCGGCGATCAGCACGACGATCTTGTCGAGGCGTTCCTGCGCGCTGACAGGCTCCGCCATCACCTCGCGGAGACGGCGTAGCAGCACGCGCGGACCGCCAAGCGCGCCACGCATGGCTCAAGGTCCCTAACGGCCATTGGGACCGCCCTTGCGGACGGCCCGGCTGAGAAAAACGCAGGGTATTGCGGGGGCCCGGTGGCCAACTGGGCTTGCCGCTAGGCTATAGCCAATGGGATGCGGCAGCCGCAAGGCAAACGGAACAGTCCGTGGCTGCAGACCGCCGGATGGCGCCGTCGGGCCGGCCGGGAGCGGCGGGCATTGCGGTCGGCCGGCGCGAGGCCGGGCCCGGACCGTCTCCGGGTCGCCACGGGCATTTGGCCCGGCGCCCGGCACCGCAGCAATCCGCTATCCCTTGTCCAGTCCGTACAACGCATGCAGCGTCCGCACGGCAAGCTCGGTATAGGCCGCGTCGATCAGAACCGAAAACTTGATCTCGGAGGTGGTAATGGCGCGGATATTGATGTTGCGCTCCGCCAGCGCGCGAAACGCCTGCGCCGCCACGCCGGCATGGCTGCGCATGCCGATCCCGATCACCGACACCTTGGCAACGTCGGATGCACCGTCGATCCGCTCGAAGCCGATCGTATCCCGCGCCCTGCCGATCACATCCATCGAACGCTGATAGTCGGTCGCCGGGACCGTGAAGGTAAGGTCGGTTGTCTTGCCGTCTGCAGAGACGTTCTGCACGATCATGTCGACGTTTACGTTGGCTTCCGCAAGCGGGCCGAAGATGGCCGCCGCGATGCCGGGCTTGTCCTCGACCCGGCGGATGGAAATCTGCGCCTCGTCCTTGGAGAAGGCGATGCCGGTGACGACTTGCTGCTCCACGATATCCTCCTCGTCGCAGATCAGGGTTCCGGGCGGGGTGCCGTGCGGATCGATATCCTCCGGCTTCTCGAAACTCGACCTGACGAAAATCCTGACCTTGTGCACCATTCCCAGCTCGACCGAACGGACCTGCAGCACCTTGGCGCCGAGCGAGGCTAGCTCCAGCATTTCCTCGAAGGCGATCTTGTCGAGCCGGCGCGCCTTCGGCACGACGCGCGGATCTGTCGTATAGACGCCGTCAACGTCAGTATAGATATCGCAGCGGTCGGCCTTGATTGCCGCCGCGACCGCGACGGCCGAGGTGTCCGACCCGCCCCGCCCGAGCGTCGTGATGCGTCCGGTTTCCTTGTGGATGCCCTGGAAACCGGCAATGACGGCGACTTCCTTGCGCTCGCCGAAGCGCCTGACGATCTCCTCGCCATTGATCTCGAGAATGCGCGCGGAGCCGTGCGCATTCGACGTCAGGACGGGCAATTGCCAGCCCTGCCATGAGCGCGCCGAAACGCCGGATGCCTGCAACGCGATTGCGAGCAGACCCGCCGTAACCTGCTCGCCGGAGGCGACAACGGCATCGTATTCGCGCGCATCGTGCAGCGGCGACGCCTCGCGGCACCAGCCGACAAGCTCGTTGGTCTTGCCCGCCATCGCCGAGACGATGACGGCGACCTCATGTCCCGCTCCGGTCTCGCGCTTGACGTGCCTGGCAACATTGCGGATGCGATCGATATCGGCGACCGAAGTGCCGCCGAATTTCATGACGAGACGGGCCATTGAGAAACCAGAACCCCGAAAGAATGCGCGCCGGCGAAAAAGGCGCGTATACATAGCGGCGCCGGCCGGCAGCCGCAACCGCGCTTGCGGCCGCCCACCGGCCGCGAGCACCGTCCAGGACCGTCCGCGGGCGGAGTGCCAGGCAGCTACCGTAATGCAGCTTACCTCTTGCCCCACTCCTCGTCATCGAGCGAGGGCGCCGTGCGCTGCTGTTCGAGGATTTTCTGATATTCCTCGGGGATGGTCTGCGAGCGGGCGACCTCGTGCAGATAGTGCGGAAACCAGGTCGCGATTTTCGGGAACGAGATCAGCAGCGCGATCACGATAACCTGCAACACCATGAACTGGAACATGCCCATGTAGATGGTGGCGAGGCTCCAGCTCTTGACCACCTGTTTCAGATAATATGCGGACATGGCGACCGGCGGCGACAGGAACGCAGTCTGCAGCACGACCGCGACCAGCGCCCCGAACCAGATCAGGTCGATCTTCATCGCCGCAACGACGGGATAGAAGATCGGCAGGAAGACAAGCACGATGGCCGGCCATTCGAACGGCCAGCCGAGCAGGAAGATCAGAATCAGGATCAGGATCAGCAGCGCGGTCGGCGACATCTGCATCGAGAGCAGCGATTCGGTGATCCAGTTCGCCGTCCCGAGCCGGGCAAATACCGCGCCGAAGATGTTGGATGTCGCGGCGAGCAGCAGCACCATGCTGGAAGTCGCCATCGTCGACCGCAGCGCGGCCTGCAGGCCGCTCAAGGTGAAGCGACCATAGGCAATCGACAGCAGCAGGCCGCCGGCCGCGCCGACGCCGGCCGCCTCGGTCGGCGTCGCCAGTCCCGCAAGGATCGAACCGAGGGTCGCAGTGATCAGTCCGACCAGCGGCACCGTCCCGACCAGGACTTCGCGGATCATCGTCCAGATCGAGTGCACGCGCTCCTCGACGGGCACCGGCGGTCCGAGCTTCGGATTGATGAAGCTGCGGCCCATCAGATAGATGATATAGACGGAAGCGAGCAGAATGCCGGGACCGAACGCGGCGGCATAGAGATCGGCGACCGATACGCCGAGCACCGGACCCATCACGATCAGCATGACCGACGGCGGAATAAGAATGCCGAGCGTGCCGCCCGCGGTGATTGCGCCGGCCGACAGTTTCGGATCGTAGCCCGACTTGTTCATGATCGGCGAAGCCATGATGCCGAGCACGGTCACTGCCGCGCCGACAATTCCGGTCGCCATCGCGAATACCGCAGCCGTGAGCACGACGACGAGATAGAGCGACCCGCGCACGGGCGCGAACAGCATGCGGAAAGCGGTGAACAGGCGGCCCATCAGTCCGGCCTGCTCGGTGACGAAGCCCATGAAGATGAAAAGCGGCACGGCAGCCAGCAATTCTTCCTTCATCAGGCCGATGATCTGGAAGTAGGCGAGGTCGTAGACCGTGCCGCCCATTCCCGCATATCCGAAGGTCACCGCAAGAAACAGCAGCGTGAACGAGATCGGCACACCGATAAAGATCGCGCCAATCAGCACGATCAGCATGATCAGGCCGATAAGTGCTTCCGGCGTCATATGTCGATCTTGTCCTTGTGTTCGAGTTCGACGCCGGTGCGCGCCATGTAAAGGCTTTTGATCAACTCGGATACGCCTTGCAGCATGAGCAACGCACAGGCGAGCGGCACCACCGCCTTGTACGGCCACAGGATCGGACGCCAGGGAGTTTGGTCGGCAGTCTCGGAAATCTGGAACGAATAGACGGTCTCGCCGAGGCTGATCCACATCAGGATGGCAAAGCCGGGAAAGAAGAAGACGATATAGGCAATGCTGTCGATCACGCCCTTGGTGCGGGTGGAGAAATGCTCCCAGAAGAAGTCGGTGCGGATATGCGCGCCTTTGTGCAGGGCGTAGGCCGCGCCCAGCATGAACAGCGTGCCGTAGGACATGTAGGTGACGTCGAACGCCCACGAGGTCGGTGCCCGGAACGCATAGCGCCCGATGACCTCATAGACGACCGTGGCAACGAGCAGGACCGCCAGCCAGGAAACGATCGCGCCGGTGCGGTCGGTAAACCGGTCGACCGTGCGGATGAATGCCAGCAATGCCGGTGACGGACTGGTCATGCGGCCACCCCCAACTCCATTCGTTGCGTTCGCATCCGTCGCGTTCGCATCGCTCCAGCAGCCGCGCGCGGACGGCTGCACTTCGCCGTTCGGGACGGCTGTCGATTGCCGACAGCCGTCCCTGCGACTTGCAGCGAGCCGGTACTACCGCTTCGGCGGGAAGTAGTAGTTGGCGACGAACGAATAGGGCGGGAAATACGCGCGCTTCATCGGCACGACGAGACTTGCATAAGCCCGCTGGGAGTCGAGAACCTTCTTGAAGAACGGATTCTTCTTCGACTCTTCGGCAGCCAGCTCATCCCAGCCCTTGAGGAATTCACGCAGGATTTCCGGCGGCGTGGTCAGCACCTGCACGCCGTGCTTTTCCTGGAGTTCCTTCAGCGCTTCCGCATTCTGCTTCTGCCACTTGGCCCACCAGATCAGGAAGGCTTCGTTGGCGGCGGACTTGATCCACTCCTGTTCCTGCGGCTTGAGCGAATCCCATACTTCCTTGTTGAACACGAGTTCGCCGATCGTGGTGTTCTCGTGCACGCCGGGAGAATAGTGGTATTTCCAGACGTTGTGGAAGCCGAGACGCTGGTCTTCAACGCCACCGACCCATTCGGCGCAGTCGATCACGCCGCGCTGGGCGGAAGGAATGATTTCGCCGCCGGGCATGTTCACGACGGTGAACCCGAGACGCTGCCAGATTTCGCCGGCAATGCCGGTCTGACGGCACTTCATGCCCTTCATGTCGGCGACGGTCTGGATCGGCTTGTTGAACCAGCCGAATGCTTGCGGACCGGCCGGCAGGATCGGAAACACGACCAGATTGAGCTTGAGTTCCTTCTGGTAGAACTCCTGGTAAAGCTCCCAGCCGCCGCCATGGTACATCCAGCCCATGGCATCGATGAAGTCCATGCCGAAGGTGCCGCCCGGACCGCCGGTGAACAGGATCGAGGTCTTGTTCTTGCCGGTCCAGTAACCCGCCCACGAATGGGCGCCATCGATCACCTTCTTGTGGCTGGCGTCGAGCACTTCGAAGGCCGGCACGACCTGGCCGGCAGGCATCACTTCGATCTTCAGCGTGCCGCCGGAAAGCTTGTCGACACGTTCCGCCCAGTACACGAACTGCTCGTGCAGTGTCAGGCTCGCCGGCCATGTCGACTGCATCTTGAGCACGCGGTTTTGAGCGTCGGCAGTTCCGGGCCAGGCAAGCGCCAAGCCCATTGCGGCAAGAGCCGCAAAGGCGAAAGTCCTTTTCATCGTAAACCTCCCCTGCTGGATTATTTTTTATGGCTTCTTCGTGGCCACCCTCAGCCTAACAGCTTTTGCAAAATGCCCAACAGAAAAATCCACGCTATGGTCAATCGCCCGGGTCAGGATGCCGCGCATGCGGAACCAGCCGGCGGGCGATGCATGTGCGACAAGAACGCCCACGCTGCTCAATAAATGCACGGGGGCGTGCCGACGAAGGATTTGCCGGTTCTATGATGCTCCCAACCCCGTCTACCCGCTCGAGTGTCGATCAGGCAGAGGTCGATCGGTTCGCCCGAATGGCGGCGCAATGGTGGGACGAGCATGGGCCGATGGCCATGCTGCACAAATTTAACCCGGTGCGGCTCGCCTATATCCGCGACCAGGCGGCCCAGCATTTTGGCCGCGATACCAGACAGGCCGGCTGCCTGTCCGGCCTGCGAATTCTCGATATCGGCTGCGGCGGCGGCATTCTGGCGGAACCGCTTGCCCGGCTCGGCGCCGCCATGGTTGGAGCGGATCCCGCAGAAGACAACATTCGGGCCGCCGGCCTGCATGCCGGGCAGAGCGGTCTGACCATCGACTATCGCGCCGCCACCGCGGAGTCGCTGGCCGATGCCGGCGAACGTTTCGACGTCGTGCTGGCGATGGAAGTCGTCGAGCATGTGGCCGATGTCGGCCTGTTCGTCCGACGTTGCGCCGAGATGGTGCGTCCTGGTGGAATGATGGTCGCGGCCACGATTAACCGGACGGCCAAGAGCTTCGCGCTTGCGATCGTCGGCGCGGAGTATGTCCTGCGCTGGCTGCCGCGCGGCACACACCGGTGGGACAGGTTTGTCACGCCGCAGGAACTGGACGCGGCGATGCAGACCGGCGGGTTGCGGGTGCTGGACGAACGGGGCGTCGTCTACAACCTGTTCGCCGACCGCTGGCAGCTTTCCGACAACATGGACGTGAACTACATGCTGACCGCGGGGAAGCCGGCCTGACGCCCATCCGGCTTCGAGGCGATCGAAGCCGGCGCCCGGCTTTTAGTTTCGACGTTTTATTGCTCCCGCGAACCGGTATCCGCCGTGCACGTAATCGCCGGAGCCATTCCACGCGCGACACCCTCGCCTGCCGCTCCCGCGCTTGTGCGCCGCCGGCGCACCCGGTAGCGATGACCGGGGAGCGCGCGTCTGCCCCGGGGATCGGAAGCGGCGATCGATGCAGGATACCGGTTGGCTCTGGGCCGCATTCACGATCGTTGCCGCCGCGAGCCAGACGGCGCGAAACGCCATGCAGCGCGAGCTGACCGCCACCCTCGGCACTGCCGGGGCGACCCATGTCCGTTTTCTGTTCGGCTTTCCCTTCGCCCTGATCTTCCTCGGCGCGGTGCTGCTCGCAACCGGCGCGACCGTTCCGCGCCCGGGCATAGCCTTCTGGCCCTGGATCATCGATGGAGCCGGCGCTCAGGTTGCGGCAACCGCCCTGATGCTGGCGGCAATGAACGAGCGGTCGTTCGTGGTCACCATCGCCTATATCAAGACCGAGCCGGTGCAGGTGGCGTTGTTCGGGCTGATCTTTCTCGGCGACGCATTGACGCCGGGAATCGTCGCCGCCATCCTGATCGCCACGACCGGGGTCGTGGTCATGTCGTTCAAGCCGGGCGGCAGCGTGGATGCCGGCTGGCGATCCACCCTTCTCGGGCTGTCCGCCGGCGCCATGTTCGCGCTCTCGGCGATCGGCTATCGCGGCGCCATTCTCAGCCTGGAACGTCCCGATTTCGTGACGGCCGCAACCTTCACGCTGGTTGTCGGTCTGGTGCTGCAGGCCGTTCTGCTCTCGCTCTACCTGCTGTGGCGCGAACCAGGGGTCATGCGCGACATCGCCGCGGCCTGGCGACCTTCGATGCTGGCCGGATTTCTCGGCGCCTTCGCATCGCAGTTCTGGTTTCTTGCCTTCGCTCTCGCCACCGCCGCAAGCGTGCGCACGCTGGCGCTGGTGGAAGTGCTGTTCGCACAGGCGATCTCACGCTTTGTGTTCGGACAGGCCACCAGCGCGCGCGAGGGACTGGGCATGTTCCTGGTGGTGATCGGCGTCGTGCTGTTGCTCTGGTCGCATTGACGGCGACGCCGGGCGTTGCCGCCTGTCGGCGTCAGTTCTTTTCGTCCGGAAGCAGCGGCAACGGATGGAATTCGATCCCCTCCTCCCGCAGCTTTCCGGCTTCCTCTGGAGTGGCCTCGCCGTAGATCGAGCGGTGCTCGATCTCGCCGTAATGCATCCTGCGGGCCTCTTCCGGAAAACGCCTGCCGACATTGTCGGCATTGAGGGTGATGTGTTCGCGCAGTTCGCGCAGTTTGGTCCGGAATTCCTGTTCCTGCGGCGACATCAGCGCGACCGTCTCATGCCGGGAAGCGGCCGGGGTTTCGACGGCGCCGTCCGCAGCCGACGAAGTCTTGCGTCTGCCCGAGCCGCCGATTGCGGGCGCCATGATTGCCTTGTCCACCCGCGCCGAGTCGCAGACCGGACAGGTCACCAGCCCGCGCTTCCGCTGCCGGTCGTAATCGGCGGAATTCTTGAACCAGATTTCGAATGTGTGACGATGCTCGCAGATCAGGGCGTAACGGATCATGGCGCGCCCTTGATCAAGTGCAAATGCGCGGGTTCCGCCATCGGCTCGACGATTTCGAAACGGCGGCCGTGTTCGAGCGAGGGGACACGGGCACGCGCGGCGGCGACAGCAGAAAGGTCGATTTCGGCCATGACGACACCCGGTTCGCCGCCGCCTTCGGCGATGACGCGCCCCCATGGATCGACCGCAAGCGAATGGCCGAAGGTCTCGCGTCCGTTTTCGTGCAGCCCGCCCTGCGCCGCCGCGAGAACGAAAGAACCGGTTTCGATGGCGCGGGCGCGGATCAGGACGTGCCAGTGCGCTTCGCCGGTCTGGCGCGTAAAGGCGGCTGGTATAGTCAACACCGTTGCCCCCGCTTCCGCCAGCGCGCGGTAGAGAGCCGGGAATCGCAGGTCGTAGCAGATAGTCAGCCCGAACCGCGCCCAGGGCAGATCCGCAACCACTGCAAGATCGCCGGGCCTGAAATTGCGCGATTCGCGGTAGCTTTCGCCGCCGGAGAGATCGACGTCGAACATGTGTATCTTGTCGTAGCGCGCGACGATGTCGCCTTTTGGATCGATCAGCAGCGAGCGGTTGGCCGCCTTGTCGGGCGAAACGCGCAGCGCGAGCGATCCGATATGGACGTGGATGGACAATTTGCGCGCCAGCCCGCGCAGGGCGGCAAGAGTTGTGTCGTCGTCCTCTTCCGCGATCGTCGCGAACAGCCTTTCGCGCGACAATTCCATGACGTTGGTCATTTCCGGCGTCAGCACATAATCCGCGCCGGCAGCTTTCGCCTCGCCGATCAGCCTGGTCGCCATATCGAGATTGGTCGCGGGATCGCGGCCCGATCGCATCTGGATCAGGCCGACCCGGAATGCGCCGCCGGACGACCCCGTCATGCGACCTGCCCCTCCACCTTCGCCAGCAGAGGATCGAGCCCTCCCGCGCGGTCCAGCGCATAGAGGTCGTCGCAGCCGCCGACATGGATCGAACCGACGAAGATTTGCGGAACCGTCATGCGTCCGCCGGCGCGCTCGATCATCTGCTGGCGCAATGCGCCGTCGCCGCTCACATCGATTTCGCTGAATGCGACGTTCTTTTTCTTCAACAGATCCTTTGCCGAGCTGCAATACGGACAAAACGGGGTCGTGTAGATTTCGACATTCGCCATCTGGGTAGGCTTTCGGGCAATGCGACGGTGCAAGCGCACTATATGGTCGCGCGCGCGCTGTCCACAACCCGCGCGAAGACAAGGACATCCACGTTCCGGGCGCCGGCGCGCAGCAAAACCCTGGCGCAGCTGTCGACCGTGGCGCCCGAAGTGAGGACGTCGTCGACCAGAACGAGGCGACGACCGGCAATGGCGGCCTTGCCGTCGGGCGGCACCCGAAACGCTCCCTGGACGTTCCGCGCCCGTTCCGGCCTGGACAGGCCAACTTGCTGCGGGGTGGCCTTGATGCGCCGGATGGCGTGGTCGAGCACAGGCCGGCCGCAGGCCCGGGATATCGTTTGCGCCAGCAACGCCGACTGATTGAATCGCCGCGCCCATGACCTGCGCCAATGCAGCGGAACCGGAATCAGCGCATCGGCTTCGGCAAGGATTTCCCGCCCCGCCCGGGCCATCCAGCGACCCATCGTCGGTGCAAGGTCGAGCCGGTCGCCATACTTGAAGGACAGGACGAGCGAACGCGCCACGTCGTCATAGCGGACGGCGGCGCGTGCACGCTGGTAAGCCGGCGGATCGGCGATCGCCTGCATGGAAAGGATGCCCGGACCGGGATCGTAGATGAACGGAATGCCGAGCCGCTCGCAAAACGGACGCTCGATCGGAACCAGCTTGGCCCAGCACGATGCACACAGGCCCGCGGCTTCCCCCACCGGCTCGCGGCAGGACGGACAAAGCGGGGGCAGCGCAACGTCGAGTATGATACGCAAAGGCGGTGCAATCGCCCGCAGGAAGCGGGCGGCATAGCCGGGCAGCCGACCTGCAGTCGTCGGAAACATGCCGCCAGAATACCGGCGCAACGCTGCCCTGTCATGACGGGAATGCGTGCAATGTCCGAGGCCCACATCGTCTTCGACCGCAACATGCTGCGCCGCCGTCAGGCGCGGGCCCGGCGCGCAGGAGCCGCGCTTTTCCTTCTCGAACATGTCGCCGCCGAACTCTCCGACCGTCTGTCCGCTGTGCTGCGCGATTTCGCACTGGCAGCCGACATCGGCACACCCGACGACGCGCTCGCCCGCACTTTACGCGAAAGCCGGTCGGTATCCCGGCTGATCGCCGCGCGCCGATGCACGCCGTCCGACATCGTGGCAGACGAAGAGTGCCTGCCGTTTGCCGATGGCTCGCTCGACCTCGCCGTGTCCGGGCTGGCTCTGCATCATGTGAACGACCTGCCGGGTACGCTGGTGCAGATCAGACGTGCGCTCAGGCCCGACGGTCTGTTTATGGCCGCCATGCTCGGTGGCGAGACACTGACGGAATTGCGACAAAGCCTTGCGGCGGCGGAGATCGAAAATGAGGGAGGCGTGTCTCCGCGCGTGGCGCCGTTTGCCGACCTGCGCGATCTCGGCGCCCTGCTGCATCGGGCGGGCTTCGCCTTGCCGGTATCCGACGTCGACCGGCTTGTCGTGCGCTATGCGGATGCGTTCGGCCTGATGCGCGACCTGCGACTCATGGGGGCGACCAATATCCTCACAGAGCGCAGGCGGACGCCGCTCAGACGGACGACACTGCTGCGTGCGGCGCAATTCTATGCGCAGCGCTTTTCCGACCCGGACGGACGGGTGCGCGCAACCTTCGACATTGTCTGGCTGTCCGGCTGGTCGCCCCATCCCGACCAGCAGAAACCGTTACGGCCGGGCGCCGCGCGGGCCCGCCTCGCCGATGCGCTCGGGACGTCGGAGATTCCGGCGGGAGAAAGAGCTGGCCGGCAAGGCTCTGGCGTTTCCGGGCGCCGTCGCTAACAGCGCGAAGAAAACGCGTCAGGACGGGAAGCCGGAACCATCGCCTTGATCGCGTCAAGGCCGGAAGAATTCCGGTCGTTCAGAGCAACGAGGCCAGCTTGTCGTAGAATGATGTCTTCAGGTCCGCGCCAAGCGCATTCACCGCGGCAATAACGACACCGGCAATTCCGGCGGCGATCATGGCATATTCGATGGCGGTCGCGCCGTTGCTGTCCCGAAGGAAGCGGCGGAGCGATAGAGGCATCAGTGAATGCAATTTCTGCATGGCCGTTCCCGTTTCAAGGACAAGAGCAGTTACAGAAGACTCAACAAGTGCGATACGAGCGGTTCATCCGCCGGTGGCATCGGGTAGTCGCGAAGCTTGTTCGGCCTGACCCAGGCGAGGCGTGTATGCACCTTTGCCTCCACCTGTCCTTCCCAGCGCCGGCACACATAAAGCGGCATCAGCAGATGGAAGTCCGGATAGGTGTGGCTCGCAAAGGCAAGCGGTGCGAGACAGGCCTCCCTGACCGTGATTCCCAGTTCCTCCGACAATTCCCGGATCAGCGTTTCCTCGGGACGTTCGCCTTCCTCCACCTTGCCGCCTGGAAACTCCCACAGCCCCGCCATCGCTTTGCCGGGCGGGCGCTCGGCAACGAGCACACGTCCGTCGGCATCGACGAGGGCGCAGGCGGCAACGATGAGAAGTTTGGCGCTCACGACCCAGATACCGACTGTAGGCAATCGCCGTTAAGCGAGCGTTAAGGCCGTCACGATCGGTAATCGCCGTTTATGGCCACATAATCCTTGGTCAGATCGCAGGTCAGCACCCGGTCGCGGCCCTTGCCGAGACCGAGAGTGACCTTCAGGCTGATCTCGGGTTGCCGCATGGCGGCCGACACCCGGGCCTCGTCATAGCCCGGGTCTCTGGCGCCCTTATGGGCGACGCGGATGCCGCCGAACCAGATCGACAGCTTGTCCCGGTCGGCGGGTTCGCCCGCCTTGCCGACCGCCATGACCACGCGGCCCCAATTGGCGTCCTCGCCGGCAATCGCCGTCTTCACCAGGGGCGAATTTGCGATCGACATGGCGATGCGCCGCGCCGACGGCTTCGATACCGCGCCCTCGACCACGATCTCGACCAGCTTGCGCGCCCCTTCGCCGTCGCGCGCGACCTGTTCCGACAGATCGGCCAGAACGCGCAGCAATGCGCTACGGAAACCTTTCAGCCGCGGATCGGAAGGCCGCGCGATGCGCGGGGCGCCGCGCGCGGCGGCGCCGCCGGTCGCAAACGCGAGCAGCGTGTCGGAGGTCGAAGTATCGCCGTCGATGGTCACCGCATTGAAGGTGTCGGCCACGCATTCGGACAGCAGCTTCTGCAGCACGGGCGCGGCAATTGGCGCATCCGTAAACACGAAAGACAGCATGGTGGCCATGTCGGGCGCGATCATGCCCGCGCCCTTGGCGACGCCATTAATGGTGACAGTTGCCTTTCCGAGTCTGACGGTCGCGGTGGCGACCTTGGGAAAGGTGTCGGTGGTCATGATCGCCCGGGCGGCTTCGAGATAGGCTCCGGGGACGGCGTCGCGCACCAGCGCGTCCATCACGCCCTCGAAGGCGGAGGCTTTCAGCGGCTCGCCGATCACGCCGGTCGAGGCGAGGAATACTTGATCCGGCCTGCAGCCCGCCGCCCGGGCAGCGAGCCGGGCGGTGAATCGCGTCGCCTCCCGCCCGTTCTTTCCGGTGAAGGCATTGGCGTTGCCGGAATTGACCACCAGCGCCCGCGCCGTCCCGCCCTTCAGCCGCGCCCGGCACCATTCGACGGGCGCGGAGGGGCATTTGGAACGGGTCAGAACTCCGGCGACCGCCGTGTCCCTGTCGAACAGCGCCAGCAGCACGTCGGTGCGTCCGACATAACGGATCCCGGCCGCGCCGGTCGCCAGACGGACTCCGGCGACCGGCGGCATTGCAGGAACGCTCTTCGGCGCAAGCGGCGAAACGGGATGCGGCATTGTCTGACGACCGGTGCCGGCTTCGACGGGGATTATTTCTTCTGATCGGACGGCTTGCCGTCGGCACCCATCCGCTCGACCTTCGCATCGCCGCGCAGCTTGGTGACCAGATCGCTCTGCGCACGCCGCATCACGAAGGTTTCGACCTGATCCTTCACTTTCTCGAATTCGGGGACCGGGCGGCTGCGGGTATCCTCGACGCGCAGCACATGCCAGCCGAACTGGGTCTTCACCGGATCGGACAGTTGGCCCTTCTGCAACTTGAACGCGACTTCGGCAAATTCCGGAACCATCTGGTCCTTGGTGAAATATCCGAGATCGCCGCCATTGTCCTTGGAACCGGGATCCTTGGACTTTTCCTTGGCGATGGCGGCGAAATCCTTCCCCTTCTTCAGATCGGCGAGAATGGCTTTCGCCTCGTCTTCCTTTTCCACGAGGATGTGCCGGGCATGCACTTCCTTCTCCTCGCCCATCTGCTTGGCTGCCTCGTCATAGACCTTCTTCATTGCGGCGTCCGTGACGGCAGCCTTGGCCTCCTGGTCGAGCAGCACTTCCATCAGCAGTTTGGTGCGCGCGAGTTCAAGCTTGCGCTTGAATTCGGCGCTGTCGCCGAGCTTGCGCGCTTCCGCGGCCCCGGCGAGAATCATCATGTCGGTGACATACGTGATCAGATATTCGCGCTTGGCGTCCGGAGCCATGGCCGGAAGATTTTGGCCGAGGTCCTCCTCGGCGGCCTTCAGATCGCTCTCGCGGACATCCGTTCCGTTTACCTTGGCGACGACGGGATTGTCCTGGGCTGAGGCAGGTGCGGCCACGGCCACGCAGAACGCGACAATGACAAGACGGATGAGCAGGGCGGTCATGGAAGTCCTCGATCTGTGGCCGTTAGCCCCCCGGGCCTGTGGCGGCGGATTAGTCGCGCAATCGAACGACCTTGGCAATGGGCCGGTCACCTGCCGGTGTTAACGAGGGCGTGACCCCGCGGTTGCCGCACGGCGCGCCGGGCCGGCATAAACATGACCGGCGTGACCCCGATTGGCGTGAACCTGATCGGCGCCAGCGGTGACCCACGGCAGTCCGGCCCCGAGCCGGAAAAGGACCCCGGGGCGTCCCGGACCGCTGATTGACAAGGATGTGACCCCCTCCTATCTCTCGACGGACTTCCGGCTAAAACCGGCTTACGACGTCCGAAAAGAGCCGTTTTTCCCATGCTGCTGCAGCTTGGCGACGCTCGGCGAGGGCATCCGGATTCCGGTCGGGACCGCAGGACCTCGCGGTCCCTGTTGCCTTTGATGACGAATTTGCGCGGGCACGACGATGGCAGAATGCTCCGCGCAGGCTAGCGAAAAGGATCGCGCATGATCGGCGCAGTCGCCCGAAAGCTATTTGGCTCTGCCAATGACCGGCGCATCCGCTCCTATCAGCCGCGCGTCGACGCCATCAACGCTCTCGAATCGGAAATTGCCGCGCTGTCCGATTCGGAACTGAAGGCGCGCACCGATGCTTTTCGTGCCGAACTGGCTGCCGGGAAGTCGCTTGACGACCTCCTGGTTCCGGCCTTCGCCACTGTGCGCGAAGCGGCCAAGCGCACGCTCGGACAGCGACATTTCGACGTGCAATTGGTCGGCGGCATGATCCTGCACGAAGGCCGCATCTCCGAGATGAAGACCGGCGAAGGCAAGACGCTGGTTGCGACCCTCCCCGTCTATCTGAACGCGCTCGCGCGCCGCGGCGTGCATGTCGTAACCGTCAACGACTATCTCGCCCGCCGCGACGCGGAATGGATGGGCCAGATTTACAGTTTTCTCGGGCTGACCACCGGCGTGATCGTGCACGGTCTCGACGACGAGCAGCGCAAGAAGGCTTATGACTGCGACATCACCTACGGCACCAATAACGAACTGGGCTTCGACTATCTGCGCGACAACATGAAGTACCGGCCGGAGGATATGGTCCAGCGCGGACATATCTTTGCAATCGTCGACGAGGTCGACTCAATCCTGATCGACGAGGCGCGCACGCC
>CAYWCE010000036.1:0-26639 GCA_964456755.1 uncultured Hyphomicrobiales bacterium
AACCGCATCACCGGCATGATCGAGAACCGTCCCGACTGGGTGATCTCGCGCCAGCGCGCCTGGGGTGTGCCGATTGCCGTGTTCATCCGGGAGAAGGGCGACGGCTCGGTCGAAATCCTCAACGATGCGGCGGTGAACGATCGCATTGCGGCAGCCTTCGAGCGGGAAGGCGCCGATGCCTGGTACGAGCCGGGTGCCCTGGAGCGTTTCCTGGGCGCGCGCGCGAAGGAGGGCTGGCAAAAGGTCGACGACATTCTCGACGTGTGGTTCGAATCCGGCTCGACGCATGCCTTCACGCTGGAAGACCCGAAGAATTTTCCCGGTCTCGCCGGCATCGAACGCAAGCGCGATGGCGGCCGCGACACGGTGATGTATCTGGAAGGGTCCGACCAGCATCGCGGCTGGTTTCATTCGTCGCTGCTGGAAAGTTGCGGTACGCGCGGACGCGCGCCCTTCGACATCGTGCTCACGCACGGCTTCGTACTGGACGAGCAGGGCCGAAAAATGTCGAAATCTCTCGGCAACACGGTCGCGCCGCAGGACGTGATCGACAAGTCCGGTGCCGATATTCTGCGCATGTGGGTCTGCGCATCCGACTATGCCGACGACATCCGCATCGGACCGGAAATCATCAAGACCAACGTCGAAACCTATCGCAAGCTGCGCAACACGCTGCGCTGGATGCTCGGTAATCTTGCGCATTTCCGCGAGGAGGACCGCGTCAGGACCGAGCAGATGCCCGAGCTGGAGCGGCTCATGCTGCACCGGCTCGCCGAACTCGACGCCGTCGTGCGCCGGGCCTATGCCGAATTCGACTACAAGCGCATTTTCGCGCAGCTCAACGCCTTCATGACAAGCGATCTGTCGGCATTCTACTTCGATATCCGCAAGGACGCGCTCTATTGCGACCCGTTGTCATCGCAGAAGCGCAAGGCCTGCCTGACCGTGCTCGACCGCCTGTTCCGTTGCACGGTGACATGGCTGGCGCCGATGCTCTGCTTCACGGCGGAGGAATGCTGGCTGTCCCGCTACGGCGAGGGCGCGCCATCTGTGCATCTGCAATTGTTCCCGGACGTACCGGCAGGCTGGCGCGACGACAATCTGGCGGAGAAGTGGCGCAAGGTGCGCAACGTACGCCGCGCCGTCACCGGGGCATTGGAGCTCGAACGCGCACAGAAGCGCATCGGCTCCTCGCTGGAAGCTGCGCCCATCGTGCATGTCGCCGACAAGGAACTGTTTGCCGCGCTGGTCGATGTCGATCTCGCCGAAATATGCATCACCTCGGCGGCGACGCTGGTGGAAGGCGAGGGACCGGCGGATGCATTCCGCCTCGAAGACGTGCGCGACGTGTCGGTGCTGCCGCATCGCGCCGACGGAAAGAAATGCGCGCGTTCCTGGAAAGTGCTGCCGAGCGTCGGCTCCGATCCGGATTATCCCGACGTCGCCCCGCGCGACGCTCAGGCCTTGCGCGAATGGGAAGCCATGCGCAAGGCGGCCGAGTAGACCGGCAGCCATGACCTTCAGACTGGCGTCCTACAGCTACGGCCCGCAGACCCGCGATGGTGCCACCCTCGCGCTGATCGTCGCCATGCTCGATCAGGCGACCAAACTGTGGCTGCTGTTTGCCTACGATCTGGCGGCCAAGAGTCCGGTTCGCGTGCTGCCGTTTTTCGATCTTGTGCTGACCTGGAACAGGGGCATCAGCTACGGCCTGTTTCAGCAGGACGGGCCGGTCGGCCAGTGGGTGCTGCTCGGCTTCAAGATCGTCGCAGTCGCGTTCCTGTGGATATGGCTCGCCCGCGCGACAACTCGTCTCACCGCGCTGGCTCTTGGCCTGATCATCGGCGGTGCGATCGGCAACGGGATCGATCGCATGGCCTACGGGGCGGTCGTGGATTTCGTGCATCTGCACGGCCATGCCGCAGGCGTTAATTTCAGCTGGTATGTCTTCAACCTCGCCGATACCGCCATCGTTGCCGGCGTGGCCGTCCTGCTGTATGAATCCCTGTGGGGCGACGCCGCAAAAGCGCCCTGATTTCCGCCCAGCGTGGCAATCGGGGCAGGCGGCATTTCACTTTCAGATCGTTACTTTCAGATCGGCGCACATACGGGACGGCCATGCTGCAGCGATCGGGTTCCTATCGGCACAGCAAACATCATGTCCGTCGCGCGGCCTCGGCCGGCATCGCGATCGTTCTGGCAATCGGGCTGTCGCTCGGCGGTATGACACGCGCCCTCGCCGACGACGCGGAAGAGGAATCCTTCGAGACCAAACTGCTGAAGAGCCTGTTCGGTCTCGACACGCCCAACATCACCTATCGCGAGCGTTCGCCGCTGGTGGTGCCGCCGACGCGCGACCTGCCGCCGCCGGAAACCCCGGCGCTGACCGCGGACCCGTCCTGGCCGAAGGATCCGGAAGCGCAGCCCAAGAAGAAGACGCGCGCCGCCGCCGCCAGGCGCAAGGACTGGGACGAGGAAGCGCGTCCGCTGTCGCCCGCCGAGCTGGATCGCGGACGCCGTGCCGGCGCCGGCCTCACGCCGGCGACGACGGCGCGCAACGATGCAGGCGCGCCGCTGCGCCCCGACGAGCTTGGATACAGGGGAGGGCTGTTCGGGTCGCTGTTCAAGGGCGGCTCGGACAAGGACGAAGTCGGTGTGTTCCGGGGCGAGCCGCCGCGAACCAGCCTGACGGCGCCGCCGGCGGGTTATCTCACTCCCTCGCCGAACCATCCCTACGGATTGTCGGCCAAGAAGGAAGCGCCCAAGCCCCTGTCACGCGACGATCAGGTCACCCGTAACCAGTAAGGTTGCCTGACTGCGTGACGGTCGGTCGTCGGCGTCAACGCGAACGACATGATCTCATCCATCTGCAATCGTCGGCCGAGCCGCGCCGGGGCCGCTGCATTCGTCGTTGCCGGTTTGTGTCTGTCGGTACAGGCCGCCGCTGCTGCGCCCGGCCCCGACGTGACGCATTTTACGCTCAAGAACGGTCTGGAAGTCGTCGTGATTCCCGACCGGCGCGTGCCGGTCGTCACGCACATGATGTGGTACAAGGTCGGCGCCGCCGACGAGGAGCCGGGGAAGTCCGGTTTGGCGCATTTTCTCGAACATCTGATGTTCAAGGGTACGCAGAAAAATCCGGCCGGCCGCTTCAGCCAGGTGGTCGCGACCATCGGCGGCCAGGAGAACGCGTTCACGTCCAGCGACTATACCGGTTACTTCCAGCGCGTGACGCGCGACAAGCTCCGGCAGATGATGGAATTCGAGGCCGATCGCATGACCGGCCTCGTTCTCGCCGACGAACATGTGAAGCCCGAGCTGAACGTCGTGCTCGAAGAGCAGAACCAGCGCGTCGCCAACAATCCGGGCGCGCGCCTGGGCGAGCAGATCCAGGCGGCGCTCTATCTCAATCATCCCTACGGCCGTCCGGTGATCGGCTGGCGCAACGAGATCGAGACGCTTAATCGCGAGGATGCGCTCGCGTTTTACCGGAAGCATTACACGCCGAACAACGCCGTGGTCGTCATCGCCGGCGATGTCGGCGCGGACGAGGTGAAGACGCTGGCGGAACAAACCTATGGCAGGGTCGCACGCCGCTCCGAACCGCCGGCGCGGATTCGTCCGCAGGAGCCGACCCAGACTTTCGCCGCCCGTACGGTTACCCTTGCCGATCCGCGCGTGGCGCAGCCGAGCCTGCAGCGCAACTATCTCGTGCCGTCGGCGCGCACCGCCAAGCCGGGCGTGTCGGAAGCGCTGGAAGTGCTCTCGCACATTCTCGGCAGCGGCTCCAACAGCCGGCTTTACCGCGCGCTGGTGGTCGACCGGCAGATCGCGGTGAATGTCGGCGCCTGGTATCAGGGCGCAGCGCTCGACGACACGCGTTTCGGCGTGAGCGGAACGCCGCGGCCGAATGTGACGCTGCAGCAGCTGGAGGAGGCGATCGATTCGGTGATCGCGGAACTCGCCGACAAGGGCGTGACGCCCGAGGAGATCGAACGGGCCAAGACCCGGCTGGTCGCCGATGCGGTCTTTGCCCAGGACAGCCAGTCGACGCTGGCGCGCTGGTACGGCGTTGCGCTGACCACCGGCCTGACCGTGGCGCAGGTGCAAAGCTGGCCCGAGCGCGTGCGCGCCGTCACCGCCGAACAGGTGCGCGACGCCGCCCGGACCTGGCTGGACAAGCGTCGCTCGGTTACCGGATTTCTGATCAAGGACAGCGGCGCCGGTCCCGCCGAGGAGAGACGTTCATGAGTGCGATCGTGTCCCGTATCGCGGGCCTTGCCGCCGTCCTGCTGGTCGTCGCCGTCGCCGCGCCGGCGCAGGGCAAGACGCGTATCGAGCGCATCGTCAGCCCGGGCGGGATCGAGGCCTGGCTCGTGCGCGAGGCGTCCGTGCCGCTTGTGGCGATGAACTTCGCCTTTGTCGGCGGCGCCAATCAGGATCCGGCCCTGAAGCCCGGCGTCGGCCACATGACCGCGGCGCTGCTCGACGAGGGCGCCGGCGAATACGACGCGCGCGCTTTCCAGGAGCAGATGGAGACCAATGCCGTCGAATTGTCGTTCCGCAACCATCGCGACGAGCTGCGCGGATCGCTGCGGGTGCTCAACGACAGGAAGGACAAGGGGTTCGAATTGCTGCGGCTGGCGCTGACCGCCCCGCGCTTCGATACCGATGCGATCGAGCGCGTGCGCGCGCAGATGCTCACCGGGCTGCGCCGCGAAACCACCAATCCCAACGATATCGCCAACCGCCTGTGGTGGCGCACGGCATTTCCGGATCATCCTTATGGCCGCCCGGTCAACGGCACGCTGGATTCGGTCCCGCTGATCACCCGGGACGACGTGAAGGACTTCGCCACGCGCGTCTTCGCGCGCGAGCGCCTGAAAATCGCCGTCGTCGGCAATATCGACGCCGCCGAACTTGCGCCCCTGCTCGACCGCATTTTCGGCGGGCTGCCGCAAAAGGCCGCTCTTGCGCCGGTGCCGCCGGTCGACATGGCCGATGCCGGCCGGCGCGTCTTTATCGACCTGAAAGTGCCGCAGGCGGTGCTGAGCTTCGGCGCCACCGGAATCGCCCGCAAAGATCCCGACTTCATCCCCGCCTTCATCGTCAACCACATCCTCGGCGGCGGCTCGTTTTCCTCGCGGCTCTACCGCGAAGTGCGCGAAAAGCGCGGCCTGGTCTATTCGGTCTATTCCTATCTGCTGCCGCTCGACCGCGCCGCGCTGTTCATGGGCGGCACGCAGACGAGTGCGGACCGCACCGACGAGACCCTCGATCTCATCCAGGCCGAGATCGCCCGGATCGCCGCGGATGGCCCGACGACGGAAGAGCTGGAAAAGGCGAAGTCCTATCTCAAGGGTTCCTATGCGCTGAATTTCGACACCTCGTCGAAAATCGCCAACCAGCTCGTGCAGATCCAGCTCGACGACCTCGGCATCGACTATATCGACCGGCGCGAATCGCTGATCGACAAGGTGACGCTCGCCGATGCGAGCCGCGTCGCCCGGCGCCTGCTCAGCGGCGGATTGCTGGTCACCGTCGTCGGCCGCGCAGGCGAGACGGCCAAGAAGGAAGGCGGCTGAAAATTTCCGCGCCTGCCTGGCACTCATTGCCACTTTGCGGGTTGTGACCGGCCGCCGTCCGGCGGCATCCTGCCATTGCCCCTATCGATTGCACGGGTGCGAGCATGAATTTGCAGCAATCCATCGACAATGCCCGCAGTGAGCGTATCGGCCGTCACGGCCTGTCGCAGGCGGACCTCGCGGACGCCCTCGGACGCAGCGAACGGGCGCTGGCCTGGCTGCGTGCGCGCCATGCCGATGGCGGCCTGCGCCTGTTGCGCCTGCCGGTGGAGACCGGCGACCTCGACACGACCGCGGCGGCCGCGCGCCGCCTGCGCGAAGGCGCATCCGACATCGTCTTTCTCGGCACCGGCGGATCGAGCCTCGGCGGACAGACGCTGGCGCAGCTTGCCGGCTGGAACGTGCCCGGGCTCGGCGCGCTGCGCGAACCGCCGCGGGTGCATTTCATGGACAATCTCGACCCGGCGACCTTTGCGGCGCTGCTGCAAAGGCTGCCGCTCGCGACGGCGCGCTTTGTCGCAATCTCGAAATCCGGCGGCACCGCGGAAACGCTGATGCAGACTTGCGCCGCGCTTGCCGCCTGCCGGGATGCCGGACTGCAGGCGCGCATTGGCGAACTGTTTCTCGGCGTCAGCGAGCCGCAGGCGAGCGGCAGGCAGAACGGCCTGCGCGCGCTTCTGACCGGACACGGCGTCGCAATGCTCGACCACGATACCGGCGTCGGCGGCCGATATTCGGCGCTGACCAATGTCGGATTGCTGCCGGCGGCGGTGCTCGGGCTCGATATCGGCGCGATCCGCGCCGGCGCAGCACAGGCGCTGTCGCCCGTGCTCGCGGGCCGTCCGGCCGCCGAAGTGCCGTGCGCGCTCGGCGCGGCCCTGACCGTCGCGCTTGCGGAAAAATGCGGAAAGCCGATTTCCGTGGTCATGGCCTATGCCGACCGGTTGGAGAAATTCGTCAAGTGGTACGTGCAGCTATGGGCCGAAAGTCTTGGCAAGGACGGCAAGGGCACGACGCCGCTCGGCGCGCTCGGACCTGTCGATCAGCATAGCCAGCTTCAGCTTTTCATCGCCGGTCCGCGCGACAAGCTGTTCACCGTCGTCACCACCGGGACCGCCGGCCAGGGTCCGCGTATGGAGGCCGGCCTGATGCGGCTTGCCGGCGAGGACGGGCTTGCCGGCAAGACCATCGGCGATCTGGTCGCGGCGCAGGGCCGCGCAACGGCGGAGACGCTGGCGAAGAACGGCTGCCCGGTGCGGACGCTTCACGTCGCGCGCATCGACGAGCGCGGCATGGGCGAATTGCTCATGCATTTCATGCTGGAAACGATCGTCGCCGCGCATCTGCTCGAGGTCGACGCCTTCGACCAGCCCGCGGTCGAGGAGGGCAAGATACTGGCCAGGGCCTATCTCTCCGGCAAGTCTTGAGGCGCGCACCAGTCGCCGGCCACCGCCTGCACCAGTGTCAGCGCCGCTACCGCCGCGGTATCCGCGCGCAGAATGCGCGGGCCGAGCGCGAGGCGCACCGCATTGCCCCGCTGCAGCAGCATCGTGCGCTCCTGCGCGGCGAAACCGCCTTCCGGGCCGACCAGTACGGCCAGCGGCAGCCCGCGCAGCGGCGCCAGCGCAGCTACGGGATCGGCGGTCTCCGCGTCCTCGTCGCAGAAAACCAGCACGCGCCGCGCCTGCATTTGCGACAGCGCCCTGTCGAGCGGCTGCGGTTCGGCCACTTCGGCAATGTCGAGTATGCCGCATTGCTCCGCCGCCTCGATCACATTGGCGCGCATGCGTTCGACATTGACGCGCGCCGCCTGCGTGTGCCGGGTGATTGTCGGCTGCAGGCGCGACACGCCGAGTTCCACGGCCTTCTGCACCATGTAGTCGAGCCGGGCATGTTTGAGCGGTGCAAACAGGTAATGCAGGTCGGCCGGCCTTGTCTGGCCGCGCAACTTTTCGACGACGACAAGCGCGGTTCCCTTTTTGCCGGCGCTGCCGATCTGCGCCCGCCATTCGCCGTCGCGCCCGTTAAACGCCAGTACCGCTTCCCCCGGCTGTAGTCGCAGCACATTGCACAGATAGTTCGACTGCATGCGGTCGAGCGGGACCGACAGGCCTTCCGACAGCGGTGCGTCGAGAAACAGTCGGGGTGTGCGAAAATCGTAGCGGGGCATGGCGTTTCGTCGCACCGTCCGGACGCGGCAGGAATTGGGCCGGTTTCGCAGCCCAGGGCGGCTTGTGCGCTGCCGCGAGCGCCGAATCCGACAATCGCCGCCTTGTTGCCGGATTCCAAGGGTTGTTAGCGGCGCGGCGGCCCTTTATCGAAAGCCGGGACTCTGGGAAAACGGTGCGGGGCGACGAGGGAGGGACGCGTCATGAGCATGACCGGATTCAGCGCCGGACGACCCGCCGGCCGCAGCTTCAGACCGCTGGGCCTGGTTCTTGCCGCCTTCGCGGTCCTGCAGCTTGCGCCTGCATCCGCCCAGACCGGCGCGCCCTGGCCCAATCCGGCGCAATCGGGGCCGGGTCAGTTTCCTTCGGCAGCCCCGGCCGCGCCTGCCGCGCAACCGCCCGCTGCCTGGCCGAACCAGAGCGCGCCCGCGGCACAGCACCCTGCCTGGTCGCAGCAGCCGCAGCGTGGCGCCGCCTCCGGCGCGCCCCCGTGCGAGGCAGAATTCATGCCGCTGCGCGAAGATGCGCAAAAGAAGGGCCAGGCCATCCGCACCCTCGCCGAGCGCAAGGCCGAGCGCGAACAGCTCTGCCAGGCCTTCCGCTCCTTTGTCGCTTCGGAAGCGAAAATGCTGAAATTCGTCACCGATAACAGCGCCCGCTGCGGCGTGCCGGCCGACGCGGTGAAGGTGATGAAGGCTAACCATTCGAAGTCCACGGGCATGCGCAACCAGGTCTGCAACGTCGCCCGCGCCGCGCCGCCGCCGCCGCCCAGCCTGAGCGATGCGCTGGGGACGTCCCGCATTCCCGATACCTCGAAAGTCAAGCGCGGCGGTACTTTCGATACGCTGTCCGGGGGCTCGCTGGCGCGATGATGCGTTCCGCCGGACGCGTCGCCGATGCGACCGGCAATTGGGTCGACACGTTCGCGCCGCACCGCTCGCGCCCCTATCTGCGACTGGCCCGCCTCGACCGGCCGATCGGCTCCTGGCTGTTGCTGCTGCCGTGCTGGTGGTCGGCCGGACTGGCGGCGATCGCCGCCGGCGCGCCCTATCCCGATCCCTGGCACGTGATGCTGTTCTTCGTCGGCGCCTTTGCCATGCGCGGCGCAGGCTGCACCTGGAACGATCTCGTCGATCGCGATCTCGATGCAATGGTCGAGCGCACCCGCTCGCGCCCCATTCCCTCCGGCCAGGTCACGCCGAAACAGGCCTTTGCCTTTCTCGTGCTGCAGGCGCTGATCGGGCTTGCCGTCCTGTTGCAGTTCAACGGCTTCACCATCCTCATGGGGATCGCTTCGCTGGCAACGGTCGCCGTCTATCCCTTCCTCAAGCGTGTGACCCACTGGCCGCAGATCGGGCTCGGCCTGGCCTTCTCGTGGGGCGCGTTGATGGGTTGGCCGGCCGTGTTCGAGCGCCTCGATTGGCCCGCAATCGTTTTGTATGCCGGAGCGATCTGCTGGGTGATCGCCTATGACACGATCTACGCGCATCAGGACCGCGAAGACGATGCGCTGATCGGCATCAAGTCGACGGCAATCCTGTTTGCGGGAAATACCCGACCGATGCTGGCGGCATTCTATGCCGCGGCTGTCGCGCTGATCGGTCTGGCGGGATGGCTGGCCGGCGCTGGGGTCTGGTTCGCGCTCGGTCTGGCCGGCTTTGCGCTGCATCTCGCCTGGCAGGTGCGACGCATCGATATTGCCGACCCCGCCCTGTGCCTGCGGCTGTTCAAATCCAATCGCGACGCCGGGCTGATCCTGTTCGCTGCTACGATCCTCGACGCGGCGATGCGCGCCGCCTGACGTCAGTTTCTGGCGACGATCTCGCGTTCGCCCCGATGCACGGCTGCGCCGGCCATGCCGCAGCCGGGCTTGCGACGCATCGGGATCGAAGGCCGCCGGCGACGGAGCGCGGTGCGTCGCCTGCGGCGCGGCGAAGGACGACGGGTTGCCACAGCGCCGACCTGCGGCAGCAATTCGCGCAGCCCTTCGCTCGCTCCGACCAGAAGCGGCAAATCGAGCACCCGCGACCACGTCTTCCAGGCCGAAGTCACTTCGTTGCAATCGGTGGACAGCATCAGCGGCACGCTGAGCGCAGGATCGTTGTGTTCGAGCGTGATCGAGACGGCCGCCTCATGCGCGTCCTGCGGCGGCAGCAGCCTCAAGGTGACGCCGCGATAGGCGTCGACCGGTATGCCGATTGCCATGCGCATGCCGCGCACCGAGCGCCGCAGCACGACACGCTCGTGGTGCAGTTCGACGGTGCGAACCTGACCGTCGGCGCCCGGATCGCGCGCCGCAAAGCGGGCAGGCAAAGAGAAAGGGTCGAGCCGCAACGTGCGGCCCGACCCGGCAGGCGTGGTCCCGCCGGTCTCCATTGTGACGCCTCGAAAGCAACTCCCCCCGGACTTTTGTCGTCCGTTATGGCCGTAAAGGTGCCACAGACATTTGGGAATCCGCTTAACAAGGCTGGTTAACCGGGCGTTTCGGCACATCCGATGCGTGCACATGATTGACGCGATCTTGCCAAGGCGCCGCAAAGGCCCGCGATCGCGCTAACCGTGCTTGTCAGGATGCGGCCGGCGGCCTAAATCGGGGCAACATGCCGTCACTTCTCGATCAATCCGCGCTTGCCGGCCTCGCCGAAAACCTTGTCGCCGCCGCCGCAAGGGCGGGCGCCGATTCCGCCGATGCCGTAGCCGTGCGCTCGATTTCGGTGACGGTGGAAGTCCGCGACGGGGCGGTCGAGGAAAGCGAGCGCGCGGAAAGCGACGATGTCGGTCTGCGCGTGTTTGTCGGGCGCCGGCAGGCGGTCGTCTCCACCAATGACGTGCTGCGCACGAGTGCCTCGGTGCTGGCCGAGCGCGCGGTAGCGATGGCGCGCGTTGCGCCCGAAGATCCGTTTGCCGGTCTTGCCGACGAAAATCGGCTGGCGCGCGATTTTCCCGATCTCGACCTTGTCGATCCGGAAATGCCCGACGTGGCGCGGCTCGAGGCCCTGGCACGCGAGGCCGAGCGCGCTGCGCTCGCCGTCAAGGGCGTCGCCAGGTCGGGCGGCGCCTCCGCCTCTGCGGGTATCGGCGGCTTGGTGCTCGCCACCAGCGGCGGCTTTTCCGGCTCCTATCTGGCGTCGCGGCACGGCCTGTCGATGATGGCGATCGCCGGCGAAGGCACCGGCATGGAGCGCGATTACGAATTCACCTCCGCCCTGCACGCTGCCGATCTCGATACGCCGGAACGGGTCGGCCGAACCGCCGGCGAACGCACGGTCAGACGCCTCAATCCGCGCAAGGTCGCGACCCGGCGCATTCCCGTCGTCTTCCATCCGCGCGTCGCCGGCTCGCTGGTCGGGCACCTGGCCAGCGCCGTCAACGGCGCCTCGGTGGCACGCAAGACCAGCTTCCTGAGGGACAGGCTGGGCGAGCGGATTTTTGCGCCCGGCATTCGCATCGTGGACGATCCGCTGCGCAGGCGCGGGCTGCGCTCGCATCCCTTCGACGGGGAGGGCGTTGCGGTGCGCCCGATGGCCTTGGTCGACGACGGTGTGCTGAATAGCTGGTTTCTCGACAGCGCCACCGCGCGCGAACTCGGGCTCGCCACCACCGGCCATGCGCAGCGCGGCGTATCCGCGCCGCCCTCGCCGGGTCCGAGCAACCTGCATCTGGAGCCGGGGCCGCTCGGCCCCGACGTCCTGATCCGGGAGACAGGGAGCGGGCTCTATGTGACCGATCTGATCGGGATGGGGGTCAATCTGGTCACCGGCGACTACAGCCGCGGCGTCGCCGGCTTCTGGATCGAGAACGGGGAAGTGTCCTTTCCGGTCAGCGAGGTGACCGTTGCCGGGCATCTCTCGGACATGTTCCGCACATTGACTCCGGCAAACGATCTCGTCTTCCGTTACGGCACCAACGCGCCGACGTTGCGGGTTGAGGGCCTGACCGTTGCCGGACAGTGAGACATTAAGCGCTGCCGCAGAGCGGGACCGGCTGGCCGCCGTGCTGCGCGAAGCCGGCGAGATTGCGCTGAAGACGTTCCGCGCCCCGCTGCGAAGCTGGACCAAGGGGCGCGATTCGCCCGTCACCGAGGCCGATATCGCCGTCGACGGATTTCTGCGCGAGCGGCTGTCGCGCCCGGACGCGGCCTGGCTGTCGGAAGAGAGCCACGACGACGCTTCCCGGCTGGCCTCGCGCCGGCTCCATGTCGTCGACCCGATCGACGGCACGCGCGCCTATCTGGCCGGGCGGACAGACTGGTCGATCTGCGCCGCTTTGGTGGAGGACGGCCGCCCGGTCGCAGGCGCCATCTACGCGCCCGCCGCCGGCGACATGTATCTTGCCGCCCGCGGCGCGGGGGCCAGCCTGAACGGCCGGCCAATCGCTGCGGCCGACGGGAACCTGGACGGCGTCCGGGTCGCCGGCCCGCAAGCCTATCTGGACCGCCTCTCCCCGCTCATCCCGCAAATCGTCAGGGTTCCAAAGGTGTATTCGCTGGCCTTGCGTCTCGCGCGCGTCGCCGACGGCCAGATCGACGTGGCCATGGCCTCGGTCAATGCGCACGACTGGGATCTTGCGGCGGCCGATCTTTTGGTGCACGAAGCCGGCGGGGTGATGACCGACGTAACGGGGCATCCGTTGGTCTACAACTTGCATGATCCAAGACACGGCGCCCTGATCGCCGCCGGACGGAAGCGCCACGCTGCCGTGCTCGGCCTGGTGCGCAGCCGCCGCAGGCAGTTCGCCTGATGCCGGTGCCGGTTGCGCCGTTTTGTCCTGATTGCTGGGAAACCTCGCATGTCCGGGAATGACGCGCGCAAACAGCTCCTGCATCTTGTGTTCGGGGGCGAACTTGCACGCCTGGAAGACGTCCAGTTCAAGGATCTCCGCCAGCTCGACATTGTCGGAATTTTTCCAAACTACGCCACCGCCTACAACGCCTGGAAGGCGAAGGCGCAGCAGACGGTCGACAATGCCCAGATGCGCTATTTCATTGTGCATCTGCACCGCCTGCTCGATCCCGATGCCACGGCGAAAACGCCGCGCTGAGAGCCGGAAGCCAGCGGCGATGCGGTCGTTCAAGCGAATAGCGCACGCACCCGTCGTGCAAAAATCCATCGGCGTCCTCGCCGCCGAATATTTGCGTCTGGTATACTGCACCAGCCGGCTGGTGACCGAACCGGCCGACATTTATGCGCGGGTCGTTCCGGATCTCCCCGTCATTCTCGCGATGTGGCATGGTCAGCATTTCATGGCCCCATTCATCAAGCGACCCGAACATCGCGCCAAGACCCTGATCTCCCGTCACCGCGACGGCGAGATGAACGCCATTGCTGCCGAGCGGCTCGGTGTGGAGACGATCCGCGGCTCCGGCGATCACGGCGGCGCGTTTCACCGCAAGGGCGGGGTCAGCGCCTATCGAGAGATGCTGGCGGCGCTGCAGGAGGGCTACAGCGTGGCGCTGACGGCGGACGTGCCGAAAGTCGCGCGCGTCGCCGGTACCGGCATCGTGCGGCTTTCGCGCGATTCCGGCCGCCCCATCTATCCGATCGCCCTCGCCTCCAGCCGCCGCTTCTCGCTCAACAACTGGGACCGCTCCACCATCAACCTGCCGTTCAGCACGCTGGCCGGGGTCGCCGGCGAGCCGATCCGCGTCGCGCCCGACAGTGACAACGAAGCACTGGAAGCGGCGCGGCGCGCCGTCGAAGCCGCGTTGAATGCGGTCACCGCGCGCGCCTACGCACTCGCAGACCGGAACGGCGGCGCCGATGGCCGCAGCTAGGAAGCGATCCAGAAAGCGGTTGCCGCTGACGCTGCGCGCCTACCGCCTTGTGTCGGCCGCGATGACGCCGCTGGCGCCGGCGCTGCTGGCCTATCGCACGAAGCGCGGCAAGGAAAATTCCGACCGTGTGCAGGAGCGGCGCGGCCTGACGCAATTGCAGCGGCCCGACGGTCCGCTGATCTGGCTGCACGGGGCGAGCGTCGGCGAAATCGTCGCGCTGTTTCCGCTGATCGAACGGCTGCGTCAGGAGGCCATCCACATCCTCGTTACCTCCGGCACGGTAAGCTCCGCCAATGTCGCGCGCGAGCGCCTGCCCGCCGACGTCATTCACCAGTTCATTCCGCTCGATACGCCGCGCTTCGTTGCCGAATTTCTCGACCGCTGGGCACCCGATCTCGGCCTGTTCGCCGAATCCGACCTGTGGCCGAACCTGATCATGGCCAGTTCGAAGCGGCGCATCCCGATGATCATCGTCAATGGCCGC
The DNA here is from genome assembly GCA_964456755.1 of uncultured Hyphomicrobiales bacterium. Taxonomy (GTDB): domain Bacteria; phylum Pseudomonadota; class Alphaproteobacteria; order Rhizobiales; family Xanthobacteraceae; genus Pseudorhodoplanes. The sequence goes on from CAYWCE010000036.1 coordinate 14,011, forward strand.
GTCTCGGAACGCTCGTTCCGCCGCTGGCGCTCCGTACAGGGAACGGCGCGGGCGCTGCTCGGCAAGTTCGATCTGTGCCTTGCGCAGTCCGGTCTCGACGCGCACCGCTTCGGGCAACTCGGGGCCGAGCAGGTCGAAGTCACGGGCAATCTCAAGCTCGACGTCCCGGCGCCGCCATGCGACCCCGCGCATCTGGCAAGCCTGCAGGTGGCGATCGGTCCGCGTCCGGTCGTCGCCGCCGCCTCGACGCATCCCGGAGAAGACATGGCTGCGATTGAGGCGCATCGCCGGCTGCGGTCGGCATTTCCCGGATTGCTCACGGTCCTCGTCCCGCGCCATCCGCAGCGCGGACGCGACCTCTACGATCTCGCCGAGCGGGCCGGACAGGTACCGGCGCTGCGCTCGATCGGCCAGCTTCCCGACCGCCACACGCAGATCTACGTGGCCGACACCATGGGTGAGATGGGCATGATCTACAGGATCGCGCCGGTCGTTTTCATGGGCGGATCGCTGGTCGAACATGGCGGGCAAAACCCGATCGAGCCGATCAAGCTTGGCGCGGCGGTGCTGCACGGTCCGCATGTCTGGAATTTTGCGGAGATTTATGCTGCGCTTGATGCCGCGCGCGGCGCCATCGAGGTCGCCGATCCGGACGGGTTGACGATGGGCATTGGAACTCTGCTGCGCGACGGAAACGCACGCCGCCAGACGCTGGAGGCAGGCCAGAAGACGGTGGCGCGGCTCGGCGGTGCGCTGGACCGGACCTTTGCCGCGTTGGGCCCCTACCTGATGCAGTTGCGCATCGAATACCGGCTCGCCAATGCGTGAACCGCCGTTCTGGTGGAGCGGCCCGGGTCTGAAGGCATGGCTCCTGCAGCCGGCCGCGCTCGTCTATGGCTTCGTCGCCGCCAGGCGCATGCGGCGGGCGGGCGCGCGCGCCGCCATCCCGGTATTTTGCGTCGGCAATTTCGTGCTCGGCGGTGCTGGCAAGACGCCGGCGGCGATTGCGATCGCGCGGCTGTTGTCCGACATGGGCGAACGGCCCTGGTTTCTGACCCGGGGTTATGGCGGCAGTCTTGCCGGTCCGGTGCAGGTCGATCCGAAAACGCATCGATCCGCGCAGGTGGGCGACGAACCGCTGCTGCTTGCGCGCGTCGCGCCGGTCGCGGTAGCGCATGACCGCGTTGCCGGCGCGCGGCTTGCCGCCGAGTCGGGCGCCTCGGTCATCGTCATGGATGACGGACTGCAAAATCCGTCGCTGGCCAAGGACTGCTCGATTGCCGTGGTCGATGTCAGGCGCGCAACCGGCAACGGTTTCGTGTTTCCAGCCGGACCGCTGCGGGCCCCGCTGCGGACCCAGCGCGAAAGCGTCGATGCGATTTTGCTGGTCGGCGACACGCGGGCCCCTGTCTCGGGCAATGGCAGGTCGGTCGCCGAGGGGTCGAAGCCGGTTCTGCGCGGTCGCATCGAGCCCGAGGCAGCGGTGATGAAGTCGTTCGAACGCCGCAAGGTGCTCGCCTTTGCCGGTATCGGCGATCCGGAAAAGTTCTTCATGATGCTGGCCGGCGCGGGCGTCGAGGCGACGATCGAGCGGAGTTTCCCCGACCATCATCGCTATACTGCGCAGGAGGCGGCGGAGCTGCTGGCGGAGTGCGAGCGCCGCAATCTGTTGCCGGTGACCACGGAAAAAGACCTGGTGCGTCTGGATCGGGACGAACCGGCGGTGGCGCGGCTGGCCGCGAAGGCGGTCGCGCTGCCGGTCAATCTGGTATTTCAGGACGAGGCGAGCATACGCAAAATCCTGCGCCAGGCGCTCGCTGCGGCGCGGGCGCGACAGGATCAGGCGCGGTCGCCCTGACGCCGCTGCAGCACGGCTTCGGCGGTCGCATAAGGCTCCTGCAGATCGACGCTCCAGTATTTCAGTTCCTCGAGCGGGATCGGGACGCCGGTCACGGCGCAGCGCACGAATGCGCCCGGTCGGATGATGCGGAAATCGCCGTCCATGAATTTGACCTCGGCTTCCCCGGCCATCGGCGGCGAGCGGTCGAAACGGTTGAGCACGATGCTTTCCTCTGGCCTGTGGCGGCGGGTCGTGCGCCGGGAATATGACAGCATCCCTAACATATTGGCTCCGGCGGTGGCCGCAACCCGTTCCGCTGGCGTTCATCTGCCGCGTCTAACCTGCGAAGCGATTCGCGGCCCGATCGGGCCGCCCTATCGGGTCCGGCGGGCGAATGCGCAGCTTGCTAGCATGTCTTGCGGTTGTTGCGTTTCTGTGCGGCTGCATCGTGGCGGCCGCCTCCGAGCATATGGAAGTCGAGATCGGCGAATACCGGCTCGACGCCGCACTGTTCCGGCCCCCCGGCACCGGGCCGTTCCCGGCGGTGGTGGCGCTGCACGGCTGCGACGGACTGTTCGGACAGGGCGGCGCAATCCGGCCGCATCTTGCCGAATGGGGACGCGTGCTTGCCGGCAAGGGGTTCGTCGTACTGTTTCCGGACAGCTTCGGTTCACGCGGACTGGGAAGCCAGTGCCGCGTGCGGGCGCGCTCGGTGCAGCCCTATCGCGAGCGGGTGGCCGACGCGAATGCGGCGCGCACCTGGCTGCAGGGTCAGGACTGGGTGAAGAAGGACCGCGTCGGCCTGATCGGCTGGTCCAACGGCGCAATCGCCGCATTGTGGGCCGTGCGACCGCAGGCGCAACTCGACGACGATCTGCCGGATTTTCGCTCCGTCGCGGCGCTCTATCCCGGCTGCCGACGTCTCGGCGAGGCCGCCTGGAGCACGCGCATTCCCGCGATGATCCTGCTGGGAGCCGCCGACGACTGGACGCCCGCGCGCGATTGCGAGCAGATGGTCGCCGGCGCGCGCGGCCGCAGCGCGCGCACGGTCGTGATCGCCTATCGCGGCGCTCACCACCAGTTCGATCATGCCGATCTGCCGCTACAGTCCCGCCGCGGGCTCGCTTTCACTGCGGACGGCTCCGGGCGCGCGCATGTCGGCGGCAATGCGCAGGCGCGCGCCGACGCGCTGACGCGCGTGCCGCGATGGCTGGCGCGCTGAGCGAAACGGGCTTTCGGCGGCTTGCGCAGAAGCCTGTGCAAAGTCTGTGGACTGGCTGTGGATTGGCTGTGAACACATTGTGCACAGATTAGGCGCCATGCGGCGCTGCCCGCGCATACAACCTGCGCTGTTAAGTCCGGGGATATACGGTCGCGCCGACGGCGAATACCTTATCCGAACAGATTTCCCTGACCGGAACCGCGCGCCCGCGCACTGCGCTGGCGTCCCTGGTCGGGCGGAGAGGCATCCGCGGTTGCGGCAACGCGCCCGTCGGCGAATTCGATCTCAAGCCGCATGCCGGCTTTCACGGCGGCTGCCGAGCGCAGCGGCGCTCCCGCCCGCTCCCGCACCAGCGCAAAACCGCGGTCGAGCGCGCGCCGGTAGGAGACGGCCTCCAGCAACTGGCCGGCGGAACGCACGCGTTCCGCACGCCGTCCCAGCAGATTGACGATAGCGCGATGGCCGCGTTGCGCGAGCGACAGCACCGTCACGTCGCAACGCTCGATCCGCGCCCGCAGCATCTGCGGCGAAAGTTTGCCGGCAATGCGCGAAAACTGCCTGTGATGCACATGTGCGTTGGCGCGCAGCGCACGCGGCAACCGTTCCGCCAGGCTGTCGAGCGTCTGCCGCTGGCTTGCGAGAAGCCGGTCGGCGGTCGGCAGCGCGCGCGCGAGCGCACGCAGGTCGCGGCGTTGCGCCTCCAGATTGCGCCGCCAGCATGCGACCTGCCTTGCGCCCAGCGCGGCGACCTGCGCCAGCAATTCGGAACGGACCGGGACGGCCATTTCCGCGGCGGCGGTCGGCGTCGGCGCGCGGCGGTCGGCGGCGAAGTCGATCAGCGTCACGTCGGTCTCGTGGCCGACCGCGGAAATGAGCGGAATCATGCTGGCCGCTGCCGCGCGCACCACGATTTCTTCGTTGAAGCACCACAGGTCTTCCAGCGAGCCGCCGCCGCGGGCGACGATCAGCACGTCGGGGCGCGGTATGGCTCCGTGCTCCGGCAGCGCATTGAAGCCCTCGATGGCGGCGGCGATCTCGGCCGCCGCGCCCTCGCCCTGCACGCGTACCGGCCAGACGATGACATGGCGCGGAAACCGGTCGGCTAGCCGATGCAGGATGTCGCGGATCACCGCGCCGGTGGGCGAGGTGACGACGCCGATCGCGCGCGGCATGAACGGCAGGAGCTGCTTGCGGGCCTCGTCGAACAGGCCCTCGGCGGCGAGCTTCTTCTTGCGCTGTTCGAGCAGCGCCATCAGCGCGCCGACACCCGCCGGCTCCAGCGTCTCCACCACGATCTGGTAGGTGGAGCGGCCGGGATAAGTGGTGACGCGGCCGGTGACCACGACCTCCATGCCTTCCTCCGGCTTCAGCCGCAGGCGCTGGAACATGCCCTTCCACATCACCGCGTCGATGCGCGCGTTCTCGTCCTTGAGCGCGAAATAAACGTGGCCGGAGGCATGCGGCCCGCGATAGCCGGAGATTTCCCCGCGCAGACGCACATGGCCGAAGGCATCCTCCACCGTCTTCTTCAGCGCGGCGGACAACTCGCTGACGGTCAATTCCACAACATTGATGCGGGCGGGTTCGGACATCGGCGCGAATCTCTTGATGGACGTGGTTGCCATGCTACACCAGTGCCGGATCGCTCAGGCAAAGCGGCGGCAAGGCATGAACATTCTTCTTCTCGGGTCCGGCGGCCGCGAGCATGCGCTGGCCTGGAAGCTCGCGGCAAGCCCGCTGGTGGACAAGCTCTATTGCGCGCCCGGCAATGCCGGCATCGCGCGCGAGGCCGAGATTGTGCCGCTCGACAGCGGCGATCATGCGGCGGTGATCGGATTCTGCCGGACCAACGATGTCGGGCTTGTCGTGGTGGGACCGGAAGCGCCGCTGGTGGCGGGGATTGTCGACGATCTGCTGGCCGCCGGAATACGCGCCTTCGGTCCGGGCCGGGCCGCAGCGCGGCTGGAGGCCTCCAAGGGCTTCACCAAGGATCTGTGCCGTGCGCACAACATTCCGACCGCCGCCTATGAGCGGTTCCGCGATCCGGTCGCAGCCAAGGACTATGTGCAGCGGCGCGGCGCGCCGATCGTGGTCAAGGCGGACGGTCTTGCCGCCGGCAAGGGCGTCGTTGTGGCGCAGGACGTCACCGAGGCGGAGGCGGCGATCGATGCAATGTTCTCCGGTTCCCTCGGCGAAGCCGGCATCGAACTGGTGATCGAGGAATTCCTCGCCGGCGAGGAAGCATCCTTCTTCGTACTTTGCGACGGCGAGAATGCGGTGCCGCTGGCCTCGGCGCAGGACCACAAGCGCGCCCATGACGGGGACCGCGGCCCCAATACCGGAGGTATGGGCGCCTATTCGCCGGCGCCGGTCATGACACAGGAGACGACCGCGCGCACCATGCGTGAAATCGTCGAACCGACGCTGCGCGCCATGAAGGAAATGGGTTGCCCCTACAGGGGCGTCCTGTTCGCGGGGCTGATGGTCACCGCCGAGGGGCCGAAGCTGATCGAATACAATGTGCGCTTCGGCGATCCCGAATGTCAGGTGCTGATGTTGCGGCTGATGTCCGATCTGGTGCCGGCATTGGTCGCCGCTTGCGACGGCCAGCTGAAAAATTTCGGCCTGCGCTGGTATCCCGAAGCCGCCCTCACCGTGGTGATGGCGGCAAAGGGTTACCCGGGCGCTTATCAGAAGGGCTCCGCGATCGAAGGGATCGACGAAGCGGCAGCCGGCGAGGGCGTGGAAATCTTTCATGCCGGTACCGCAACCGACGGCCAGCGCATCTTCGCCAATGGCGGACGCGTTCTCAATGTCTGCGCGCTCGGCAAGTCGGTCGGCGAAGCGCAGGCGCGCGCCTATGCGGCGGTCGACAGAATCCGCTGGCCGGACGGCTTCTGCAGACGGGACATCGGCTTTCGCGCAGTTGCGCTCGAGCGTCACGCCGGCTGATAGCCTCGCGACCGGGCTTGACCCGCCGGTCCGCTTCGCGAACAAAGACGGGTTCGCCAGCCAGGCCAGCGCAAGCCGCCAGGGATACAGCCCATGTCCGACCTCGCCGATCTCTTTCCCGGTTTCGCCGCGCACTGGATCGACACCTCGGCGGGAAAGATGTTTGCCCGTTCCGGCGGCAAAGGACCGCCGCTGATGCTCGTGCATGGCTACGCGCAGACCAACGTGATGTGGCACAAGGTTGCGCCGGCGCTGGCGAAGCGCTTCACGCTCGTTCTTCCCGATCTTCCGGGCTACGGCTGGTCGGTGGCGCCGAAATCCGGTGCGGGGCATGCCCCTTACGACAAGCGCTCGATGGCGCGCATCATGATCGAGATCATGGAGAAGCTCGGTCATGTCCGCTTCCGTCTTGCCGGTCACGACCGCGGCGGCCGCGTCGCCTACCGTCTTGCGCTCGACCATCCGGGCCGCCTGGTGAAGGTCGCGGTGCTCGACATCGTCCCCACCTGGGAGATGTGGCACACGATGGACGACAAGCGCGCGATGAAGGTTTGGCACTGGCCGTTCCTTGCGCTCGATCCGCCGATGCCGGAATTGCTGATCGAAAAGGATCCGCTCGGCTATATCGACTACAAGATGGCAAGCTGGACCAAGGCAAAAAATCTCTCCGCCTTCGATCCGCGTGCGCTGGCGCATTATCACGCCTTTTTCTCCGACCCGCTGCGCATCCATGCCACCTGCGAGGATTACCGCGCCGGGCGCACGAGCGATCTCGCGCATGACGAAGCCGATCGCGCGGCGGGAAAGAAAATCGCCGTCCCGCTTGCCGCCTTCTGGGGCGCGGCCGGGATTCCGAGCGAAAGCGCGCGCGGGCCGCTCGAAATCTGGCGCGAATGGGCGGCCGAGGTAACCGGCGCGCCGGTCGATTCCGGCCACTTCCTGCCTGAGGAGAATCCGGACGCGACCGCACAGGCGCTGCTCGGCTATTTTGCATGATAGCGGTGACGCTGCGCACGGCCATGCGCGAGGATCTGCCGGCGATCGTCGCCATGCTCGCCGACGACGCGTTGGGCGCAACGCGCGAGGACGTGCGCGATCCGCTGCCGCAGGCCTATAGCGAGGCCTTCGCGGAGATTGCGCGCGATCCCAACAACCGGCTGCTCGTCGCCGAACGCGGCGGCGCGATCGTCGGATCGCTGCAGATGACGTTCATCCGCGGGTTGAGCCGCAGGGGCATGCGCCGCGCGCTGATCGAGGCCGTGCGGGTGGCATCGCCGTTTCGCGGCCAGGGCATCGGAGCGGAAATCGTTGCGGCGGCCGTCGCGCTGGCACGCCGGGAAGGCTGCGGCATGGTGCAACTGACGACCGACAAGAGCCGCAAGGACGCACACCGTTTCTACGAACGGCTGGGCTTTGCCGCCTCGCACGAGGGCATGAAGCTGATGCTGCCGTGATGCCGCTGCCGCAAGGTGCGGCCCGGCGCGAACTTGCAAGCAGGCGGCGATCCGCTAAGAGTCGGTCATGTCGCGCATCGACCGCCAGCAGGCCTTTGCCGGGACCCGGGACGTGGCCGAACCGCTTCGCTTCGACGCGCAGCGGCTTGCGCGCTATCTCGCCGCGCAGGTGACGGATTTTTCCGGTCCGCTGACCGTGCGGCAATTCAAGGGCGGGCAGTCGAACCCGACCTATCTTCTGGAAACACCGGCGCGCAAATTCGTCCTGCGCCGCAAGCCGCCGGGCAAGCTCCTGCCCTCCGCGCATGCGGTCGACCGCGAATTCCGCGTCATCGGTGCGCTGCATGCACAGGGTTTCCCCGTCGCCGAGCCGGTCCTCTATTGCGGCGACGAGAGCGTCACCGGCACCGCGTTCTACGTGATGTCGTTTGTAGAAGGCCGCGTGTTCTGGGAGCCGCATATGCCGGACTCCGCACCGGCCGAGCGCACCGCAATCTATAACGGGCTGAATGCCGTACTGGCGCGGTTGCATTCGTTCGATCCGGCGGCGATCGGGCTTGCCGATTTCGGGCGCGGGGAAAATTACGTCGGACGCCAGGTCGAGCGCTGGTCGAAGCAGTACCGCGCCTCCGAGACCGAGCCGATCCCGGAAATGGACCGTCTGATCGACTGGCTGCCGCGGCATCTGCCACCGCCGGTGCCGGCGCGGCTGGTGCACGGCGATTACCGGCTCGACAATGTCATCGTTGCCGCCGACGCGCCGAAAATAGTCGCCGTACTGGACTGGGAATTGTCCACGCTCGGCGATCCGCTCGCCGACTTCACCTATCACCTGATGCAGTGGCACATGCCGCATTCGGAGACGGGCGCCGGCACCGGCTCGCTCGTCGGTCTCGATCTCGCCGCGCTCGGGCTTCCCTCGCTCGAAGCCTATGTCGAGCTTTATGTCGCGCGCACCGGACTCGATCCGCGCCCGCATCTGCCGGTTTATCTCGCCTACAATTTCTTCCGCCTCGCCGGCATCCTGCAGGGCATCGTCGGGCGCGTGCGCGACGGCACAGCGACCAACGAGAACGCGCCCGCAAAGGCGCAGATGGTGCGGCCGCTGGCGGCAAGGGCCTGGGAGTTTGCACAAGGCGCATGAGAATCCCGGCCGTGGCGGCCGGCATTCACGATCGCCGCTCCTGAAAGAATTCCCGCAGCAGCAGCGCCGCTTCGCGCTCGCCGATCCCGCCATAGACGTCCGGCCGATGGTGGCAGGTTGCCGCCGCGAAGAAGCGCACGCCGTTCTCCACCGCCCCGCCTTTCGGATCGGCGGCGCCATAGTAGAGCCGGCGTATGCGCGCAAAGGCGATGGCGGCGGCGCACATGGTGCAGGGCTCCAGCGTCACATAGAGATCGCAGTCGCCCAGTCGTTCGGTCCCCAGCCGGGTGGCGGCGTCGCGGATCGCCAGCATTTCGGCATGCGCGGTGGGATCGCGGTCGCGCAGCGTGCGGTTGCCGGCGCGCGCCACAAGCGCGCCCGAGCGCGCGATCGCGCAGCCGACCGGCACCTCGCCCGCTGCGGCCGCGTTGCGCGCCTCCTCCATCGCGATATCCATGAATGACGGCATGGGCTTTTTCGTTGTCGCCGGACCGGTCGGGTGGTGACGGCGTCGCCGGCGGGCAGGTCAGGAGTCGTTCCGGCTTCGACCGAAGCAGGGCCGGGGCCCTGGCTTTTTGTATTGAACCGTTTTCTTATGGCGGAGCGGTATCCACTTCGGCCGAAAACGCTATAGAAGACGCCGACGGCCGGAACAAGTCCGGGCGAAGGAGGTCCGATGAGCGCGGGCGGCCTACAGGGCGAGCGAATCGCCAAGGTGATGGCGCGGGCGGGCCTGTGTTCACGGCGCGAAGCGGAAGGCTGGATCGCCGCCGGACGCGTCAGCGTCAACGGCGCGGTCATCGCCTCGCCCGCCCTCAATGTCACCGCCGCCGACCGGATTGCCGTCGACGGCAAGCCGCTGCCGCAGCGCGAGCGCACGCGGCTGTTTCTCTATCACAAGCCACGCGGCCTTGTGACCACGCATGCCGATCCGCAAGGCCGTCCTACCATCTTCTCCAGACTGCCGGACCATCTGCCGCGGCTGGTCAGCGTCGGCCGGCTCGATCTCAACACCGAGGGGTTGCTGCTGCTCACCAACGACGGCGGGCTCGCGCGCGTGCTGGAACTGCCGCAGACCGGCTGGCTGCGGCGCTATCGCGTGCGCGCGCACGGCCGGGTAACGCAGCCGCAGCTCGATGCGTTGCGCCGGGGCGTTACCGTAGACGGTGTGCGATATGGCGCCATCGAGGCTGCGCTCGACCGCGAACAGGGCGCCAATGTCTGGCTCACCTTTGCCATCCGCGAAGGCAAGAATCGCGAGGTGCGCAATGTGCTCGATCATCTCGGGCTGAAAGTGAACCGGCTGATCCGCGTGTCCTTCGGACCGTTCCAGCTCGGCGAGCTAGCAGAAGGCGCCGTCGAGGAAGTGCGCTCAAGGCACCTGCGCGAACAGCTCGGCCATCGCATTGCCGAGGCTGCGGGCGCGGATTTTTCAGGGCCGATTGCCAATATGGCGCCGACGGCATCGGCCGATGCCGAGCCGGCCGTCGCCCGCCGTCGCCCTGAGCGGCCGAAGCTAGCCTCCGGGCGCGACGATACCGGCCCACGCCGGTCGCGGACCGCGCGACCGCATCGGGATGACGGGTCCGGGCCGCGCAAAGCTTTCGGCGCCAAACGGCGCGCGACGCGGCCCGACCGCGGACGGAAACGCTGAATGCGCATTGTCGGCGGACGCTGGCGTGGGCGCACGCTTGCCGCACCGAAATCGTCGGCCGTGCGGCCGACCTCCGACCGGCTGCGCGAAACATTGTTCAACATCCTGGCGCATGCCTATGGCGATCCCGTCGCCGGCGCACGCGTGCTCGATCTCTTTTCCGGCACCGGCGCGCTCGGGCTGGAAGCGTTGTCGCGCGGGGCGGCGTTCGTGCTGTTCGTGGACGATGGGGCGCAAGCGCGCGCGCTGATCCGCCGCAATGCAGAGGCGCTCGGCGCCGGCGGCGCGAGCCGCATTTTCCGCCGCGATGCGACCCGCCTCGGCCCGGCGCATCCGCTGCAGCCGTTCACGCTCGCTTTCCTCGATCCGCCCTACGGCAGGGGCCTTGCGGAACGGGCGCTCGTGTCTGCGCTTGCCGGCGGCTGGCTCGCGCCGGGCGCATTGATCGTCGTGGAAGAATCGAAGGCGGCCGGCTTCACCGCACCGGAAGGTTTCGAAGAAATCGAACGACGCGTCTATGACGACACCGAGGCGGTGTTTCTGCGTCTTGCCTGAGCTCGCAGCGGGATTGCCCTGCGTTAGACGACGGCGCGATCAGCGCCGACCGAACAACCTCTCGATGTCGCTCAGCTTCAATTCGACATATGTGGGGCGTCCATGGTTGCACTGGCCCGAATTGGGTGTAGCCTCCATATCGCGCAGCAGAGCGTTCATCTCGTCCGGCTTCAGTCGCCGTCCGGCGCGCACCGAGCCATAGCAGGCCATGCTTGCGGCGACATGCAGCAGCCGGCGCTCCAGCGGCAGCGCTTCGTCCCATTCCGCCATGTGCTCGGCGAGGTCGCGCACAAGCGACGCGGCATCGATTTCTCCCAGCAGAGCCGGCGTCTCGCGCACCGCGACTGCGCCCGGGCCGAAGGCCTCCAGCACGAGGCCATAGCGCGCAAGTTCCTGCGCGCGCGCGGCGAGGCGTTCGACGTCGGTCTCGTCCAGTTCGACGATTTCGGGGATCAGCAGCATTTGCCGCGCCACGCCGTCGCGGGCCGCCGCCGCCTTGAGCCGCTCGTAGACGAGGCGCTCGTGTGCGGCGTGCTGGTCGACGACGACGAGCCCGTCGCGCGTCTGCGCGACGATGTAGGTTTCGTGCACCTGCGCGCGCGCCGCGCCCAGCGGCCGGTCGAGCAGGTCCGGCTCCGGCTCGGCGAGCGAAGCGCGTGCATCGGCGGACGGTGCCACCGCCTCGAATGCCGCCTGCGCGGCTTCGGCGAAGCCGGGGGCGGCTTTGTCCGCCGCATAGCCGGAGTGCCGCGACGGCGATTGCCGGTAGTCCCAGCGGCGCGGCATTGCGGCGGGACGCAGTGCAGCAAGCGTCGCCGCCCCGCCGGTCGTCGCCGCGCGCCCGCTTTCGCGCGCCAACGCATCGCGCAGCGCGCCGACGACGATGCTGCGCACCAGGCCGGCATCGCGGAAGCGCACCTCGGTCTTGGCCGGATGCACGTTGACGTCGACTTCGCGCGGATCGATGCTGAGAAACAGCGCCACCACGGGATGGCGGTCGCGCGGCAGATAGTCGGAATAGGCCGCGCGCACGGCGCCGACCAGAAGTTTGTCGCGCACCGGCCGGTCGTTGACGAAGAGATACTGGCCGAGCGTATTGGCGCGCGTGAAGGTGGGAAGCGCGGCATATCCCTCGAGTCTCAGGCCGTCGCGTCCGGCTTCGAAGGCAACCGCGTTGGCGCGGAAATCCGCTCCGAGGATGTCGCCAAGCCGCGTCAGCCTTCCTGGCGCGCCCGGCAGCGCCGCGCTCCAGCTTGCCGCTGCGCGATCGTCGCTCGCCAGCGTGAAAGCGACGTCGGGCCGGCTCATCGCCAGGCGCCGCACCGTCTCGCGCACGGCCTCGCTTTCGGCGCGGTCGCTCTTGAGGAATTTCAGCCGCGCCGGAGTGGCGAAAAACAGATCCTGCACTTCGACCCGCGTGCCTGCATTCAGCGCTGCCGGTGCAATCTTCGACCTGGTGCCGCCTTCGACCGAAATGGTCCACGCATGCGGCTCGCCCGCATGACGCGTGGTGATCGCGAGTTTCGCCACTGCACCGATCGAGGGCAGAGCTTCGCCGCGGAATCCGAGCGTGCGGATCGCAAGCAGATCGTCGTTTTCGAGCTTGGAGGTCGCGTGGCGCTCGACCGCCAGTTCGAGATCGGCGCGCGTCATGCCCGCGCCGTCGTCGCTGACGCGGATCAGGCGGCGGCCGCCGCCGTCGATGACGATTTCGATACGGTGTGCGCCGGCATCGAGCGCGTTCTCGACCAGTTCCTTGACCGCGCTGGCAGGGCGCTCCACCACCTCGCCGGCGGCGATGCGGTTGA
>CAYWCE010000037.1:0-26376 GCA_964456755.1 uncultured Hyphomicrobiales bacterium
CTATAACGGCATTTCGCTCGACTTCTCGCTGAACAATCCTTACGTCGTGGTCGGCCTGCTGTTCGGGGGACTGCTGCCGTATCTGTTCGGCGCGATGGGCATGACCGCGGTCGGCCGTGCGGCGTCCTCCATCGTCGAGGAGGTGCGTCGCCAGTTCCGCGAAAAGCCGGGCATCATGCAGGGCAAGGACAAGCCGGATTACGGTCGCGCGGTCGATCTTCTGACCAAGGCCGCGATCAAGGAAATGATCGTGCCGTCGCTGCTGCCGGTGCTGTCGCCGATCGTCGTCTATTTCGCGATCTACTTCATCGCGGGCGGCGGCGCGGCCGGCAAGTCGGCCGGCTTCTCTGCGGTCGGCGCCATGCTGCTGGGCGTGATCGTGACGGGTCTGTTCGTCGCCATCTCGATGACGTCGGGCGGCGGCGCGTGGGACAACGCCAAGAAGTATATCGAGGACGGCCATTACGGCGGCAAGGGCTCGGAAGCCCACAAGGCCGCCGTGACCGGCGACACGGTCGGCGATCCCTACAAGGACACGGCCGGACCCGCGGTGAACCCGATGATCAAGATCACCAACATTGTGGCGCTGCTTCTGCTCGCAATACTGGCGCACTGACGCACGCGCCGCTGCAATGAAAAAGCCCCGCGGTGCGAGCCGCGGGGTTTTTTTCCGGAATGCCGGGATGAGAGCGTAACCCGCCTGTCGCGCGAAGACACTCGCGCAGGAGACCTGCCGCCGCTACTTGTTGTCGAGGCCGATGATCTTGAACAGGTAGGTGAGGTAGGAGAGTTCCTTGCCTGAGGACGGCGTGACGCGATTGTGGAAATCGAATATCTTGCCGTCGCGCATGCCGTAATCGGCAAGCCGCTCGACGCGGCGGTCGCGGTCGAAATAGACGGCGATGACGCGCTGGTCGACGACCTTCTGCGGCATGAAGGCGGCCGATTTTACCCCGCGCTGGGAAATGTAATAGAACGCCTCGCCGCTCACGGTCGCTACCGTGGACGGCGTACCGAGTACGACCAGCACCTGTTCCTGGCTCGATCCGACCGGAATCTGTTCCAGCGCGCCCTCCGGCACGACATAGCCGCGCTGATAGACCTGCTCGCATCCCCCGAGCAGCAGGCCGAGCGCGACAAGACCCGCAGCAAGCATCCCCAGACGGCGCGCAGGCGCGCCGGCATTGCCAGAGCCGCTCCCGGCGGCATAGTGATGGCTCGTCATGGACGCCAAGACGTTCCCCGCATGTCCCCCGCCGCCGGTCGCCGGCGGCCAAAATCCCCGCTAGCGGCGGTACGGCAAATACCGATGTTCAGCTTCTTCAGCCGCAACCCGCGCGCGTCGACCATCCGCAGCCTGTATGGCACCATCGTGGCGCAGGCGCGACACCCGGCATTCTATCGCGAATATGGCGTTGACGACACGGTTAATGGCCGCTTCGAGATGCTGGTCCTGCATCTTGCGCTGTTTCTCGACCGGGCGGAGGGCGATGCCCGGCTGCGCGCGGCGGGGCAGGCGGTGTTCGACCTTTTCTGCACCGAGATGGACGACCATATGCGCGAGGCCGGCATCGGCGACCTGAAGGTTCCCAAGGAAATGCACAAGGTCGGCGAAGCGTTTTACGGCCGCCGCGCCGCCTATCGCGAGGCGCTGGCGCAGGCCGGGGAATCCGCGCTGGTGGCCGCGCTCGCGCGCAACGTGTATTCTGGTGCGCCCGGCAGACAGGACCAGGCATTGCGGCTGGCGCGCTATGTGCGCCTGGCAGCGGTCGCGCCGGCCAACGGCCCGGAAATTGCGGGTGGCGTCGCCTGGCCGGATCCGGCTTCCGCCTGACCGCGTTTTCGATCGGGGCTGCCGCGTTTGAGAGACGAACGGACATGACCGTTGGACCGATCTGGAGCGAGACCGTCGCCATCGAGGATGTGCCCGAGGGCGGCCTGCATGTCGATATCGAGGCAGACCCGCATACGCGCAGCGCGCTCGCGCGCGCGGCCGGCCTGCGCGAACTCAAGCGGTTGCACGCCTCCTTCGATGTCGAACGGCAGGGTCCGCGCGCGCTGCATATATCGGGTGAAGTATCGGCAACCGTCGGGCAGAATTGCGTGGTCACGCTCGAACCGGTCGAGAGCGAATTGAACGAGACCGTCGATCTCGTTTTCGCCCCGGGTACGCAGGCACGGGAAGCGATGTCGGGGCGTTCGGCGACGGTCGGGTTCGAGGAGGCCGAGCCGCCGGAACCGATGATCGGGTGGACCGTCGATCTGGGAGCGGTGGCGACGGAGTTTTTCCTGCTCGGAATCGAGCCCTATCCGCGCAAGGAAGGCGCCGTCTTCGAGCAGCCGGTGGCCCCCGAAGACGCGGCCGCCCGTCCGTTCGCGGCGCTCGAAGCTCTGAAAAAACGCGATCCGGGCTCCGGGACCTGAGGGTCCGGACCCGACTGTCAAGCGGTTGTAATGGTGGCGCGAGGCGCTATTGTCCCGGCCCGCCGGGGCGTGAGCTCCCGTGACCCCGTATCGAGGCGCCCAGGCTCCATTCCATGCCGAAAAAGGTCCGCATCGCGCTCGACGTTATGGGGGGCGACCATGGCCCGCCGGTGGTCCTGCCGGGCGCCGATCTATCGCTGACCCGCCACCCCGATACCGAGTTCATCCTGGTCGGCGACCGCGCCGGGATCGAGCCGCTGCTAGACACATTGCCGCGGCTGAAGGCGGCCTCGCGCATCGTCCATACCGACATCGCCATCAAGATGGACGACAAGCCGAGCCAGGCGCTGCGCTATGGGCGGTGGAAGTCGTCGATGTGGCTCGCCATCGATGCGGTGAAGAAGCGGGAAGCCGATGTCGCGGTCTCCGCCGGAAATACCGGCGCGCTCATGGCGATGTCGAAATTCCATCTCAAGACCATGGCCGGGATCGAGCGGCCGGCGATCGCGGCGATCTGGCCGACGCTGCGCGGCGAATCCGTGGTGCTCGATCTCGGTGCCTCGATCGGCGCGGACACCCAGCATCTGCTCGATCTCGCCGTCATGGGCAGCGCGATGGCGCGGATTCTGTTCGACATCGAACGGCCGACGGTCGGGCTGCTCAATATCGGGGTCGAAGAGGTCAAGGGCCTGGAAGAGGTGCGGGAGGCCGGGCAGATCCTGCGCCAGCGCAACCTGCCGTTTCTCGATTATGCCGGCTTTGTCGAAGGCGACGACATCGGCAAAGGCAGCGTGGACGTGGTCGTCACCGAAGGGTTTGCCGGCAATATCGCGCTGAAGACGGCGGAGGGAACGGCGCGGCAGATCGGAGGATACCTGAAAAGCGCAATGTCGCGCACGATCTGGGCGAAGCTGGGGTACCTGCTTGCGCGCGGCGCGTTTCGCACGCTGGCGGAGAAGATGGACCCGCGGCGCGCCAATGGCGGCGTCTTTCTCGGCCTCAACGGCATCGTGATCAAGAGCCATGGCGGCACCGACGCGGAGGGCTTCGCGGCCGCGGTGGACATCGGTTACGACATGGTGCGCTACGAGTTGCTGGCGAAAATCGCGCAAATGCTCGACCGCGTGCCGCAAACAGGTGCGCCGGCCGCAGGAGCCGTATCGTGACCATCCGCTCCGTCGTTCTCGGCTCGGGCTGCTATCTTCCGGCGCGCGTGCTGACCAATGCCGATCTGGCGAGCATGGTCGACACGTCCGACGAATGGATCATGCAGCGCACTGGAATCCGCGAGCGCCACATCGCAGCTCCGGGCGAGGTCACGTCCGACCTCGGGCTGAAGGCGGCGCAGGCGGCGCTGGCCGATGCCGGCCTCGACGCGCAGGCAATCGACCTGATCGTGGTCGGCACCTCGACCCCCGACAACACCTTTCCGGCGACGGCCGTGGCGATCCAGGCCGGGCTCGGCATCACGCATGGCGCGGCGTTCGACCTGCAGGCGGTCTGCTCCGGCTTCGTCTACGGGCTTTCGGTGGTCGATGCGATGCTGCGCAGCGGCAACTTCAGGCGTGCGCTTCTGATCGGCGCGGAGACATTCTCGCGCATCCTCGACTGGACCGACCGGACCACCTGCGTCCTGTTCGGCGACGGCGCCGGCGCGATGGTGCTGGAAGCGCAGGAGCAGCCGGGCGCGGTCTCCGACCGCGGCGTCCTGACCACGCATCTGCGCTCGGACGGGCGGCACAAGACCAAACTCTATGTCGACGGCGGACCGTCCTCGACCCAGACCGTCGGTCACCTGCGCATGGAAGGTCGGGAGGTATTCCGCCACGCGGTCGCGATGATCACCGACGTGGTCGAAGACGCATTCGCCGCCACCGGCTTTTCCGCCGGGGATATCGACTGGTTCGTCCCGCACCAGGCCAACAAACGCATCATCGACGGCTCGGTGCACAAGCTCGGCATCGATCCCTCCAAGGTCGTGATCACGGTCGACAGGCACGGCAATACCTCGGCTGCCTCCATCCCGCTCGCTTTCTGCGCCGGCGTCGCCGACGGGCGGATCAAGCGCGGCGACCTCGTCCTGTTCGAGGCGATGGGCGGCGGCTTCACCTGGGGTGCGGCGCTGGTGCGCATGTAAGACCCGGCCGGTCGGGCCTCCAGGCCGAAAAATCGTGATTGTCAAACCGGTTGACCGGTACCTACCGTCCCCATATCGTCGATCTTCTGGTGGATCGCCAAGTAGGGGCTGGTGGCGATGGCGGCGAAGACGGTCACTCGTGCCGACTTGTGCGAGGCGGTCTATCAAAAAGTGGGTCTGTCGCGCACGGAGTCGGCCGCGCTGGTCGAATTGGTGCTGAAGGAGATCACGGACTGTCTGGAGCGCGGCGAGACGGTGAAGCTGTCCTCGTTCGGCTCCTTTGTGGTGCGCAAGAAGGGCCAGCGCATCGGCCGCAATCCGAAGACCGGCAAGGAAGTCCCGATCTCGCCCCGCCGCGTCATGGTTTTCAAGCCCTCGGCGATCCTCAAACAGCGCATCAATGGCGGTGCGGTCGACGGCATGCCGATCGAAGACGAATGAGTGCGCTCGGTCCGCGCAAGCCGTAGAATCCAGCGATCCAGACCAGGCAGGGAGTGAGCGTCTTGGAGAAAGCCCCGGACGCCTTTCGCACCATCAGCGAGGTTGCCGACGACCTCAAGGTGCCGCAGCACGTGCTGCGCTTCTGGGAAAGCCGCTTCGCGCAGATCAAGCCGATGAAGCGCGCCGGCGGGCGCCGCTATTACCGGCCGGCCGATGTCGACCTGCTGCGCGGCATTCATCATCTGCTCTACGGCGAGGGCTATACCATCCGCGGCGTACAGCGCATTCTCAAGGAGGAGGGCGTCAAATTCGTCGAGGAGGTGTGGCGCGCCGGCGCCGCGCAGCCGCCGCACCGGCCGGAGGAGGATTTCGAGTCCGAAGACGAGGACGTGCCGGTGCATGCCAACCGGCAGAGCATTCCGTCCGTGCGCGAACGTCCCGCGGCTGCGGCGGCCGATCCGGCGTTGACGCGCGAGGGTCTGCGCAAGCTCGACGCCGCCCTGTTCGAACTGGGCGAGTGCCGGCGCATTCTCGATACGGCGATGGTCGGCGACCCGACGGATGAATGATGGCAGCATGCGCTGCATCCGGTCTGCTGCGTCAGGCCAGTTGCGTCAGGTCCGTTGCGTCAGAAATGTTGTGCCGCGGGTCTGTTGTGCCGCGGGCAAATGGTCGGAGCGGCGGGATTCGAACCCACGACCCCCAGTCCCCCAGACTGGTGCGCTAACCGGGCTGCGCTACGCTCCGACGCCGCCGTTATAGTGAGGCCCCTCCGGTGGCGCAACTGCGGCCGCGATCCCGCCGGCGGGCGCGGATCGCGTATTCGGGCGCAGTCGACGCCGGTTGGCGCGACGACGACGCGTCGGCACGAAAGCAGAGAGCGCGGCCTCGTGTCGGTCGGACAGGCTTCAGGCGGCCAGGCTGCGGTCCTGCGTGCGAACCACGCCGCAAATGTCGAGCAGACGGCGCGCGGTCCTGTCCCAGCTGAACTGCCTCACGCGCGCAAGCCCCGCCCTGCGCAGCCTTTCGCGCAGCCGCGCATCGCTTTGCACCGCGCGCATCAGGTCGGCGAGGCCCTCGACATCGTCCATGCCGCAGGTGAGCACGGCGTCGCCGCCCATCTCCACCAGCGCCGGCTGGTCGGACACGATCACCGGACAGCCGCACTGCATCGCCTCGATCGGCGGCAGGCCGAATCCCTCGTAGCGCGAGGGGAATACCAGCGCCAGCGCGTTCTCGTACAGCACACGCAGCGCGCCGTCGTCGACATAGCCGGTCATGCGGATCTTTGCGTCGCCGCTTTCCGGCGCATAGCCGAATACGCGCAGATCGCGGTTGCCGGTAAGGATGAATTGCGTGTCGCCCTGGGCCGCGCGCTGGAACGCGGCAATGGCGTTCTCGATATTCTTGTTGCGGCTGCTGATGCCGACGCCGAGCAGGTAAGGCCGGTCGCGCAGGCCGAGCCGGTCGAGAATCGTTTCGTCGCGGGCGATTGCGGTGATGTGATCGGCGCCCTCGTAGCAGACCGGGATGCGGTCCGGATCGATGCCGTAATAATGCGCGATCTCGCGGCGGGAAAAGTTGGAGACGGTGGCGAGATATTGCGAATGGCGCAGCAGCAGCGGCACGAGCACGCCATAGGCGAGGCGGAAGGCGCGGGAGAAATTGTCCGGATAGGCGCGCACAGTTGCGTCATGGGCGAGAACGAGCTGCCGGCGCTTGATCACCGGCCCCACCAGGCAGAGATTCAGCAGCAGCGCATTGCGCGCATAAGCGGGCAATTCGCACTGCTCCCACGGGTAGCCGCCGAGCCGGCCCACCCGGCGCAGCGCAATGTTGCGCAGCGGAAATTCGCGCGCGGCGCGCGGGGCGAGGATTTCCACGCGACCGCGCAGGTGTGCGTATGCTGGATCGTCAAGCAGGCCGTCCAGCGCTTTGGTGGTCTCGATCGCCACCCGCTGGACGCCGACCATGACCTGCGTCAGGAATCGTCCGTTGATGGCCAGACGCTCGTGCGGACGCAGACCGGTCGCAGCCGCTTGTGGCGTGGCATGGCTTGTCACGCGGCGTCTCCCGTTGCCCGGCCGTCCGGCTCCGCGGAGAGGCTCCGGCGCGTCTTGCGCTGATGGTTGATCGTGGCGATCGACAGGCCCCAGACAATCCCGACCAAGAGATAGTAATGGCGCCAATGGTCGGTATCGATCACGAAGCTGATTGGATGTGTGGCCATGAAGGCAGCGTAGGTGGCGACGAGAAACGGCTGCCAGGGCGTGCGCACCAGCAGGCAGCGAAAGCCGATGCCGACGGTCAGCACGAGGTGGGCAATCCAGCAGAAACCGGCGATCCAGCCGAGATTGAGCGCGATGCCCATGATGCTGTTATGCGCGGCAAGCCGGTTGATGCGCAGGAATTCCCACGGCCCCATGCCGAGCGGATAATCGACGATGGCTTCCAGCGCTTTTTTCTGCGTGTTGATGCGCGAACCCTCGGTTCCGGTATCGTAGCTTTGCAGGCCAAAGCGCGACAGCAGCATCTCGCGCACCTGCTCGATCGCCATCAGTACGACAAACAGCGCGACGGCCAACCCGGTGGCGGTCAGCGCCAGCATCACGATCCGCCGGCGCGACGCTCTGTCCGGCGCGGTGACGAACAGCAGCCACACCATCAGCGCGACGACAAGCACGAAGGCGATCCATGCCGCGCGCGAATAGGCGAGCAGGATGCCGGCGGCAAGAACCATCGCCCAGATCACATTCCAGAAACGGATGCGGTCGGTGACGAAGCCCTGCATCGTCCAGAGCATCGGCGCGATCAGGAACGGTCCGTACACGTTGGGATCCTTGAAGCCGGACACCACGCGGTCGTTAAGCACGAATTGCTGGAAACCCGGCAGCAGATTGAAATAGCCGATCATGCCCAGGATTGTGCCGAACACCCCGGCGAAGACATAGGCCGAGCGCAGCGTTGCGATCCGGCGCATGGTGTCCTGGGCGAAAATGCAGGCAAAGACCGTCGCCGTCAGGCCGAGATAAACGGAAATCGCGAAAAACGACAGCGTATGCGAACGCTCCAGCACGCCGAACAGCGAGGGGATCGCCGTGGCGTCCCGCATCGTCATGAGAAACAGCAGCGGCAGCACCTTGATGTCGATGGCCACGCCGGCGAGAAAGCAGGCAAACACCAGCAGCCCGAACATGAACTCATAGGGCGCCGGCTGGATGAAGACGAAGAAGCCCGAAGCGACGGTCAGCCAAAGCACGCCGTGCAGCAGCCGGTCGGTCAGCGCGTCGGCCCGTGCGCGCACGGCCGGATGTTCCGGCCAGGCTTGCGCCGGCATTGCGGTGCGGGGCCGCACGTCATCGAGCGTGATCAATAGGCATTCTCGGTCTTCAGCAGCGCAAACGGCGTCAGCGCCAGAATGTAGAGATCGAATAGCACCGACCAGTTTTCGATATAGTAAAGATCGTATTCAACGCGCCGCTGGATTTTCTCCTGCGTGTCGGTTTCGCCGCGCCAGCCGTTGACCTGTGCCCAGCCGGTCACGCCCGGTTTGACGCGGTGGCGGGCGAAATAGCCGTCCACGGCTTCGTCGTAAAGGCGCGCCTCGGCCTTGGCATTGACCGCATGCGGGCGCGGCCCGACCAGCGACAGGTTGCCCTTGAACACCACGTTGAAGAGCTGCGGCAGCTCGTCGAGGCTTGCCTTGCGGATGAACCGGCCGACGCGCGTCACGCGCGGATCGTCGCGGGTCACAAGCCGGGAGGCGGTGGCGTCGGCGGCGTCCGCATACATGGAGCGGAACTTGTAGACTTCGATCAGGTCGTTGTTGAAGCCGTAGCGCTTCTGCTTGAACAGGACGGGGCCGCGGCTGTCGAGCTTGATCGCAATGGCGATCAGCAGCATTGCCGGCATCGCGGCGAGCAGAGCGAGGCCGCCGATCACCTTGTCGAACAGCCATTTCATCACGACGTCCCAATCGGCGATGGGGCGATCGAACACGTCGATCACCGGAACGTCGCCGATATAGGAATAGGAGCGGGGGCGGAACCGCAGCTTGTTGCTGTGCGCCGAAAGCCGGATGTCGATCGGCAGCACCCACAACTTTTTCAGCATCTGCAGGATGCGCTTTTCCGCGGAAATGGGCAGCGAGAAGATCACGAGGTCGACGCGGGTGCGGCGGGCGAATTCGAGCAGATCGTCGACGGGCCCGAGCTTGTGCATGCCGCCGCAGCTATCCGGCGAACGCGCGTCGCTGCGGTCGTCGAAGACGCCGATAACCCGCACGTCGCTGTCGGGTTGTGTGCGCAGGACACGGATCAGCTTTTCGCCCGGCTCGCCGGCGCCGACGACGACGGTGCGGCGGGTCAAGCGGCCCTCGCGGGTCCAGTGGCGCACCACCCGGTGCAGCGCGAGGCGCAACAGCAGCAGACCGATCAGTCCGAAGCCGAAATAGCTGACGAACCACACGCGCGAAAAGTCGTCGCCCATCTTGCCGAGAAACGCAGCGGCAATGCCGATCAGAAACACCAGCGACCAGCAGGACACCAGCTTGGCGAGAAGATTGACCGGACGGCGGAAGGCGTGAATGTCGTAAAGCTCGGCGGACTGGAACGCAATCAGCGCCAGAACCGCGATGCCGACCGTCGCAATGCCGTACCACCAGGCCGATTGCGCATGAATGCCGACATAGGTGGCGTAAAGGACCGCCCCGATCAGCACGATCAGCACGAATTCCGCCAGCCGCACGAAGCCGGATACGACGATGGGGGAATAGGCACGCGCGGTCGGTTCGGTGGCAATAACCTGCCGGGCGGCCTGCGACAGCGTCGCCGGTCCGTCGGGCATGGTGCTTGGCACGGGTGTGCCATTGTCCAGCACGGCTGCCGATGCCGGCGCCGCGCTGACCCGCGCTGGTGCGTCCGTATCCGTCATCACGCCACCCAAGACCTTGGAGGCTGTTGCCCCGGCCTTTTTCCCTTGGCTGCAGTCGTAACGGAAAACGTTCAACAAAAGCTTAGTGGGAAATACGACCGGTCGCGGCCATGGCCTCGCGATAGGCGGCGAGGCCCAGTTCCACCATCCGTTCGACCGAGAATTCGCTGCGCACATGCGCGCGCAGCGCCGGGATGCCGGCGCGTATGGTTTGCGGATTCTTAACGGCGCCGGCGATCGCCCGCGCGAGCGCGCCGCCGTCGCCGGGCGCAACGAGCCGGTCGGATTGCGGACCGAAGATTTCCGGAATGCCGCCGGCCGCGGTGGCGATCAACGGCATGCCGGCGGCGATGCATTCGAGCACGATATAGGGCAGGGATTCCGAGCGCGACGGCACGACGGCGATGCGGCCCATCCGGAACGCCTCGCGCGCGGGCAGCGGTCCGGTCCATTGCACAAGCCGTTCAATGCCGAGCCGCTCCGCCTGACGGCGGAACGCGGCCTCGTCGGGCCCGCTGCCGACGAGCGTCGCGGTAACCGCAAGCCCGCCGCGATCCAGGGCGGCGACGGCGTCGAGCAGCAGATCGACGCCCTTGATGCTGCGCAGTTCGCCGACAAACACCAGATCGGTCGCCTCGTCCGCCGGCACGATCGCGTCGAAGTCGCGTTCGGCAAGGCCGTTCCGGGCGATGCGGACCAGGCCGCGCGGCTCGCCGACCGCCTGCCGGAACTGGCGCGCCGCGAATTCGCTTTCGAACAGGAACAGATCGGTACGGCGATTGAGGATTTTCTCAAGCGTCAGATACAGGATGCCGGCCGGTGTCCCGGGCCGGTAATGCAGGCTGCCGCCATGCGGCGTGCAGACCCGGATGGCGGGATGTGCGGGATCGGCGAGGCGTGCATAGGCCGCGCCCTTGGCGCCATGGCCGTGCAGCACGTGGGCGTCGGTCTCGCGCAGGCGCCGGCCGACAAAGCGCGTGGCGGAAAAGTCGCGTAGCCCGATCTGGCGGGCCATCGGCGTGCGCGCGACGCCCAGCGCGATTGTGCGGCCAAGTTCCTCCAGCAGACGTTCGCCCTGCGCCCCGGAGATCGTCGCGTCGGCGATCACGCCAACACGATGGCCGCGCGCGCTCTGCCCGCGCGCCAGGTCCGCCACGTGCCGCAGCAGGCCGCCGAGCGGGGCGCGCAATACATGAAGAATGGTCAGGGCGTCCGGCACCGGTGCGCTGCGCGAGGAAAAACGACGCGGCCATTAGCGCCCGCCACGGTTAACAAAAGCTGACCTGCGGCCGCGGGTTAACCGGGCGGAAACCATAACCGGCTTTACTCGGCCGCACTACCAGTGGAGTCCGGAGCGTTACGATGCGCGTTGGTTCTCAGTCTGCGTCTTCCGTCACGCGCGGCGGCGAGATCGATCTGCACACGCTCGGACGTTCGCTGTGGAGCAAGCGCCGGAAAATCGTCCTGCCGACACTGATTGTCGCGGTACTGGCGATCGTCGGCGTCAATGTGGTCACCCCACGCTACGAGTCGGAAGCCCGCGTCATCGTCGAGGGACGCGAAAATGTATTTCTGCGTCCGAGCACCGAACGGCTGTCGATCGAAGATGTGCGCGCGCAGATCGACAGCGAGGCGGTAACCAGCCAGGCGCAGGTCTTGCAGTCGCGCGACGTCGCGCTCGCGGTGATCAAGGAGCTTAAACTCGCGCAGCTTCCCGAATTCGATCCGACGCTGCGCGGAACCTCGCTGGTCGGCTCGATCCTTGCGCTGTTCTCTGCGGAGACCAAGCTGAAGCTGACGCCCGAAGAGCGCGTGCTCACCCAGTATTACAAGCGGCTGAGCGTTCTGCCGATCGACAAGTCGCGGGTGATCCAGATCGAATTCCAGTCCTCCGACGCCAATCTGGCGGCTCGGGTCGTCAACACCATCGTCGACGAATATGTCAGGTTCCAGCGCGACAACAAGGTCGAGCAGACGCGCACCGCCGGGCAATGGCTGGCGCTGGAAATCGAGAAGCTGCGGCCGGTCGTCGACGCGGCCGAACGGCGGGTCGAGGATTTCCGCGCCAGGGCCAATCTGTTTCTCGGTACGAACGGCACCAATCTCGCCAACCAGCAGCTCGGCGAACTCACCAGCCAGCTGGCCGCCGCGCGCGCGCAAAAGGCCGATCTCGACGCCCGTTCGCGCCTGATCCGCGACATGCTGCGCAACGGCCGGCCGATCGAGGCCGGCGACATCACCAATGCGGAGCTGATCCGCCGCCTGATCGAGCAGCGGGTGACGCTGCGCTCGCAGCTTGCCGAACAATCCTCCACGCTGCTCGACCAGCATCCGCGCATCAAGGAATTGCGCGCACAGATCGGAGCGCTGGACTTTCAAATTCGCGGCGAGGCGGAGAAGCTCGTTGTCGCGCTGGAGAACGACGCGCGCATTGCCGGCGCGCGGATCGAGACAACCGGTGCGGCCATCGATCAGTTGAAGCGGCAGATTGCCGGGCTGAACAGCCAGGAGATCGAGTTGCGTGCGCTCGAGCGCGAGGCGAAGGCGCAGCGCGATCTTCTGGAAACCTATCTTGCCAAGTATCGGGAAGCCGCCACACGCGATTCGCTGGAATCCGCCCCCGCCGACATCCGCGTCATATCCCGCGCCATCCCCTCCAACATCCCGGCCTTTCCGAAGAAGATTCCGATCGTCGCGATCGCGACGCTGGCCACCGCCTTTCTTGCGGTGACGCTGATCGTCACCGGCGATCTGCTCGACCCGGGCAATGCCCGGCCGCAGCCGCGCGAACCCGCGCGCGAGAAGCGCAGTTTCTTCGCACGCGGCCGCAGGAAGCCGGCGGAACCCATTGTAGAGACGGGAATTTCGTCACCCCAGTCCGCGCCCGCAGCGGCGCCGGCGTCCGGCGCCCGGCCGTCGGGCGTGTCCGTCGACGACCTCGCGCGCGCCTTGCGCCGCATCGGCGAAGCCGGCCGCCGCATCACCGTGGTGGGCGCCGCCCGCAATGTCGGCACCACCTTCACCGCCGTCGGCCTCGGTCGCGCGCTGGTGCAGCAGGGTGCGCGCACGGTGCTGGTCGATCTGTCGCTGGCGGCGCCCAACATTGCGGTCATGTCGACGGATCCGGATGCGCCCGGCATTTCCGAACTGGTCGGCGGCAGCGCGCATTTCGGCGACATCGTCACGCGCGACCGTTTCTCGCGGCTGCATCTGGTGGCGGCGGGGCGCAGGCCGGCCGACCCGGCGGCGGTTCTGGCTTCGCCGCGGCTGGCGATGACGCTGGAGGCGCTGGCTACGACCTACGACCATGTACTGGTGGATGCCGGGGCGATCGGCGACGGTAGCGTGGATACAATGGCGCGTCTGGCTCCGCGCGCGGTTTTGGTGGCGACCGATCTTTCGCATCCCGATACGCGCGCGGCACGCGAACGTCTGATCGGGGCGGGCTTCTTCGAGGTCACCATCCTGCTCGGAAAGACCGCGCCGGTCGCAACGGCTGCGGACGCGGCCTGAACCCGCCGCTCAGGCGGCGCGGCTGCGCAGGCGACGGATCAGCCGGCGCAACAGCGATGCGGCGGACCAGAGGACGGGATTGCGCTTGATTGCGCTCTTGGCCCGGTAAGCAAGGCGCAGCGGCACGACCAGCAACCGCGCGCGGGCGGAGACCGGAAGCACGCTGTCGAACAGCGGTTCGAGCTGCTTGCAGAAGAATGTCTTGTAGCGCGCTTCGCCCGGACCGATGTCGAAGCTGCATAATCCGCGGTCGGCACAATGCGTCACAAGATGCTGCAGCAGGATCAGCCCCGGGCTGTGGCGCGCATGGTCGCCCGCCGTGTGCGAGTTGAAATTGGACGTGAACCGCCAGCCGTCGTGGACGCCTGAAAAGAGCGCCAGCATCTCGCCGTCGCCTTCCAGCGCATGCAGTTCGATCGTCGGGCGGCCGCTTTCCAGTCCGTACCGGCACGCCGCGCGCACGAAGTCCTCGACTCCCGGCTCGGCAAACACGTTGTCCAGGCCGAGCGAGTCGAGCTTGGCCGCCTTCTGCGCGAAGAACCGGTCGAGCAGGCCGTCGACGTCCTTTTCGCTCGCCGCGCGCACATAGCGATAACCCGGCAATCCGGCCAGCTTGCGCTCCTTGTTGCGCAACCGGCTGCGCATGGTGGCGCTGATCTCGCGCTCGACGATCTGCTGGCCGGGCAGACCCAGCGGGAGAACGAAATTGTCCTCGGTCGAACGGTGATGCGGCAGCCGGGCAAACGGATTGGAAGCCCCGTTCCAGGCAAAGGGCTGGTTGGACAGGATCAGGAGGTCGAGATCGGGAAGCGCGCGGGCCACATGCGCAAGGATTGCGCGCAGGTCGTCCGCGGTGAGAAACTCCGCCATATCGCGCCGCCACAGCGGCATGTTGATCGTGGCATGTTTGCCGCCGAAAAAACCTGCGACTCCGAACGGGCCGATCCGGCGGCGGGCCAGCGGCCACAGGAATAGCGGCGCGTCCCGATCGTCGAATCCGGCCACGATGCAGGCCCGGCATTTCTCGTGCGGGCCGACATGGCGCTGCCACAGCCGCACCCAATCCATGCCCTGATAGGGCGATGCAATGCTGTCGGCTGCCGCGAGGCTGCGCCAGACGGATTCGGCGCTCTCGACGTCGTCGAAAACGTCGATGCGATCGATGCAGACCGCTCCCTCGGGCCGCGCATCGGGAACAAGCGGCGGGGATGGGCGGAAAGCGATGGTCATGAACGGAACCGGCCCGGGAATTTCGCAATCCGGCACCCTGGCAAACAATTCTCAATAAAGGGTTGGCATGATCGTCGAAAATACCGGAGTTGCCGCTTGTCCTCCCTGAAGCGAACCGTGATCCGCGCCGGCCTGGAGACGCTGTATTTTTCCGGCGCGCATGTCCTGATGCGCCCTTTCGTGCAGGGCGTGGGCGTCATTCTGACGCTGCATCACGTGCGTCCGGGACGCCCGGAAGCGTTCCAGCCGAACCGGCTGCTGGAAGTCAATCCGCATTTTTTTTCCGGCGTCATCCGGCGGCTGCGCCGCTCCGGCATCGACATCGTTTCCCTGGACGAAATGCATCGCCGCCTGACCGAGCGCGATTTCCGCAAGCGCTTCGTCTGCATCACCTTCGACGACGGCTATCGCGACCTGATGCACTGGGCCTATCCGGTGCTGCGCAAGCACGAAGTGCCGTTCGCGCTGTATGTGCCGACCAGCTTCCCCGACCGGATCGGGGAATTGTGGTGGCTGGCGCTGGAGCGCGTGATCGCCGGGTAGAACCGCATCGGCATGATCATCGACGGCAGCGAGCGGCGCTTCGATTGCGTCACGCCGGGCGAAAAGCGCGAATTGTTCGATCAGCTTTACTGGTGGCTGCGCGAACGGCCGACCGAAGCGCAGCTTCGCGATGCGGTGCGCGACCTGTGCGCGCGCTATGGCGTCGACATCGCGTCGTTCTGCGAAGAATTGTGCATGAGCTGGGACGAGATCGCGACGCTCGCGCGCGATCCGCTCGTCACGATCGGCGCGCATACCGTCAATCACGTCATCCTGCGCAAGGTGACCGACCGCGAGGTGCGCGCGGAAATGGAGATGGGTTGCGCCGTGATCGAGGCGGCGCTGGGCGTTCGGCCGCGCCACTTCGCCTATCCCGTCGGCGACCCGACCGCGGCCGGGCAGCGCGAATATCGCATCGCCGCGGAAACCGGCTTCAAGACCGCGGTGACGACCAACCCCGGCGTTCTGTTCCGCAGCCACCGCAAGCAACTCATGGCGCTGCCGCGCATTTCGCTGAACGGCGAGTATCAGCGGTTGCGCTACGTGCAGGTGCTGATGTCGGGCGCGGCGACCGCAGTCTGGAACCGCTTCAGGCCTGCCAACGCAGCCTAGCCGCGCAGCGCCGCCCGGCCGTACATCCAGCGGACGATCGGCATCGCCGGGAGAACCCAGCCGAATCCGACAACCGCGTAGTAGAGCCAGGCGGCGACGCTGTTCGTGGCGGTGAAGACGAATTGCGCGATCGCCATGGCCAGCAGCGCCCAGACCGCAACCAGCACCAGCAGGGCGACGGCCCCGAACAGTTTTCGGATGCGGACGGACATCGGCTCGAAGGACTCGCGGTTGCGACGACGGAGCGGGGCCTATAGGTTCCGCGGCTGTGGGTCAAGGGATGCAGGATTCGGCAAGTTGCGGCCGCAGCACGCGCGCGGTGCAGGGCTGGCTGCTGGCGGTGGCCGCGCTGGTGGTGGCGACGCTGATCGTCGGCGGCGCGACGCGGCTGACCGAGTCCGGACTCTCGATCGTCGAATGGAAGCCGGTCACCGGCACGATCCCGCCGCTCGGCGAGGCGCAGTGGCTGGCGGAGTTCGAGAAATACAAGGCGATCCCGCAATACCGCGAAGTCAACCGCGGCATGTCGCTTGAGCAATTCAAGACGATCTTCTGGTGGGAATGGGCGCACCGGCTGCTCGGCAGGCTGGTCGGCGTAGCTTATCTGGCTCCGTTCCTGTTTTTTCTGTGGCGCGGCTGGATCGGACCGCGCTGGCGCAACTGGCTGTGGGGATTGTTTGCACTCGGCGCGCTGCAGGGCGCTGCCGGCTGGTGGATGGTGGCCTCCGGACTGACCGAGCGCATCAGCGTCTCGCAATACCGGCTGGCCTTTCACATGACGCTCGCCTGCGTCATCTACGCCGCGCTGATCTGGACCGTGCTGCGCATGCATGCGAGCGAACGCGCCCGCGCGCGCGCGCGCCATCGGCTCTCCGCGCTGGCGCTGGCGTTCCTGGTCGTCGTGCAGATCTATCTCGGCGCGCTGGTCGCCGGGCTCGACGGCGGCATGAGCTTCAATACCTGGCCGCTGATCGACGGCGCGTTCGTTCCCGCCGCCGACCGGCTATGGTTCGAAAGTCCGCTCTGGCGCAACCTGTTCGAGAATATCGTCACGGTGCAGTTCAACCATCGCATGGCTGCGTATCTGCTGGTCGCCGCATCGATCCTGCATGCCGCAGACATGACGGCGGCGGGCGGCGCCGGCAGGACCGGCGCGTGGCTGCTGGCCGGCGCAGTGGCGCTTCAGTCCCTGGTCGGGATTTTCACGCTGCTGCAGCAGGTGCCGATGCCGCTTGCCATGCTGCACCAGGCGCTGGCGATTGTCGTGCTGACGATTGCGGTCGTGCATGCCGAGCGCCTGACCGGCGCGGTGCGCCGAGGCTCTGCGCCCGCGCTGGCGGCGGCCCGATAGGCCGGGCGTTTACGCCGCCAACCCCTGCTCCAGATCCGCAATGATATCCGCCACGTCCTCCAGCCCAATCGACAGGCGCACCACGTCGGGCCCGGCACCGGCCTGGGTCTTCTGCGCGTCGGACAATTGTCGATGCGTGGTGGAAGCGGGATGAATGATGAGCGAGCGCGTGTCGCCGATATTGGCGAGATGCGAAAACAGCTTGACGTTGGAGACGAGCTTCACGCCGGCGTCGTATCCGCCCTTGAGCCCGAACGTGAACACCGCACCCGCGCCCTTCGGGCAATATTTCCTGCCGAGATTGTGGTAGCGGTCGCCGGCCAGTCCCGGATAGCTGACCCACGCGACCTGCTTGTGCTGCGACAGCCATTCCGACACCGCCTTGGCGTTGTCGCAATGACGCTGCATGCGCAACGGCAGCGTCTCGATACCGGTGAGGATGAGGAAGGCGTTGAACGGCGAGAGCGCCGGGCCGATGTCGCGCAGGCCGAGCACGCGGCAGGCAATGGCGAAGGCGAAATTGCCGAAGGTCTCGTGCAGCACGATACCCTGGTATTCCGGGCGCGGCTCCGACAGCATCGGATAGCGGCCTTCGCGCGACCAGTTGAAGGTGCCGGCGTCGACGATCAGGCCGCCGATCGAATTGCCGTGCCCGCCAAGAAACTTGGTCAGCGAATGCACGACGATGTCGGCGCCGTGATCGATCGGCTTGCACAGATAGGGCGTGGCCAGCGTGTTGTCGACGATCAGCGGCACGCCGGCGCGGCGCGCGACATTGGCGATCGCTTCGATGTCGGTGACGATGCCGCCGGGATTGGCGATCGACTCGATGAAAATCGCCTTGGTCTTCGGCGTGATCGCGCGTTCGAACGAGCCGACATCGTCGGGCTCCGCCCACACCACGTTCCAGCCGAAATTCTTGAACGAGTGATTGAACTGGTTGATCGAGCCGCCATAGAGTTTGCGCGAGGCGACGAATTCGTCGCCGGGCATCATCAGCGCATGCATCACCAGTACCTGCGCGGCGTGGCCGGAGGCGACGGCGAGGCCGGCCGTGCCGCCTTCCAGTGCGGCGACGCGCTCCTCCAGCACGGCGCAGGTCGGGTTGCCGATGCGGGTATAGATGTTTCCGAAAGCCTGCAGTCCGAACAGCGAGGCGGCATGGTCGACGTCGTCGAACACGAACGACGTGGTCTGATAGATCGGGGTCGCGCGCGCGCCGGTGGTCGGATCGGGCTGGGCGCCTGCATGAATGGCGAGCGTGTTAAATCCGGGCGTGCGTTCGGTCATGGTTACCCCTGCGCGGCTGACACTGGCGATCCGGTCTGGTTTAGCCGAGAGGGCAGGGCCGTCAAGGCGTGTCCGGCCGCGGCGTTAACGCAGGCAGGAACGCAGCCGGGCGCAATCGCGCCGCAGCGCCCGGCCGGCCGCCTCAACTTGCGCCGTCCTTGTCTCGTTCGGCGCGCGCGCTCGCCTGCGTCGCGCCGCCGCTCACGGTCTGACGATTGAGCGCCATGCGCTGCACGCCCTTGCCGAGCAGCGGCGCGCGCCTGGAGGAGAGCGTGCGCGAATTCACCCCGATCCAGGATATTTCCGACGACAGCCGGCCGTATTCGATTTTCGGGCAGCGGTTCATCACGACCTTGATACCGGCAGCTTCCGCCCGGGCGGCGGCCTCGTCGTTGCGCACGCCGAGCTGCATCCAGATCACCTGCGGAAGCGGCTTCAGCGTCAGCGCTTCTTCCACCACCGGCAATGCGTGCTGCGACGCCCGGAAAATATCCACCATGTCGACCGGCTCCGGGATGTCGGAGAGCGTCGCATAGACTTTTTGCCCGAGGATGTCCTTGCCTTGCTGGCCGGGATTGACCGGGATCATGCGATAGCCGCGCTCGAGCAGATATTTGAAGGCGAAATAGCTCGGCCGGTTTTCCTTCGGCGAAATGCCGACCATGGCGATGGTCTTCACCGTGTTGAGGATGCCGCGGATATACGCATCGGTATAGTTGTCGTGGTCCATGGCCCGGCCCGGTTCTGCTTGCGCCCGACAGAGCAAAATTCGCAGCGCAAGTCCATCGCCGTGCGCAGCGGCACGGTTGGCGGAACCGGCGGGCGTCGCCGCCTGCGCCAAAACTGCGACACCGGAACGGCGGGTTGGCGACATAGGTTCGCCATCCTGTCTTGCTCCGATGCGCCGACATGAAGGACAACCATCCCGGCTGTTCGCAGCAAGGCGGAGTCTTCACATGTGCGACTATAGCCTTCTCCACGTGGAATCGACGGCAGCCCGGGTCGGAGACCGGCTGGTTTCTACCCGGTTTGCGAATGCCATCACCCGCGGCTTCGCCGCGGAAGGACGCCCCGACGTCGCGGTATGCCTGCTTCCCGGCACCGAGCTTGCCTTCGACCGGCAGGTCGAATGCGACTGCGGACCGTACGGTCGCGCGATCGAACCGAAAGCGACGGTGGCGCGCTTTCGCCAGATCAATCCCGACCAGCCCTACGCACATCACGATGCGCTGGAATTTCCCGACGGGGAGCTGGTGCTGATCACCCACCTGGCGGAAGGCCAGCGCGCGGTGGTGCTGCAATTGCCCGCCGGCGCCGTATCCGGCGAGCACGGTCACGGGCACGCGCATCCGACAACCGGGCAGGGCGAAGCCGCATCGCGCCGCTTGCCTGTGACCGCATGAGCCGACGGTTTCGATAGCGGGTCGGCTTGCGCACGACGCAAGCGCCCCGCCGCGTAACCATACGGGGCCTTTCCCGCCGGCGGCCCGCGTGGCAGATTGTCTCGGCGTCAAAAATCCGAGGCGACTCCATGTTCCGATATTCAGGGCCGCAGCGCCGGAGCGCGTGTGCGGCGTTTTTCGTTGCCGCGTGCATGTCCCCGTTCCTATGCGCGGCCGCATCGCAAACGGCGCAGGCGCAAACGGGTGCCGCGGCCTGGAACGGCGGGCGCATGTTTGTGCCGGCCGCTCTTTCGGCTTCCGGCAAGCCGTGCGAAGCGGCGCCGGGCGGCGCCTGCGAAATGCAAATGAAGCCCGGCCGCCACCCGGTGGTGCTTTTCCTGCACGGATGCGGCGGACCGCGCGCACCGAAAGCCTTTCTCGATCTCGGGGCGGTCGTCGTGGCGCCGAACAGTTTCGCCGGCGGCGCCAAATGCACGCCCGATGCGGCCGCCATTGCCAGGCTGATCGAAGCGCGGCATGCGGACGTGAAATTCGCGGCCGAGCGGCTGAAGGCCTCGGCCTGGGCCGATCCGGCACGGCTTGTGCTCGCCGGGTTCAGCAACGGTGCGCAGACGACCGCTACCTATGCCGGCGATGAGTTCAAGGCGCGCGTCATCGTCGCCTGGACCTGCAACAATCCGCGCCGGCCGGAGCAGAACGGTGTCCGCGGGTCGGGTCCGGTGCTGGCGCTGCTCGGAAGCGCCGACGAGTTCTACAAGAAAGTCGGCATCGGCGGCGATTGCGGGAATGCGGTGAAGGCGCGCGGGGAGGGCTCGCGGTCGGTCCTGATCGCCGGCGGCGGCCACGACATCCTCGACCATGCCGCGACGCGCGAAGCCGTGGCGGTCTTCGTTCCTGCGGTGACGAAATAAGTAGTGCGACGATCGCGCCGAAAATTTCGCAGGGCCGCTGCGGGAGGCGCTTCGTTCAGCGGTCTTGCCAGTCCGGATCGCGCTTTTCGATGAAGGCGCAGATGCCTTCCTCGGCGTCGCGCGCCATCATGTTCTCGGTCATGACCGCGGCCGCATAGCGATAGGCGTCGGCCAGCGGCATCTCCGCCTGCCGATAGAAGGCTTCCTTGCCGATCTTGACCACATGCGCCGACTTGCCGGCGATCGTGCGCGCGAGCGCAACGGCTGCGTCGCGCGCATGGCCCGGCGCGCAGATTTGGTTGATCAGGCCGATCCGCTGCGCCTCGGCCGCGTCGACCATCTCGCCGGTGAGCAGCATCTGCATCGCCTGCTTGCGCGTCACATTGCGCGACAGCGCCACCATCGGCGTCGAGCAGAACAGGCCGATATTCACGCCGGGCGTTGCGAACTTGGCGTCCGACGATGCAATCGCCAGATCGCAGGTGGCCACGAGCTGGCAGCCGGCGGCACTGGCGACGCCGTTGACCGCGGCGATCACCGGCTGCGGCAGCGCCACGATCGCCTGCATCATCGCGCTGCAGGTCGTCATAATGTGATGGAAATAGGCGCGGCCGCCGTCCGCTTCGCTGCGATGCGCGCTGAGTTCCTTGAGATCGTGTCCGGCGCAGAAGGCGGGGCCGTTGCCGGCAATCACCACCGCGCGGATGGCGCGGTCGCGGCCGACGGCGGCGAGCGTCTCGGACAGGGCGGCCAGCATGCTTTCCGACAGGCTGTTGCGCGCCGCCGGACGGTTGAGCGTCAGCACGCAGATGCAGTCCAGATCCTCGCGCAGGAGGATCGCTTCGGAGGTTTGCGGCTTGGTCGGAGCGTTCATCTGTCTTCCCGGCGCTTTGCGAAGCCTGGCCGCTATTGTATCCGATCCTTGCAACATCGCGAGTGGGGCAGGGACATATGGGCGATCCTGTGATGGGGGCCGAGGAGCTCGAGCGCTTTCTCGCCCGGGAATTTCCGCAGGCTTTCAACCCGCAGAGCGGGCTTGTAATCGAAAAGGTCTGGCTGGGCGGGTGCCGCGTACGCCAAGCCTATGCCGACCGGTTCGTTCGCCCTGGCGGAACCCTGTCGGGCCCCACCATGATGGCGCTGGCGGATTTTGCGCTCTATGTCGCCGTGCTGGCCGCGATCGGTCCGGTGGCGCTTGCGGTCACCACCAATTTGAACATCAATTTCCTGCGCAAGCCGGAACCGGCCGACCTCATTGCCGAGGCGAAAATTCTCAAGCTTGGCAAGCGGTTGGCGGTGCTTGAGACGGTCATTTATTCGCACGGCGTGAGCGAGCCGGTGGCGCATGTAACCGCAACCTATTCCATCCCGCCGCGGTGACGTTTATGAAATGGTGCTTTTGTACCATTTTTCTAAATATATGATGTTAAAGAGATAATTCGATGCGCTGGGCGTTGACCGGCGCCGGTGCGCCATGTAGAAGCCGGCACAATCCAACCTTTCCGGACAATCCGTCATGAGCACCTATTCGGCCAAAGCCGCCGATATCGAAAAGAAGTGGGTGATGATCGACGCCAACGGCCTCGTTGTCGGCCGGCTCGCCTCGATCGTTGCGATGCGCCTGCGCGGCAAGCACAAGCCGACCTACACGCCGCATGTCGATGACGGCGACAATGTCATCGTCATCAATGCCGCCAAGATCGTCCTCACCGGCCGCAAACGGCAGCAGAAAGTCTATCACCATCACACCGGCTATATCGGCGGCATCAAGGAGCGCAGCGCCAAGGCGATCCTCGAAGGTCGCTTCCCGGAGCGCATCGTCGAGAAGGCGATCGAGCGCATGCTGCCGCGCGGCCCGCTGGCGCGCCGTCAGCTTGCTAACCTGCGCGTCTATCCCGGAGCCGAGCATCCGCACGAAGCACAGAAGCCCGAACTGCTCGACGTCGGTGCGATGAACCGCAAGAACAGGAGCGAGTGATGGCCGAGACCGTACAATCCATGGAAGGCCTCGCCGCGCTGAAGACCGAGACACCGGAACAGCCCCGGCACGTGCAGAAGCTCGACAGCCAGGGACGCGCCTATGCCACCGGCAAGCGCAAGAACGCGGTGGCGCGGGTCTGGATCAAGCCGGGCTCCGGCAAAATCACCGTCAACACCAAGCCGGTGGAAGTGTTTTTCGCGCGCCCGGTGCTGCGTATGATGATCCAGCAGCCGCTGGTCAGCGCCAACCGTCAAAGCCAGTATGACGTGATCTGCACCGTGTCCGGCGGCGGCTTGTCGGGGCAGGCAGGCGCCGTGCGGCACGGCCTGTCCAAGGCGCTCACCTATTTCGAGCCCGACCTGCGCCCGCCGCTCAAGCGCGGCGGATTTCTCACCCGCGATTCGCGCGTGGTGGAGCGCAAGAAATACGGCAAGGCGAAAGCGCGCCGCTCGTTCCAGTTTTCCAAACGCTGAACGGCAGCACTTTACCGTTCGGTGCAAGGGGCCTCGCGAGAGGCCCCTTTTTGCTGCGCCGCGTTTTCTGCTGCGCCGCGCATTCTGCTGTGCCTTTCGCGTATCGCGTTACCGGTTCGTTTTGACGGATATTTTCCTGAAAATGTGCCGCACCGATGAAAGGCGGCGCAAACAGGCGCGCGGCTATCAAGAAGCGCGCCCGCGATCGGCGCACCGGAAATTGTTCGAGAGGCTCGGCAGAATGCCCCTGGATCTCCCGACGCTCTTTGTCGTTTCCACCTGCATCACCGCGCTGCTTGGCCTGTTCCTGCTCTATCTGTGGATTCAGGATCGCTCTGTGCGCGCGCTCGGATGGTGGGCGGCCTCGTATCTGATCGGCGGCTTTGCGGTTGCGCTATGGACTGTGGCGCCGGTCTTCGCTGCCGGCTGGCTCGACCAGGCCGCGCCGGCGTTGCTGTTCGTCTGCTGCGGCATGATCTGGAGCGGCGCGCGCCGATTTCATGGCCGCAGCGCCATGATCCCGGTTTCGCTGCTCGGCGCCGCGATCTGGACGACCGGCAGCTTCGTTCCCGGTGTCGCCGACTGGGACGACGGCCGGCTGATCCTCAGTTCCCTGATCATCGCCAGCTACGGTGTCCTGACCGCCGTCGAATTGCGGCGCGAACGGCGCAAGGCGCCGCTCGCCCGCAAGCGCGCGCTCGCCGTGCCGGTTCTGCACGGCGCGGTGTTCCTGTCGCCGATCCTGACCATGAACGTCGTCGGCGATGTCGAGGGCGTCGCGCGCGACTCGTTCCCGCTCTTCGCTTTGCTGACGCTGCTCTATGTGGTCGGTACCGCCTTCATCGCAGTGGTCATGGCCAAGGAACGCAGCGTGCTGCTGCACAGGACGGCGGCGATGACAGACCCGCTGACCGGTCTGTTCAACCGCCGCGGTTTCCAGGAGGCGGCGGCGCGGGTGATGGAATTGCAGGCCCGCAACGGCGAGACGGTGACGGTGCTGATGTTCGACCTCGATCATTTCAAGTCGATCAACGACCGCTTCGGACACGATCTGGGCGACGAGGTATTGCGCACCTTCGCCGTCACTGCCGGCCGGAACATGCGCGGCGACGATGTGATCGGGCGCCTGGGCGGGGAGGAATTCGCCGCGATCCTGGCCGGCGGGCTCGATCAGGCGACGCTCGTGGCCG
This sequence comes from uncultured Hyphomicrobiales bacterium, assembly GCA_964456755.1. Lineage (GTDB taxonomy): Bacteria > Pseudomonadota > Alphaproteobacteria > Rhizobiales > Xanthobacteraceae > Pseudorhodoplanes. The sequence goes on from CAYWCE010000037.1 coordinate 24,432, forward strand.
AACGCGTGCGCCTGGCGTTCGAGGTCGCCGCCTACACGGTCGGCGGCCATCGCGTCGCCGCGACCGTCAGCATCGGTGCGGCGGGCGCGCCCGCGGCCGGGAACGGCCTTGCCGACCTGATCGCGTGTGCGGATGCGGCCCTGTACCGGGCCAAGGCAGGCGGACGCAATCGCATCGCCGTCGCCTCGGGCGCCCTGCCGGCTGCTGCCGCGCCCCCGCTTGCGCCGCACGACGGCGCGGCCGATCGTCTGGCCGACGCCGTCGGCTGAGGGGGAGCGGCAACGCGGGGTTAACCATTGCGGCGCTAGCATCGCGCATGCGACTCAGCTCGGCCCTGCAATCGTCTTCGGAATTCGACGCGCTCGAATCCAGCGCGCAGGGCGCGCGACAGGCGCTTGCCTGTCCGTTCTCATCCTCCGCAGAATTCGAAGCGGAGCTGATCCGCGAGCGCCGCGCCGCGGGCGCTTACCGGCATCTCGACCGCAAAGGCCGCCTTGCCGGCATTGCGACAGCCGTCGCCGCCTTGCTGGTCGCGTTCGCGCTCATCTGACCGCGCCCGCCGGCGCGTCAACCTTTCGCACGGAAAAAAGGGCGCCCGTTCGGGCGCCCTTTGAAGTTGTCGCTTACGCGATCGGGAGGAACGCTTACGCCGAATAGTACATTTCGAACTCGACCGGATGCGGGGTGTGTTCGAAGCGGATCACTTCCTGCATCTTGAGGTCGATATAGCTGTCGATGAAGTCGTCGTCGAACACGCCGCCCGCCTTCAGGAAGTCGCGGTCCTTGTCGAGATTCTCCAGCGCCTTGCGCAGGCTGCCGCACACGGTCGGGATCTGCTTCAGTTCCTGCGGCGGCAGGTCATAGAGATCCTTGTCCATGGCCGGGCCGGGATCGAGCTTGTTCTTCACGCCGTCGAGGCCGGCCATCAGCATCGCGGCGAAGCCGAGATAGGGATTGGCCAGCGGGTCGGGGAAGCGCACCTCGACACGCTTCGCCTTCGGCGAGGACGTGAACGGAATGCGGCAGGACGCGGACCGGTTGCGCGCCGAATAGGCGAGCAGCACCGGCGCCTCGTAACCCGGCACCAGGCGCTTGTAGGAATTGGTGGTCGGATTGGTGAATGCATTGATCGCCTTGGCATGCTTGATGATGCCGGCGATGTAGGACAGGCAGGTTTCCGACAGGTCGGAATATTTGTTGCCGGCGAAGACCGGCTTGCCGTCCTTCCAGATCGACTGATGGCAATGCATGCCGGAGCCGTTATCGCCGTAGACGGGCTTGGGCATGAAGGTCGCCGACTTGCCGTAGATGTTGGCGACCTGGTGGATGCAGTATTTGTAGACCTGCAACTGGTCGGCCATGTAGGTCATCGGCGAGAATTTCAGGCCGAGCTCATGCTGCGCCGACGCCACTTCGTGGTGGTGCTTCTCGATCTTGGCGCCCATTTTCGCCATGGATGCGAGCATCTCGCCGCGCATGTCCTGCGCGGAATCCTGCGGCGGAACGGGGAAATAGCCTTTCTTGGTGCCGATGCGATGGCCGAGATTGCCGGCTTCGTATTCGGTCGCCGAGTTGGTCGGCAGTTCGATCGAGTCGAGGCGGAAGCCGGTATTGTAGGGCTCGGCGCTGAAACGCACATCGTCGAACATGAAGAACTCGGCCTCGGGGCCGAAATAGACGGTGTCGCCGACGCCCATCGACTTGACCATCGCCTCGGCTTTCTTGGCGATGCCGCGCGGGTCGCGGTTGTAGGGCTCGCCGGTGGTCGGCTCAAGGATGTCGCAGACGAGCACCAGCGTCGTCTCGGCGAAGAACGGATCGATGCAGGCGGTGGCCGGGTCCGGCATCAGGTTCATGTCGGATTCGTTGATCGCCTTCCAGCCGGCGATCGACGAGCCGTCGAACATCACGCCTTCGGCGAAAGTGTCCTCTTCGATCATGGTGA
>CAYWCE010000038.1:0-25796 GCA_964456755.1 uncultured Hyphomicrobiales bacterium
AATGGCCGCTGTCGCGCAAGTTCGGCTGCGAGCCCGAATTCGCCGCCGACATCCTCGAGCAGGCGCACCGGCTGGGGCTTGTCGCCTACGGCATCTCGTTCCATGTCGGCTCGCAGCAGCACAACGTGCAGGCTTGGGACAGCGCGCTCGCTTCGACCGCGGCGATCTTCCGCACCTGCGCGGAACGCGGCATCAACCTGTCGATGGTCAATCTCGGCGGCGGCTTCCCGGCGCGCTACCTGCGCAAGACGCCGAAGCTGGAGAGCTACGGCAAGGCGATTTTCCGCGCGCTGCGCCGGCATTTCGGCAACAACATCCCGGAGACGATCGTCGAGCCGGGCCGCGGCCTCGTCGGCAATGCCGGCGTGATCGAGGCCGAGGTGGTGCTGATCGCCAAGCGTTCGCCGGAAGACGACGTGCGCTGGGTCTATCTCGACATCGGCAAGTTCCACGGGCTGGCCGAGACGATCGACGAATCGATCCGCTATCCGATCCGCACCCGGCGCGACCGCGACGAGATGGCGCCCTGTGTCGTGGCGGGGCCGACCTGCGATTCGGTAGACGTTCTTTACGAAAAGAACCCCTACCCGCTGCCGGTGTCGCTTGCCATCGGCGACAAGGTTCTGATCGAGGCGGCCGGCGCTTATACGACGACCTATTCGTCGGTCGGCTTCAACGGCTATCCGCCGCTGAAGCAATATGTGATCTGAGCGGGACGGCATCGACGCAAAAAAGGGGCGGTAGCAATGCCGCCCTTTCCGTTTCCGGATTGATCTGCAATTTCCCTTAGCCGCGACCGCGGATATAGCGCGCCAATATCCACAGCGAAAACAGGATCGCGAACGCGGCCGAGCCGGCAGTAATCCAGAAGAGCGCATGCCCAAGCAGGCTCAGCTCCGCGGCGGCGGTTCCGCGCAGAAAATCTTTCTCCGGATCGTGCCAGAACTGCCCCAGAACGCCGACGAATTGCCAGAAGCCAAGCGCGAATAGCGCGATCCCGATCCAGGCATCGATCGATTGCCGAATGAGGCTCTGTACATCGCGTTGAAAGGCGTCGAGTTCGTCCAGCAGCTTGTCGAAAGCTTCAAATCGGCGATAGATTCCACGCAACTCCGACAGCCGGTCGAACACGTTCTTTTCCATCTGATACCGGAACAGATTGGGGAGGAAATTCGATCGAAACTCGTGCAGAAGCCGGTAGCGTAATCGCAGGCCGGCGCGGCTTTGAGCGAAATAGCTGCCTCCCAGACTCCGATCGAATTTCGCATTCCGTGTATGGGCCCGGATATGATGACGGATGTCTTCGACGATGTGGGCGCCACGCCGAAGAAGTTGATCGTTATAGGTCAGCGCCAGCGTGGTGAGCAGGAAATACGGGGAACCGCCGATCAGATGCAGCATGCGGCCGAACGAGCGGCTGCTGACGGTAATTTGGACCGCCGTCCGGGCACCGGTCAGAACGATGTTGTTCCCTTCGACGATGGCATGGCACAGCGAGTCGGCAATTTCATCTGCATCCTGCTCGACAAAATCGAGCACATTCTGCGCCAGCGCGGCAAGCTGCTTGTTGAACAAGCTGGGAGCGACTTCATTTTTCTGCGATTGTTCGACTGCGGCAAGGAATCGGTCGAAATGGCTCGATCCATTAATCTCGACCGTTGCCGCCGATAAACTCCAATCCTGCGAGCAAATCCGCTGAAAAATCTCCTTATCGGGATTGGATCGCCAAAATTGTCTGCCTTCGGTCTGCTTGGAAAACAACGAGAACACGGTGCGCGCATGATTTTTGGCCAGATATTCAAGGCGGCGCGAAACGAAATCGGAAAGTCCGCGAGGGCCGCCCTCCAGCCATGGGGCATTGAATCGAATCGTTGACGGCTCGGAAGATGGACCGCGCGCCTCCGATTCAATCAGGCCGAGAAGTGCCAGAAGAACCGGAGCGCTGATCTGGATCTGCTCACCCTTGCCCGCCAAAGGTCCATCCCGCCCGTCGAAGACAAAAGTCGGAGCATAGGCCATGGTCGCATCGTCAAAGATCGTCAACGTGTCGATCAATCGGCAGGGGATACGCAGGCCATCTTCCGCAAAACGAACGCAGACTTCGCGATTTTCCCAGACCGCCCGGAGTTCGGGCGGAAACAGAATCTCCATCGGACGTTCAACTGCCGGCGGTTCAGCTTCGTCCTGATTTCCGGCATCTGCCGCACCTTCGCAGCAGGCAATGAGCGGCAGGCTGTCCTCGGTCGTATAAGGAAGGACTGCGTCGCGATAAAAAGATTCAATCGGGCGAATGAGTCGAGCGGCAATCGTTCGGTTTTTGGTCGCAGACCGCCGGAGATCTGCAAGACTTATTTCGTCGACCGCCGAAAGGCGCGTCATGAAGATCAGACGCAACGAGAGATCCGAAGCAGTTCCGAGAATCCGTTGATGAGACTCCGGCACCTGCTCCACAAGACTCACCGGTCGCAATGAACCCGCATTGCGCAGGTTCTCGACCATCCCGCTCAGGCTGGGAGAATTGTCTTGACCGAGTACCTGAAAAAACTCCTTCAGAAACCCTTCAACCTGGGCGGGTGAAACGCTTGCGCCCGCCGACTGAGCGAGGATGAGAAGATCGAGTGTAGTGTCGGGTTGCTGATCGGGCGACAGAGCCGGCTGAACGTAAGCGAATGGAAGCTGGGCGAATCCCAGGCTTCCCAGGATAAGACGGCGGCGATGCAGTTTCGTCTGCTCCGCAGCCGGCAAATGCGATCCGACCTTTTCCACTTCGGCAAATACCAGCGGCCGCCGGGACTGGGAAACGCAAGCGACCGCGTGCGCCAGTAATTTTGCTCCAATTCCCGTCGATCGTTTGTCTTCCGCGACAACGATGTAGGTCACCAACGACGAGTGCGATTGCGGATAAAATTCGATGATCACCCCGCCCCATATCGGTCCTGAGAAGGTGTCCGGCGATGTCATATCGGGCGGCAGTGCAAGGATGAGATGAAGCTCCGGCGTTTTCCCGCGGGCATTCATCAATGCCAGCCAGGTTTCGGGCTTTTCGATCTGATCCGGATTGGTGAATGCGGCCGAATAAAGCTGGCTGTGAAATTCGCGACAAAGCCGCTCCCGGGTCGGCGCCGAAACGGTCGTCGCACTGAGGTCGATGAATCGCGGAGACGCGTCCTGCAGCATGGGCCCTCCCATTGCCAAGGCAACACCATGCAGCACCGGCGTGAGCCGGACAAGCTCATGCGAGCGATGCTGTTCGCGGCGCTAGCTCAGGTCCACCACCCCCGCCTCGCCGTCCTCGCAACCGAAGGCGAACAGCGTGCCGTCGGCGCTGAAGGCGAGCGCGGCGGCCGGCGCGCCTGCAGGTTTCCGCACCATGATTTCCGCGCTGTCGGACAGTCGCACGAACAGGATCAGCCCGTCGGCAAACCCGCAGGCCACGACATCCTGCGCCGGATGGCAGGCCACCGCCGCAAGCCGCGCCGAATAGGGCGCACGCATGCGCGGCTCCTTGCCCATCGGGCCGTCCCTGCCGCGGAAATCCCAGAGGATGAGCCGGTCGGCGCCCGAGGTGGCAAGAAAGTCGCCGTCCGCCGTCCAGGCGAGCGAGCGCACGCGGCCGGCATAGCCGGACATGCGCATGTGCTTGCCGTCGGCCAGCCGCCATCCGTGCAGCATCGGCTCCTGCATCGTTGTGACGAGAAATTTCCCGTCCGGACTGAACGTGACGCCGAGATGCGAACCCTTCCATTCGAGGAATTCGGGCTTGGCCTGCGCATTGGGAAACCAGAGCGACACGCCGTTGTAATGGGCGACGGCCAGACGAAAGCCTTTGGGCGCGAAAGCGAGCCCTCCGGCGGACGATGGAAGGTCGACCGATCTGGTCTCGCCCTTGCGCGTCAGCACGCTTGCCGATTTTCCCGCCGACCAGGCGACGCTGCCGTCCGGCGCGACGGCGACCTGATCGATCCAGCGCCGCGCCGCGTCCTGCGCAAGCGTGCGCACCGCGCCCGTCTCGGCGATCTCGGCGACCCGGCCGTCGTCGCCGCCGGCGATCAGGCGCGCGCCGTCGCCGGCGGTTGCAAGAATGGCGCCGGCGTGAACCGCGACGCGTCGCGTCTCCCCCGCCGCAGCGACAAGAACGACCGCCGCCTCGCCGAGCGCCAGCGCCGCATTGCGGCCGACGAAATGCGCGGCGACCACCGGCGCGCCGGCGGCGAGGGGGCGCAGGCGCTGCGCCAGCGGCTTTGCGGTGCCGGTCGTCATGGCGGAGTCATGGCCGGAATGGCGGATGCGGATCGCCCGCGCTCACGCCACGCATGCGGCAAATCCCTGCCTGATCTTCTCCTGCGGCAGATCGCGGCCGATGAAGACGATGCGGCTTTCGCGCGTCTCTCCCTCCTTCCAGGGGCGCTGGTGATTGCCGTCGAGGATCATGTGCACGCCCTGGAAGACGAAGCGGTCGGGATCGTCGCGGAACGACAGGATGCCCTTCGAGCGCAGGATGCTGGGTCCGTCGGTCGCAACCAGATCCTGGATCCAGGGAAAGAACTTGTCCGGGTCGAGCGGCGCCTCGGTGCGCAGCGCCAGCGATTGCATGTGCTCGTCGTGATAATGCTTCACGCCGTGGTGGTGGTGCGCATCATCGTGGTCGTGATGATGGTCGTGGGTATGGTCGTGATCGTGGTCGTGATCGTGATCGTGGTCGTGGGCATGATCGTGACCGTCGCGGTGCAGGAATTCCGGCTCGATATCGAGAATGCGGTCGAGATCGAAGGCGTTGCGGTCGAGCACCTCCGCCAGGGCGATCTGCGAGCGCTGGGTGCGGTGCAGTTTCGCATAGGGATTGATGCCGCGGATGCGCGCCTCCACCTCCTGCAACTCGGCCTCGGACACGAGGTCGGTCTTGTTCAAGAGGATGACATCGGCGAAGGCGATCTGGTTTTTGGCCTCCGGGGCATCCTTGAGCCGGTCCTTCAGCCATTTCGCGTCGGCCACCGTGACCACCGCATCGAGCCGCGCCTTCTCGCCGACCGATTCGTCCATGAAGAAGGTCTGCGCCACCGGCGCCGGGTCGGCGAGCCCCGTGGTCTCCACGACGATGGCGTCGAACCGGCCCTTGCGCCGCATCAGGCCCTCGATGATGCGGATCAGGTCGCCGCGCACGGTGCAGCAGACGCAGCCGTTGTTCATCTCGAACACTTCCTCGTCGGCATTGACGACGAGATCGTTGTCGATGCCGATCTCGCCGAACTCGTTGACGATGACGGCATATTTCTTGCCGTGCGGCTCCGACAGGATGCGGTTGAGCAGCGTGGTCTTGCCGGCGCCGAGATAGCCGGTCAGCACGGTGACGGGGGTCTTCTGCGATTGCGCCCGGTCGGGCGGGGATTCGGACATGCGGGCCTCCGGTGACGGAGGGTATATAGGGGAAGGCGCGCAGGGCTCAATGGAGCCGTCGCGCCCTCCCCGGCATGCCCGGCCGGCCCGGCCTCAGCTCATCAGCGCCGCGCCCAGGGTGCGGACATTGTGCCGGATCATGTCGATATAGGTCGGCGCATCGCCTTTCTCGTCGGTCAGCGCGTCGGAATAGAGCGTGCCGCCGATCTTCGCCCCGGTTTCCTCCGCGATCCGCTGCAGCAGCCGCGCCTCGTTCACGTTTTCGAGAAAGACGGCGGGGATTTTCTGCTTCCTGATCTGGGCGATGATGCGGGCCACGTCGCGCGCGGAGGCTTCCGATTCGGTGGACACACCCTGCGGCGCGACGAAGGTGAGCCCGTAGGCGTCCTCGAAATAGCCGAACGCATCGTGTGTGGTGATGATCTGGCGCCGGTCGCGCGGGATTTTTGCCACCGCCTCCCGCACGTCGCGCTCCAGCGCATCGAGTTTCTGCAGATAGGCCGCCGCGCGAGCCTCGTAGCCGGACTTGCCGGCGGGATCGGCGGCAATCAGCGCGTCGCGGATATTCGCGACATAGATTTTGGCATTGGCGACGGACTGCCAGGCATGCGGATCGGCCGCCCCGTGCGAATGCCCGTGGCTGTGGCCATGTCCGTGGCCGCCACCCGCCTTGCGGGTTCTGACCTTGTCGGCGGTCACGACGACGGCCGCTTTCGTGCCGGAGGCTTTCACCAGCCGCGGCATCCAGCCCTCGAAACCGAGCCCGTTGGTGAATACGATCTTCGCCTCGGACAATTTCTTCGCATCGGCCGGCGAGGGCGCATAGACATGCGCATCCGCATTCGGCCCGACCAGCGTCGCGATCTCGACACGGTCGCCTCCGACATTGCCGACAAAATCCGCAAGGATGGAAAAGGTCGCAATCACCTTGACCTTGTCCTGCGCCGGCGCTGGCAGCGCGAAGACGACGAATGCGAGCGCGAGCGCCGCGCGCAGCACGCGATGTGGCAGAGCGATTCTCATGATCATGCCTCCAGATGGCGTCTGGGAATGAGTTGACGGACGATGCCGCCGACCCGCCCGAAAGCGAGCGATACCGCGTAGGCTGCGGCGGCGGCGAGAATGACGGCGGGTCCGGCGGGCACGCCGGCATGGAACGACAGCACCAGGCCGGCATAGCCGGAGACGATGCCGGTTGCGACCGCGACCAGGATCATCCTGGTGATGTCGCGCGCCCAGAACCGGCCGATCGCCGCCGGAATGATCATGATGCCGACGCCGAGCAGCGTACCGAGCGCGTGAAAGCCGGACACCAGATTGATCACAACCAGGCCCATGAAGGCGAGATGTGCCGGCGCGCCGAGCCTGCTGACCGAGCGCAGGTAGTTCGGGTCCACGCATTCGATCACCAGCGGGCGGTAGATTACCGCCAACGCAGCCAGCGTGACGGTCGTATTGGCGGCGATGAAGATCAGCGTCTCGTCGTCCAGCGCCAGTACGTTGCCGAACAGGAAATGCAGAAGGTCGACGCTCGTGCCGCGCATCGAAACGATGGTGACGCCGACGGCGAGCGAGATCAGGAAAAAAACCGCGAGCGAGGCGTCCTCCTTCAGCTCGGTGACGCGCGCGACCACGCCGGCCAGAAGCGCAACGACAAATCCGGCAATAAGCCCGCCGGCGGTCATCGCATAAAGGCTCAGACCGGAGACCAGAAATCCGATCGCGGCGCCGGGCAAAATCGCATGTGCCATGGCGTCGCCGACAAGACTCATCCGCCGCAACATCAGGAACACGCCGACCGGTCCGGCGCCGAGCGCAAGCGCGCCGACCCCGACCAGCGCGCGGCGCATGAATTCGAAATCCGCAAAAGGCGCAATGAACGTTTCGTGTAGCACCGGGTTCAATCCTCTTCGCGGCCTCTGCGCGGCCGCAAACGCGCAGGCCCTAGGCCGCGCATTCGGTCGCTTCCTCGTCGAAGGCCTCGCACATGCGGCGTGCCCGGTTCAGATTCTCCGCCGTCAACACCTCGCGCGTCGTGCCCCAGGCCACCTTCTCGCGAGCGAGCAGCAGCGTTTCCGGAAAATTGGCCTTCACCAGATCGATGTCGTGCAGGGCGGCGAGCACGGTGCGCTTCTCGCCGTGCCAGCGGCGCACGAGTTCGAGCAGGTCTTCGCAGGTCCGCGAATCGATGGCGTTGAACGGCTCGTCGAGCACGATCAGGCTGGCGTCCTGCAGGAGCAGTCGCGCGAACAGCATGCGCTGCATCTGTCCGCCGGACAGCGTGCCGATCGGCCGCTGCTCGAAGCCGGTCAGGCCGACCGCGGCAATTGCGGCATCGATTTTCTGCCGTTCGTTGCGGCCGATGCCGCCGCCGAGCCCGGAGCTGCGCCACAGCCCCATCGACACCATGTCGTAAACGTCGATCGGAAACGTGCGGTCGATCTCGGCCGCCTGCGGCAGGTAGGCAATCTCCTGCGCATCGCAGCCATGGCGCGCGATGCGGCCGGAGAGCGGCTTCAATGTCCCGACGATACCCTTGAACAGCGTCGACTTTCCCGCCCCGTTCGGTCCCACGACGGCGATCAGCGCGCCCTCGCCGACCTGACCGTCGAGATGATGCACGGCCGGGTGCCGGTCGTAGCCAAGCGTCAGGTTCTGGAATTTGAGCGGTGCGGTCATGACTTCAGGGCCCAGTAGACGGCAAACCAGAGCAGCGCGACGACGACGGACACCGCGGCCAGCCGCCCCGCCACCGACATGCGCAGGATCGACCGGGACAGCGTCGCCGGCGGATGCGCGTGCCCCGCGGGGTGATGGTGGTGCTGATGCATGGTTCGGTCGATATGTTATATTATTACAAAACAGGCCGATGCAAGGGGGTCCGGCTGCGGCCATTCACCCGGGCGCAATGCCCGCCCCTGCACGGGTTTTCGGCGTCCCGAAACGATTTGCCAAGCTGCCGGCATGACGCCATGCTTCATGCGGCCCCTGCGGCCACTCTCCCAGCACCGGCGGAACCAGGCATGAACGAGCAGAAGCGGCGCATTGTCTCGATCGGCGAAGTCATGGTCGAGATGGCGCGCGAATCCGATGGACGCTTTTCGCTCGGCTGCGGCGGCGACACGTTCAACACCGCCGTCTACCTGGCGCGGCGCGGGCTGGAGACAGCTTATGCCACCGCGCTGGGCGACGATCCTTATTCCGACGGCATCCTGGCACTGGCCGACGCCGAGGGGGTCGGCAGTCAACTGGTGCTGCGCGTGGCCGGCCGGCTGCCCGGCCTCTACCTGATCGAAACCGACCGGAGCGGCGAGCGCACCTTCCATTACTGGCGCGAATCCGCGCCGGCACGCGAATTGTTCGAACTACCCGACTGGAACAGGATCGTCGAAAGCATCCTGACCGCCCGTCTGGTGTATTTTTCCGGGATCACGCTTTCGCTCTACACCAATAACGGGCTCGGCCGTTTTCTCGCCGTGATCGAAATGGCGCGGCAGGCCGGCGCACGCATCGTGTTCGACGGCAATTACCGGCCGCGCGCCTGGAAAGGCGACATCGCCCGCACCCGAACCGTCTTCATGGAGGCGCTGAAGCGAGTCGACGTCGCGTTGCCGACCTTCGACGACGAGGCGCTGTTGTGGGGCGATGCCAGCCCGCAAGCGACGGTCGAGCGCATGCACTCGTTCGGCATCGGCGAAGTTGTGGTGAAGAACGGCCCCAATGCCGCGCTTGCCGCGGCCGGCGGACATCAGGAGTTCATCGCCGTACCGGCCGTGGTCAATCCGCTCGACACCACCGGCGCCGGAGACAGTTTCAATGCCGGATATATTGCCGCGCGGCTCGCCGGCGAAAATCCCGCCGAAGCCGTGCTATCCGGTCACAGCCTTGCCGCCGAGGTGATCCAGCACCGCGGCGCCATCATGCCGCGCAGCGCGGCGGTGATGCATTGAAAATCCGGATCAGCCGCGCAATCGCACCGCCTCGCGCGCAAGCGCCGTGATGCGCGCGAAATCGCCGGCGTCGACGGCCTCCTTCGGCGCCACCCAGGAACCGCCAATTGCGGCCACATTGGGCAGGGCGAGATAGCTTGCCGCATTTTTTGCGTCGATACCGCCGGTCGGACAAAAGCGCAGATGCGGCAATGGCGCCGCAACGGACTTCAGCCAGGCCGCGCCGCCCGAGGCCTCGGCGGGGAAAAATTTCAGCAGCGCAAAGCCGCGCCCGGAAAGGGTCATCGCCTCGGAGACGCTCGCGCATCCGGGTATGGCCGGCGCGCCGCATTTCGCCAGCGCGTCGGCCAGCGGCGCCGGCGTGCCGGGGCTGACCAGATAGCGGGCGCCGGCCGCGAGCGCAGCGTCGATATCCTGCGCGCGCAGCACGGTGCCGGCGCCGACGACCGCATCCGGCACGTCGGCGGCAATGGCACGGATCGCCTCCAGGGCCGCAGCCGTACGCAGCGTGACTTCGAGCACCGGCAGTCCGCCCGCGACCAGCGCCTGCGCCAGCGGAACGGCAATGCGCACGCATTCGACGGTCAGTACCGGAATAACCGGTACGTCGCCGATCGGCGATGCCGGATTTTCGATCGACATCCGCACAACGTCCTCGCTCATGAGAAGTGTCGCACCAGCGCGAGCCCGGCGAACAGGCCGGCGACCGACAGGGCGACCGAGGCGCCGGCGTAAAGGGCGGCCAGGCCGATGGCGCCGCGCTCGTAGAGCACCGCAACATCGAGCGAGAAGGCCGAGAAGGTCGTGAAGCCGCCGAGGATGCCGGTTGCCAGGAACAGCCGCCAGTGCTGCGAGGCATCGCCGCGAAAAGCGAAATAGGCGGCCAGCATGCCCATCAACAGCGATCCTGCGACATTGACCGTCAACGTGCCGTAGGGGAAGGCCGTTCCCAGCAAACGCGCCGCCGAGACATTGACGCCGTGCCTCAGCGCGGCACCGATTCCGCCGCCGAGAAAGACCAGGACATAGCTCATGCGCTTTCCCCTACAGCCGGTAGATGCGGACCGCGTTGTCGTGAAACAGCTTGCGCCTGTCCGCCTGCGACAGATGGGCGGTCGCGGCATGAAATCCGTCATAGATCGTCTCGAACGAGCCCGCGATGCTGTCGACCGGAAAGTTGCTGGCGAACATGCAGCGCTCGACGCCGAAGACGGAGATGGCGTCGCGGATGACTGGCCCGTTCGACTGGACCGACCACGGCCTGCCTGCCTCTCCGATTCCGGAAATCTTGATTGCAACATTGGGATGGCGCGCGGCCTGTTCCAGTGCGCGCCGCCATGCCGCAAGGCCTTCGGCGCTGCGGTCCACCGGCAGGCCGGCATGTACGATGACGATCTGCGTGCGCGGAAAGTCCGCGGCAAGCGCGGCGAGCCGCTCCATCAGGGTCCAGGGAAGCTGCAGGTCGGCGGAGAAGCCGTGGCGTTCGAGCAGGCCGAATCCGCGCCGCCAGGCCTCATCGTCCATGGTGTAGGTCTCGCCGCGCGCGGGTTCCGGCATTCCCCGCCCGGCGGCGGGAAAATTGCGGATGCCGCGCACGAGCGGGCTTTGCGCATGCCCGGCCAGCACCGCTTCGACATCCTCGCGGCCGAGCCATGCCGCGCCGACGGCGGCGCTGGGCAGTCCGTGCGCGGCGGCCACCCCGTCGAGCCACCGCGTTTCCGCCACCGGATCGTTCGGGTCGGCCCAGGCCTCCTCGTGCACGCTTTTGACCACGCGATACTTGCCGTGGTCGCGGCGATAGTCGGCGGGCATGTAATCGCGCCGGATCGCCGAATAGTCGCCGTAGCGGAAATGCACCGGCACCGGATCGGTGAGCCATGGGTAACGGACGCCGCCGTCAAGCCGCCAGAAATGATGATGGCAGTCGACGACGGGAATGTCGCGGTCAGTCACGGTCGTTGTGTTTCCTGCTGTAGAGATCGACGATGGAGGCGGAATCGCGCATCGTGTTGCCGGCCTCGACATGCGCGGCATATTGCGCGGCGGCCGTTTCCGCCGCCGGCAGCGTCAGGCCGAGCCCGTGCGCGAAGTCCTTCAGCGCCTTCATGTCCTTGAGCAACTGGCGGGCATAGCTTTTCGGCGGCTCGAAGGCGCGCGCCTGCATCTGCGGATAGATGCGCCTGAGCAGGTTCGAATCGGCAAAGCCGCCGGCCAGGCAGTCCGGCAGGCGCGCAGCGTCGATGCCCGCGGCTTCCGCGATCGCCAGCGCCTCCGCCATGACCACGAAACCGGTACCGACGATCGCCTGGTTGATCATCTTGGTCGTCTGCCCGGCGCCCGGCGGACCCATATGCGTGAAATTGCCGGCCATGTCGGCCATCAGCGGGCGGACGCGCGCAATGTCGGCCTCTGCGCCGCCGGCCATCACCGTCATCGTGCCCGCGCGCGCGGCATCGGGGCCGCCCGAGACCGGCGCATCGATCCAGCCCATCCCGCTATCGCGCTTGAGCCGCACCGCCATCTCGCGGGTGGCGGCGGGATCGGCGGTCGACAGATCGACCAGCAGCCGGTCGCCGCGCGCGGCGGCAACGCCTTCCGGACCGAACACGCATTGCGCCACCGCTTCGGTGTTGAGCACGCAGATCAGCACGATGTCGCTCGCCTGTGCGACGGCAGCGGGCGAGGCGGCGGCAATCGCGCCATGCGGCACGACGAGATCGAGCCGCTCCGGCTCCCGGTTCCAGACGGCGACAGCATAGCCGCGTTCGAGCAGGCGGCGCGTCATCGCCTCGCCCATGATGCCGATACCGATGAATCCGAGACGGGGCCGCTCGCTCATGGCCGCAGTCTAGCCAGCGTTGTCGTTTTCCGCATCCGCAATCTGCGCCCGGTCGCCCCGTCATGCTGCTGCCGCAGCGCCGCGTCAGTCTGGCCGGGAATAACCGGCCCGCCCGGCCGTTCTTGACTGTGACCGGACACCCCCGAACGGAGACGACGAATGATCTCGCGACGCAGCTTCGTGGCAGGCCTGGGCATGACCGCCGCCGCGCCCGCCTTCGCCCAGCATGCCGGTCACGATCCGGTCTATTCGCACCTCACCGACCCGGCGCTGAAGGATGCGCCGCGCGACACCATGCAGGCGCAGCACGTGTTCGATTCGCCCGCGCCCCGCGCCGCCGATCAGGGACGCTGGGTCGAGCGCGCACCGCTGCCGGTGCCGCGCAGCGAGATGGCCTGGGCCACCGTGCTCGACAACCGCATGCACATGATCGGCGGCTATGGCGAACAGCGCGTCGACCGGCCCTATCATCACGTCTACGATCCCGCCGCCGACCGCTGGTTCGACGCCCCGCAGCTTCCGCGCGGCGCCAACCATGTCGGCGTCGCCGTGGCAGGCGGAAAGCTCTATGCCATCGGCGGCTTCGTCGAACAGAACCGCAAGCCCGACAATCTGTGTTTCGTTCTCGACGGCGAAAGCTGGCGCGCCATCGCACCCTTGCCGCGCGCCTGCGGCGCCATCGCCTGCGTCGAATTGAACGGCAGGCTGCACGCGGTCGGCGGGGCGATCGGCGATACCTTCCCGACCAAGAAATCGGTCGATTGGCATCTCGTCTACGATCCGCGCACCGACCAATGGTCCGCGCGCGCGCCGATGCCGACCGGACGCGATCATACCGGCACGCTGACCGTCAACGGCCGCATCCATGTCGTCGGCGGCCGGGTCGATTCGTTCCACACCAATTCCAACCTGCATCACGCCTACGATGCGAAGGAGGACAAGTGGATTGCGCGCGCGCCGCTGCCGACCGCGCGATCGGGACACGGCGCGGTTCTCTATCGCGGACGGATTTTCGTCATGGGCGGCGAGGGCACCAACCGCGTCTACGGCCAGAACGAGGCCTACGATCCCGTCGCCGACACGTGGCAGAGCTACGCGCCGATGCAGACGCCGCGGCACGGGCTCGGCGCAGTCGCCATCGGCGATTTCATCCATGTCGCCGGCGGCGGGCCGGTCATGGGCGGCTCGATCCAGAGCGCCGTGCACGAGGCCTTTACGCTCGGGTGAATGCCGCACGCGATCGCGTGCCGCATTCGCGCCACGTCGGCACCGCGCAATCATCATCGATGTGACATGCGGGAATCGGAACGCATCCCGGTAAGCATGTGTTCACATCTGGCTTGCACGTTTCCACCTGCAAGGCTGGCGGGCTGACAACAACAGGGAGTCACTTGATGCGTAAGACTTTCATCGCATTGTCCACACTGGCCGCGATCTCGATGCCGGCCGCAGCGTCCGCGCAGTCGGCGCACGATCCTGCGGCGGGCGCCAAGCTTGCAACCGGCGCCGCAGTCGGCACCGTGGCCGGGCTCGGGCTGTATCACGGCTGGTGGGGTTCCGGTGCGTTCGCATCGAGCCTGCCGGCATCCGCAGCCGGCGCCGCCGTCGCCGGCGGCGTCGCCGGAATCGGCACTGCGGTCCTGATCGACGCCGCGACGCAGCCCTGCCGCGGCTTCCGCGCCTTGTTCAGCCCGTTCGTGGTGCACGGACATTCGGGCTGCGTGAACGGCGAGTGGGTCGGCTATCGTCAGGCACAATACGTGCCGCGGCGACGCTGACGTCATTGCGGAGCATCGGACGAGGCCCCGCAGCATGCGGGGCCTCGTTGTCGCGCTCCGGATCAGTTTTTGCTGCCGTTGCCGGTCGTCTCGCGCGCGGCAGCGGCTTCGGCCTCGGCGAGATATTGCCGGCCGAGATCGCAGAACACATGCATCTCTGCCGCGTCCCGGCATGCCGCCGCCTGCTCGAAGCACCTGCGCGCCTGTTCGAGCAGTCTTTCGCTGTCGCGCATCTGCGTGATGTCGGTGTTATTTCGCGCGCGCCGGCGCGCCGTCGATCGCCGCTCCCGTCTCGACGACGGCGGCGGTCTCATGCGCGAGGCGCAGATAGGTCAGCGCCATGTCCGCGAACATGCGCATGCTTTTTGCGTCGTTGCAGTCCGAAGCATGCCGGAAGCAGCGGCGCGCATGCTCGATCAGATCGTCGGTGCTGGTCATGAAATCCCTCGGTTGCACTATCCTAGCAATCCGCAACCGGAGGTTCTTGATCGAAGTCAAACCAGGTAGTTCTACGTAGGCGGGCCGGGCAAATCGCGGCCGCACGCGCGCTCGTTATCCGGTTTGTCCGGACATCCGGGCTGGGATACGCGGGCCGACACCGCGCATTGCAACGCCCGCCCTACTCCGCCGCCACCCGGGTCTCGCTTGCCGGCTCCACCTTCGCCGCACAGAACTTGAATTCGGGAATTTTCCCGAACGGATCGAGCGCGGGATTGGTGAGCAGGTTCGCCGCCGCTTCCTGATAGGCAAACGGGATGAACACGACGCCGTCCGGCACGGCATCGTCCTGCCGCGACGACAATTCCACCGTGCCTCGCCGCGTCGAGACACGCAGCATGTCGCCCGGGCGAATGCCGAGTTTGGCGATCGTGCCGCGCGAAACGCAGGCGACCGGCGCGGGCTCGAGCGCGTCGAGCACGCTGGCGCGCCGCGTCATCGCGCCGGTGTGCCAGTGTTCGAGCTGGCGCCCGGTGGTCAGGATGAAGGGATACTCCGCATCCGGCTCCTCGTCCGGCGGCGTGAGCTTGGCCGCGACCAGCTTGCCGAAGCCGCCGGGGCGCGGGAAGCCCTGGTCGAACACGACGTCCTTGCCCGGCTCGTCCGGGGCCTCGCACGGATAAGTGACCGCATCCTCGCGCATCAGTCGATCCCAGCTGATGTTGTCGAGCGAGGGCATCATCGAGGCCATCTCGGCATAGACCTCGCCCGGATGCGTGTAGGTCCAGTTCAGGCCGATGCGTTTGGCGATCTCGATCGTGATCCACCAGTCGGGCTTCGCCTCGCCCGGCAGAGGCAAGGCCTGCCGTCCCATCTGCACCTGCCGGTTGGTGTTGGTGACGGTGCCGTCCTTTTCCGGCCAGCCGGAGGCGGGCAAAACGACGTCGGCATACACGGCGGTCTCGGTCAGGAAAATGTCCTGCACGACCAGATGGTCGAGATGTGCCAGCGCCTCGCGCGCGTGGTTGAGATCGGGATCGGACATCGCGGGGTTCTCGCCCATGATGTACATGCCCCGGATCGTGCCGGAATGGATCGCGTCCATGATCTCGACCACGGTCAGGCCGCGCCTGGTGTCGAGCTTGGTGCCCCACGCGATCTCGTATTTGGTGCGAATATCGGGATTCTCCACCGACTTGTAGTCGGGGAAGAACATCGGAATGAGGCCGGCGTCGGAGGCGCCCTGCACATTGTTCTGACCGCGCAAGGGATGCAGGCCGGTGCCGGGGCGGCCGATCTGGCCGGTGGTGAGCGCGAGCGCGATCAGGCAACGCGCATTGTCGGTGCCGTGCGTGTGCTGCGACACGCCCATACCCCAGAAGATGATGGCGTTCTCCGCGCGCGCATAGGTGCGCGCCACCTCGCGCAGGGTCTGCGCATCGATGCCGCAGACCGGCGCCATTTCCTCCGGCGTGAAGTCTCTGATGTGCTCGGCGAAAGCCTCGAAGCCTTCGGTATAGGTCTGCACATATTGCTTGTCGTAGAGGCCCTCGGTCACGATCACGTTGAGCATGGCGTTGAGCATGGCAACGTCGGTGCCGTTTCTGAACTGCATCATTTTCCAGGCGTGGCGCTTGAGCGCCTGCCCGCGCGGATCCATCACAACGAGCTTCGCCCCGCGCTTGGCCGCCTGCTTGAAGAAGGTGGCGGCGACCGGATGGTTCTCGGTCGGGTTGGCGCCGATAACGATGATGACGTCGGAATTTTTCACCTCGTTGAAGGTCGCCGACACCGCGCCGGAGCCGACGCCTTCCAGCAGGGCGGCGACGGAGGAGGCGTGGCACAGCCGCGTGCAATGGTCGACATTGTTGGTTCCGAAGCCGGTGCGGATCAGCTTTTGGAACAGATAGGCTTCCTCGTTGGAGCACTTGGCCGAACCGAAGCCGGCAAGGCCTTTGGGACCGTGCTCCTTCCTGATCTTCAGAAAGCCCTGCGCCGCTTTCTCCAGCGCCTCGTCCCAGGTCGCCTCGCGGAAATGCGTCCACGGATTGGCCGGATCGATGAATTCGTGCGGGGTCTTCGGCACGCCGTCCTTGCGGATCATCGGCTTTACGATGCGCTGCGGATTGTGCACGTAGTCGAAGCCGAAGCGGCCTTTTACGCACAGCCTGTTCTCGTTCGCCGGCCCGTTCTTGCCGGTGACGTAGAGAAGCTTGTCGTCCTTGATGTGATAGGTGAGCTGGCAGCCGACGCCGCAATAGGGACAGACCGAATCCACGGTGCGGTCGGGATATTCGGTGCGCTTGTTGTTCGCGTCCACGAGCGTCGACGGCATCAGCGCTCCGGTCGGACAGGCCTGCACGCATTCGCCGCAGGCGACGCAGGTGGAATTGCCCATCGGATCGTCGAAATCGAACACGATCTTCTCGTGATGTCCGCGACCCGCCATGCCGATCACATCGTTCACCTGCACCTCGCGGCAAGCGCGGACGCACAGGTTGCAGTGGATGCAGGCGCCGAGATTGACCGCCATCGCCGGGTGGCTGCGGTCCGCATCCGGCTTCGCGCGCTCGGGGAAGCGGCCTGTCTCGATGCCCATGCGGTCGGCCCAGGTCCAGAATTTCGACACCGGGTCGTGCGCCTGCGCCTGGCGGTCGGGCTGGTCGGAGACCAGAAGCTCGAACACCATCTGCCGCGCGGTCTTGGCACGGTGATTGGACACGTTGACCTTCATGCCGGGCGTGGGCTTGCGGATGCAGCTCGCCGCCAGCACGCGCTCCCCTTCGATTTCCACCATGCAGGCGCGGCAATTGCCGTCGGCGCGATAGCCGGGTTCCGGCGCATAGCAAAGATGCGGGATGTCGATGCCCTCGCGCCTGGCGACCTGCCAGATGGTCTCGCCCTCGCCCGCCGCGACCTCGCGGCCGTCGAGGGAGAACGGGATCGACTTGCCGCCCTTGCCCCCGCCGTCGACCGCGTCAGCCGGCGCGGAATGCGTCACGCCGGATCGGCCGCCGTGCTTGTTCTCCGCGGCCGCGATCTTGGGATCGTGGCCCATGCCTGCGGGCTTTTTCTGTTCGGTCATGGCATTTCTCGATTTGATCCGCTGCGTCCAGGCGATTGCGCCGGTCTGCTCCCCTCCCCCTTGTGGGGAGGGGTCGGGGGTGGGGAAGCTTCACGCGCCGCGGCCAGAATGACCTCACCAACGCTCGCCGGAGATTTCAGAACGTCGTTATTCCAGAAGCGAAGAATCCGATAGCCCTGCGACTCAAGCCAGCCTGTGCGCGCTGCGTCGTAATCCTTCCGCGCTTCCGCATGCTGCGAGCCATCGAGCTCGATCGCCAGCTTCCCGGCGTACCAGACAAAATCAGCAAGATACACTCCGATCGGCCCCTGGCTGCGAAAATGCATGCCGAGCGGCTTTAGTGACCGAAGCAGATGCCAAAGTTTTCGCTCGGCGTCTGTCGGCATCCGACGGGGAGCGCGTGATTGCCTGCGTGTTCGAGTCGTGATCGCACTGTGAGGCATGCTTCCCCACCCCGGCTCGCGTTCGCTCGCCACCCCTCCCCACAAGGGGGAGGGGTAAGACGGAGCGTATGTCATCCCGTTTTCCATCATGGCTCGGCGGCGTCACCAGCCCTTCAGCGGCGTCTTCAAGTCCTCCGGGAAGCGTTTCATCACGCTCACCAGCGGATTGGGCGCGGCCTGTCCGAGGCCGCAGATCGACGCATCGCGCATCGCATTCGACAATTCGTCGAGCAGCATTTGGTCCCAGGGCCCCTGCTGCATCAGTCTGGCCGCCTTCTCGGTGCCGACGCGGCAGGGCGTGCACTGGCCGCAGCTCTCGTCCTCGAAGAATTTCATGAGATTGAGCGCGACGGCCTTCATGTCGTCCTTGTCGGACAGGATCACAACCGCGTGCGACCCGACGAAGCAGCCGTGCGGCTCCAGCGTTCCGAAATCGAGCGGGATGTCGGCCATGCTTGCCGGCAGGATGCCGCCGGAGGCGCCGCCCGGCAAATAGCCCTTGAAGCTGTGGCCGTCGGCCATGCCGCCGCAGAATTCGTCGACCAGTTCCCGTGCGGTGACGCCCGCGGGGGCGAGCTTGACGCCCGGATTTTTCACGCGGCCCGAAACCGAAAACGAGCGCAGCCCCTTGCGGCCGTTGCGCCCGTGCGCGGTGAACCAGCCTGCGCCCTTCTCGACGATGTCGCGGATCCAGTAGAGCGTCTCGACATTCTGCACCAGCGTGGGGCGGCCGAACACGCCTACCTGCGCGACATAGGGCGGACGGTGGCGCGGCAGGCCGCGTTTGCCCTCGATCGATTCGATCATCGCGCTTTCCTCGCCGCAGATATAGGCGCCGGCGCCGCGGCGCAGATGCACTTTGGTGTGCGGGGAGAGGCCGGCCTGCTCGGCCTTGGCGATCTCTTCGAGCAGCATCAGCCGCAATTCGGGATATTCGTCGCGAAGATAGAAGTATACATCGCCTGCTTCGACCACCCAGGCGGCGAGCAACATGCCTTCTACGAACCTGTGCGGATCGAGGCCGAGGTAATATCTGTCCTTGAACGTGCCCGGCTCGCCTTCGTCGCCGTTCACCGCCATCAGCCGCGGCGCATTTTCGTTGCGCACCAGCGTCCATTTGCGGCCGGTGGGAAAGCCCGCGCCGCCGAGGCCGCGCAGGCCGGCATCGTCGACCGCCTTGATCATCTCCTCGCGCGTGCGTTTGCCGGAAAGGCAGTCGCCGAGCAGCGCATAGCCGCCGTCCTTGCGATAGGCGTCGAAGGATTTTTCCGGCCTGGCCGCATGCGCATGCGTGTCGCCCTTCACCGCTTTGGCGACGCTGGCGGCGGTCGCATTGAAAGTCTGCACATGGCCGACCGCGCAGACCGGCGCGCGCTCGCAGGCGCCCATGCACGGCGCGCGTATGACGCGTACATCGCGGCCAAGCTTGCCCGGCAAGTCTGCAAGGAGTTTTTCGGCGCCGGCCATGGCGCAAGACAGCGAGTCGCATACGCGCACAGTGATCGAAGGCGGCGGGGTTTCGCCTTCCTTTACGATGTCGAAATGCGCGTAGAAGGTCGCAACCTCGTAGATTTCGGCCAGCGCGAGCCGCATTTCGGCGGCAAGCGCGGCAAGATGCGCGGCAGAGAGATGCCCGTAGCGGTCCTGAATCAGGTGCAGATGCTCGATCAGGAGATCGCGCCGGCGCGGCCGCTCGCCGAGCAGCCCGCGCACGTCCTCAAGCGCCTGCAGGTCGACCTGCCGTCCCTTGGGTGTGCGGCGGGGCCGGCGGCCTGCGGCAGGCGGCTGGTCGGGTCTCACGTTCATTGCTGCACCTTCCTGTTTAGAACAAAGCTGAAATCATCGATATAAAACAAGCTGGTAATTGCCATGTCACGATTGACAATTCCTATTGAAATAATGTATTATATCTTAACTTCCGGAAATACCGCACCATGATCGACAAGCTCGAATTCCTGCTCGCGCTGGCGCGAGAACAGCATTTCGGCCGCGCCGCCGAATCCTGCGGGGTCACGCAGCCGACATTGTCGGCCGGCCTCAAGCACCTGGAGGAGGGCCTCGGCGTGCTGCTGGTCAGCCGCGGCTCGCGTTTCCGCGGCTTCACGCCGGAAGGCGAACGCGTGCTCGGCTGGGCGCGCCGCATCGTCGGCGACGCACGCGCGATGCGCCAGGAGATCAACGCGCTGCGTCTCGGCCTGACCGGCCGGCTGCGCATCGCCGCCATTCCCACGACGCTGGCCATCGTCGCCAGCCTGACCACGCCGTTCCGCGAGCGGCATCCCAACGTGCAGTTCACCGTCTGGTCGCGCACGTCGAGCGAGGTGCTGGCCCTGCTCGAAAATCTCGAAATCGATGCCGGCCTGACCTATCTCGACAACGAGCCGCTCGGCCGCGTCACCGCGATCCCGCTCTATCCCGAGCGTTACCGCCTGCTCACCTCGGCCGATGCACCGCTCGGAAACCGCGATACCGTCACCTGGGCTGAAGTTGCCGAGGTGCCGCTGTGCCTGCTTACGCCGGACATGCAGAACCGGCGCATCATCGACCGGCTGCTCAACCGCACCGGCAAGGCGTCCGAGCCGATGCTGGAATCGGATTCGATGATCGTGCTGTTCTCGCATGTGCGCAGCGGCCGCTGGGCGAGCGTCATGCCGGCCAAGCTGGCCGAAACCCTCGGGCTGACGCAGACGCTGCGCGCGATACCCATCGTCGATCCCGACGAGGTGCACACCGTCGGACTGGTGGTGCCGCAGCGCGAACCGATGACGCCGCTCACCGCGGCGCTGGTCGCCGAAGCGCAGCGGCTGGCGCCAAACCTGGAACATTGAGCGGGCGGCACCGGAACAAAATTCTCTCTCCTTGGCGGAGCGAGAAGCCGTCATGCGATGCAATGGCCGCGCGCGGCATTCGCCGCGTCGCCCGCGCTGTCGGGTAGCCGTTCAGAACAGCCCGACGATCCGGCCCTGCGCATTGACGTCGATCGAATCC
The DNA here is from genome assembly GCA_964456755.1 of uncultured Hyphomicrobiales bacterium. GTDB lineage: Bacteria > Pseudomonadota > Alphaproteobacteria > Rhizobiales > Xanthobacteraceae > Pseudorhodoplanes. Next base: position 20,916 of record CAYWCE010000038.1, read on the forward strand.
GCCGACGGCACCTTGGGCAGGCCCGGCATGGTCATGATCTCACCGCAGATCGCGACGATGAATTCCGCACCCGCCGAAAGCCGCACCTCGCGCACCGGAATGTTGAAGCCGGTCGGCGCGCCCTTGGCGTCTGGATTGGTCGAGAACGAATATTGCGTCTTGGCTATGCACACCGGCAGCTTGCCGAAGCCCATATCCTCCCACACCTTGAGCTGGTCCTTCACCGCCTTGTCGGCGGTGGCGTCGTCGGCCCGGTAGATTTCCTTGGCGATGGTGCGGATTTTCTCGAACAGCGGCAGGTCGTCGGCATAGAGCAGCTTCAGACTGGCCTTTCCCTCGTCGATCACCTTCACCACCGCGCGTGCGACATCGGCCGCACCCTCGCCGCCCATCGCCCAGTGATCGGCCATCAGCGCTTCGACGCCGAGCGCCTTGCACTTGTCCTTGACGAGCTTGATCTCGGCGTCGGAATCCGCCGAGAAGCGGTTGATCGACACCACCGCGGGCAGGCCGAACTTTTTCACGTTTTCGATATGGCGCTGCAGGTTGGTCATGCCGGATTCGAGCGCGGAGAGATTTTCCTTCTTCAGATCTTCTTTCCTGACGCCGCCGTGCATCTTCAGCGCCCGGATAGTGGCGACGATGACCACGCAATCGGGCTTCAGGCCGGCCTTTCGGCACTTGATGTCGAGGAATTTTTCCGCGCCGAGGTCGGCGCCGAAGCCTGCCTCCGTCACCACATAATCGGCAAGCTTGAGCGCGGCCGTCGTCGCCGAGACCGAGTTGCAGCCATGCGCGATATTGGCGAACGGCCCGCCATGGATGAACGCGGGCGTGCCTTCCAGCGTCTGCACCAGATTGGGCGCGATGGCGTCCTTCAGCAGCGCGGTCATGGCGCCGTGTCCGTTCAGTTCCTTCGCGCGCACGGGCTTCCGCTCGCGCGTATAGCCGACGATGATGTTGCCCAGCCGCTCCTTCAGGTCGTTGAGGTCGCGGGCGAGGCAGAAGATCGCCATCACTTCCGAAGCCACCGTGATGTCGAATCCGGCCTCGCGTGGATAGCCGTTGGCGACGCCGCCGAGCGAGCAGACGATTTCGCGCAAGGCCCGATCGTTCATGTCCATGACACGCCGCCAGGCGACACGGCGGCTGTCGATGCCGAGCGCATTGCCCCAGTAGATGTGGTTGTCGACCAGCGCGGCAAGCAGGTTATGCGCCGAGGTGATGGCGTGGAAATCGCCGGTAAAATGCAGGTTGATGTCCTCCATCGGCACCACCTGCGCATAGCCGCCGCCGGCCGCGCCCCCTTTCACGCCGAAGCAGGGGCCGAGCGAAGGCTCGCGCAGCGCGCACATTGCCTTCTTGCCGATGTGATTGAGCGCGTCGGTGAGGCCGACCGTGGTGGTGGTCTTGCCTTCGCCCGCAGGCGTCGGCGTAATCGCCGTTACCAAAATGAGCTTGCCGTCGGGCTTGCCCTGCAGCGACTTGATATAATCCATCGACACCTTGGCCTTGTGGTGGCCGTAGGGCTCGAGGTTTTTCGCGTCGATGCCGAGCTTCTCCTTGGCGATCTCGACGATCGGCCGCATTGTTGCGGCCTGCGCGATCTCGATGTCGGATTTGGGATTCTGGTGCTGCGAGGCGGGCATGGTGTTTGTCCAATAAAGACAGTGCGGTTTCGATGACGACACTCCACCGTCATGCCCGCGATCGCGGACAGCCGGCAAGCACCGGTCCTTCAGTGATTACGGTGTCCCCGCTTGCGCGCGGACGACAGCGACGAACTCATGTGAAGCGCGCGCCCTTCTCGATCCCGGCAGTGGCGGCCCATTCGCCGGCGCCGATCTTGCCGGCGTCGGCCTGTACGCGGGTAAGCCGGAAGCGGCCATCGGCGCAGACGACGGTGACGCTGTCGCCGTCGACGGCGACCACTTCGCCGATCTTGCCGGCGATGCCCTTGGGGTCTTTCGCCGGCATCGGGGTTGCTTCGAAGATTTTCAGTTTCGCGCCGTTGATCGTGGCCCAGGCCCCGGGGGCCGGATTGCAGCCGCGGATCAGGCGGTCGATCTGCTCCCACGGCTTGCCGAAATCGACATGCGCATTGTCGGGGCCGCAGCGGCCTTCATACGTGGCCCTGGATTCGTCCTGCTTGATGCGCGGTGCCTTGCCCGCTTTCACCAGGTCGACGCTTTCCAGCATCGCCTCGACGCCCATCGGGAACAGGCGGTCGAAATAGACGGTGCCGAGCGTGTCCTTGTCCGAGATCGGCGTCTTCTTCTGCAGCAGCACGTCGCCGGTATCGAGCCCGTTGTCGGGCCAGAAGATCGACAGGCCCGTCTCCTTCTCGCCCTTGATAATCGGCCAGTTGATCGCGCTGGCGCCGCGATAGGCGGGCAGCAGCGAGGGATGATACTGGATCGAACCGTGGGTCGGGATGTTGAGGAAATCCTCCGGCACGAACAGGGTAACGAAGGCCATCACTTGCAGGTCGGGCTTCAGCGACCTGAATTGCTCCCACACCTCCGGCTTCTTGTAGGAATCCGGCTGGTAAACCGGCAGACCGGCGGCGACGGCCGCTTCCTTGAGCGGATCGGCCTTCGCGCCCGGCTTTTCCGGCGCGACATAGACGGCGATCACGTTTTCGCCGCGCTTGAGCAGCGCTTCCAGCACAGCCTTGCCGAAGGCCTGCTGGCCGTGAACCACGATACGCATGCAACCACCCCCTGCCTCTTGTACCGGCGCGGCGCGCGCTGCGCCGCCCCGCGACTGTTGCGGACGCGGACTTTGGAACCGTCCCGACTCAGCGCTGCGTCACCTCGTGCCGCACCGCCACCCGGGACACGCGCGTCATCACTCCCCGCCCTTCGCCGCCGCGGTAAGCGCGCCGGAATTCTTGATCCGGTCGACCTCGTCCGGCTCGAAGCCGAGCACTTCCGACAGGATTTCGTCGGTATGCTCGCCCAGCAGCGGGGAGCGTTTCACTTCCGAAATCGAGTCCGACAGCTTGATCGGATTGCCGACGGTCAGATATTTGCCGCGCTTGGGATGGTCGACTTCGACCACCGTGCCGGTCTTGCGCAGCGACTGGTCGTCGGCCAGTTCCTTCATCGACAGGATCGGGCCGACAGGAATGTCGACCGCGTTGCACAGCTCCATGACTTCGAACTTGCTCTTGGTCATGGTCCAGCTTTCGATCCGGTTGAAAATTAGCTTCAGCTTCGGCAGCCGCGCCTTCGGCGTTGCGTATTCGGGATCGGTTTTCCAGCCGGGCTCGCCGATCAGGTCGCAGATCGCGCCCCAGACCGGCGCCTGGGTGATGAAGTAGATGTAGGCGTTGGGATCGGTCTCCCAGCCCTTGCATTTGAGAATCCAGCCGGGCTGGCCGCCGCCCGAGTCGTTGCCGGCGCGCGGCACCGAATCTCCGAACGGAAGGCCTTCGCCATACTGGCTGTACTCGGTCAGCGGACCGGCCTTGAGTCGCTGCTGGTCGCGCAGCTTGACGCGGCAGAGATTGAGCACGCCGTCCTGCATGGCGGCGAGCACGCGCTGGCCGCGTCCGGTGCGGTTGCGCTGGAACAGCGCGGCGACGATGCCGAGCGCCAGATGCAGGCCGGTGCCGGAATCGCCGATCTGCGCACCGGTGACCAGCGGAGGGCCGTCGCGGAAGCCGGTGGTCGAGGCCGAGCCGCCGGTGCATTGCGCGACATTCTCGTAGACCTTGCAGTCTTCGTAAGGTCCGGGGCCGAAGCCTTTCACCGACGCCACGATCATGCGCGGGTTGAGCTTGTGGATGTGCTCCCAGGTCAGCCCCATGCGGTCGAGCGCGCCCGGCGCGAAATTCTCCACCAGTACGTCGCAAACCTTGATCAGTTCGTCGAGCACCCGCTTGCCTTCGGGATGCTTGGAGTCGATCGTGATCGATCGCTTGTTGTGGTTGAGCATGGTGAAATACAGCGAATCGGCGCCGGGCACGTCGACAAGCTGGCCGCGCGTGATGTCGCCGACGCCCGGACGCTCGACCTTGATCACGTCGGCGCCGAACCAGGCGAGAAGCTGGGTGCAGGTCGGGCCCGACTGCACATGCGTGAAGTCGAGAATGCGCACGCCGTCGAGCGCCTTGCCGGCCTTGCCGAACGCCTCCTTGCTCGGCGGCGGCAGCGTCACGCGACCGGTCCCGGCCTTGCCGCCGGCCGGGCGCGCTTCCACGAGCGTCATCTTCGTTCGCGGAATCGCCTTGCGCCGCCGCGCGCCCGCAGCGGACTTGCGCATCGCCGCTTTGCGCGGGGCGGATTTGCGCACGGCGCTTCCGGCAAGACTCGCCTTGGCCTTGCCCGCCCTGGATCCGGTTTTCGACTTGGTCGCCATGTTCAATTCTCCGTTCCCGCACCGCTCCGAACCGGCGAACCGGCGCTGCAATTGCCTTGCGCCCGGATGCCCGCTTGCGCGGGCCAGTGCGGCATTAGCTGATCCGTCTCGTCCGATGCTCCCGCCGGGCGGGATGCCTCCTATTTCTTCTTCAGCGCGCTTTGCGGATTGAGATTGCCGATACGGCCCGATTCGCTGCCCGCCGCCGGATCGATCACCGCGTTGATCAGCGTCGGCTTGCCCGAATCCATCGCCTCGTTCACCGCGCGCTTCAGTTCGTCCGGCGAGGTCGCATTCACGCCGACGCCGCCGAAGGCTTCCATCATCCGGTCGTAGCGCGCGCCCTTGACGAACACCGTCGTCGCCGGGTCGCTGCCGGCCGGGTTGACGTCGGTGCCGCGATAGATACCGTCGTTGTTGAAGATGACGACGCAGACCGGCAGCTTGTAGCGGCAGATCGTCTCCACCTCCATGCCGGAGAATCCGAAAGCGCTGTCGCCTTCCACCGCGAGCACC
>CAYWCE010000039.1:0-25699 GCA_964456755.1 uncultured Hyphomicrobiales bacterium
CGCTCCACGCCATGCCGAGCGCCTGAAGACGCTGGCGCGCGACGGCTTCTACAACAACACGCCGTTTCACCGGGTCATCGCCGGCTTCATGGCGCAGACCGGCGACGGCGACCGCGGCGACGGGCGCGGCAAGTCGAAATATCCCGACCTGAAGCAGGAATTTTCCAACGTGCCCTACAAGCGCGGCGTGGTCGGCATGGCGCGGCGCGGCGACAGCGTCGATTCCGCCAATTGCCAGTTTTTCATCATGTATACGGACTATCCGAGCCTGAACGGGCAATACACCGTGATCGGCGAGGTGTTGTCCGGCATGGACGTGGCCGACAAGCTGAACAAGGGCGAGCCGGTCGCAAACCCGGACCGCATCGTGCGCGCGAGCGTGCTGGCGGACGCAAAGAACTGAGCGGCGGGAGCAAGGAGGCTATCCATGGCGCACGACCCCGAGAACACGCTGAAGCTGGAAACCACGCAGGGCGCGGTGACGATCGCCATGCGCCCCGATCTCGCGCCGGGACACGTCGCGCGCATCAAGGAACTTGTGCGGCAGGGTTTCTATGACGGCGTGGTCTTCCATCGCGTGATCGACGGCTTCATGGCGCAGACCGGCTGTCCCGAGGGCACCGGCATGGGCGGCTCCGGCCGGAAGCTGAAGGCGGAGTTCAACGCCGCGCCGCATGTGCGCGGCACCGTGTCGATGGCGCGCGCGCAGAACCCGGATTCCGGCGACAGCCAGTTCTTCATCTGTTTCGACGACGCGACCTTCCTCGACCGCCAATACACGGTATGGGGCCAGGTGATCGACGGCATGGAGAATGTCGACAGGATCAAGCGCGGCGAGCCGGTGCATAATCCCGACAAGATCGTCAAGGCGACGATGGCCGCGGACGGGTGAGCCGATCGGCGGATCGGCAGCCGGCCGGCGTCATTGCCGCGCCCGGTGCAGCCCGCCCGGACGTCCGCCGATCCGGCACGCAAGGCGTGGATGGGGATATGTCCGGCGACGGCGGAGGCCGATGCGCACGTCCGACTTCGATTTCGAACTGCCGCCGGAATGCATTGCGCTGCGACCGGTCTCGCCGCGCGATGCGGCGAGGCTGCTCGTGGTCCGTCCGGGCGAGGCGCGCGCGCTTGAGGATCGCCTCGTGCGGGAGCTGCCCGACCTGCTGGAGCCGGGCGACGCGCTGGTCGTCAACGACAGCAAGGTGATCCCGGCACGGCTCGTTGGCCGGCGCATCGGCCGCGGCGAAGAGCCGAAAATCGAAGCGACCTTGCACAAACGTATCGACGGCGCGCGCTGGCGCGCTTTCGTGCGGCCCGCCAAGCGTCTCGAACCGGGCGACGTCGTGCGTTTCGGCGACGAAGGCAAGGTCTGTTTTCTCGGCCAGCTCGACGCCGCGGTGGAGGAGAAAGGCGAGGGGGGAGAAGTCACGCTCGCCTTCTCGTTCCACGGCGCGGTGCTCGACCAGGCCATCGCCGAGCGGGGCGACATGCCGCTGCCGCCTTACATCGCTTCCAGGCGCGCGGCCGACGAGCGCGACCGCAGCGATTACCAGACCCTGTTCGCGCAGGAAGACGGCTCGGTCGCGGCACCGACCGCGGGGCTGCATTTCACCGAAACGCTGCTGGCGCAGCTACAGGCGCGCGGCATCGGCCTGCACAAGGTCACGCTGCATGTCGGCGCCGGCACCTTTCTGCCGGTGAAGGCGGAGGACATTTCCGACCATCGCATGCATGCGGAATGGGGCGAGGTCGATGCGGCGACGGCCGCGGCGCTGAACGAAGTGCGCGCCGGGGGCGGGCGCATCGTCGCTGTCGGCACGACCGCGCTGCGCCTGCTGGAGAGCGCTGCCGGCGAGGACCGCCTCGTGCATCCTTTCCACGGAGAGACCGCGATTTTCATCGCGCCCGGCTACCGCTTTCGCGCGGTGGATCTGCTGATGACCAATTTCCACCTGCCGCGCTCGACCCTGTTCATGCTGGTCTCCGCCTTTTCCGGCCTGCACACCATGCGGCGTGCCTATGCGCATGCAATTGCGTCGGGCTACCGCTTCTATTCATACGGCGATGCCTGCTTGCTCTATCCCGCCGGCTCCTGATACGGCCTCCCCCGAGGCGGCCGCGACGCGGCCCCATGAGACCATCCGGCAGGCAATGCACTTCTCCTTCCGCCCGACTGCAACCGACGGCGCCGCCCGGCGCGGCGAGATCGCAACGCCGCACGGTCGCGTGCAGACGCCGGCCTTCATGCCGGTCGGCACGCAGGCGACGGTGAAGGCGCTCAAGCCGGAGACGGTGGCTGCGACCGGCGCCGAAATCCTGCTCGGCAATACCTACCACCTGATGCTGCGCCCGGGCGCCGAACGCATTGCCGCGCTCGGCGGCCTGCACGCCTTCATGAACTGGGACAAGCCGATCCTGACCGATTCCGGCGGCTTCCAGGTCATGTCGCTGTCGGCATTGCGCAAGATCGACGAGCAGGGCGTGACGTTCCGCTCGCATCTCGACGGGCAGCTTGTCGTACTCACGCCCGAGCGCGCGGTGGAAATCCAGGCACTGCTTGGCGCCGACATCGCCATGCAGCTCGACGAATGCGTGCGGCTGCCCGCCGAACGCGCAACGATCGAGCGCGCGATGCAGCTCTCGCTGCGCTGGGCGGAACGCTGCAAGCGTGCCTTCGCCGGCGCGGCGCAAGGGCGCGCGTTGTTCGGCATCGTGCAGGGCGGCGACGATCCGGCGCTGCGCGTGGCAAGCGCACGGGAACTGGCCGGTCTCGGCTTTCAGGGCTATGCCATCGGCGGGCTTGCGGTCGGCGAACCGCAGGCGGTGATGCTGGCGATGATCGAGACCGTCGTGCCGCATCTGCCCGGCGACCGGCCGCGCTACCTGATGGGGGTCGGAACGCCCGACGATCTTGTGGAGGCGGTCGCGCGCGGCATCGACATGTTCGATTGCGTGCTGCCGACGCGCAACGGGCGGCACGGGCTGGCCTATACCCGTTTCGGCCCGATCAACCTGAAGAATGCGCGTCATGCCGACGATCCGCGCCCGCTCGATGCGCAATGCGAGCACCCCGCCGCGCGCAGCTATTCGCGCGCCTATCTGCATCACCTGGTCAAGGCCAACGAGACGCTCGGCGCGATGCTGCTCTCCGAGATCAACCTGGCTTATTACCAGACGCTGATGTCGGGCATGCGCGCGGCGATCGAGGCGGGGCGGTTTGCCGGTTATCGCGCGCACGTCAAGGAAGGCTGGGCGCGCGGCGATATCCTTCCGGTCATGCACTGACTGCATTGCGCCCGCGATTGGGCGCTTGCCCGTCACAAAAAGGATGCATGCGGTCCGCACGCGTGGCACAGTTGCGCCCCGATCGGGCAAGCATGGATGAGGATTGTCATGAAACTGAACGGCAAAGCGATGTCGGCGATGCTGGGAGCGGCGCTGGCCGGCTTCATCGCCGCGGGGCCTGCAATCGCGCAAGGTTATCCCGAGCGCCCGGTCCGCATCATCCTGCCGTTCGGCGCGGGCGGGGTCGCCGACGTCACAGCGCGTCTTGTCGCCGAGAAGCTGGGCGACCGGCTCGGCCAGCGCTTCGTGATCGAAAACATGCCCGGCGCCGGCGGTATCGCTGCGGCGCGCGCGGTGCAGCAGGGAGGGGCCGACGGCCACACGCTGGCGCTGTTCTCCAACGGCACCGCCGTCAGCGTCGGCCTGTTCAAGGCGCTGCCGTTCGATCCGGTGAAGGAATTCGTGCCGGTCTCCAGCATGGGTTATTTCGAACTCGTCTTCGTCACCAATGCGAACGGGCCCTACAAGACGCTGGGCGATTTCATCAAGGCGGCCAAGGACAAACCGGGCGCGCTCAATATCGGCACGATCGCGGCGGGCTCGACCCAGCATCTGGGCGCCGAATTATTCAAGACCACGGCCGGCATCAATGCGGTCACGGTACCGTTCAAAAATAGCGGCGAGGTGATGGTGGCGCTGGAGCGCAACGACATCCAGCTCGCGGTCGAATTCTATCCTCCGGTCCGGCCGGGCCTGGAGGGCAAGAAATTCGTCGCGGTCGCAACGTCGAGCGGCAAACGCGCGGCATACCTGCCGGACGTGCCGACGGTGAAGGAAGCCGGCGGCGGCGAGTTCGAGGCCACCTCGTGGAACGCGATCTATGCGCCGGCCGGAACGCCGCAAGCGGCGGTGATGAAGCTGAACGAGGCGCTGCAGGCCGTGCTCGCCGATGCGGACGTGAAAGCCAAGGCGCTGGCGATGGGGATCGAGGCGCGCGCCTCCACCCCGCAGGAAATCCACGACCGCCTGAAGTCCGACATCGGCAAGTGGTCGGCGGTGATCGAGAAGGCCGGCATCGAAAAGCGCTGATGGCGGCGCTTGCGCAGCCGAAGGCGCGGCGCAGGCCGCGCTTTCGTCTTCCGCCCGGATCGACCGACGCGCATTGCCACGTATTCGGCCCGGCGGCGACATTCCCCTATGCGCCGGATCGCCGCTACACGCCCGACGACGCGCCGAAGGAAGCGCTGGCGGCGCTGCATGCGCAGCTCGGCGTCGAACGCGCGGTCATCGTGCAGGCAAGCTGCCACGGTCGGGACAATGCGGCGATGCTCGACGCCATTGCGTCGGCGCCGGACCGCTATCGCGGGGTGGCAATCGCCGACGACCGTTGCACGGAAGCGGATTTCGACGCGCTGCATGCCGGGGGCGTGCGCGGCGTGCGCTTCAACTTCGTCAGGCATCTCGGCGGCGCGCCCGACATGGACGTGTTCCGCCGCACCGTCGAGCGCATCGGGCGGCGGGGCTGGCATGTCGTGCTGCATCTCGACGCGCCCGACATCGAGCCGCTGTCGGCGACGATCCGCGATCTGCCGGTTGTCGCGGTGATCGACCATATGGGCCGGGTTCCGGCGAAGGACGGCGTGGAGCAGCCGGCCTTGCGCGCGCTGCTGGATCTCGCACGGCGCGATCACGTCTGGATCAAGGTCTGCGGAGCCGAACGGATCGATTTCCCGCCCTACGACAAGGCAGTGCCGGTCGCACGCCGGATCGTCGAGACCGCGCCCGACCGGGTGCTCTGGGGCACGGATTTCCCGCATCCCAATCCGAGCCATGTCTGCGAGGAGGCCGATCTCGTCGATCTCGTGCCGCTGATCGCGCCGACGGAGGAATTGCAGCGCAAGCTGCTGGTGCAGAATCCGGCGCGGCTCTACGGCTTCGCCCCGTCCTGAACGGACCACGGCACCGCCGGCTGCGCCGCTAAATCGATCCGTACAGCCATTCGATTCCCTCAAAGGCCTGCTGCGCGGTGCGCGCGCCGAGCATCCGGTTGCGCAATTCGGCGGTGACGCCGCGCGCATGGAAAAACTCGCCGTAGACTCGCGCCATGATCTGCACGCGACCGGTGCGCAGATAGCGCTGCTCCTGATAGGCGCAGAAGGCGGCAGCCAGATCGTCGGGTTGCGCTGCGACCTTTTCGGCCAGCCAGACCGCGTCCTCGGTCGCCTGGCAGGCGCCCTGCGCCAGATATTGCAGCATCGGATGCGCGGCGTCGCCCAGCAGCGTGACGCGGCCTTTCGACCATTCCTTCACCGGCTCGCGATCGCACAGCACCCAGAAGCGCCAGGTTTCGATCCGTTCCAGCATGCGCAGCACTTCCGGCCGCTGGCCGCGGAAGTGATCGTAGAGGAGCTGCTTGTCGCCCTCGGTGTTCCAGCCCTCGACATATTCGTCGGAATGAAAGACGGCGACGAGATTGTACAATTCGCCGCGCCGCAACGGATATTGCACGAAATGCGTGCGCGGTCCGGCATAAAGCAGCATGTCGGGCTGCCACAGATCTTCGGGCACCTCGTGCCGGCGGAGCACCGCACGATAGGCGATATGGCCGGAGACGCGCGGCTTGCCGTCGGCGACGATCTTCTGACGGATACGCGACCACAAACCGTCGCAGCCGATCAGCGCACGCCCTCCAATTCGCTCGCCGTTCTTGAGAACGACCGTGACGGCGTTTCCGTCGTCCTCGAAATCGACGACCTCGCGACCGGTCTCCAGCGAGATCAGATCGCTGTCCTGGCAGGCTTTCAGATAGACGCCGTGAATGTCGGCGCGGTGGGTGACGGCATAGGGCTGTTTGAAATATGCTTCCGCCTCCGCGCCGAGCGGCATTGTTGTGATCACGTCCCCGCTCAGGCCGCAGCGCATGGTGAGCGAACCCGGCTTCCAGGCGTCGGCCAGAATCGCCTCCTTCAGACCGATCTTCTCCAGCGCACGGAAAATATTGGGTCCAAGCTGAATGCCGGCGCCGATCTCGCGAAACCCGTCGGACTGTTCGAGCACGCGCACGGGAAATCCCTTAAGCGCCAGCGCGTAGGCCGTCACCAATCCGCCGATGCCGCCCCCTGCAACCAGAAACGGCAAAGCCTGCCCGTTTCCCCCGACCATGCCGCACACCTCCCGACTGTAATCATGCATGACAAGCTGCCAGAGCCGCCGCGCGCTTTCAATGCGCCGCAGGACATGCAGCCATCCGCAACGACAAAGGCCCGCCGGAGCGGGCCTTCGTCAGATGCCAGGCTTGGCGGCGCGCGCAGCGCGCGGTCAGCCGCCGTCGGCTTCCGGCAGCGTCACGCCGGTGCGGAACTGGAGACCGCAGGCATCGCAAGTCCAGCTATTGACCAGCCGGCCGCGGCCGAGAAACTCCGTCGCCGTCGCTGCGAACTGATACTCGCCGCATTGCGGACAATGCGGACGGCGAAGGAGATTGTTGACGGTCACACCGGAAAGCGTTGCAGATTGCATGCGCATGGCCGTCCTCCTTGTTTCGGTCGATGCAGACAGGCTGAACGGCATCTGTGGCGGCCGTAAGACGTATCGTTGGATGTTTAGTGAAATTGTCGGCCAACGAAGTGGCGGCGCGAAAGCCGGCACGATTTTACGCAACATTTATTGGCGGGTGCATTGGCGCGCCGCTACAAGCGGGCCCGCAAGGAGGCTCCGATGACAGACAGCGAATTCGCGCCGCCGCCCGCACCGCCGCCGACCCGCAGCGAGGTCTTGCAGCGCTGGGCGTTCTGGATCGTGCTGGCGCTGGCACTGGTCGCCGCCAGCATCTGGAAATACGCAGGCTGACCGCGCCGGCACCGCGGAGGTAGACGAGCGAAACCGGCTCGTCGGCTTTGGCCACGATCGCGAAACCTTCGACCGGGAGCAGAACCCGCGGCAAGCCGTTCGGTCCGCCACCCATGTCCAAGGTACAATCCGTTACCTATGCTCCGGGCTGGACACAAAATGCAATGGTGAGCGCGCTGGGACTCGAACCCAGGACCACCTGATTAAAAGTCAGGTGCTCTACCAGCTGAGCTACGCGCTCCCATGGGCCGCTGTGTAGGGGCGGCCTCCTTCCCGGTCAATAGTGCGAAATTCCGGCGCTCGCCGGCCGCGTTTGCATCGCGTGGCTACCGGCCCTTATATGGACGGCCCGGAGGCCAAGCACCATGCCCGTCGTCAACCGTATCGCCGAGTTCCACCCGGAAATCACCGCCTGGCGGCGCGATCTGCACATGCATCCGGAGCTGAATTACGACGTCCACCGGACCGCCGCGCTGGTGGCCGAGAAGCTGAAGGCGTTCGGCTGCGACGAGGTGGTGACCGGGATCGGCAAGACCGGCGTGGTGGGCGTGATCAAAGGGCGCAAGCCCGCCGGCAGCCGCAAGGCGATCGGGATGCGGGCCGACATGGACGCGCTGTCGATCGAGGAGGCGACCGGGCTGCCCTACAAATCGACGGTGCCGGGAAAGATGCATGCCTGCGGCCATGACGGGCACACCGCCATGCTGCTCGGGGCGGCCAGGTATCTTGCCGAAACGCGCAATTTCGGCGGCGACGCCGTCGTCATCTTCCAGCCGGCGGAAGAGGGCGGCGCCGGCGGCAAGGCGATGGTCGAGGACGGGCTGATGACCCGCTTCGGCATCGAAGAAGTCTACGGCATGCACAATTATCCCGGCATTCCGCTCGGACAGTTTGCGTTGCGGCCGGGACCGCTGATGGCCGCGGCCGATCATCTGGCGATCGAGATCGAAGGCAAGGGCGGGCATGCCGCGCGCCCGCATTTCTCCGTCGACACCGTCCTGGTCGGCGCGCAGATCGTCAACCAGCTCCAGTCCATCGTCTCGCGCAACGTCGATCCGCTGCATTCGGCGGTGGTATCGATCTGCCTGTTTCAGGCCGGTTCGACCGACAACGTCATTCCGCAGACGGCCTTGTTGCGCGGCACGGCGCGCAGCCTGACGCCGGAGGTGCAGGATCTCGTCGAGCGGCGCGTCCACGAAGTCGTCGAGGGGACGGCGAAACTCTACGGCGCCAAGGCGCGCGTCGCCTACAAGCGCAGCTATCCGGTGACGCGCAACCATCCCGACCAGGCCGCGTTTGCCGCCTCGGTCGCCAAGGAGGTCGTCGGCGAGGCCAGGGTCGACACCGACGTTCTGCCGGTGATGGGGGCGGAGGATTTCTCCTTCATGCTCAACGCGCGGCCGGGAGCGTTCATTTTCGTCGGCAACGGCGACAGCGCGGGCCTGCATCATCCGGCCTACGACTTCAACGACGACACCATCCCGGTCGGCGCATCCTACTGGGTGCGGCTGGCGGAAAAGGCGCTGGCCTAGATAGCCGATTGCCGGCACCGCGCAATTGCGCGGCGACGGACCGCGCTCCCTTACTGAATCGTCTCCGGCTGCTTTTCGGCAGGAGCCGGCGTCGTCGCCGCCTGGGCGATTGCCGCGGCACGCCGGGGCAGACGCAGTACGCCGCGCAGGCCGAGGCCCTTCCAGTAGGCGAATTCGTTGAAACGCGTGCCTTCCACCGCCGCCATCGCGGAAGCCGACAGAAACGGCAGGCTCTGCAGCAACAGCACGAAAGCGAAGATGTAAACCTCGCGCACCTGCTTGATATTGGTGAACACGAGCACGGCCGCGCCGGCAAGCAGCAATACACCGATCACCGCCTCCCAGAACGCCTGGAATTCAATCGGCTTGATGCCGCGGCCGCCCTTGGCGGTGCGCGCAAAGGGCAGGTGATCCTTGATCAGGCCGTCGCCGACCGCACGCGCCACCGTCCATTGCAGCGACATGGCGGCAATGACGGCACCGAGCGCCTGCCGCATCGGCACTGCCACGCGCAGCCGGTAGAGAGAAAAGAAATGCAGCAACGTCACGGCAAACGCGGCGACGATCGGGACGGTCAGGATTTTGTCGGGGATGGCGATGTCGAGGAAGGCGATCACCGGCACCCAGACCAGGTTGAGCAGCGCAACGACCACGCCGATCGATTCGGCACCGAGCCAGACCAGCCAGCCGAGCGTGAATTCGCGCCGCTGGTCGCGGCTGAGCACGCTGACGCCGGGCAGGAAGCGCCGCCAGTGCTTCTTGACGATCTGCACGCCGCCATAGGCCCAGCGGTGCCGCTGCTTCTTGAACATCTCGAAGGATTCCGGCAGCAGCCCGAAACCGTAGCGGCGGTTGGTGTAATGCACCTGCCAGCCGAGTTCGAGCATGGTCAGGCCGAGATCGGAATCCTCGCAGATGGTGTCGCTCGACCAGTTGCCGGCGGCCTCCAGCGCGGAGCGGCGCATCAGGCACATGGTGCCGTGCACGATGCTCGCGTTCTTCTCGTTGCGCTGGACCATGCCGATGTCGAAAAAGCCGGAATACTCCCCCTGCATCGCGTGATGCATGACCGAGCGGTCGCCGTCGCGATGGTCCTGCGGCGCCTGGATCAGACCGACCTTGGGATCGGCAAAGACCGGCACCAGATGCGTCAGCCAGTCGGGTGTCACGATATAATCGGCGTCGATCACGCCGACGATCTCGGCCTGCGGATCGGTGTGCTGCAGCGCCAGCCGCAGCGCGCCGGCCTTGAATCCCTGCAGCTTGTCCTCGCGCACGAACTTGAATCGCTCGCCGAGCGCACGGCAATGGTCTTCCACCGGCTGCCAGAATTCCGGATCGGGCGTGTTGTTGATCACGACCACGCATTCGAAATTCGGGTAGTTGAGGGTGGCCACCGCATCGAGCGTGGCCTTGAGCATTTCCGGCGGCTCGCGATAGGCGGGAACGTGGATCGAGACTTTCGGCGCATAGCCCTCCGGCGCCAGCGGCGGCGACTCGATGAGGCGCAGCGGTTTACGGCCGAAGGCGATGGCGGCGATTTCCTCGATGCGGGCCAGCGCGATGAACACCAGCGGCACCAGCAGCAGGATGCCGAGGCCGAGCGCGAAGGCGGCGCCGGGCACGAAGTAATGCCATTTCCAGTAGATGAATACGGCCGCGAACCAGGCGCCCGCGCCGTGCGCGGCCGTGCCCAGCGTCAGCGCCTGCGGCAGCGTCGCGCCGCGAATGCCCAGGATCGGCAGCGACAGCAACAGGCCGAACAGCACCGCCAGCATCGTGTTCTTCCAGTGGTCGACCTCCAGGATCGGCCCGGTCCAGGCGAATTTCGGGTTGCGGCTGGCGTCGTACAGACCCCAATAGGGACCGACGCCGCCTTCGAAAATCTTCCACGGCTGGTCGATCGCTTCGATAATGTTGTAATCGATACCGAGCGCCTCGGCGCGGGAAACGAATTCGCGCAGCACCGCCGCCTGCGCCAGACGTCCCGGATTGGCGGCTTTGAGATTATAGCCGGCGCTCGGCCAGCCGAACTCGGCGATGACGATGCGTTTGCCGGGATAGGCCTGCCGCAGCAAATTGTAGATGATCACCGCCTGGTCGACCGCCTGCTTCTCGGAGAAGCCTTCCCAGTAGGGCAGCACGTGCGCGGCGATAAAATCGACCGAGGAGGCGAGCTGGGGATTTTCCATCCACACGTGCCAGATTTCGCCGGTCGTGACCGGCACCTGGGTCTCGCGCTTCACACGCTGGATTTTCCTGATCAGGTCTTCGACCGACTGCTCGTCGCGGTAGATCGTCTCGTTGCCGACCACGATCCCGTCGACATTGCTGTGGCGGCGCGCCAGCTCGACGACGGAGCGCATTTCGCGTTCGTTGCGCTCTTCGTCCTTGTCGATCCAGGCGCCGATCGTCGCCTTGAGGCCGAATTCGTTGGCGATCCCCGGCACCAGTTCGACACCGCCCGTGGACGAATAGGTGCGCACCGCCCGCGTAGTGGGCGCGAGCGTGCGCAGGTCGGCGCGGATTCGGGCAGCGGAAGCCTGACTCTTGTCAGGATGCTGCGAACTCCCGAACGGTGCATAGGAAACGCTGGGCAGCTGGCCCTCGAAGCTCGGCGCTTCGATCTGGTTTCTGCCAAGGGCCCAGAGTCCTGCATGCACGCACGCGAGGAGCGCGACTGCAAGAGCGGCGGAGCGCATGGAAAGTAGACCAAACGGGGCTATGAGTGAGGCGGCCGTCCCGTCCCCTGAGGCGGCGCCTGTTGCAGTGCAACATATCTCTGTTTTGCGCGTCTTTCAAGCGATCGGACACACACACAGGGCGAAGATTCCTCTCTTCAGGATGCATGGCGATTTGATGACCCTGCCGAGAGGGATTGGCCGGTCGTCACGGCCTAACGTCTCTATTGGGTCGAGGTTCCGGAAGCCGCCGCGGGCGCCGATGCCGCAGCCGGCGGCGAAGGCTGCGCGGAAGGATTGATCCAACAGGCGTGGACGCGGGCGTTGAGGGTCTCCGGCACTTTCGGATCGATGCCGCCCTGGCGCACGACACAGCGGAATGTCGCCTGGATGTGGCCGCCGGGGCAGCCGAACCGGTCGTACAGATCGAGATGGCGGAAGGCGGTGTCGAGGTCGTCGCGCCAGAGCAGGTTGACGACCCGCCGGCCGAGCCAGACGCATTCGGGATTTCCCGCCGGACCGGGCAGAATTTTGGCAATCTCGGCGAGTTCGTTCGCCTTGCCGCCGGCGCTCTCCTTGCCCGGTTCGGCCTGGCGCGCTTTCTCTCCGGATTTGGCGTCTCCGCTCTGAGCGAGGGCCCCCGGCGCCTGCAGCAGCAGTCCGGTCAGAAGCGACGCGGCGGCGAGACGTGAAAATTGACGCATGGCACTCCGTAAGTTCGACAGGTAAGCGTTATGGCCGGGCAGCCGCCGGAAAGCCGTCGGCTGCCGCTCCGTTTGGCTGCAAGCGCGGGTGGGGTGCGGACAATCTCATGCTTCCAAATCCACAACGTCAGATTTGCTTGTCTGCGTCAGATTTGCTTCAGACGGCCCGGCACCGAAGTTGAGGTCTTGTCGTTGAGGCCGGTAAGTCTGCACATCGGAATCAGTCAGCAATGCGGCGTCGGATGCCGCGCAGCGAGATTGCCAAAGTTCCGCGTTTTGTCCAGCACACGTGACAGGATTGTTTAAGACGATGCGCCCGAAATTTCTGTCCGCCAAACACAACAAACGTTCATAATTCCCGTGATCGCCAACGTGTCGTCGACCGTCCGGTTCCCGGCTCTGCTTTTCGCGGTTGCGGCATGCGTCGTCGCCGCCACGTGGTGGTGGCTGGGAGCGCATGTTGCAATGCCGCCGTCGCCGCTGGGGCCCGGCGGGAAGGTGCAATGCGTGTCCTATGCCCCCTTTCGCGCCGGCCAGACTCCCCTTGTCGCCACCACCCGGATCGCGCGCTGGCAGATCGACGACGATCTTTCGCGGCTGAAGACGATCACCGATTGCGTGCGGACCTATTCGATCCAGCACGGGCTCGACCAGATTCCCGAACTGGCGCGCCGGCATGGCATGAAAGTGATCCAGGGCATCTGGCTGTCGAGCAATCCTGACAGCAACAGGCGCGAAATCGACGCAACGATCGCGCTGGCGAAGCAATACCCGGACGTCGTTCAGGCACTGATCGTCGGCAACGAGGTGCTGCTGCGCGGCGAGATTGCGGGCCCCGACCTCGCCGCGATCGTGCGCGATGTGAAAGCGCGCGCCAACGTTCCCGTCACCTATGCCGATGTCTGGGAATTCTGGATCCGGCACCGCGAAATCTACGACGCAGTCGATTTTGTCACCATCCACATTCTTCCCTATTGGGAGGATTTCCCGATCCCGGCCGAGCGGGCGGTCGCCCATGTCGACGCCATCCGGCGCAAGATGGTCGCCGCTTTTCCGGACAAGGAAATCCTGCTCGGCGAAACCGGCTTTCCCAGCCGCGGCCGCATGCGCGAGGGCGCCTTGCCGAGTCCGGCCAACCAGGCGCTGGTCGTTCACGGCATCGTCGCCTTGGCCAAGCGCGACGGCTTTCGCTACAACCTGATCGAGGCCTTCGACCAGCCTTGGAAACGGCATCTCGAAGGGACGGTCGGCGGGTATTGGGGCCTGTTCGATGCCTATGAGCGGCGTCAGAAATTCGGCTGGGGCGAGGCGGTGTCCAACCATCCGCACTGGCGCTGGCAGGCGCTCGGCGGCGTCCTGGTCGCTGCGCTGGTCTTCGCAGCGGCATGGCGATGCCGGCGCCACACCGCGGCATTGCGCGACTGGAGCATGGTGTTCGCTGCCGCCGTCGTCGCCGGGATCATGGCCGGACTGACCGCGGAACGCGTGCCGATCGACAGCTTCGACGCGGGCGGCTGGATGCGCAACACGGCGCTTGCCGCCGTTTCGCTGCTGGCGCCGCTGGTGGGAGCGGCGGCGCTGATGCGCGGCGACGCCATTCCGCCGCTGGCGCATGTGCTCGCGCGGGCGGAAGGGCGTCTGCGCGATCCGCTCGCTCTGGCGCTCGGGCTCGTGCTCGCGGCGCTGATCCTGCTGGCGTTGCAACCCGCGCTGGCGTTGGTCTTCGACCCGCGCTATCGCGAATTTCCCTATGCGCCGCTGACCTCGGCCGTGGTGCCGTATTTGCTGCTGTCGCTGCGCGCAGGCGCCCGCCACGGCCGGCGCGCGGCGGCCGAGACGCTGGCGGCGGCGGCGCTGTCGGCGTGCGCGCTCTACGTCGTCCTCAACGAAAGCACGGCCAACTGGCAGTCGCTGTGGTTCTGCGCCGCCATTGCCGCGCTCGCAATCATATTGTTCCGGACGCGGGAGTCGGACGCGCCAGACTGAGAATCAACAGTCCGGCCGCCAGCGAGGACAGGACGACGTTATAGGCGACGATTCCAAAGCCTCCCGCAGCAAGCGCGATCGCGAACAGCAGCAGCGAAGGGCGCAGGAAATGCAGCAGCGCCGCCGCCAGCGCCACGATGCCGAACACGCCGTGGGTGAACATCGGGATCAGCAACGCGCGGGTGAAGCAGAGCCAGGTCTGCAGGCCGCCCTGGCAAGCCAGACCGACCGCGGACTGCTCCACCACGAGATAGCGAAAATAGAGCCCGTAACCTGCGGCGGCAAAGCCGAGGATCAGCAGCACGTTGGTCTGGCGGGCGGTGGGCATAAAGGTCCGGCGCATGCGTCCTCCGTGCGGGTCAATTCGCGGCGGGCCGCTTCGATCCCGGCCACAGCATGCCCGGCAGCCCGGTCGCCAGCGCAATGCCGCCGACGACCAGCAGCAGCCCGACGCCATGATAGATGCGAATGGTCTCGCCAAGAAACAGGGCGGCGAGGACGATGCCGTAGACCGGGAGCAGATAGAGGAAAATGCTGGTCACTGCCGGGCCGACGGTCTTGACCCCGAACTGGTAGCTGAGAAACGACAGGATCGAGGCGAACACGACGATGCCCGCGATGCTCGCCCACGCCTTCGGCGTCACCGGAAATCCGCCATACCACGCCAGTTCGACCATCATGCAGGGCAGCAGCAGCACGGCGCCGGCAAAGGCGATGATGCAGAACAGCGGCAGCGTCGGGATTTCCTGCAATGCGCTGCGCTTGAGCAGAAGCGAATAGAACGCCCAGGCGACGGCGGCGGCGACAAAATAAAGGTCGCCGGCATTGAAGGCGTGGCCGAAAATCGCCGCGGGATTGCCTTCGAGCACGATGGTGAAAACCCCGGCAATGCCCGCCGCAACCCCGACGGTCTGCGCCAGCGGCAGGGGGCGGCGCGCGATCAGCGCCTGCAGCAGCACCACAATCACCGGCGATGCCGTGTAGATCAGCGTGCCGTGCGTCGCCGTGGTGTAGAGCAGGGCGACATAGACGAGCCCGCCGCAAATCCACATGCCGAGAAAGCCAAGCAGGGCGATCTGGCTCCATTGGGCGCGCAGCTGCGCGCCATGCGCGCGGATTGCGGGAATTGCGAACGGCGCCAGCAGCAGGCAGGCAAATCCCCAGCGCAAGGTCGCCAGCGTCCAGGGCGGCACGGTCTCGACCGCCGGGCGGCCGATGATCAGGTTGGACACGAAAAAAAGCGGCATCGCCGTGAGCACGGCGTAGCGGCCAAAACGCGAGTTCATGCTGGCTGTCCGGGATGTCAGGCCGCAGGGTGTAGCGGCAGATTCAGCGAATGGCGAGTCGCTGTCCGTCGAACACGGATTGGCGGCAGGTCCAGCCGGTCGTGGAAAGCTGCGCGCAGAGTCTGGCGGCCGCATTCGCGTTCGCCAGCGGGCCGACGATCAGCCGCAGTTCGGCGATATCGGGCTTCACATCGCGCACGCCGATGACGGGCCGCAACCCGTCGAATGCACCCTGATGCGCGCCCTTGGCCGCGTTCCACAGTTCGCGCAACGCCTGAATGCTCGGGCCGCCGCCGATATCGACGCCGAACTCGGTGACGGTGCCGGTGGATTCCGGTGCGGCCGACGGCCGGGCGGCCGGCTGCAGCGCGGCTGCGCGCGGCGCCGGAAAAGCGGTAATGGTCTGCGGCGCCGATATGCTGGAAATCACCGACGGTCCGCTCATGAGCTGGGCCAGATCCTGCCAACTCGAGGTTGCGCGTTCGCGCGCGGTGCCGATCTTGCTGACCGAGCCGGTGACGTCTTCCAGATTGCGTTCGAGCACGGTGACGCGCGCGAGCAGGCGGTCGCGGTCCGACGACAGGGTGCGCACCGCTTCGATCAGGCGCTTGCTGTCGTCCTCGAGCTGCCGGTTGCGGTCGGCGACGGCGGTCCGCGCCAGTTCGGCCGGCGTGGCCGATCCCGCCATGCCGATGCGGCGCGTGCCGGTCTCCGAACGGAACGCCAGCACTGCGAGCAACAGCGAGAGGATCGCCGCGCTGCCCCACAGGCCGAGCCGGGCGAGCACCCGCAGGTCGACGTTTTCGTCGATCCTGGCGAGCATCGATGCGCTCCCGGTATCAGTCATTGCCTGTCGCTGTCCGCCCGCGGTCGTGCGAATCAATCGCAGCAAAATGGTAGCAGGAACGGGGGAAACGGGCTTGCCGGGTCTGTGGAGTATGCAGCGCGCGGCAGCCGCCCTTTCGCCCTCGCACCGGCTCGGCTAAGAGAGCGCCGTGAATTCCGGAGGACCAATGGGCGGCCGGCGGTGTCTGACCGTGATTCTGGCGGCAGGCGAGGGTACGCGCATGCGCTCGTCCCTGCCCAAGGTTCTGCACCGGGTCGGCGGGCGCACGCTGCTGGCACAGACACTTGCCGCAGCGCGGCAAGCCGGCGCGAATGCCGTCGCGGTGGTCGTCGGTCCGGGTCACCAGGCGGTTATCGACGAGGCCCGCCGCATCGTTCCGGACGTCGAGATCGCCGTCCAGAGCGAACGCAGAGGCACGGCGCATGCCGTTCTGGCGGCGCGAGCGGCGCTGGCGCGCGGCTTTGAAGATATCCTCGTTATTTTCGCCGATACCCCGCTGATCCGGCCGCAAACGCTGCTGCAGCTGCGCGCGCCGCTAGCGCGCGGGGCCGCCGTCGTCGTGCTCGGCTTCCGCCCCGCGGACCCCTCCGGCTACGGCCGCCTTGTCGTCAGGGACGGCGCGCTCGTCGCCGTGCGCGAAGAGAAGGATGCGAGCGCGGACGAACGGCGCATCGGATTGTGCAATGCCGGCCTGATGGCGCTGTCGGGCGCGCATGCGCTGGCGTTGCTGCAGGAGATCGGAAACGAAAATGCCCAGAGCGAGTTCTATCTCACCGACGCGGTCGCCATTGCGCACCGCAAGGGCCTCGACGTGCAGGCGATCGAGGCCGAGGAGGCGGAAGTGAGCGGGATCAACACCAGGGCCGGGCTGGCCGCGGTCGAGGCGACGCTGCAGCAGCAGCTGCGCCAGGCGGCCATGGAGGCGGGCGTGACCATGATCGCGCCGGAGACGGTCTATCTGCAGCAGGACACGAAGCTCGGCCGCGACGTGACCATCGAACCGTTCGTCGTGTTCGGCCCCGGCGTCGTCGTCGAGGACGGGGCGGTGATCCGTTCCTTCTCGCATCTTGCCGGCGCGCATGTCGGCAAGGACGCCTCGATCGGTCCCTATGCACGGCTGCGCCCGGGCACGCACATCGGCCGCGAGGTGCGGGTGGGCAATTTCGTCGAGGTGAAAGAGGCGGTGCTGGAAGACGGCGCCAAGGCCAATCACCTCGCTTATATCGGCGACGGGCGCGTGGGTGCAGGCGCCAATATCGGCGCCGGCACGATATTCTGCAATTACGACGGCGCCGGAAAGAACCGGACCGACGTGGGCAAAGGCGCGTTTGTCGGCTCGAATTCCGCGCTGGTCGCGCCGGTCAGCATCGGCGACGGCGCCTATGTCGGCTCCGGATCGGTGATCACCGAGGACGTACCGCCCGATGCGCTGGCGCTCGGGCGCGTGCGGCAGACCGTTAAGGAAGGCTGGGCTTCCCGCTTGCGCAATCTCAAGGCCGCGGGCAAGAAAGACAGGTCCGGCTGAAGCAGGT
This sequence comes from uncultured Hyphomicrobiales bacterium, assembly GCA_964456755.1. GTDB lineage: Bacteria > Pseudomonadota > Alphaproteobacteria > Rhizobiales > Xanthobacteraceae > Pseudorhodoplanes. The sequence continues at coordinate 17,703 of CAYWCE010000039.1, forward strand.
ATCCGATGACCCCGCCCGGATTGTCATACAGCGAAACGGATTTTGATTTCCGTCGCCGTTCCGCCGCCGCTTTAACCATGATCGGGCGGAACGAGGGCGGGGAGGCACGTCGATGTGCGGAATAGTCGGGATTCTCGGCCGCGAGGCGGTTGCCGGCCACCTGGTCGATGCGCTCAAGCGGCTTGAATATCGCGGCTACGATTCGGCCGGCCTCGCCACCGTGGAAAACGGCCATCTCGAACGCCGCCGCGCCGAAGGCAAGCTGCACAACCTGGAAGCCAAGCTCGGACGCGAGCCGCTCAGCGGCACCGCCGGAATCGGCCATACCCGCTGGGCGACGCACGGCCGGCCGACCGAGAACAACGCGCATCCGCACGCGACCGAGAAGCTGGCGGACGCGCATAACGGCACCCACCCCAACTTCCGCGAAGTGCGCGAAGAACTGGAAAAGAACGGCGCCAAATTCGGCTCCGAGACCGACACCGAAGTGGTGGCGCATCTGGTCACCGCGGAAATGAAAAAGGGCGCCGGCCCGATCGAGGCGGTGAGGGCGACCCTGCCGCGGTTGCGCGGTGCGTTCGCGCTCGCCTTCATCTTCGCCGGCGAAGACGACCTGATGGTCGGCGCGCGCAAAGGCTCGCCGCTCGCCATCGGGCACGGCAACGGCGAGATGTATCTGGGCTCCGATGCGATCGCGCTTGCGCCGTTCACCGACACCATTTCGTATCTGGAAGACGGCGACTGGGCGGTGATCCGCCGCGGCGGCGTGGAAATCCGCAGCGCCGACGGGCACCTGGTCAACCGCCAGGCGATCAAGACCGCCGGCTCCGCCTTCCTGGTCGACAAAGGCAACCATCGCCATTTCATGGCGAAGGAAATCCACGAACAGCCCGAAGTCGTGGCCCATACGCTGGCGCATTATCTCGACATGACCGGCGAACGCGTCGTGCTGCCGGAAAAGCTGCCGTTCGATTTCGCCAGGCTCGACCGCATCGCCATTTCCGCCTGCGGCACCGCCTATTATGCCGGGCTGGTCGCCAAATACTGGTTCGAGCGCTACGCCCGCATCCCGGTGGAAATCGATATCGCCTCCGAGTTCCGCTATCGCGAGGCGCCGCTGCGGCGCGGCGATCTTGCGATCTTCGTCTCGCAGTCGGGCGAGACCGCCGACACGCTGGCTTCGCTGCGCTATGCGCGCGACCACGGCCTGCACGTGCTTTCCGTCGTCAATGTGCAGAGTTCGAGCATCGCCCGCGACAGCGACGTGATCATGCCGACGCTGGCCGGACCGGAAATCGGCGTCGCCTCGACCAAGGCCTTCACCTGCCAGCTCGCGGTGCTTGCCTGCCTTGCCATTGCCGCCGGCCGTGCGCGCGGAACGCTGTCGGCCGACGACGAGCGCAAGCTGGTGCGCGCGCTGATCGAGGTGCCGCGCCACATGAACGCCGCGTTGTCGCTGGAACCGCAGATCGAGAAACTCTCGCGCGATCTCGGCAAGTGCCGCGACGTGCTCTATCTCGGCCGCGGCACAAGCTTTCCGCTGGCGCTGGAAGGCGCGCTGAAGCTGAAGGAAATTTCCTATATCCATGCCGAAGGCTATGCCGCCGGCGAACTCAAGCACGGACCGATCGCGTTGATCGACGAGACCATGCCGGTGATCGTCATCGCGCCGTATGACGCAGTGTTCGAAAAAACGGTTTCGAACATGCAGGAAGTGGCGGCGCGCGGCGGAAGGATCATTCTGGTCACCGATCCCAAGGGCGCACGCGAAGCGACGGTGACCTCGCTGATGACCATTGCCATGCCGGAAATGCCGGCAAGCGTCACGCCGCTGGTCTATTCCATTCCCGTGCAGCTTCTCGCCTATCACACCGCCGTCAATCTCGGCACCGATATCGACCAGCCGCGCAACCTGGCAAAATCGGTCACAGTCGAGTAGACCTCGACCGTCCGCCGCAGCTTTGCGCCGCCGCGCCGCAACAGGCTCGCAATAGGCTATAGTCCCCGACACAACGAGCGGACCCCGGTCCCACGCACCATGACCGAATACAAGCCACTGGATCCGTCGACGCCGGATCTGATCGAGACCGACCTGCCGCCGCCGACCTTCGGCCAGCGCATCCGTTATTATTTTCTCACCGGCCTGATCGTCGCCGGACCGCTCGCCATCACCGGCTGGCTGATCTGGTCGTTCATCACCTGGGTGGACGACCTCGTGCGCCCGATCATACCCGCCGCCTACCGGCCGGAGACCTATCTGCCGGGACAAATTCCGGGTACCGGCCTGGTCATCGCGGTACTGGCGCTGACGCTGCTCGGATTCCTGACCGCCAACCTTGTCGGCCGCACGCTGCTGCAGATCAGCGAGGCGGCGCTCGACCGCATGCCGATCGTGCGGCCGATCTACAAGACGGTGAAACAGGTATTCGAGATGCTGTTCTCGAAATCCGGCACCAGCTTCCGCAAGGTCGGGCTGGTCGAATTCCCCGGGCCGGGGATGTGGTCGCTGGTATTCATCTCGCAGCCGCCGAGCCCGGAAATCGGCGCGCGGCTGCCCGGCGAGGAAGAACAGATATCCGTGTTTCTGCCCTGCACGCCCAATCCCACCACCGGGTTCTTTTTCTATCTGCCGAAGCGCAAGGTCATCGAGCTGGACATTCCGGTGGAATCCGCGGCCACGCTGCTCCTGTCGGCAGGGATGGTGCAGCCGGGCAAGAACGAGCACAAACGCCACGCCTCGCTGGCCGCAACGGCGCGGGCGGCGGCGCAGGCGATGCGCGCGGCCGAACAAAGAGGCAAGGACACGGTTTCCTAGCCGGGCGTGTCGGCGCGCGCGAGGGGAGGCATCGATGAACTTTACCGACGCGGTTGCATCGGCGTTTCGCAACTATGTCAACTTTTCCGGTCGCGCTGCACGGCCGGAATACTGGTACTGGGTGCTGTTCGTCTTCATTCTGCTCATCGTTGCCGGCACGCTCGACCGCGCGCTGTTTCCCGACGACGACGCCTCGCCGTTGCATGCCGTGGTCGCCGTCGTCACCTTCCTGCCCGGACTGGCGGTTGCCGCCCGCCGCCTGCACGATATCGACCGCACCGGATGGTGGATATTCATTGTGCTGACGATCGTCGGCATCTTTGTGCTGATCTACTGGGCCTGCCTGCGCGGCACCCCGGGGCCGAACCGGTACGGACCGGAGCCGGCGCGATAACTCAGCCGGCGCGGATCAGCCGCACCGCTTCCTCGCGCTCGAACAGATAAAGCAGGTGGCGCACCGCAAGGCCGCGCACCGATTGCAGCGCAGGATCGCGCGCCATCAGCAGGCCGGCGTCGTCGCGCGCAGCGGCAAGCAGCGTGCCATGCCGCTCCAGCCGGGCGATGCGGAATCCGGGCATGCCGCTCTGGCGCGTGCCGAGCAGGTCGCCTTCGCCGCGCAGCCGCAGGTCTTCTTCGGCAATGCGAAATCCGTCCTCGGTCTCGCGCATTGCCGACAGCCGCGCTTTCGCCGTTTCGCCGAGCGGCGACCGGTACAGCAGCAGGCAGGTGGAACGCTCGCGACCGCGCCCGACGCGGCCGCGCAACTGGTGCAATTGCGCAAGCCCGAAGCGTTCGGCGTGCTCGATCACCATGACGGTGGCCTCCGGCACGTCGACGCGGACTTCGATCACCGTGGTGGCGACCAGAAGCTGCGTCTCGCCGGCGGCGAAGCGGGCCATCGCCGCATCCTTGTCGGCGCCGCGCATGCGCCCATGAACGAGATCGACGCGTGCGCCGAATTGCGCCTTCAGCGCCGCATGTCGCTCCCCGGCGGCGGCAAGATCTGTCGTCTCCGATTCCTCGACCAGCGGACACACCCAATAGACGCGCTTGCCCTCGTCGAGCGCGCGGCCGACCGCCTCGATCACGTCGTCGAGCCGCGCAAGCGGAACGGTGCGGGTATCGACCGGCTGGCGCCCGGCCGGCTTCTCCCGCAGTTCGGAAACGTCCATGTCGCCGAACAGAGTCAGCACCAGCGTGCGCGGGATCGGCGTCGCCGTCATTACCAGGATGTCCACCGCATCGCCTTTTTGCGTAAGCGCGAGGCGCTGATGCACGCCGAAGCGATGCTGCTCGTCGACGATGGCAAGCGCCAGATCGCGGAAACTGACCTCATCCTGGAACAGCGCATGCGTGCCGACGACAAGGTCGATGTCGCCCGCATGCAGGCCGGCGAGGATCGATTCGCGCTCGCGCCCGCGTTCGCGTCCGGTCAGGACCGCCAGCCGCAGGCCGGCGCGCGCGGCGAGCGGCGCGATCGTCGCATGGTGCTGGCGCGCAAGAATTTCGGTCGGTGCCATCAGGGCCGCCTGTCGTCCCGCCTCGATGGCAATGGCGGCGGCCAGCAGCGCGACGACGGTCTTGCCCGAGCCGACATCGCCCTGCAGCAGGCGCAGCATGCGCTCCGGTCTGGCCAGATCGGCGGCAATGGTTTCCAGCGCGCGACGCTGCGACAGGGTGAGCGAATATGGCAGGCTCTCGACGATGGTCTTGCGCAAACGGCCGTCGCCTATGGTATTGCGCCCCGCCTGCCGGCGCAGATGCGCGCGCAACAGGGCGAGCGCGACCTGGCTCGCCAGCAATTCGTCATAGGCGAGCCGCGTCCAGGCCTTGCTTTCCGGCAACACATCGGCGGGTTCGTGCGGCCGATGCAATGCGCGCAGCGAATCCGCGAACGATGCGAAGCCGTTCCGCTGCAGCCATGGCTCGTCCTGCCATTCCGGCAGCGCGGGAATTTTCTCGGCCGCCGCCTCCGCCGCCCGCCGCACCTGGTTCTGGAACAGGCCCTCGGTCAGCGGATAGACCGGCTCGACCGCCGGCAATGTGGCGCGGCCGTTCTCGTCGACCACGCGTTCGGGATGCGCCATCTGCAGCATCCCGTCATACAGCGCAGTCGTGCCCGACACGTAGCGTGTCGCCCCGACCGGATAGAGCTTTTCCAGTTGCTCGCGGCGCGCATGGAAATAGGCGATGACCAGATCGCCGGTTTCGTCGCTGGCATGGATCAGATGCGGGGCGCGCGAACGGCCGGGCGGGGCGGGGCGATGGCGCTCGACGGTGACTTTCAGCGTCACCGCGCTGCCGGGCTGGACGTCGCGCAGTTTCGGGCTGTCGCGCCGGTCGACCGCACCGCTCGGCAAGTGAAACAGCAGATCGAGCACGCGCGCGGCGTCATCGCGCCCGAGCAGGCGCCGGTAGAGTTTTTCCAGCTTCGGCCCGACGCCGGGCAGCGTCGTCAGCGGCGCAAAAAGCGGATCGAGCAGTGCGGGGCGCATGACGCATCATCACGGCGATTTGGGAATGGGTCCAGCGCGGCGGCCGCGGTTCACAAGCCTGCCGCCGGCCTCTATATAAGCCGCGCCCGGCCCGCCCGGGCTTTTGGCGTTGCGCCAAGGGGACCGGAAGACCAATGACGACGGGCACCACACGATCGAGCGAGGGCCTGAGCGCGCGCCGGCGCAAGCTCCTGTTCCGCTGCTGGCATCGCGGCATCCGCGAGATGGACCTGATCATGGGTCGTTTTGCCGATGCGCATATCGAGACGCTGGATGCGTCCGAACTCGACCAGCTGGAACGCCTGCTCGACGTGCCCGACCAGGAAATCTATTCCTGGATCAACGGCGTGAGCGACATCCCCGCATCCTGCCGCTCGCCGCTGCTGACGCGGCTGCGCGACTTCCACCGCATGACGGGCGCAGGCAGCGCATGAGCCGCCTGTCCGCAGACCGGATCGAACGCGGAAAGCCGCTGACGCTTGCACATGTCGCAGACGGCGCGGAAGCGCTGATCCTGTCCGATCTGGCGCGCAGCATCGCCGCGCGGGCGGACGCGCCCGCGGTCAGCCTTGCGGTCGTCTGCCGCGACGGGCCGCGCATGGCGGCGCTGGCGCGCGGACTCGCGTTTTTCGCACCCGACCTCGAGCTGATCGAATGTCCGGCCTGGGATTGTCTGCCCTACGACCGCGTCTCCCCGCATGCCGGCGTGCTGGCACAGCGCATGACCGCGCTTTCCCGCCTTGCCCATGTGAAGGGCCGCGAGCGCCCCTCGATCCTGCTCACCACGGTCAACGCGATGCTGCAGCGCGTACCGCCGGTCGAGGCGGTTGCCGGCCAGTCGCTGTCGGCGGCGCCCGGCAATGTGCTCGGCATGGAGAATGTCGTGGCCTGGCTCGAACTGAACGGATACGCGCGCGCATCCACCGTTCGCGAGCCCGGCGACTATGCCGTGCGCGGCGGCATCGTCGACCTCTACCCGCCCGGGCTCGACGAACCGGTGCGTTTCGATTTTTTCGGCGACAGCCTGGAGACGATCCGCACGTTCGACCCGGAGACGCAACGCACGCGCGGCGACCTGCGCCGGCTCGAACTCGTGCCGGTCGCCGAATTCCAGCTCACCACGGAAACGATCCGCCGTTTCCGCACCGGCTATGTCGCGGCGTTCGGCGCGCCGCAGCGCGACGACCAGCTTTACGAGGCGGTGAGCGAGGGCCGCCGCCATCCCGGCATGGAGCATTGGCTGCCGCTGTTTCACGAACGCATGGAGACCTTGTTCGACTATGTGCCGGGTTCTCCGGTCGCCCTCGAGCCGCTTGCGGAAGATGCCGCGCATGAACGGCTTGCGCAGATCGCGGATTTCTACGAGGCGCGGCGGCAACCGCTCGACACATCGTCCGGACTCTACAAGCCGCTGCCGCCGGAGCGGCTCTATCTCGCCGAGGCGGAATGGAAAGCACGGCTCGAGGGGGCCGCGCTGGTGCGGCTGTCTCCATTCGACGTGCCGTCGGGCCAGGGCCTTGTTGTCGATGCGGGCGCCGCACAGGGGCACAACTTTGCCGCCGAACGCGCGCAGCCCGGCGCCAATGTGTTCGACGCGGTGGTGCAGCATGTGCAGGCGCTGCAGCGTGCCGGCAAGCGCGTGGCGATCGCGCTGTGGAGCGAGGGCGCGCGCGAGCGCATGAAGGGCGTGCTCGCCGATCACGGTCTGACCGGTCTCGTCAACGTCGCCTCCTGGGCCGAGGCGCGGGCGCGGCCGGCAGCGGAGGTCGCGCTCGGGGTGCTCGGCCTCGAAGCGGGCTTTGTCACCGCCGACGCCGCAGTCCTGGGCGAGCAGGACATACTCGGCGACCGGCTGGTACGCCCGCGCCGGGCTGCGCGCCGCGCCGACAATTTCATCGCCGAGGCGACGAGCCTGTCCGCCGGCGATCTGGTCGTGCACGTCGATCACGGCATCGGCCGTTTTGTCGGACTGGCCGCCATCGAGGCGGCCGGCGCACCGCACGATTGCCTGGAAATCCATTATGCCGGCGGCGACAAGCTGTTCCTTCCGGTGGAGAATATCGAACTTTTGTCGCGCTACGGCTCCGAGGAAACCGGAGTCGATCTCGACCGGCTCGGCGGCAGCGGCTGGCAGACGCGCAAGGCGCGGATGAAAAGCCGAATCCGCGAGATGGCGCACGAATTGCTCAAGGTCGCCGCCGAGCGCAGACTGCGCGAGGCGCCGCGCCTGGCCGTGGGACACGGGCTCTACGACGAGTTCTGCGCCGGCTTTCCCTACGAAGAAACCGAGGACCAGCAGACTTCGATCGACGCGGTCGTGGCCGATCTCGGCAGCGGCCGGCCGATGGACCGGCTGGTATGCGGCGATGTCGGATTCGGCAAGACGGAAGTCGCTTTGCGCGCCGCCTTCATCGCGGCGCTGAACGGCAAGCAGGTCGCGGTGGTGGTGCCGACGACGTTGCTGGCGCGCCAGCACTTCAAGACGTTCAGCGAGCGTTTCCGCGGCTTTCCCGTGCATATCGGTCAGGCCTCGCGGCTGGTCTCGCCGGCCGACCTGGCCCGGACCAGGCAAGGCATGGCCGAGGGCGAGGTCAACATCGTCATCGGCACGCATGCGCTGCTCGGCAAGTCCGTCCGCTTCAAGGATCTCGGTCTGGTCATTGTCGACGAGGAGCAGCATTTCGGCG
>CAYWCE010000040.1:0-259 GCA_964456755.1 uncultured Hyphomicrobiales bacterium
CGACCGCGGCTATCTCTCGCCCTATTTCGTCACCAACGCCGAGAAGATGACCGCCGAGCTGGAGGACGCCTATATCCTGCTGCACGAAAAGAAGCTGTCCGCGCTGCAGGCGATGCTGCCGGTGCTGGAGGCGGTGGTGCAGAGCGGCAAGCCGCTGCTGATCGTTGCCGAAGAGGTCGAGGGCGAGGCGCTGGCCACGCTCGTCGTCAACAAGCTGCGCGGCGGCCTGAAGGTCGCAGCGGTGAAAGCGCCCGGCTTC
>CAYWCE010000040.1:300-568 GCA_964456755.1 uncultured Hyphomicrobiales bacterium
AAGGCGATGCTGGAAGACATCGCTATTCTGACCGGCGGTCAGCTTATCTCCGAGGAACTCGGCATCAAGCTTGAGAATGTGACGCTGAAAATGCTCGGCCGCGCCAAGAAAGTGATCATGGAGAAGGAAAAGACCACGATCGTCAGCGGCGCCGGCAAGAAGGCCGATATCGAGGCGCGCGTCGGCCAGATCAAGGCGCAGATCGAGGAGACCACTTCCGACTACGACCGGGAGAAGCTGCAGGAGCGGCTGGCCAAGCTGGCCGGCG
>CAYWCE010000040.1:578-1058 GCA_964456755.1 uncultured Hyphomicrobiales bacterium
GAGGTGAAGGAGAAGAAGGACCGCGTCGAGGATGCGCTCAATGCCACCCGCGCCGCAGTCGAGGAAGGCATCGTGCCGGGCGGCGGCATCGCGCTGTTGCGCGCCAAGAAGGCGATCGGCCGCATCAGCAACGACAATGCCGACATCCAGGCCGGCATCAATATCGTGCTCAAGGCGCTGGAGGCGCCGATCCGTCAGATTGCGGAGAATGCCGGCGTGGAAGGCTCGATCGTGGTCGGCAAGGTGCTGGAGAACAAGTCGGAGACATTCGGCTTCAACGCCCAGGACGAGGACTATGTCGACATGGTGCAGAAAGGCATCATCGACCCGGCCAAGGTGGTGCGCGCGGCGTTGCAGGACGCCGCTTCCGTCGCCGGCCTGTTGATCACGACGGAGGCGATGGTCGCCGAATTGCCGAAGGAGCCGGCGCCGGCCATGCCGGCCGGCGGCGGCATGGGCGGAATGGGCGGCATGGACTTC
>CAYWCE010000040.1:1068-25445 GCA_964456755.1 uncultured Hyphomicrobiales bacterium
ATTTTGCCGACCCCTGCGTTCAGGCGGCGCCGGCCACGGCGGGCGACGCCGTCGCGTCGTACTCGTACAGCCAGTCGCGGTTGAGCAGTTTCGGATCGCTGCGCGCAACCGCAGTAAAGCCAAGCCGACGTTTCAGCCGCGCCAGCGGCGAGGTGAGGTGAAAAATGTTGCCCTGCGCACGCGCCGCACGCTGCACTTGCGCCGTGCGCGGCAGCCGCGCCGCCTCGTAGGCTTGCAGCGCTGCCGGGACATTGTCCGACTGCGCCGCCAGCCTGTCCGCCAGCACCCAGGCGTCCTCGATCGCCATCGCCGCGCCCTGAGCGAGGAACGGCAGCATTGGATGCGCGGCATCGCCGAGCAGCGTGATACGGCCCCTGCTCCACCACGGCAGCGGATCGCGGTCGAACAGTCCCCATTTGAACACCCGCTGCGCGCGTTGCAGCAGGATGCGGACGCGGTCGTTCACCTGCGGGAACGCCGCGGTCAACTCCGCCGTCGATGATTCCACCGACCAGGATTCCTCGACCCAGTGCTTCGTCTCGCGCACCGCAACCATGTTGACGAACGTGCCGCCGCGCACATGGTAGACGACCATATGTCCGAGCGGCCCCATCCATATGGTCATGTCGGGGGCGACATGGCCGGCCGGGAAGATGTCGGCCGGGGTGATTGCGCGCCAGCACATATTGCCGGTGAAACGCGGCGGCCGCGCGCCGTGCAGCGTTCGGCGCACCAGCGAGTGAATGCCGTCGCAGCCGACGACGAGGTCGGCCTCATCGTCCGTGCCGTCGGCGAATGCGAGCGTCGCCTTGTTGGGGCCGGACGCCACCGCGGCGACCGGGGTGTCGAGGCGCAGATCGACGTTTTTCAGCGCGGCGGAGAGGATCGAGAGCAGATCGGCGCGGTGAAGCTGGTAATAACCGGCGCCGTAACGCGCCTGCGCATCCTGCATCGGCGTGCGACGCAGTTCGCGCCCATCGTCCCAGTCGCGCACCACCACCGATTGCGGCTGGAAACCGAAACGGCGCAAGTCGCCTTCCAGCCCGAGTGCGCGCAGAACCTTGGCGGAATTGGGCGTTACCTGAATGCCGGCGCCGACCTCGCGCAGCGCATCCGCCTGTTCGTAGATGCGAACGTCGAACCCGCGGCGCGAAAGGGCGAGCGCCGCCGCAAGCCCTCCGATTCCGGCACCGATCAGCGCGACGCGCAGCGTTCTCACATCCGTCCGATCCTGCCTAGTTCGAAGCCGGACGAAAGCGCAGCACCTGCGGCCCGTCCAGCACCAGCGTCTGACCCTCCCAGCGCCAGCTCGTCACCTGCGTCAGCTTGGTGAGAAAATCCTCGTCCATGCGCAGCCGGTCCGGCGGGCACTGGTTGTCGCGCAGCGAGACCGGAACGATGGTGATGGTGTTCTGCACCACAATCGCCTGACCTCTGCCGGTCGCACACCATAAATCGATCTCGGCCACACCGCGTTCCGAAATCTGCAACCAGGGAACCCGCTTGCTGCCGCGCGGCGGGTTGCCGTCGAAGCGCAGCTCGCGGTCGAAGGGGAATTCGGGTCCGGAGGCGCGGGCGTGACCGGCCGGTTCGGTTGCCCCCAGCGCAAGACCGAGAATCGCGGCCGCCGCCATCCGGACGCTCGCAACGGGCGATGCTGAAAGACGCATTCTTGTGGTGCTCCTTTAATCGCTGCCGGGACCGTGACATGGCGGTGCGGCTGGAGGGGACGCGACGGCCTGTGTATAATGGCCGACGGGGGGAGGCAATGAAACGCATCGCGCTCGCCGCCGCCATCGTCGCGGCGCTCGTCTCCACATCTTTTGCACAGGATCGGCTGCGCGTGGTGGCCACCACCGCCGATCTGCGCAGCCTCGCCAAGGCCATCGGTGCGGAGCGGATTGTCGTCTCCAGCCTGGTGCCGCCCGGCGAGAGCCCGGAGGAGCACCAGCCGAAGCTGCAGGACGTCGAAATCCTGAAGGGTGCGCGCGTTGTGATCCGCGCCGGCTCCGGCATCGATCCATGGTTCGACAAGCTGCTGGCGCGCTCGGCGGCAAAAAACGGGCGCATGGGAATCGAGCGCGGCGAGGCCGGCCATATCGATGCGTCGGCGGCGGTGGCGGCGATCGATCCGCTTGCGGTCAGTGCCGGCTTTGCGCGCACGCGGCGCGCCTCGCGCGGCGGACCCAATCCGCATTACTGGCTCGATCCGAAGACCGCCGACGTGATCACTGCAAAAATCCTGAAGACCTTTTCCGACATCGATCCCGGCAATGCGGCCTATTTCGAGACCAACCGCAAGGCATTCCTGGCGCGGCTGGAATCGAAGCTCGCCGAATGGCAGGCGCGGCTGATGCCGCTGCGCGACGAGCCACTGATCGCATTTCACGACGACTGGATTTATTTCGCCAACCGCTTTCGGCTCAACATCGTCGACTATATGGCTGCGCGCGACCGCTCGCCGCCCCGGCGCGCCAAGATGGCCGAACTGGCGAAGCTGATCCGCGACCGCGGCATCCGCCTGATCCTGGCCGAGGCCAATCAGCCCGAGCGCCACGCGCGGCGGCTTGCGCAGCAGACCGGCGCGAAGGTGGTGCTGCTGGCCGGCTCGGTCGGCGAACTGCCGCAGACCGACGACTATATCGCGATGTTCGACGCCAACGTGAACGCGCTCGTTGCCGCGCGCGGCGGCAATTGAGACGGCGTCGCTGCGCTCCGCATTTCGTCCTCCGCCGCAAATGCCGCACAATTCTGCCGCATGGGGCGCTGCCCGCCGGCCGCGGCACCGGCCGGTTTCCCGTTCAGCAGGACCGGCACGGCGACGCCCGTCGCATCCGGCGCCCCCGCCGGGCGCAAAGTGGAACGGCGGCAGGCGGTGCATCGGTCACTTTGTCGCGCGGCCGCGCCCGGCTTCTGCGAAGGAAGTTCGAACGGCATGTGGTGTTATTCCACGTCGGAACCGCGCGAGGGAGACACGGCATGGACCAGAAATTCATCGATTTGTACGACCGCTTCACGCATGGCGGTATGACGCGCCGCGAATTCCTGGACCGCCTGGCCGAAACGGCGGGATCCGCGGCGGCGGCGGCGGCCATTCTGCCGCTGCTGCAGAGCAATCGCGCGCTGGCCGCCATCGTGGCCGCGGACGATGCGCGCCTCGCTGCCGAAACCGTGTCCTATGACGCGGACGGCACAAGCGTGAGCGGCTATCTCGTTCGCCCGAAGGAAAAGGGCCGCCGCCCGGCTGTGCTGGTGATCCACGAGAATCGGGGCCTCGTTGCACATATCCGCGATGTCACCCGGCGCATCGCGTTGGAGGGGTTCCTCGCCTTCGGCGTCGACATTCTCTCCCCGCATGGCGGCACCCCGGACGACGAGGACAAGGCGCGCGAACGGTTCGCCGCGACGGTGAAGCCCGACATCGCCGCCACGCAGCTTGCCGCTGCCATTTCCTTCCTCGAAAAACATGCGGAATCGACCGGCAATGTCGGTGCGGTCGGTTTCTGCTGGGGCGGCGGCATGGTCAACCGCCTCGCGGCCATGAGCCCGGCGCTCAAGGCCGGCGTCGCCTATTATGGCGTGCAAATCCCGGCGGACCAGGTTCCCAATATCCGCGCCGCGCTCCTGCTGCATTACGCCGAGAACGACGCGCGGGTGAATGCGGGGATCGCCGCCTACGAGGCGGCGCTGAAAGCCGGCAACAAGCGCTACACGCTGCACATGTACGAGGGCGCCCAGCACGCCTTCAACAACGACACCAGCGCGGCGCGCTACGACAAGAAGGCCGCCGATCTCGCCTGGAGCCGTACCGTCGCGTTCTTCCGCGAGCATCTCGGCGCGCCGCCGCGCGCCTGATTCCTGCCGCTGCGGTGCCGGCACGAAAAGGAGGCGCCGCGCGCCTCCTTGTTTCGGTTCCTGCCGTGCCGGCTAAGGCCGGCTCAGCGGCGGCGGTGATAATTCTCGCCGAACCGCAGCGTCTGCACGAAATCGTACAGCAGCATCGCCATCACGGCGACGACGATGACGATGAGCGGCAGCGCCTTGATCCACACCAGAATGACGCCCAGGAAAATGAACAGCATCGATATGCCGATCACCCCCGCGATCAGATTGCTCATGCCGATGCTCCCTGTTTGCGGCCCTTGCCGCCCCTGGCCGGGCCGCTCCTGCGCCCGGCGGTGAATTTATCGACCAGCCAGCGGGCGGTGCGCAAGAGACGCGCATCGTTGCCGCGCCGGCCGACAAGCTGGACGCCGATCGGCAGACCCGCTTCCGAGGCGATCAGCGGCAGCGTCACCGCCGGCGTACCGAGATAGGTCCAGGCCGAGCAGAAGACCGGATTTCCGGTCGTTGCGATGGCGGGCGCCTCGCCCGGCGCGGCGGGGGTGAGGATCGCGTCGTATTCTTCGAATACCGAATCCAACCCGGCGTTGAGTTGCCCAATGCCGGCCAGCGCGCCGAGATAGGAGACGCCGGAATGGCCGCGGCCGCGCTCGATCAGTTTGCGCAGCGTCTCGCTGAGCCGGTCGCCGAACTTGTCGCAGTCGCGCCGCAGATTGTGCGCCATCTCCGTTTCCATCACCACGCGATGCAGGTCGACGATGCGGCCGAAGCTGTCGCCGAGGTCCAGCGCCGAAGCCTGCTCGCCGAGCGCCTCGACGAGTTCTCCGAAGGCTTCCTGCGTCACCGCGTCGGCCTGGTCCCACACCGCGGACCGCACAAAGGCGAAACGGGGCGGCAGCGGCGGCGGACTGGCGACGACCTGCGTAAACGGCGGACGCGGCATCGGTCGGGTATCGGGATCGTCCTCGTCGTAACCGGCCATAACCTCGGCGAGCAGGCCGGCATCCTGGACGCTGCGCGCGAATACACCGACATGATCGAGCGTACGCGAGAGTTCGAGCACGCCGCTGCGCGGAATCAGGCCGTGCGTCGGCTTGAACCCGACGACGCCGCAGAACGAGGCCGGACGAATGACCGACCCGTTGGTCTGCGAGCCGACCGCACCCGGCACCATATGTGCGGCGACCGCGGCGGCCGAACCGCTGGAGGAACCGCCGGGCGTGCGGGTGGGATCGTGCGGATTGCGCGTCTTGCCGGGCTGGAAATAGGCATATTCGGTGGTCACGGTCTTGCCCATGATCACCGCGCCGGCGGCACGCAGGCGGGCGACGGCGGCGGCGTCGAGACGCGGCGTGCGCCCCGCCCAGACCGGCGAGCCGAACTCGGTCGGCATGTCGGCGGTGTCGAATATGTCCTTGATGCCGACGGGAACGCCGTGCAGCGGCCCGCAATCCTTGCCCTTCTGCCGGTGCAGGTCGGCGGCTTCCGCCTGCGCCATGGCGTGATCGGGATCGAGAAAGGTCCAGGCGTCGATATTGCCGTCGACGTCCGCGATCCGCTTCAGGCAGTCGGCAACCAGCTCTGCGGACTTGATCCGCCCTTCCCGGATATCGGTCGCGGCGTCGACGATGCCGAGCGCGGCAAGACTCATCGGGCGCAATCCGGTTCCGCGCGCGTCAGCGCGGCGTATACAGGTAGTCCGGCAGCCACAGCGCAATCTCCGGGAAAATATAGAGCAGCGCCATGGTCAGAAAGACCAGCGACACGAACGGCAACGAGCCCTTGAAGATGTCCGTCAGCAGCACGTGCGGCGGCGCGATGCCCTTCAGGTAATAGGCGGCCATCGCCATCGGCGGCGTGTTGAACGAGGTCTGGATGTTCAGCGCCACCAGGATGCCGAAGAAGATCGGATCGACGCCGAACTTTTCCAGCAGCGGCAGGAAGATAGGCACGAAGATGATGATGATTTCCGACCATTCCAGCGGCCAGCCGAGCAGGAAGATGATGATCTGGGTCAGGATCAGGAACTGCACCGTGCTCATGTCGAGCGACAGGATGAAGTGCTCCACCACTTCGTGACCGCCGAGATAGGAAAACACCGAGGAGAAGGTCCACGATCCGATGAACAGGTAACAGACCATCGCCGTCGTGCGCGCAGTCAGGAACACCGCCTCCTTCACCCGTTCGAAGGTAAGCTGGCGGTAGCTCGCCGCGAGCACCAGCGCGCCGAGCGCGCCGACCGCGGCCGCCTCGGACGGAGTCGCCAGGCCGAACAGGATCGCGCCCAGAACCGACATGATCAGCACGGCGAGCGGGAAGAAGGAGGTCAGCAGCGCAATCATGACGGTGCCGAACGGAGCGTTCATTTCCTCCTTCGGCAGCTTGGGCGCGAGCTTCGGATTGATGATGGCGCGGATGATGACGTAGACGACGTAGAGTCCGGCCAGCAGGAAGCCGGGGAACAGCGCGGCGGCATAGAGCTTGACCGCGGAAACGCCGGCGGTCGCCGCATAGACGATGAGCAGGATGCTGGGCGGGATCAGGATGCCGAGGCAACCGCCGGCGCAGATCACGCCGGCCGAGAAGCTCTTGTCGTAATTGGCTTTGAGCATCTGCGGATAGGCGAGCAGGCCCATCAGCGTCACCACCGCGCCGACAATGCCGGTGGCGGTGGCGAACAAAGCGCAGGTGATCAGCGAGGCGACGGCCAGCGCGCCCGGCACATGCTTCATGGCCAGCTGTACGGAATAGAATAGCCGCCCGAGAATGTTCGATCGTTCGACGATGTACCCCATGAACAGGAACAGCGGCACGGCGGTCAGCACGTCGCTCGACGTCACCTCGAAGGTCTTCTGCACCAGCAGGGTGAAGACGCGGTTGTCCAGGATGTCCTGGCCCGCCGTGTAGTAGGCGTAGTAGCCGAAGCCGACACCCATCGCCACCAGCGTGAAGGCGATCGGGAAACCCAGCATGATGATGAAGATGAACAGCCCCAGCATCACCATGCCGACTTGCGGGTCAGTCATGTCAACCTCCCCGCTTCAGCGAGTCTGCCGAATGCAGCAGCTCTTCCTGATATTCCTTTTCGTGGAGAATGGCGGTCTCCATCTCCTCCACGTCATGCAGACGCTGCGGCCAGAAGCCGTAGCGGATGCACAGGATGCAGCGGATCACCTCGGCTACGCCCTGAAACAGCAGGAATACGCCGGTGACCGGGATCAACGCCTTGAGCGGGAACACCGGCACGCCGGCCGGGCTGAAAATACTGACCTCGCGGAATTGCACGGACATCTTGCCGAAATTCCATCCGGCATAGATCCAGGCAAGCACGGCGGGAAAGAAGAAAATGATGTAAAGGACGAGATCGATCGAGGCCTGCACGCGCTGCGGCCACAGCCTGTAGATCACGTCGCCGCGCACATGTCCGTTGCGCGAAAGCGTATAGGCGCCCGCCATCAGAAACAGCGCGCCATAGGTGATGTAGCTGACATCGAAGGCCCAGGTGGTCGGCGCGCGCAGAAGATAGCGCATGAAGACTTCGTAGCTGATGCCGAAAGTCAGCACCAGAATCAGCCAGCCGAAGCTCTTGCCGACCCACGCACTGAGAGTGTCGATAAAGAACAGAAATCGGGTCATTCGATTATGCCGGCCCCATCCCGGATTGCCCCCACAAGGGCAGGGCGGCGTGGGGATCACGCCGCCCCGTCATTGCTACAGCGGTGTCGCCGTCAAATCAGATTTTCAGCACGCCCGGGAAGTGATGGTCGAAGGCGCCCTTGTAGTCGGTCGCGTTGTACATGCCGTAGTAAACGACGCGACGCACCCAGGCTTTCTGCGAATCCATCACCTTCTTCATGAAGGCATCCTTCTCGAGATCCTTGATCAGACCGTCCCATGCCTTGATCTGGGCATCGAACACGTCCTTCGGCGTGCGGATGACGTTGACCTTGTCCTTGGAGATCAGTTCCTGAAGGTCCTTGGAATAATAATCCTGCGCCTTCCATTCGTTGGCGGAGGATACAGCTTCGGCAGCGTATTGCAGGATCGCCTGCTGCTCGGCGGGAAGCGCGTTGAACTTGGTACGGTTGAACATGATTTCGAAGTATTCCGTCGCCTGGTGATGGCTGCCCATCATGTAGTTCTTGGCGACGTCCTGGGCGCCGAAGCGGCGGTCCGAGGTCGGGTTGTTGAACTCGAACGCGTCGATCACGCCGCGCTCCATGGCCGGCACGATTTCGCCGCCCGGAAGCTGCGCAACCGCCATGCCCATCGCCTGCATCAGATCGGCCGCGAGACCGACGGTGCGGTACTTCAGGCCCTTGATGTCTGCCGCGCCGGTCACCGGCTTCTTGAACCAGCCGAGCGGCTGGGTCGGCATCGGCATCGCGAAGAAGCTCTTGACGTTGACCTTCATGATCTGGGTTTGAAGCTCTTCGAACAGCTCCTTGCCGCCGCCGTTGTGAATCCAGCCGAGACCTTCGTTGGCGTTGAAGCCGAACACCGGGCCGGTGCCGAACAGCGACGCCGCCTTGTGCTTGCCGTACCAATACACGGTCACCGTATGCGCGGCGTCAATCTGCCCGCCATGCACGCCGTCGAGCACCTGGAACGGATGCACCACCGCACCGCCGACGAGATAATCGATCTTCAGGCGGCCGCCGGCCATCTTGTTGACGCGCTCGACATAGTCCTGCGCCATTTCGTTGAACACGTCCTTGGCGCCCCACGAACCCTGCATCTTAAGGGTCGCAGTCTGCGCACGCGATACCTGCGGCATCGCAATCGTGGCCGCACCGGCAGCGCCGGCTCCCACCAGGAATTTGCGGCGCGAGGTCTTCTTGTCGGATTTCTGGGTCGTCATTGAATGCCCTCCCTGAGCGATTCGGGATTGGTTACACCTTGGACGGTGTGCTTGCTTCTATGGCTAACCGCTGGAACAGAGACATATTCCGGGTATTCCAGCGATATTGCCATAGTTTGGACGGGTTGCAGGCATTCCACAAGTCACGGAACGTCGCAAGCCATTAAATTGGTCTGCTGCAGTGCAACCTGATTGTATGCAGCGGAATGGGCCCATGCCCGTTCTCGCAGCAGCGACCGCACCGAAACCGGCGTTCCGCCTGCCTGACAGGAGAAACTTCGTGAACGGATCGAAGCCTTCGCTTGCCGCCGTATGGCGACTGGCGGCCCCTTATTTCCGCTCGAGCGAGCGATGGATCGGTCTCGGACTGCTGGCGACGGTCGTCAGCATCGAGCTTGGAACGGTGGGAATCGCGGTCCTCATCAACCGCTGGAACAACGACTTCTACAATGCACTGCAAGACCGCAATTGGGACGTGTTCGTCTATCAGCTCGCCTATTTCGGTGTGCTGGCCGGCACGTTCATCGTGCTCAAGGTCTATCAGCTCTATCTCAATCAGTGGCTGCAGGTGCGCTGGCGGCGCTGGATGACGCAGCGCTATCTCGGTCATTGGCTGGACGACGCCAATCATTACCGCATGCAGCTGCTCGGCGAGGAAGCCGACAATCCCGACCAGCGCATTGCCGACGATATCCGGCTGTTCGTCGGCTACACGCTGCGCATCGGTCTTGGCTTTCTCAATTCGATCGTCACCATCCTCTCCTTCATCGTCATCTTGTGGGGACTTTCGGCGGCGGCGCCGCTCACCCTGTTCGGCGCCACCTGGGACATTCCCGGCTATCTGGTCTGGGCGGCGCTGATCTATGCCGCGCTCGGCACTCTGCTCGCACACCTGATCGGGCGTCCGCTGATCCACCTGAACTTCACCCAGCAGCGCTACGAAGCCGATTTCCGTTTCAATCTCGTGCGCACGCGCGAAAACGCCGAACAGATCGCACTGCTGGGCGGCGAGACGGCGGAGACCGGCCGGCTGCTGGAGCGTTTCCAGCGCGTGGTGCGCAACTGGTTCGACATCATGTCGCGGCAAAAGAAGCTGACCTTCTTCACCGCCGGCTTCGACCAGGTTTCGATCGTGTTTCCGTTCATCATCGTCAGCCCGGCCTATTTCGCCGGCCACATCCAGCTCGGCGCGCTGATGCAGACGGCATCCGCCTTCGACAGCGTGCAGCGGGCCATGTCGTTTTTCGTCACCACCTACAGCGAACTGGCGGAATGGGCGGCGGTGATCCAGCGACTTTCCGGATTCGACGCAGCGATCGACCGGGCGCGCGCGGCCGGCCGCGCGGCACCGCCGGTGGCGACAATGCCAGCCTCGGGCGCGCCGGCGATCGAACTGCGCGCGCTATCGCTGCAACTGCCCGACGGACGTCCGCTGGTGGAAGGAAACGACGTCGTTTTCCGCAGCGGCGAGCATGCGCTGCTCACCGGCCCGACCGGCGCCGGCAAATCGACGCTGTTCCGCGCCATTGCCGGGGTGTGGCCGTTCGGGACGGGAAGCATTTTCGTCCCCGACGGCGCGCGGGTGATGATGCTGCCGCAGCGGCCCTATTTTCCGATCGCGACGCTGGCCGCGGCGCTCGCCTATCCGGCCGAACCCGAAGGCTTCGCCCGCGAGGCGCTTGCGGAAGCGCTGGTCGCCGTCGGTCTTGCCGGGCTTGCCGGCCGGCTCGACGAGGAAGCGCACTGGAACCGGATTCTTTCGCTCGGCGAGCAACAGCGGTTGGCCATCGCGCGCGCGCTGCTGCACCGGCCTGACTTCCTGTTTCTCGACGAAGCCACCGCCTCGCTCGACGAAGCTTCGGAGGCACAGCTCTACGGCATGCTGCATCAGCGGCTGCAGGGCGCTACCATCGTCTCGATCGGGCACCGCAATACGCTGCGCGCGTTCCACCGTCAGGGATTGACGCTTCAGCCGCGCGACGGGCGGCACGCGCTGGCGCCGCTCACGCTGGAGGCGGCGGCCGAGTGAACCTTACCGCCTTCGGCGCGGCCACGGCCGCGCTCCGCCGATATTGTGCCAGACGAAAGCAAACGCGGCGAGCAGCAGCGCGCCGGCGGCGACCGGGACCAGCAGAAAACTCCAAGACAGGTCCGAGGTCACGATCAATAACGGATTGATGCCCGCAGGCGGATGAAAGCTGCGCGTGAGATGCATCGCCAGCATCGCCAGGCCGACGGCAAGCGCCGCGGCCCAGGCCTGCGGCCCGGCGCCGGCGAGGACGAGCAGCCCGACCAGCGCCGAAATCAGGTGGCCGCCGACCAGCGGCCAGGGCTGCGCCGGCTCGGCATCGGGCGAACCCATCACCAGCACGATCGAGGTGGCGAAGGGTATCGAGGCCAGCGGATAGGCGGCGAAGGCGGAAAACCATTCCATCGCCCCGATCGCAAGCGCCCCGCCCGCGGCGCCGGTTGCCAGCAGCCAGTAGCGCATCGCACCGGCATCCGGCCGGTCCTTCGGGTCATTGTCCTTCATGCCCGCATTGTCACGCCATCGCGGGCCTGCCTCAAACGAAAAGGACGGCGCATGGCTGCGCCGCCCTCTGTCACTAGAATGCCGGCCGGTCTGCCTCCGGCCCCGCGATCACTTCAGAGCGTTGAGCGAAGTGTCGAACTTCGCCGAAACGATGAACGTTTCCTTGCACCAGGAATTCGACGGGTGCGGGTTGGCAACGATCAGGAAGCTGGAGCAATCCCGCGAGTCCATGTCGTTGCCGTGATAGCGGAAGTCGATGGTCAGCGCCTTGTAGGTGAGCGCGAAACCGGCGTTGTAGTAGGTGTAGCTCGGATCGGTGAAGCCGTTGGCGATGTAGGGCTTGTCGTCGATCCACCAGTGACCCAGTTCGCCGGAGACGAAGGCGCCCCAGCCGTTCACGCTGCCCGGCAGCACCCATTTCGCCGTCGCCGAAGCATAGATCGCATCGGGGCTGCCCGGGTTGCCGAGAGTGCGGAACGATTCGCTGTAGTTCAGCAGGTCGTCGGTATAGAAGACGTTGCCGCCGATAGTGAAGTCGGGCGTCACCGCATACGAGACTTTGGCGTAGAATTCGCCGAAATCGCTGTCCGACGTTGCGCCGTTCCACTGCTCCTTCGGGTAGTAATAGTGGATATAGCCGAGGTCGAGCGAGAGCGGCCCCCAGCTATGCCGCCAGCCGCCATAGAGATCGACTTCGGCGGACGGATCGGTGAAGCCGTAGGCGGCGGACGAGGGCCAGTTGATGGCAAGCACGCCGATGCCGGCATAGAGCGTGCCGAATGCGGTCGTGAGCTGCGGCTCGAAATAGGCGCCGCCGGAGGCGCCCTTGTTCGACTGGGAAATGCCGCGGAAATTGTAGTCGCTCATCACCACGCCGCCGATGGCAATGTCCCACATCGGCGTCGGCGCCGGAGCGGGCCCCTTGGCCTTGACCACCATGTCGGCGGCCAGTGCCGGTGCGCTGGTGACGGCAAGCGCGAGGGCCGCCGGGAGAAGGAATTTATTCATGTAATGCCCCTGTTTCTTAGCGTTCTTGGTGGCTCAAGTTCAGCAGCGGAAGCACCGCCGGATCCCCCAAACGCCATCCCCGTTCATTCGAACTTGAGCGAAAACTAGAGCAACCCCTTGAGCCAGCAAGGCGAAAGGGCGTGCATTTGCTGCCTTTTTGAGCGAATCGGGGTGCAAACGGGCCGCTGTGCACCGGCCAATGTCACAATGCTTTAACCTGTGACTTGCTTGCCACATGCCGTCCGAAGGCATGTTATTTTTCAATTGTATCGTTGATATAAATCAATCTTGTGCCGCGCCATGCGCGCGATCAAGGCTTGCGCTACCTGCGCGACGAGGGATTTCCCCGCGCCGGCCTCACGCAATCAGCCGGTAGGCCGGGACGGTGAGAAATTCGATGAAATTCTTCGACAACGACAGCTCGCGAAACAGCCTGATCGCTTCCGGAAACCGCTCTTTCGCATAGGCCCGCGTGCCGATCTCCTTCTTCACCCGCGCCATCTCCTGTTTCAGCGCGCGCTCGAAAAAAGCCGGCGTCGCCTTCACGCCGCTGTCCAGCGTCACCCCGTACCGGAGCCATTGCCAGATCTGCGCGCGCGAGATTTCCGCAGTCGCCGCGTCTTCCATGAGATTGTAGATCGGCACCGCGCCGCGCCCGCCGAGCCAGGCGGCGATGTACTGCACGCCGACACGGATATTGAGGCGGAAACCGTCCTCGGTCTTGGTGCCCGCATGCACCTGCAGCAGCATGTCGCGCGTGACATTGACGTCCTCGCGCAGCCGGTCGAGCTGGTTCGGCGTCTTCATCAGCCGGTCGAACACCTGACGGGCGACGGGAACGAGACCGGGATGCGCAACCCAGGTGCCGTCATGGCCTTCGCGCACTTCGCGCTCCTTGTCCGCGCGCACCTTGGCGAAGGCTGCGGCATTTGCCCTGCGGTCGTTCTTCACCGGAATCTGCGCCGCCATCCCGCCCATGGCGAAGGCGCCGCGACGATGGCAGGTCTTGACCAGGAGCGCGGCATAATGGCCGAGAAACGCCTTGCCCATCACCACCTGGCCGCGGTCGGGCAGGATGAAATCGGGATTTTTCGCGAATTTCTTGACGAAGGAGAAGATGTAGTCCCAGCGACCGGCATTCAGCCCGGTGACGTGGTCGCGCAGCTCCCAGAGAATTTCGTCCATCTCGAAGGCCGCCGGCAGCGTCTCGATCAGCACCGTGCACTTGATGGTGCCGTGCGCGATGCCGAGCCGCTGCTGCGCGAACACGAACACGTCGTTCCACCAGCGCGCTTCCTGGTGCGTCTCCAGCTTGGGCAGGTAGAAATAGGGACCGGTATTCTTGGCCTGCAATGCCTGGTGGTTGTGAAACAGGTACAGGCCGAAATCGAACAGCGCGCCGGAAACCGGTTCCCCGTCGACGACGAGATGGACCTCCTCGAGATGCAGGCCGCGCGGGCGCACGATCAGCACGGCCGGCTTGTGCGAGAGCCGGTAGGTCTTGCCCGTGCTCTCGTCGACGAAATTGATCTTCCCGGCCCAGCGGTCCCTGAGATTGATCTGGCCTTCGACGTTGTTCGCCCAGGTGGGCGCATTGGCGTCCTCGAAATCGGCCATGAAAACATTGGCGCCGGAATTGAGCGCGTTGACGATCATCTTGCGGTCGACCGGGCCGGTAATCTCCACGCGCCGGTCGCGCAGGTCGGCGGGGATCGGCGCAATCGTCCACCGCCCTTCGCGCACGATGCGGGTTTCAGGCAGGAAGTCCGGCAATTCGCCGGCGTCGTAGCGCCGCTGCCGCTGCGCGCGGACGGCGAGCAGATCCTTGCGGCGGGATTCGAACCGGCGGTGCAGTTCGGCCAGGAATTCGAGCGCCGGTCCGGACAGAATTTCGTCGTAGCGCGCGCCCATATGGCCCCGGATCGCGGCGCCGACGCCCGGCCGCGCACCGCGGGCGGGCTTTGCGCGCGCAGGCCTTGCGCCGCCCGGCGCCGGCCCGGAAAAGAAACCGGACACCGCCCGCCAGAGGCCGAGCAGCGGCGACTTCGCCGCGGATGGCCGCGCCGGAGCGACGCGGGCCGCGCCAGATTTTGGCGCGGCCCTGCCGCCTGTACGTTCGGGATTGGCTGGATTGCGCGCCGGTGCGGCGTGCGGCCGGGCCTGTCGCTGGTTACGCGCGGACCGTGCCCGGCCTTTGCTCGTCTTTGCCACCCCTATCCCTTGTTGCCGTTGTCGCTGCCGAACGGCCGATAGCCGCCCATGCCCATGCCGGAGCCGGACGAGGAACCCATGCCGCCGGAGGGCATCGCCGGCGCCGGAGCGGGCCGTGGCGCCATCGGGGCTGCAGGCTTGGGCGCCGCGGGCTTCGCCTTCGGCTTGCCGGACTTCTTCGCCGACTTCTTCGCCGACTTCTTGCCGGCCTTCTTGGCCGACTTCTTCTTGGCCGACTTCTTCGCAGCGCCCTTGCGCGCCGATTTCTTCTTCTTCAGAGCAACTTTCTTTTTGCCCTTCTTCATCTTCTTGGTCTTCGACTTTTTGGACTTCTTCGCCATATCCTTCCTCCGGATTGCCTTGGCTAAACTCTCGCAACACTGGCAGCGGCTGCCTGCCGAGCCACTCCCCCGTCCGGGGCGGACGCCTTGCGATCGCGTTCTGCCACCCCCTCAGGCCTTGGCCCTCCGGACGCCCAGTCGATCAGTTCGACCGGATGGATCACCGGAATGGCCGTTCCCGCCGCGATCTGCGCAATGCATCCGATGTTGCCGGCTGCGATCACGTCGGGCTCAAGCTGTTCGATACGTGCGATCTTACGATCCCGCAAGCCGCGCGCAATGTCGGAGTGCAGGATATTGTAGGTGCCGGCCGAACCGCAGCACAGGTGACCTTCCGGGATATCGCGGACGGCGAAGCCCATGCGAGCCAGCAATTCCTTGGGTTCTCGCACGATTTTCTGCCCGTGCTGCAGGGAACAGGCGGCGTGATAGGCAACGGTGAGACCGGAAGGAACGGCGGGGGGCGGCGGCGCGAGAGCGGCAAGATACTCGCAAACGTCCCGGGCCAGTGCGGCGATTCGGGCGGCCTTCTCCGCATAGGCCGAATCGGTCCGCAGCATGAAGCCGTAGTCCTTCACCGTCGTGCCGCAGCCCGACGCATTGACGATCACCGCATCGAGTCCGTCGCCGTCAAGCTCGGCCGTCCAGGCGTCGACGTTTGTGCGCGCCTGCGCCAGGGCGGCCTCGTCCCGGCCCATGTGATGCACCAGCGAGCCGCAACAGGCCTCGCCGGCGGCGACCACAACTTCGATACCGAGCCGGTTGAGCACGCGGATCGTCGCCGCGTTGATCGAGGGCCTGAGCACCTTGCCGGCACAGCCGGACAATAGCGCGACGCGACCGCGGCGCCCGCCCTGCGCCGGGAACACCGCCCGTCCGGGCGCCGGCGCGGGCGCAGGCATCTGCGACAGCCGCAGCATGGCGGCGATCGGCTTCAGGCCGGCAAGCTCGAACAGCGGCGCGAGCGGGCGCGCCATCGCGCCGGCCAGGAGCGCCAGCCGGAAACGGCCCGGATAGGGGAGAATCCCGGCAAGCAGGGCGCGCAGCACCCGGTCGTAAAGCGGCCGGCGGAAGGTCTGCTCGATATGCGCGCGGGCATGGTCGACGAGATGCATGTAATGCACCCCGGAGGGGCAGGTGGTCATACAGGCAAGACAGGACAGGCAGCGGTCGACATGATTGACCACCTCGGCGGTCGCCGGCCCCCCGCTCTCCAGCATGTCCTTGATCAGATAGATGCGTCCGCGCGGCGAATCGAGTTCGTCGCCGAGCAGCACATAGGTCGGACACGTCGCCGTGCAGAATCCGCAATGCACGCAGGCACGCAGGATTTTGTTCGCCTCCGCGATATCGGGATCGGCAAGTTGCGCGAGCGTGAAATTCGTCTGCACTAGACACCTGCCCACATGCGGCCGGGATTGAGGATGCCCTTGGGGTCGAAGCCGTCCTTGACCCTTTTGGCAAGCGCGGCGAGCCCGTCTTCCTGCGGCTGGAACACGTCGGCGCTGGCCCGCACCGCGGCCGGCGCACGTACCAGCGTCGCGTGGCCGCCGAGCGCGGCAACCGCCTGCCGCAAACGGTCCTGTCCCGGTCCGGCAGCTGGCGGCATCGCCGCCCAGATCAGCCCGCCGGCCCAATCGTAGAACATCTGCGCCGCCGGCGGCAGCATTGCCGCCAATGCGATGCCTGCGGCCGGAGCGGTGGAAATGCGCCACACGGCGCGCTCGTCGCCGGCGACGGCAAACGGGCGCACGTCGCGAATGTCGCGCCACAGCGTGCGCGAGGTCTCCTCGTCCAGAAATTCGGCGGCACCGTAATCCTTCAGCAGCGCGCCCAGCATGTCCCGGCGGTGGGCGACCGACGGCCGCACGCCCTCGATGCGCATGACGGCGACGGAGCGCCCTTCGCGCACGCCATGGAAACGGCCGGCGATGCCGGCGGGCAGATAGGCCGCGCCCGCCACGTCGCAGGTCGACCCCGTCGCCGCGGCCATTGCCGCCGCGGCCGCCTCGTCGGCAAGACCGGGAACCGTGACCGTCGCCTCCGTCTCTGCCTTCGGCAGGGTCTTGATGGTGACATCGGTCATGACCGCCAGCGTGCCGTAGGAGCCGGCCAGCAGTTTGCACAGATCGTATCCGGTCACGTTCTTCACCACGCGTCCGCCCGACCTGAACGTCTCGCCGCGGCCCGACACGGCGGTGACGCCGAGAAAATGGTCGCGCGCCGCACCCGCCCTGATCCGGCGCGGGCCGGACAGGTTGCAGGCCAGCACCCCGCCGATGCTTCCGTCCGCGGCCGCTCCGCCCAGCAGCGGCCCGTAATCGGCAGGCTCGAAGGCGAGTTCCTGGCCCTTGCCGTCCGCCAGCGCCTCAATCTCCGCGATCGGCGTGCCGGCCTTTGCCGACAGAACCAGCTCTTCCGGCTCGTACAGAGTCACGCCGCTGAGCGCGGAAACGTTCAGCGTCAGGTCGCACTGGCTCGGACGCCCGAGCGCGCGCTTGCTGCCGCGGCCGACGATTTCCAAAGTCTTCCCCTCGGCGAGCGCCCAGCCGACCGCCTGCTCCACGTCCTTGCCGTCGCGGGCCGCGAGCGTGTCGGTCATGAGCTGCGGGCCGAGGCCGACGCTGCGGCAGGGCGCGGCGCGGATGTGCTAGGCTTTCGGGGTTGTGGCAGCATCGAAACGGACTTCATGCAGGACAGGGATGAGCGCAAGCTCATAGCAGAAATCAAGCCGGAACTGTCGCTTTTCGACACGCCGGAAATCAACGCCGAAACGCCCGCACATCTGCTTGACGACGACATCACACCGGTGCCGCGGCTGTTCGCGCGCAACAGCGGCCGCATGCCGCAGCTTACGCCGGCGCAGATTTCCGCCTGGACGCTCGCAATCGACGGCATGGTGGAACGGCCCACCCGCTGGAGCCTGTGCGACCTGCAGCACGGCTTCGAAACGCTGACGCAAACTTGCGTGATCGAATGCGCGGGCAATGGCCGCGCGTTCTTTTCCGAATCGGCGGGATCGCCGCCATGGCGCTATGGCGCCGTCGGCTGCGTGCGCTGGACCGGAGTGAGGTTGCGCGACCTGCTGCAACGCTGCGGGCTGAAAGCCGGCGCCGTCTATACCGGCCATTACGCGCCCGATGTCGGAATCGACGGCTGCTGGCCCGCACTGTCGCGCGGCATTCCCATCGCCAAGGCGCTTGCACCGGAAACGATGGTCGCCTGGGCGCTGAACGGCGCGCCGGTGCCGCCGATCCATGGCGGTCCGCTGCGCCTGGTCGTGCCCGGCTATCCCGGTTCGGTGTGGCACAAATGGATCGACCGCATCGCCGTGCGCGACCGCGAGCATGACGGGGAGCGCATGACCGGCCTGTTCTACCGGTTGCCGCGGCACCCGATCGGACCGGGCGAGCCTCTCGATCCCGCGGATTTCGACCCGATCGTCGACATGCCGGTGAAGAGCATCGTCACCGATCCGCAGGACGGCTTCTTCGTGCCGTCCGGCAGGCCGCTCGCCGTGCGCGGCCATGCCTGGAGCGGACATGTCCCGGTTGCAGCCGTGGACGTCTCTGCCGACGGCGGAAGGAGCTGGCAGGCGGCGGAACTCGCGCCCCCCGGCGAGCGGTTCGCCTGGCGGCGTTTCCGCACCGCGATCGTCGCGCCCGGCCCGGGTGCGGTCGAGATCGTCGCCCGAGCCCGCGATGCGAACGGCGACCGGCAGCCGCTGTCCAGCGCGCCCTGGAATCCGCGCGGCTATTGCAACAACATCGCGCACCGGCTGCGCGGCACGATCCTGTAGCGGATACCGGGTTCAGCCGACCGACCGTTCGTCGGCGATCACCTTGCCGTCGTTGGGCAGCGTGCCGGGCGCGACAAGCCGCACCTGGCCGCGGACTTTGGTGACCGACTGCAGCGTCGCCTCCACTGCCTCGGACAGGGTGGCACCGGCCGTGCCGCATTCGGCGTGCAGCACCATGGTGTCTTGCTCGCCGTCGCGGCCGACGGCCAGCCGCACGCGCCCGAGTTCGGGATGGCGACGCGCCACATCGGCGACCTGTTCGGGGCGCACGAACATGCCCTTGACCTTGGCGGTCTGGTCGGCGCGCCCCATCCAGCCCCTGATGCGCATGCCGGTGCGTCCGCAGGGCGAGCGACCCGGCAGCACGGCGGAGAGATCGCCCGTTGCCAGCCGCACCATCGGATAGTCGGGGTTGAAGGTGGTGACTACCACCTCGCCGACCTCGCCATCGGGCACCGGATCGCCGGTGCCCGGGCGCACGATCTCGACGATCACCGACTCGTTGACGATCAGCCCTTCCCGCGCCGGAGATTCGTAGGCGACCACGCCGGTCTCGGCGATGGCATAGCATTGCAGCACGTCGATCCCGCGCGCGCCGAATTCCTGCCGCAGCGAGGCCGGCAACGCCGCCCCCGAAACCAGCCCGCGCCGGAGCGAGGACACGTCCTTGCCGGACTTCAGCGCCGTATCGAGCAGGACTTTCAAAAAGTCGGGGGTGCCGACATAGCCGCTGGCGCGCAAATGCGCCATCGCCTCGACCTGCTGCTCGGTATTGCCGACGCCGCCGGGAATCACCGCGCAGCCGAGCAAATGTGCGCCGCTTTCCAGCATCCAGGCGCCGGGCGTGAGATGGTAGGAGAAGGAATTGTGCACGATGTCGCCGCTGCGAAATCCGGCCGCGAACAGGGCACGCGCCGCGCCGGCAAAATCTTCCTCATGCCCCTCCGGCTCGAAAATCGGACCCGGCGACATCAGCAGCCGCTTCGCGCGGCCGGGCGCCACGACGTTGAAGCCGCCGAATGGCGGCCGTTCCCGCTGCAGGGCGACAAGATCCGCTTTGCGCAACACCGGAAGCCGGGCAAGCGCCGCGCGCGAAGCGACCGCGGACGCATCGGATTGCGCCAGATGTCCGGCCCAGCCGGGGGCCTGCCGGGCGCGCGCAATCTGTTCCGGCAACCGCGCGAACAGCGCGCGGTCGCGCGCGGAGGGATCGCGGGTCTCCAGATCGTCGAAAAACTCACGCATGGCCGGTGATCGAATGCACAACCTCAAGCAAGCCAGCGCTTGCGCCGCTTGTAATGCTTGCCTTCGCGGAAGGATTTCCGCTTGCCCTCGGCGATGCCGAGGTAGAATTCCTTGACGTCCTCGTTGTCGGCGAGCGAGCGCGCGTCGCCGTCCATCACCACGCGGCCGTTTTCCAGGATGTAGCCGTAGCTCGCATATTTGAGCGCCATGAAGGTGTTCTGCTCGGCCAGCAGAATCGACACGCCTTCTTTCTGGTTCAGCGTCCTCACAATTTCGAAAATTTCCTCGACGATCTGCGGCGCCAGCCCCATCGAAGGTTCGTCGAGCAGGATCATCTTCGGCCGCGACATGAGGGCGCGGCCGATCGCGCACATCTGCTGCTCGCCGCCCGAGGTGTAGCCCGCCATCGCGTAGCGGCGCTCGCGCAGACGCGGGAAATAGCCGTAGACGGCCTCCAGATCGGCGGCGATGGCGCCGCGTCCGTCGCGCCGGGTGAAAGCGCCGGTAAGCAGGTTTTCCTCGATGGTGAGATGGCCGAAACAGTGTCGGCCCTCCATCACCTGGATGCAGCCTCGCCGCACCAGTTCGTTGGGGGAGAGCGAGTGAACCGGATTGCTGTCGAACAGGATCGAGCCCTTGGTCACCTCGCCGCGTTCCGAATGCAGCAGATTGGAAATCGCTTTCAGGGTCGTGGTCTTGCCCGCACCGTTGGCGCCGAGCAGCGCGACGATGCCGCCGCGCGGCACTTCGAGCGAGACGCCCTTGAGCACCAGGATCACGTGATCGTAGATCACTTCAATATTGTTGACCGAAAGAACCTTGTCGCCCGGCGCGGTCTGGGGCGCGGCTGGCGGCGCGCTGCGTTCGGCGATCGACATGGCGTCCTTCCCTTGCTTTCGTCCGCGATTGCCGCCCTGCGGCGGCGGAAACGTGGCCTCTCCCCGCGTGCGGGGAGAGGCGGTTTTGCCGGTCCGGATTACGAGGACTTGTCGCAGGCTTCCGTGCGCTTCGGCCAGCCCGTGTTCTTGCTCACGTAATCCTCGGCGTCCTTCTCCAGCAGCGGACGCACCTTGTCCTTCATGGGCTCGATCCAGTCGGAGATTTTCACCCACTTGGCGCCGTCCCATTGCTGCATGTAGGCGGGCGCGTGACCGTTATGGTCGGTGCAGTTGACGCCGGTGATCGGCGCGCCGAAGCCCGGCAGGCCGAGTTCCTTCCAGCGCGCTTCGGTGATCCTCAGCGTCTCCAGGCCGCGGCGGACGTCTTCGCCGGTCACGACCTTCTTGCCGGAGAGCTTCTGCGCGTTGCGGATCGCTTCGGCCACCAGCACCGAGTTATAGACGCCGCGGTTGTAGAGATTTTCCGCGAACTTGTCGGCAGCGGTCTGGCTCTTGCCCTTCTCCAGAACGTGCTTCTTGATGTCCTGGATCGCGGGATAGTTGTCGCCCAGGCCGTTGAAGTTGAGGGTCAGATAGCCCTTGGCAGCCTGGCCGCCGCCGCGGGCGTCGTCGTCGGAGCCCGACCACCAGATTCCGATGAAGCGGTCCATCGGATAGCCGTTCTCGGCAGCGCGCTTCACCGCGGTCGGGTTCATCGCACCCCAGCCCCACATGATCAGCCAGTCCGGACGGTCACGCCGGATCGCGAGCCACTGGCCCGACTGGTCCTGCATTTCCTTGCCGGCCACGGAATATTCCTTGACGTTGAATCCGTAGTCCTTGGCGAACTGGTTGAGCAGCGGCAGCGGCTCGCGGCCGTATCCGCTCTCCAGGAAAATGAAGCCGATGGTCTTGCCCTTCAGCTTGTCGAGGCCGCCTTCCTTGCCGCCGATGTAACGGAACATCATCGACAGGCCGTCCCAGTAGGTCGCCGGCGGGTTGAAGATCCAGGGGAACTTCTCGCCCACCGCGGAAGCCGACAGGCCATAGGCCATCGACAGGATCGGAATCTTGTCGACCGCCGCCTTCGGGATGAGCTGCAGCGTGATGCCGGTGGAATAGGGGTTAATGACCGTGGGGTTCTTGCCCTTGATCGATTCGTAGCACTCCACGCCCTTCTTCGTATCGTAACCGGTCTCGCATTCCTCGACATTGAGCTTGACGCCGCCGATGCCGCCGTCGCGCTCGTTGAGCATCATCAGATAATCGCGCATGCCGTTGGCGATCGGAATGCCGGAATTGGCGAACGGGCCGGTGCGGTAGGTCAGCAGCGGCACGTAGATTTCCTGCGCCGCGGCCTTGCTGGCGAGCGTATCGGCGCCCACCAGACCTGCGAAAGCCGCGCCGAGAACCAGATATTTCAGGCGCATGATGTCTCTCCCTTCTTGGACCGGTTCCGCAGCGGGACCGGCTTGCATTGTGCCCCTTCGGGGCAAGCCGGTTGCGGATGAAATGCCGCAGCCGGAATTTCTTCGGCGAGCGTGCCGTTCAATAGGGGAACGGCCAGACCCGCAATTTCTGCTTTCCGATCTGCCAGAGCCGCGCCAGCCCGTGCGGCTCGACGATCAGGAAGAAAATGATCAGCGCACCGACGATCATGAAGGCGATGTGCTCGACGGTCGCAGCGTGAACCGGAATGCCGAAATACGGCGGAACGAAGCGCAGCACGATCGGCAGCATGAAAATCAGTCCGGCGCCGAGGAAGGAGCCGAGCAGGCTGCCCAGGCCGCCGATGATGAGCATGAACAGGATGAAGAAACTCTGGTTGATCGAGAATACGGTCGATTCGGCGCCGCCGTACCACAGGAACACCAGCATCGCACCGGCAACGCCGCAATAAAACGAAGACACCGCGAAGGCGAGCAGCTTGGTCGGCAGCAGGCGGATGCCCATCAGTTCGGCGGCGATGTCCATGTCGCGCACCGCCATCCACATGCGCCCGATGCGGCCATGCACGATATTGGAGGCGATCCAGGTCATCACGATGACGATGGTCAGCACGATCAGATAGCGCGTCTCCGCGGTCGCGGTCGCGCCGGTGACCGGAATTCCGAACAGCGTGCGCGTCGGCACTTCGATGGCGGCCGAGGTGTTGTAATTGTACAGCCAGGGAATGCGGGTGAACGACCATTCGAGGAAGAACTGTGCGGCAAGCGTGGCCACCGCCAGATAGAAGCCCTTGATGCGCAGCGAGGGCAATCCGAAGATCACGCCGATTGCCGCCGAGAAGAAGCCGGAGGCGACGATCCAGACGATGATGTTCACATCCGGGAAGATCGTGGTCAGCTTGTAGCAGGCATAGGCGCCGACCCCCATGAACGCGCCGGTGCCCAGCGAAAGCAGGCCGGTATAGCCGGTCAGGATGTTCAGCCCGATCGCGGCCAGCGAGAAGATCAGGAACGGGATCAGCATCGCCTGAATGAGAAAGCCGTTCTGCGTCAGCACCAGCGCATAGGCGCCAACGATGATCGCAATCATGCCGATCCGGTCCTGCAGGATCGGGAAGATCGCCTGATCGCTGGCGTAGCTTGTCTTGAATTGCCCGGCTTCGCGGTAAAGCATCGTGCCAATGTCCCTATACGCGCTCGATGATCTTTTCGCCGAACAGACCGTGCGGCCAGAACATCAGGAAGACGAGCGCGATCACAAAGGCGAACCAGCTGTCGGTGCCGCCGCCCATCAGCGGCCCCCAGTAGAATTCCGTGATCTTCTCGCCGATCCCGATGATCAGCCCGCCGACAATGGCGCCGGGAATGGAAGTGAAGCCGCCGAGGATCAGCACCGGCAACGCCTTCAGGGCGATGATTTCCAGCGCGAAGGAAACGTCGGAACGTGCCCCCCACATGATGCCGGTGACCAGCGCCACGAGACCGGCGGCGAACCACACGATCACCCAGATCTGCTCGAGCGAGATGCCGACCGAGAGCGCCGCTTTGTGGCTGTCGGCGACCGCGCGCAAGGCGCGGCCGATTCGCGTCTTGGAGAAGAAGATCGAAAGGCAGCCGACCATGATGGTGGCGATGATTGCCGCGGCGATGTCGAGCTGCTGCAGGCTGACCACGCCGCCGAAGGCGGGGATGTTGATGCGCCCTTTCGGCAGATACAGCTCCTCGGCAATCATCACCTTGGGATCGCCGCCGAAAATCAGCTCGCCGAATCCGATCAGGAAATAGGTCAGCCCGAAGGTCGCCATGAACAGGATAATGTCCGGCTGGTTGACCAGCGGTCGCAGCACCACCCGCTCGACCGTCCATGCCAGGATCAGCATCACGACAATGGTGGCGGCGAGCGCGACGAACGCAGGCAGGCCGGCCGCATGCAGGCCCACCAGAGTGAGCGCCGCGAACACCACCATGATGCCCTGCGCGAAATTGAACACGCCGGAGGCCTTGAAGATCAGCACGAAGCCGAGCGCAATCAGCGCATAGAGCATCCCGGCGACAAGCCCCTCCCACAACGTCTGCACCAGCAGATCGGGGGAGCGCCCCATCTGCACGAAGGGGTCGATGAAGATATTGTAGAGAAGGTCCATCCCCGCCCGCCCCTCAATGCGCCACGCCGAGATAGGCGTCGATCACCGCCTGATTGCTCTTGACCT
>CAYWCE010000041.1:0-25391 GCA_964456755.1 uncultured Hyphomicrobiales bacterium
CCAACCCCGCGCGCATGGCTCCGGGTTCGAACTTCGTTACGAACCCTCCGCCATCCCGCTTCGCTCTTCGAGTCTCGCGGGATTTGACACGATCTTTCGGGCAAGCGGCTTCGCGCGCCGCACACCGCGCCGGCGGTTAACCAATCCGCGCAACGTCTCGTTGCGCAATTCCGGCTATGCTGCCGCGTCCGACCCGACGCCGCGCGCCGTGCATGAATGCCTGGATCGAATTCTTTTTCAGCCTGAGCGGCCGCATCGGCCGCGAAGCCTGGTGGCTCGGCCAGACCGCCGTGCTGCTTGCCGGCATGGCCGTGGCGCGGCTGCTTGCCGGCTTCGAAGCGCCGGTGCTGCGCGATTCGCATGCTGCGGCGACGCTGCTGGCGCTCGCGCTGGCCTGGCCGGCCATGGCGCTGACCATCAAGCGCATCAGGCACGAGGACAATCGCCCCGCATTCCGGGCGGCCTGTGTCGGCGTCACCTTCGCGCTGTTCGCCGCTCACGCCTTCGCGCTGACGCGCGATCCGGGCGCGGCGGGCAGCGGCTGGATCTTTGCTTGTGTCGCTGCAGCGGTCGGCGCGTGGTTTGTCGTCGACAACGGCCTGCGCCGTTCAGGTGCCAGTCAGCCGGTCGCCGCCGATATTCGCGCCGGTGCCGCGCTGCTGCTGACCGTCGTGCTTGCCGGGCTCTGGGGCCTGTCTTTCGCGGATGGCGAAGGCTCCACACGGTCCGCGGCGAACCGCGATGTCCTCGCCGCCCGTCAGGCCGAGCGCGCCGCATTGGAGGCGCAGCGCGCCAATGACAACGAGGCCGTCATCCGGCATCTGACGCGCGCCATCGAACTGCATGGCGAAGATTCTGCGGCCGCGGCGGGCGCCTACCGGCAGCGCGCCAGCGCCAGAAACCGTGCCAAGGACCGCGCCGGCGCGATCGCCGATCTCGACAGGGCGATCGCGTTGCAGCCAGGCAATGCGGCTTCCTATCGCGGGCGTGCCAGCGTCCTCGCCGACATGGACCGCCTTGCCGAGGCGCTGCAGGATGTGGAGACGGCGCTGGCGAAGGATCCGGATTCGGCGCACGCATATGTGCAGCGCGCCCGGCTGCTCGACCGGCTGAAGCGGGGCGAGGAGGCGATGGCTTCCTACACGCAGGCGATCGCCGCCGCCCGCGCCCAGCGGGCGCGCATGCCCGCGCAGCGGGACGAGACCGCACTGAAGCGGCTGCGCGAGAGCCGCGACCGCGACCTGGCTTTCGCCTATCGTGCGCGCGGCAATGCGTATCGCCTGCGCGGCAATCCCGAGGCGGCGCTGGCCGACTATGCCGAGGCGCTGGGCGTGCGGCCGCAGGACGCGCAGACTTATGTCGACCGCGGCTGGCTCTACGAGCAGCAGAAACAGACCGCACTGGCGCGCGCCGATTACGAGAAAGCCGCGAGCCTCGATTTTCGCAGCGACTGGCTCAAACGCGCGCTGCAGCGGACGAAGTGACGGACCCGACGCAGGGACAAAAAAAGCTGCCCGCCACGCGGGCGGGCAGCACCTGATGTCCCGGTTCTTCGGGCGCGCTTACTTCTTCTTCATCGCTTCCTTGACCGGATCCTTGACGTTTTCGAACTTGTCGAACTCGACATTGACCAGCTTGCCGCCGACCTTCTCGACCCGGCGGATATAGATCGTCACGATCGCATCGCGGGTTTCCGGATCGATCTGCATCGGTCCGCGCGGGCTCTCCCATTTCATGCCCTTGGCGGCGTCGATCAGCGCCTGGCCGTCGGCATTGCCCTTGGTCTTCTTCAGCGTCTCGTAGATCGCATGCATGCCGTCCCAGCCGCCGATCGAGAAGAAGTCGGGATTGCGGCCATAGGCGTCGTTATAGTCCTTCACGAACTTCTTGTTCATCGCCGACTGGTGATTCCAGTCGTAGTGGAAGGCGGTGATGATGCCGAGCGCATCGTCGCCCATGGCCTTGAGCGCCTCGTCGGTGGTCACCTCGCCCTGGCCCATGACCTTGGTCTTCTTGGCGTCGATGCCGCGTTCGGCCAGCGCCTTGCCGAGCGCCGCCGGCTGTGCGCCGCCGGGCACCCAGATGTAGACCGCTTCCGGATTGATGTCCTTGGCGCGCTGCACGAAGGCGGAGAAGTCGGGATTGGCGACCGGCATCTTGACCTGGCCGACGATTTCGCCGCCCGCCGACTTGAACGCCTCGATGAAAGCCTTCTCGGCGTCGAGACCGGGGCCGAAATCGGACACCATGGTGTAGACCTTGCGCACGCCGTTCTTGTAGGCCCAGGTGCCGAGCGAACCGTTGGCCTGCGGCGTGGTGAACGAAGAGCGGATCATGAAGTCCGACTTCGTGGTGATGATCGAGGTCGCGGCGTTCATCACCACCATGAACTTCTTCGCCTGCTGCGAGACGTCGCCGGCAGCGAGCGCATTCGGGGTGAGCACGAAGCCGGCGAGAATGTCGACGCCGTCGCGCACGATCAGCTCCTGCGCAAGGCGCTTGGCGACGTCGGGCGCGATGCCGCCGGTATCCTTGCGGATGAATTCGAGCTTCTTGCCGGCGACGGTTTCGCCGTGCTGCTTGACGTAGAGCTTGATGGCGTTGTCGAGCTGGGTCGCCGCATCGGCGAACTGGCCGGAATACGGCAGAATGATTCCGACCTTGAC
This sequence comes from uncultured Hyphomicrobiales bacterium, assembly GCA_964456755.1. GTDB lineage: Bacteria > Pseudomonadota > Alphaproteobacteria > Rhizobiales > Xanthobacteraceae > Pseudorhodoplanes. The sequence continues at coordinate 2,667 of CAYWCE010000041.1, forward strand.
CGTCTGTTGCGCAACGGCCGGCTGAACGGCGAACAACGCCGCCGCCAATGCGCCCAATCCGAGCGTGAGTTTTTTCATCGCTATCCTCCTGAAAAGCTGTTCTTATTTTCGGAAACAGACGCTATCCGTGCCGTCGCGCGCGGTCAATCCGGATAGACGGGAATTCGGAGTATGAGAGGGCAGGCAGCGGGCCGGCAGACCGGCTTGACGTTCGGGGTGTTCGATCACCTCGACCGCGACGGCACCGCACTTGGCGAAATCCTCGAAAGCCGGCTGAGGCTTGTGGAACTGTGCGAGCGGGAAGGCTATTTCGCCTATCATCTGGCCGAGCACCACGCCACGCCGTTGGGCAGTGTCCCAAGCCCCAGTGTTTTCCTCGCCGCCGCCATTCAGCGCACCGCCACCATCCGGCTGGGGCCGCTGGTCTATGTGCTGCCGCTCTATCATCCGCTGCGCCTGTTCGAGGAAATATGCATGCTCGACCATATGAGCGGCGGACGAATGCTGCTCGGGATCGGGCGCGGCGGTGCGCTAATCGAACACGCGCGTTACGGCGTCGATCCGGCCGAGGCGCCGGCGATGTATCACGAGGCCTTCGCCGTGCTGATGCGCGCCTTCGAATCCGAGGTGCTGGATTTCGAGGGCCGGTATTACCGCTACCGGGACTATCTCGTGCAGGCCAAGCCGCTGCAGCGTCCGCATCCGCCGCTCTGGTACGGCGCGCCGAATGCGGAAGCGGTCGCCTGGGCGGCGCCGCTTGCGGTCAATGTCGTCTCGCTCGGCCCGGCTTCGCGTGCGCGCGACATCGCCGCGCGCTATCGCCAGGAATGGCGGGCGTTGGGCCGGGCGGACGACGAACTGCCGAAAATCGGCATCACGCGCCACATCGTCGTCGCTGCAAGCGACGAGGAGGCCATGCGGATCGCGCGCCGCGCCTATCCGCGCTGGCGCAGCGCCATGGATTGTCTGTGGCGGCGCTCCGGCACGCCGTTCCCGCTGGGTGAAATCTATCCGGCCGATTTCGATGCGCTTGCCGGGGCCGGCTACGGTTTTGCCGGCGCGCCGGACACGGTGCGCGGGCATGTGCGCGCGCTGGCGGCGGATACCGGCGTCAATTACGTGCTGTGCCAGCTCGCCTTCGGCGACATGACGGAAGAGGAAATCGCAACCGGCGCGCGGCTGTTCGCCCGCGAGGTGATGCCGTCGTTTGTCGCGCCGGGATAGCGAGGCTTCAGCCGGCGGCGGGCAGATCGCGCCCGCAGCGCTCCTGTGCCGCGCGCGCGCCGTCGGCCAGCGCGGCCAGCGCGGCGATATCGGTCAGGGCGACCAGGCGGCGGCGCGAAATCCTGACGAAGCCGCGGCTCTTGAAGCGCGTGAAAACGCGGGACACCGTTTCGCCGGTCAGGCCGAGATAGTCGGCGATGTCGATCCGCGGCATCGGCAGGGCGATCAGCTTCGGATCGAGACCGCGATTCTCGTTCCGCCGCGACATCCAGAGCAGGAATGCGGCGAGCGAGCCTTCCGCATCGCGCTGTCCGACGGTGAGCGCGAGATCCTGCGCGGCCGCGAACTGGATCGCCGCCGCCTGGTAGAGACGAAAGGACAGTTCGGCCTCGTCTCTGGCCAGCCGGTAGAAATTGTCTCTGCCGAGACAGCGCACCTCGCTTACGCCGATCGACTGCGCGTTGAAACGGAAATCCTCGGTCGCGCCGAGGCCGACGAACTCGCCGGCAAAGGAAAAGCCGATCACCTGCCGCCGGCCGTTGCCGAGCGTCTTGTAGAGACGAAGCAGGCCGCTCTGGATGAAATAAACATAGTGCTGGCGATCGCCATGCGTGAACAGATGCTGTCCCGGCTCCAGCAAGCGCAGCACGCAATGAAGTCGGGCGGCGCTTTGACAGCGTCCGTTGCAGGCGGCGCCCGGATCGGCGCTGCAGCTTTCGCTGCCGAGCGTATGGATGCAGGGCGGGAGGTTGCTCACGGCGCGCGTTTTCGGACATCGGACATGTCCCGCGCACGATAGCCGCGGCGCGGCGCGACATTTTGATCCTGATCAAACGCGGCGCCGGCGCCGCTCAGGCCGCCGGCCGCGTCGGTCCGATCGCCATGAGAATGCGCTCGGGCGTCGCCGGCGCGTCGAAATCCGGCACGCGGCCGTCGGCGGAAAGGCTTGCGATCGCGTCGCGGATCGCCAGCCACACCGAAATTGCCAGCATCAGCGGCGGCTCGCCGACCGCCTTGGAGCGGAACACGGTATCCTCACGGTTCGGCGCGTCGGCCAGGATGCGTGCGTTGAATACCGGCGGCACGTCGCGGCTGCCCGGGATTTTGTAGGTCGAGGGCCCATGCGTGCGCAGCCGGCCTTTTGCGTCCCACCACAATTCCTCCGCCGTCAGCCAGCCCATGCCCTGCACGAAGGCGCCCTCGATCTGGCCGAGGTCGATGGCTGGATTGAGCGATTGCCCGCAATCCTGGATCAGCTCGGCGCGCAGCACCCGCATTTCGCCGGTCAGCGTGTCGATGGCGACCTCGCTGGCGGCGATGCCGTAGGCGAAATAGTAGAACGGCCTGCCGGTATTGGTGGCGAAGTCCCAGTGGATTTTCGGCGTGCGGTAGAAGCCGGTGGCCGACAGCGAGACGCGCTTCTCCCAGGTCATCGCCGCAAGCTCGGCGAAGGAGACGCTGCGGTTGCCGGCATAGATGCGGTTGGCGGCGAAGGCGATTTCGCCTTTCGGCACGCCGAAATGGTCGGCGGCGACCTCGCTCATGCGTGCCCTGATCTGGTCGGCGGCATTCTTCGCCGCCATGCCGTTGAGATCGGAGCCCGACGACGCCGCGGTCGGCGAGGTGTTCGGTACCTTGCCGGTGGTGGTCGCCGACATGCGGATATTCCCGATGTCGATCTGGAACACTTCGGCCACCACCTGCGCCACTTTCACGAACAGGCCCTGACCCATCTCGGTGCCGCCGTGATTCAGCGTCACGCTGCCGTCGGTATAGACATGTACCAGCGCGCCGGCCTGGTTCAGCGCCGGCCGGTTGAATGAGATGCCGAACTTCACCGGCATCGTGGCGAGGCCTTTCTTTACGGTTGTGCTGCCCGCGTTGAAAGCGTCGACCGCGCGCCGCCAGGCCTTCAGATCGACGCTGCGGTCAAGCTCGTCGACCAGCCGCTCGACGATATTGTCTTCGACCGTCATGCCGTAGGGCGTGACGTTGTTGCGGCCGCTGCCGTAATAGTTGACGCGCCGCACGTCATCGGTGTCTTTGCCGAGCCGGCGTGCGATCGCATCGACAATGGTCTCGATCGCAAACATGCCCTGCGGGCCGCCATAGCCGCGGAAGGCGGTGTTGGACACCGTATGCGTCTTGCAGGGCAGGCCGCGGAATCGCAGGTTGGGCAGCCAGTAGCAATTGTCGGCATGGCAGAGCGCGCGCGTGAGTACCGCCGGCGTATGGTCGGCGACGCTGCCGCCATTGGCGGCGAGCGTCAGGTCGAGCGCAAGGATGGCGCCCCTGTCGTCGAAGCCGACATCGTAGCGGATCAGGAACGGATGCCGCTTGCCGGTGGCGCGCATGTCGTCGTCGCGCGGCAGCCGCAGCTTCGTCGGCCGGCGCGCTTTCCAGGCGAGGACGGCTGCGATGCCGGCGACGATCGTCGCCTGGCTTTCCTTGCCGCCGAAGGCGCCGCCCATGCGCCGCACTTCGACGGTCACGGCATTGAACGGCAGATTGAGCAGATGCGCGACACCGTGCTGCACCTCGGTCGGGTGCTGCGTCGAGCTGAACACCTGGAAATCGCCGGCATCGCCGGGAATGGCGAGCGCGATCTGGCCTTCGAGGTAGAAGTGATCCTGTCCGCCGCAGCGGAACGTGCCGGAAAGCCGGTGCGGCGCGCCCGCGAGTGCAGCTTCCGCATCGCCGCGCTGCATCGTCTGCACGGGGGAGACGTAAAGCTCTTTCTCGATCGCGTCTTCGACGGTGAGGACGGCCGGCAGTTCCTCATATTCCACCCGCACGAGCCCGGCCGCCGCGCGCGCCTGATCGAGCGTCGCGGCGGCGACCGCCGCAACCGGCTGGCCTTCGTATTCGACGATGCCGGCCGCCAGCAGCGGCTCGTCGCTGCGGATCGGTGCGATGTCGTTCTTGCCCGGAATGTCGACGGCGGTGACGACTGCGTGCACGCCCGGGGCCTGCAGCGCCGCAGAGGTGTCGATCGAGACGATGCGCGCATGCGCATGCGGGGAAAGAACGAGCGCCGATTCGAGCGTGCCGGGGGCGGTGGGGATATCGTCGAGATAGAGCGCGCGGCCGGTGACGTGACCCGTCGCGCTGTCGTGGCGGATGGCGGCGCTCACCCCGCCGCGAATGCGGCTCAGCTTCGCATCGGTGCCGTTCATAGCGCCTCCAGCCGCGCCGGCGCGGCATCCGCGGTCTCGATCTGCAGGCGGCGCACGAGATTGGCGGCGGCGCGCAGGCGATAGGCCGCACTGGCGCGCTGGTCGCTCATCGGCGAGAAGTCCTGCGCGATCAGCGTGTCGGCGTCCGCAAGCGACGCGGCCGTCCAAGGCCTGCCTTGCAGGGCCGTCTCCAGCGCCTTCGCGCGCGCGGGCGTGGCGGCCATGCCGCCATAGACCGCATGCAGCGCCTGCACGGCGCCGTCCTGCAGGCGCAGCCGGAAGGCGGCGATGACGGAGGAAATGTCCTGGTCGAAGCGCTTGGAGAGCTTGTAGACGGCGAGACGATCGCCTCGCGGCAGCGCGGGAATGCGGATCGCAGCAATGATCTCGTCGGGGCGCAAAACGGTTTTGCGGTAACCGGCGACGAATTGCTCGACCGGCAGGACGCGGGCGCCGCCCGACGCATGCAGCTTCACATCCGCGCCGAGCGCGATCAGGCAAGGCAGAGTGTCGCCGATCGGGGAGGCGGTGGCGAGGTTGCCGGCGAAAGTCCCCAGGTTGCGAATCTGGCGCGAGCCGATGCGCCGGATCAGGGCAGCGAAGGCGGGGAAATATTCTTCGATCTGCGGCAGCGCCTCGGTGTAGGTCACCGCGCCGCCGAGTTCGAGCGCCTCGGGCGTGGCGGCGATCGCCTTCATCTCCTTCACGCCGCCGGTAAGGATGACGGCGGGAAAGGCCGTGCGCTCCTTGCTCAGCTTCAGGCCGAGATCGGTGCCGCCGCCGAGAACCACCGCGCCGGGATGCTGTGCACGCAAGGCAGCGATCTCGGCGAGCGAGCGCGGCAGGAAGCAGACCTGCGCGCCTTGCCGGTATTCGCGGGCCGCAGACGGCGCGAGAGAAGGTGCGATCCCGTCCCCGCCGGCAATCGCGCGGCAGGCCTCGACGATCGGGCGATAGCCGGTGCAGCGGCAGAGATTGCCGGCAAGCGCCTCATGGATGCTGTCGTCGTCGGCCGGGGTGCCGTCCTGCGCAAAGGCATACATCGACATCACGAATCCGGGGGTGCAGAAGCCGCATTGGGTCGCGTCGGCGTCGACCAGCGCCTGCTGCACCGGATGCAGCGCGCCGTCCGGCGCGGACAGGCCTTCCACCGTGAGCACCGCGCAGCCGTCAAGCTGCGGCAGCGCCATCAGGCAGGAATTCACCGCGCGATAATGCGGGCTGCCCGGCATGCCGATCGCGATGGTGCAGGCGCCGCAATCGCCCTCGGCGCAGCCTTCCTTGGTGCCGGTCAGCCGTGCGACGCCGCGCAGATAATCGAGCACGGTCATGCTCGGCGGCACCCCCTCTTCTGCGCGCAAATCGCCGTTGAGCGTGAAGGTGATCGGCGCCATCGCTCAACCCTTGCGCAGGCGGGACAGGCGATGCGCGGCGTCCGCATTGACCGCGCCGGGCGGGATGCGGCCGGCGACCAGCGCTTCGACCTGGCGCACGGTATCGAAGGCCTGATGCTCGATCGCCTGCGGGGTGAGGCCGGCGACATGCGGCGTTGCGATCACATCGGGCCGGGCAGCCAGCCGCATCGTCGGCATCTGGTCGGGCGCGCGCCCGACATCGAGCGCGGCGCCGGCAATTCGCCGCGCATCCAGCGCCTGTTCCAGCGCCTCGTCGTCGACGAGATTGCCGCGCGACAGGTTGAGGAAATAGGCGGTGGGCTTCATCCGGGCGAAGACGTCCGCGTTCATCAGCTTCTCGGTACTCTCGTTGGCGACCACCAGACAGACGACGAAGTCGGATTCGCGCAGCAGATGCGGCAGTTCGACCTGCTGCAACTCCGGGTCGTCGACGCGCTTGTAAGGATCGCTCACCAGAACGGTCATGCCAAGCGCCAGCCCTATTCTTGCAAGCTCGGTGCCGATCACGCCATAGCCGACGATCCCGAGTGTGGCGCCCCTGAGCTGGACGCCCATGCGCGGTTCCGGCGGCATGCCGGCGCGACAGGCTACGACCGAACGGCTGATTCCGCGCGCCAGATCGACCATGAAGCCGATCGTCAGTTCGGCGACGGAGGCGGCAAAGCCCGGCGTCGCCTGCGTCACCAGAATGCCGGCGCGGCTGGCCGCCGCGACATCGATATTGCGGATGTCGACCGCGCAGCGCAAGAACGCCACCGTGTCGGGCGCACGCTCGAAGAACTCCGCCGGGCCCGGCGTCTGCCGGTCGGAGACGACGATCTCGCAGCCGCGGGCGGCTTCGGCGAGCGCCGTGGCGTCGAGCACCGCGTCGCCTGGATTGAGCCGGACCTCGCCCAGCGCGCGCAGGGCATTGACGGCACGCTCACCGTAATAGTTGCGCAGCATGTCGGGGATATGGGTGAGAAAAATCCGGGCCATCTCGTTTGTCCTGTTCCCGCGTCGTCGCAGCGGGCGTTCGCATTTGTCGACTGAAGATTACGGATAACGCAAGCGCTGCAGCGATGTTATAGTATGCCGTCACGGAACGAGCCGCGTCATGCCGCAATATCCATCGAAGCCGGATTCCCGGCCCTCTGTGCCGCCGGATGAAGAGATCGCGCTCGCGCTGGAAGAGGAGATCATTTTCGGGCGGCTGAAGCCGGGCGAGCGCCTGCGCGAAGAGGCGCTGCTCGACCGTTTCGGCCATTCGCGTCATTTCGTCCGCGCCGCCTTCGTGCGGCTGGAGAAACGGGGCATCGTCGTCCGCACCAGGAATGTCGGCGCGGCGGTTCGCGCTTTCACCGTCGGCGAAGTCGAGGAAATCTACGATGTGCGCGAGATGATTCAGCGGCAGGCCGCCTTGCGCATCCGCCTGCCGGCCGCGCGCGAGGAGATCGGCCGCATCGAGGCAATCCAGGCGCAATATGCACGCTGCGTCGAAGCCGGCGACCTGAGAGGCATTCACGAGTCCAACGACCGTTTTCATCTGGCGCTGTTCGGGCTGTGCGGGAACAGCTATCTGGTCGGACTGATCAAGCAATACATGGATCTCACCTACGTCATCCGCACCAACACCTTCTCCGACCCGGCGGCGCTGGAATTGTCGCGTTTCCAGCACGAGCTGATGATTCAGCATCTGAAGGGGCGCGATTCCTGGGCCTTCGCCGAGCTGTGCGTCGAGCATCTGCGGCCGAACAAGGACGAGTACATCCGCCGCCTGCGCGAAGGCGCCTCGCAACGCCACGCGCAGAAGACCGGCTGACCGCCTCGCCGGCCAGACGCCCGGCCTGATTTTCCGCAACAGATTGTCGACAAATACGCTCGGAATTGCTTTTTTTAAGGGATTTATGCCGCCTCCCGATCGGATTGTTGACAATCTAAGCGAGGCCCGGGCAAACTGAAAGAAAAAAGCCGGATCGGACCGGCCGTTTTCCAAATTTGCGCTGCGCTCCGAGGGAGGGAGTAGCCATGTCAACAACCCGTCTTTTGCCTTTCGTCATCGCCCTGCTCGGCGCGGCCGCAATCGCCGCCCCGACCGCAGCCGAAGCCCAGAACCGGCAATTCTCGTTCGCCTACGACCAGCCCAAAACCAGCGGCTACAGCGCGGGCGCGGAAATGTTCAACAAGAAGCTCATGGAAGTGAGCAAGGGCCAGTTCTCGATCAACCAGTATCCGGGCGCGCAGCTCGGCACCGAAGCGCAGACGCTGCAGAAGGTGCAGACCGGCGATATCGACATGGTCCTGCTTTCCACCGCGAATGCCTCCACCGCGCAGCCGGAATCCGGGGTGTTCTCCATCCACTTCATCTTCCGCGACGAACAGCACGCCATGCGCGCGCTTGCCGATCCGGGCGTGATCCAGGCGATGCGCGAAATGTATGCGGTGAAGGTGAAGGGCGCGCACATGCTGACGCTCGCCACCCAGGGCCTGCGCTACATTTACGGCAAGCGGGCGGTCACCAAGGTCGAAGACCTCAAAGGGGTGAAAATCCGCGTGCAGGCCACGGTGACCGAAGACACGCTGTTTCCGGCCTACGGCGCACAGGTGGTGCACATGCCGTTCGGCGAGGTTTACACCTCGTTGCAGACCGGCGTCGTCGAATTCGCCGAAAACGGCTACAACAACTACCTGATCAACAAGCATTACGAAGTGGCACCGTTCATCGCGGCGACCGAGCACGAGGCCAATCACTCGGTTCTGTTCGTCAGCCAGAAAGTCTGGGGCAGCCTGAGCGACGAGCACAAGAAGTGGATCCAGGCCGCCGCCGACGAGATGAACAAGAAGCAGCCGGCGCGCGCCTTCGAGCTGGAGCATGAGGCGGTGGCGAGACTGGAGAAGCTCGGCGTGAAGGTGGTCAAGAATGTCGACAAGTCCGGCTTTCAGACCATCAGCAAGCCGATTCAGGACAAGCTCGCCAAGGATCTCGGGCCCAATGCGGTCAAGATTCTCGAACTGGTCCGCAACGTGAAGTGACATAATCGGTTCTCCGGGGCCGGTTCCGGCCCCGGAGCCGCTCCGGTAACCGCACCATGCGTCGATCCCCGCTCGTCCTGCAGGCGCAGCGTCACCTGAAGTGGCGCAGCCTCGATCCGCTCGAATGGTTTCTGATGGTGCTGGGCGGGATAGCCATTACCGGCTTCACCGTCACGGTCGTCTGCGACATCGTCACCCGCACGATCGGCAGCCCCTGGCTGTGGCTGCAGGAAGCGACCATGACCTTCTTCATCTACGGCGTGTTCATCGGCACCGCCGTCGCCACCCGCCGCAACGATCATCTCTACCTCGCGGTGTTCGCCGAATCGCTGACCGGGAACCGGCGCACGTTGTTCGAGACGATCAATCGCCTGGTCGTGCTGGCGGTTGCCGTCGCAATGATCTGGCACGGCTATCTGAATTTTCTCGACGGCTTCAAGAGCCTGCGCATGCCCTCGATGACGCCGCTTTCGAGTCTCTATGCGGCGATCCCGCTGTGCGGCGTGTTCGTAGCCCTGTTCACGATCGAGCAACTGGTGAACGGCTGGCGCAACGGTTTTGCCGAGCCGCCCGGACATCCCGAACAGGCCCATGGCGGGCCGGGGAGCTATCCGCTGTGACCGCCAACGGCCTGCTCATCTTCACCATGGGATTCACCTTCCTGCTGCTCGGTTATCTGGGCGTGCCGGTGCCGTTCGCGCTGATCGCGGGCGTTCTCATCGTCACCGCCTTCACGCCGGTGAGCATGGCCTCGATGATGGCGCAGCTATTCAACGGCATCGACGTCGAGGCGCTGCTGGCCATTCCGTTCTTCCTGCTCGTCGGCGAACTGATGACATCGGCCAACGTGACCGCGCGGATGATCGCGCTGTCGCAGGCGATGGTCGGTCATATCCGCAGCGGCCTCGCCCAGGTGGTGACGCTGTTCAGCATTTTCTTTGCCGGCATTTCCGGCTCCTCGGCCGCCGACGTCGCGGTGCTGACGCGCACGCTGGGACCGGAGATGAAGCGCGAGGGCTACGATCTCGGCTTCACCGCCGCCCTGATCGCCTCCGCCTCGACCATGGCGAACCTCATTCCGCCCAGCATCATGGCGGTGGTCTACGGGGCGACCGGAAACGTCTCCATCGGCGGCCTGTTTCTCGGCGGCGTCGTGCCGGGCTTCATGATCGGCATCGGCCTGATGGTCTACAGCTATTTCTTCGGCCCGATCGGTGCCAAGCGCCGACGCTCGTCGTTCGGGGAGTTTTCCGAGGCAGCGAAGAACGCGGCCGTGCCGATGATGATTCCGATCATCATCATGGGCGGCATCCTGACCGGCTTTTTCACGCCGACGGAAGCCGGCGTGGTCGCGGTCGTCTATATCCTGCTCGTCGTCATTCCGCTGCTCAACCGCGGCCATATCCGCAATTTGCCGCACGACATGGCGCTGACCGGGCTGCTTTATTCGATCCCGCTGATCACCATCGCCGCCGCCTCCGCCTTCGGCTGGATGCTCGCCTATCTGCGCGGCCCGGCGGTCGTGTCCGGCTGGATTTCGTCGCTTGCCGGCAACGACCAGGCCGTCATCATGCTGCTGCTGGTGCTGCTGTTCATCGTGGTCGGCGACTTCATCGACGCCATTCCCGCCATCATCATCTTCATGCCGATCATTCTCGATCTGTCGCAGAATGCCGACATCAACCCGGTGCATCTGGGCGTCGTCATCGTGGTCACGCTTGCCTTCGGTCTGATCACGCCGCCTTACCGTCTCGAGTTGCTGATGGGAGCGAAATTCATCGGTGTGCCGTTCGGTCGCGCCATGGTCGCGTCGTTCCCGATCTACGTCATCTTCCTGGGTACGATCGGCTTCTGTATCTATTTTCCCGAAGTCGTGCTGTGGCTGCCCAAACAGCTCCTGCCGCAATCGGTCGGCTGCTTCCCCAATCCGAGCGGCAGCGGCTATATATGCCCGTGACGGCGGCGCGTTGCGTCGAGCATGAGCAGACAAGGGAAAAAATGACCAGCGGAATGCGTCAGGGACTGACCAGCTACGGCGATGCGGATTTTTCGCTGTTCCTGCGCAAGGCTTTCATCAAGGCAATGGGATATTCCGACGACGCGCTGAACCGCCCGATCGTCGGCATCACCAATACCTATTCCGACTTCAATCCCTGTCACGGAAACGTGCCCGCCCTGATCGAGGCGGTCAAACGCGGCGCCATGCTCGCCGGCGCCATGCCGATGGTGTTTCCGACCATTTCCATCCACGAGAGCTTCGCCTATCCGACCTCGATGTTCCTGCGCAATCTGATGGCGATGGATACCGAGGAGATGATCCGCGCGCTGCCGGTCGATTGCGTCGTGCTGATCGGCGGTTGCGACAAGACCACGCCGGCGCAGGTCATGGGTGCGGTCAGCGCCGACCGCCCCGCCATCGTGCTGCCGGTCGGGCCGATGCTGGTCGGACATTTCCGCGGCGAGGCGCTCGGCGCCTGCACCGACTGCCGCAGGCTGTGGGGCGAATTCCGCGGCGGGCGCATGAGCGCCGGCGACATCGAGGTCGCCAACGAACGGCTGGTGCCGTCCATCGGCACCTGCGGCGTCATGGGCACGGCGAGCACCATCGCCTGCATGATGGAAGCGCTCGGTCTGGCCCTGCCGGGCAGCGCCTCGATCCCGGCGACGCATGCCGACCGCGTGCGCATCGCCGAGGCCTCGGGCAGGCGCGCGGCGGAGATGGCGAAGTCCGGCGGCCCGAAGCCCTCAAGCATTCTGACACGGGACTCGTTCCGCAACGCCATCGTCATTCTGCAGGCGATCGGCGGATCGACCAACGGCGTCGTGCATCTCTCCGCCATTGCCGGACGCACCGCGCATCCGCTTGCGCTGGAGGACTATGACGAGATCGGCCGCCACACGCCGGTGCTGGTCGATCTGAAACCCTCGGGCGATCATTATATGGAGCATTTCCATCAGGCCGGCGGCGTTCCGCGGCTGATGCAGGAACTGAAAGACCTGCTCGCGCTCGGCGCCGCCCATGTCGCCGGCGGCACGCTCGGCGATGCGATCGCGCATTACGAGCAGGCGCCTGGCCAGACGGTGATCCGACCGCGCGGCAATCCGCTCAAGGCCGAAGGCGGAATGGCGATCCTGCGCGGCAACCTGGCGCCGCGCGGCGCGGTGATCAAGCAGGCAGCCGCATCGCGCAAGCTGATGCAGCACGAGGGTCGCGCCGTCGTCTTCGATTCGGTCGAGGACATGACCAGGCGCATCGACGATCCCGCGCTCGATGTGACCGAGGACGACGTGCTGGTCATGCGCAATGCCGGCCCGATCGGCGCTCCGGGCATGCCCGAAGCCGGCTATCTGCCGATCCCGAAAAAACTCGCGCAGAAGGGCGTGAAAGACATGGTGCGCATGTCCGATGCGCGCATGAGCGGCACCGCGTTCGGCACCATCGTGCTGCACATCGCGCCGGAGGCGGCCGCCGGCGGGCCGCTGGCGCTGGTGCGCAATGGCGACCGCATCCGCCTCGATGTTCCCGCGCGCCGGATCGACCTTCTGGTCGACGACGCCGAACTGGAAAAGCGGCGGGGCGAGTGGCGCGCGCCGCCGGTGCCGGAGGTTGCGCAGCGTGGCTATGCGCGGCTCTACCGCGAGCATGTGCGGCAGGCCGACGAAGGCTGCGATTTCGATTTTCTCGCGGCGGCGGGACGTTAGCGCCTGCGCGCTTAGCGGCCCTGACTTGCGACGCGCGCGCCGGGCGCGGGTCGAAGTTCAGGCGGCTCGTTCGGCGCATGCTGCCACATGGCGCCGCTGCGTGCGCGCTCGAAGCCGTAATCGAACACGCTGCGCATATAAGCGGTGTCGAAGCCGGGCTTTTCCTGGTTCGGCACACTGTCCTCGATGGCGGCAAGGTTGAGCTGCCAGCCGCGGCGCCTGATGAATTCGTAGGACGCGAGCAGCGTGTTGCGCGTATTGGAGCGCACCGAGGTGGCGAAGGCGCGCACGGCGATCTGCAGCGTATTCGGCTTCACCACCTCGAAATAAGGGCTGAGCTTGCCGTTGAGGATGGCGTAGATCGTCGGCTTCACATTGGTGGGCAGGATCGGCTTCTTCGCCAGCAGGATCGCCTCCGGCACGACCAGGATATTGGCGGTGACGCCGCCGTCGACATGCATTTCCGCATAGCGTTTGCCGTTCGATTCCACATCGATCAGGACCGGCGAGAAAATTCCGGGGATGCTGGCGGACGCTTCCATGATCTTGCGGAACAGTTCGAGCGCGCGGGGATCCTCGCTGGATGCGATCCGCCCCATGTCCCAGATCGCGGTGCGCTGCGCGTCGAGATCGGTGGTGACGATGAACAGCCGCCGTCCCCGCCGGTATTCCTGCGCCACCGACTGCAGCACGTCGGGCGTGACGTAATTGGCGATGAGCTGACGCAGCGGGCCGGCCTTGAACAGCCCGGTGCCGAACAGCCCGCCGGCCTGGAATTGCAGGAAGTTCTCCATCTCGCCGCCGGTGAAGACGCGGCGCAGCGCTTCGTCGTAGCCGGAGCCGAGAAAGGCGAACGGGGCGATCAGCGCGCCGGCGCTTGCACCGGTGACGACCGTGAAATCCGGCCGGTCGCCGCGTGCGGTCCAGCCGGTGAGGAAGCCCGCGCCGAAAGCGCCGTCGGCGCCGCCGCCGGACAAGGCCAGCATCACCGGCCGCAATGTCCTGATGCCGGCATAGCGGGCGGCGATGTTCGGATCGTCGGCCCAGATGCGCGCTTCGGGGAAGCCGGGAACCTGCGCATGCATCTGCTCTTCGGGCGTGTAGGCGACCCGCTCGACACGCGCGCAGCCGGCCGCCACCACGCAGCACAATGCAACGGCAATACCGGTCCGCACTCCACGCCTGACGCTACCGACCCCCATTCCGAATCGTCGTCCCCTGTTTCCGCCCGGCCGGGTCCACTAAGCATCCGTGACCTTGGCTTCAGCTTAAATTAAGGCTGCACTCGCGGTTTATCGTAAACCGTTGGTATATTGCCGGCTTGCGGCTGCGCCATTTTGCAACAGCGGCCGATTGTTGCGTCCGACTTTATGCCCTCCCGTCGCCCCGCCCGATCCCACGAGGAATCATGACCGGTGCAGTCAATGTCGCCATTGTCGGCTCCGGCCTGATCGGCCGCGCCTGGGCCATGGTTTTCGCGCGTGCCGGATGCGCGGTTGCGCTTTATGACGAGGCGCCGGAGGCCGGCGCAGCGGCGCTCGCGCAGATCCGCGACGGCCTGGACGATCTCGCACGATACGGGCTCGCGCACGATCCGCAGGCTGCGGCCGCGCGCGTGCGCGTCGCCGCAAGCCTTGCCGATGCGGTTGAGGGCGCCGGCTTCGTGCAGGAGAACCTGCCGGAGACGCTCGAACTCAAGCAGGCCATGTTTGCCGAACTCGACGCGCTGGTCCCGCACGAGGTGGTCGTCGCCTCGTCGACTTCGACGCTGGTGGCGAGCCGCTATACCGAGAACCTGGAAGGCCGGCATCGTTGCCTGGTCGCGCATCCGGTCAATCCGCCGCATCTGGTGCCGATCGTCGAACTGGTCGGCGCGCCGTGGACGACGGCGGAGACGGTGGCGCGCGCGAAGGAATTCTACGAACGGGTCGGGCAGGTGCCGATCGTCGTGCGCCGGGAAATCGACGGCTTCATCCTCAACCGCCTGCAGGCGGTGCTGCTGTCGGAAGCGTTTCGTCTGGTCGGCGCCGGCTATTGCTCGCCGCAGGATCTCGACAAGACGATCCGCGACGGGCTCGGGCTGCGCTGGGCGTTCATGGGGCCGTTCGAAACCATCGAGCTGAATGCGCCGGGCGGCATTCCCGATTACTGCCGGCGCTACGGCGCTGCGCTGGCGCGTCTGAGCGAGGCCGATCCCTCGATCTATGGCGGCGACAATCTTGCGCGCATTCTTGCCGAATGGGGCCGCACGCCCGGCGCGGCGGAGATCGGAGCGAAGATGCAGTGGCGCGACAGGCGGCTTGCCGCTTTAGTGGCGCACAAGCGCACGCAGGAATGAGCGGCAGAAACGTCGCGATCGAGCGCGAAGCCGGGGAGCGGGAGGAGAATCCATGGATCTGGGAATTGGCGGGTTGCGCGTCCTGGTTACGGCCGGCGCAAACGGCATCGGGCTGGAGGTTGCGCGCGCCTTTCTTGGCGAGGGGGCGCGCGTCCATGTCTGCGATGTGGACGAATCGGCCCTTGCCGGCCTGAAGGATCTGAAGCTGACCGCGACCCGGGCCGATGTCGCCGACCGGGCGCAGGTCGAGGCCCTGTTTGCCGATGTGCAGAAGGCGCTCGGCGGGCTCGACGTGCTGGTCAACAATGCCGGGATTGCCGGGCCGACCGGACGCGTCGACGAGATCGATCCCGCCGACTGGGACCGTACCCTCGCCGTCGACCTGACCGGCCAGTTCAACTGCGCGCGCAAGGCAGTGCCGCTGCTGAAAGCGAGCACCAATGCCTCCATCGTCAACCTGTCGTCGGCGGCCGGCCGGCTCGGCTTTCCGCTGCGTTCGCCCTATGCGGCGGCGAAATGGGGCGTTGTGGGCTTCACCAGGTCGCTGGCGATGGAGCTTGGCGAGTTCGGCATCCGCGTCAACGCCATCCTGCCCGGCCTCGTCGCCGGCGAGCGCATCCGCCGGGTGATCGAGAACAAGGCGCGCGCGCTCAACCGCAGCTTCGAGGATGTGCAGGAGCAGATGCTGGAGAATGTGTCGCTGCGCACCATGGTGACCGCGCAGCAACTCGCCGACCAGATATTGTTTCTGTGCTCGCCGCGCGGCCGCACCATCTCCGGCCAGGCGATTTCGGTCTGTGGCGATACGCAGACGCTTGTGTGAAGATGGGCTGAAAGAAAACGACGCTGGGAGGAAACAAAGTGGCCAAAGCACGCAAAGTCATCATCACCTGCGCCGTGACCGGCTCCATTCACACGCCTTCGATGTCGCCGCACCTGCCGGTTACCGCGCAGGAGATCGCAGACGCGGCGATCGGCGCAGCCGAGGCGGGCGCTGCCATCGTGCACCTGCATGCGCGCAACCCGCAGGACGGCCGTCCGGACCAGACGCCGGAAGCCTTCCTGCCGTTCCTCAAGGTGATCAAGCAGCGCTCCAATGTGGTGGTGAACATCACCACCGGCGGCGCGCCGACCATGACCGCGGAAGAACGCGTACGGCCGGCGGAAACCTTCAAGCCGGAAGTCGCCTCCCTCAACATGGGAACGATGAATTTCGGCCTGTATCCGATGATCCCGCGCTACAAGGGCAAGTTCAGACACGACTGGGAGGAGCCCTATCTGGAAGGTTCGCGCAAAGGCATGTTCAAGAACACCTTTGCCGACATCGAATACATCCTCACCACCTGCGCCGGCAACGACACGCGTTTCGAGATCGAGTGCTACGACATCGGCCACCTCTATACGCTGCGGCACTTCCTCGATCGCGGCGTGGTCAGGCCGCCGCTGTTCGTGCAATCGGTCTTCGGCATCCTCGGCGGCATCGGCCCGCATCCCGAGGACGTGATCCATATGAAGCGCACCGCCGACCGGTTGCTTGGGCCGGAAAACTACGAATGGTCGGTGCTCGGCGCCGGCGCCAACCAGATGCGCATCGCCGCCATCGCCGCGGCCATGGGCGGCAATGTCCGCGTCGGCATGGAGGATTCGCTATGGATCGGCCCCGGCCGACTGGCCGAATCGAACGCGCAGCAGGTGGCGCAGGTGCGCAAGATCGTCGAGGGGCTCGGACTTGAAATCGCAAGCCCCGATGAGGCCCGCGACATCCTGTCCCTGAAAGGCGGCGACAAGGTCGCTTTCTGACCCGCAATGCGCCGGCGGAGACGCCGTTTCCGGAATTTCGTTGCGCCGCCGCGGGCAGGCGCTACCAATGATTCCGGAGATCGCCGATGGCCGCCCTGGAATCGTCCAGCATCATCATCCTGCTTGCCTCGCTGCTGGTACTGGCCGGCATCCTGTCGAGCATGGTGGCGCTGCGTTTCGGCGCGCCTTTGCTGCTGGTGTTTCTTGTGCTCGGCATGCTGGCCGGCGAATCCGGCCCCGGCGGCATCCGTTTCGACGATGTCGGATTGGCCTACAGCGTCGGCTCGGTGGCGCTGGCGCTGATTCTGTTCGACGGCGGCCTGCGCACACGTTTCGCCACCTTCCGCAGCGTGCTGGCGCCGGCGGGAACCTTGGCGACGCTCGGGGTGCTGCTGACGGCGGCGCTGACCGCGCCCTTTGCTGTCTATGCGCTCGGGCTGACCTGGACCGAGGGCCTCCTGCTCGGTGCGGTGGTCGGCTCGACCGACGCCGCCGCGGTGTTCTTCCTGATGCATTCGCGCGGCCTGCGCCTGCGCCCGCGCGTCGGTGCGACCATCGAGGTGGAGTCCGGCACCAACGATCCGTTCGCCATCTTTCTCACGCTGGTGCTGGTCCAGATCCTTCTGGTCGGACAGATCCCGGTGCACGAAATGGTGCTGCTGCTGGCGCGCCAGCTCACGCTTGGCGCCGTGCTCGGCGCTCTCGGCGGCGTCGGCATCGTCGCCGTGCTCAACCGCCTGTCGCTGCCGCAGGGCCTGCAGGCGCCCTTCGTCGCCACTTCCGCCCTGGTCGTGTTCGGCCTGAGCCAGGCTGCGGGAGCCTCCGGTTTCCTCGCCGTCTATGTCGCCGGCCTTGTGGTCGGCAACCGGCTGCTGCGCGGCTACAGCGTCGTCGTCCCCTTTCTCGATGCGGCGACCTGGCTCGGCCAGATCGCCATGTTCGTGCTGCTCGGCCTGCTGGCCTGGCCGGAGCGGCTGCCCGAGCGGCTGTTGCCGGCGCTGGCCGTCGCCTTCGCGCTGATGCTGGTGGCGCGCCCGGTCATGGTGTTTCTCTGCCTTGCGCCGTTCGGCTTCAGCTTGCGGGAGAAGCTGTTCGTCTCCTGGGTCGGCCTGCGCGGCGCGGTCGGCATTTTCCTTGCCTCGATCCCGCTGCTGGTCGGATTGCCGAACGCCCAGGTCTATTTCGATGTCGCCTTCGTCGTCGTGCTGGTGTCGCTTCTGATCCAGGGCTGGAGCATCGCCTATGCCGCGCGCCGCCTGCGCATCGCCAAGCGGCGCGCCGAAGCGTTCAACCCGCGCATCGAACTGGATTTGCCCGGCCAGCGCATGCAGGAACTGATCGGCTATCCGGTGGTGGCCGGCAGCCCGATTCTGCGCCGCGGGTTCATTCCGCCCTGGGCCAAGCTGATGCTGATCGTGCGCGACGAGCGGGTGCTCACGCCGGAAGAGGCCAACGGCGTGCATGAGGGGGATCACGTCTATGTGCTGGCGCCGCAGGACAAGGCGCAGGCTCTCGACCGCTTCTTTGCCAACCTGCCGCCGCCCTCCTCGCCCGATCCGCGCCTGCTCGGCGATTTCTTCCTCGAAGGCGATGTCGGGCTCGGCGCGCTTGCCGAACTTTACGGACTGGAAATTGCCGAAGCGGAGCGCGACGTGTCGGTCGCCGAATATTTCATCCGCCGGCTCGGCCGTGCCACGCAGCCGGGCGACCGCGTCTCGGTCGGACCGGTGCTGCTGGTGGCGCACAGGGTCCGGGACGGTCATGCCTCGACCGTCGGCCTGCAGCTTGCGGAGCCGGAAGTCCTGAGCTGGCGCGACTGGCTGCGCAGCTGGCTGCGGCAGTTCAGGGAATGAGATCAGCGCGGCCGGCGCGCGAAGGGAACGAGACCCTCGCCCGATTCGACGGCCGCAAGCTCGACGCCGAAGACCTCGCCGGCGGCGGGCGAGACCAATATTTCCGCCGGCCGGCCCTGCGCCGCCAGCCGCCCGGCCTGCATCACCAGGACGCGGTCGGCAAAGCGTGCGGCCAGCGCCAGGTCGTGCAGGATCGCCAGCACGCCGCCGCCCGCCTGCGCGGCGTTACGCAGGAGCTGCATCACCACGAGCTGATGCCGCACGTCGAGCGAGACGGTCGGCTCGTCGGCCAGCAGCAGCGGCGCCTGCGTAGCCAATGCGCGCGCCAGCGCCACGCGCGCGCGCTCGCCGCCGGACAGTGTGGTGACCGGCCGGTGCGCGAGCGATTCGGTTTCGGTTGCAGAAAGCGCATCCAGCGTCGCGCGGCGGTCGGCATCGGCGATGCGACCGAACGGGTCGCCGTGCGGATAGCGGCCGAGCGCGACGATGTCGGCGACCGGCATCGGCCAGTGAAAGGCGTTGCCCTGCGGCAGATAGGCAATCCGGCGCGCCCGCGCCCGCGCATCGAGCGATGCCAGCGGCGTTCCGTCGATGGCGATTTCGCCGTGGCTGCCGATCAGGCCGGCAAGGGCGCGCATCAGCGTGGTCTTGCCGGCGCCGTTCGGGCCGACCAGCGCCACCAGCTCTCCGCGCGCGAGCGACAGGGTGACGGCCGAAACAATCGTCGCCTGGCCGATGCGCACCGACACGGCGTCCGCCTGCAGCAAGGGCGCGCTCACGACGGCGTACTTTCGAGCAGGCGGCGCTCGCTGAAAATCATCGCGAGAAAAAACGGCACGCCGACCAGCGCCGTGACGACGCCGACCTTGAGTTCGATGGCGGCGGGAACGATACGCACTCCGATATCGGCGGCGGCGAGCAGGGCGGCGCCGGCGAGCGCGGCCGGCAGCAGCACCAGCGCGGGATCAGAACCGGCCGCGCGCCGCACCAGATGCGGCGCGACCAGGCCGACAAAACCGATCGAGCCCGCGACCGCGACCGCAGCGCCGACCCCGAGCGCAACCCCGGACACGGCTAGGAGGCGGGTGCGCACCAGATTGACGCCCAGCGAAGCGGCGGCGTCCTCACCCAAAGTCAGCGCGCGGAACGCGCGGGCATTGAGCGCAAGCACGACCCAGCTGGCGAGCAGGAACGGAGCGGCGATTACGAGGTGATCGGCGGAACGGTCTTCCAGCGAGCCGAGCAGCCAGAAGGCGACTTCCAGCGCAATAAAGGGATTGGGCGCGATGTTGAGGATGAGAGCGGTCACGGCGCCGGCGAAGCTTGCCAGCGCCAGTCCGGCGAGCAGGGTCACCGTGAGGCTGGCGCGGTGGCCGGCAATCGCCACCAGGCCGCCGACCGAGAGAAATGCGCCGGCCATTCCGGCGACCGGCACGGCAAGCGAGGTCGCGGGCACGAAGCCGAACGCGATCACAAACGACGATGCGGCGGCGGCGGCCTGCGGTGCGCCGAATATCGCCGGCTCGGCGAGAGGATTGCGCAGCAGGCCCTGCAGCGCCGCGCCCGAGAGACCGAGCGTCGCCCCGATGAGAATGGCGAGTATGGTGCGCGGCAGACGGATTTCGCGCACGACGATTCCGGCCGCGCCGTCGCCGACGAACAGCGCTTCGAGGGCCGCGCGCGGCGGCAGCGCGGCCGGGCCGATCGTCAGCGAGAGCAGCGCCAGCAGCGCGACCAGCGCGGCGAGCGAGATATTGAGGCGAAGATATCCGGCTGGCATCTGGCGGTCGCGGCCCGTTCGCTCCTGTTTACTCACTTGCGCCCGCCGCTCCAATGCATTTTGAAGGGACAATGCAAGGGACCAAGGGATACTGAACGGGATATGGCAACGGACAGGGTGATGCGCCCGAAAGCGCGGAATGTGGCGACGGTGCTTGTCGCAGCAAGCCTCTGCGCCGGGCTCGCGCCTGCATCGCCGCTGGCGGCGGCAGAGGCGCCGCGGCGCGTCGTTTCCTTCAACCTGTGCGCCGACCAGCTTGTCGTGGCGCTCGCCGATCCGCAGCAGATTGCGGGTCTTTCCCCCTATGCTGCCGATCCGCTTCTGTCGGTCGTTGCGGCACAGGCGCGCGCTTTCCGCCGCCTCGACTGGCAGGCGGAAGCGACCGTCGTGCTGCAGCCGGACCTGGTATTCGTCGGCCCAAACGACCGGGCGGTCACGCGCCGGCTGCTGGCGGCGCAGGGCCTGCGTGTGGTCGAAGCGGCGTTCGTGACCGATCTTGCCAGCGCCCGCCGGCAGATCCGGGACGTTGCCGGCCTGCTCGGCCATCCCGGGCGCGGCGAGGCGCTGATCGCGCGGCTTGAGGCGGCGCGCGCGCGCCTTGCCGCGCGGCCGCGGCGAAGCGCGACGGCGCTTGTGGTCGAACGCGGCGGCTATGCGCAGGGACCGTCCAGCCTGGCCGCCATGCTGCTCTCGGAGGCGGGCCTGAGGCCTCCCGACGGCGCACCGGCCGGCTATGGCGGGTTCATCGCGCTCGAGCGCCTGCTCATGCTCAGGCCCGATTTCGTTTTCGTCAAAGACCCTCCGGCGGTGCCGCAGGACCAGGGCGCGCTCTATTTTATGCATCCGGCGCTGCAGGCGCTGTATCCGCCGCAGCGGCGCGTCGCCCTGCCCACGCGCTACACCATGTGCGGGGGCCCGGCGCTGGTTGCCGCCTTCGACTATCTCGCCGATGCGCTGGAAAAATTGCCGGCGCGCTGACGCGCCCAGTCCTCGACGATCCGCGCAAGCGCGTCGAGTCCGTCGGTCAGCGCCGCCGGGCCCGGCTGCAGGACGATCGCCGACTTGATCTCGTGGAGCGATCCGCTTTTCACCGCCGGAACGGCCGCGAAGCCGGTCCGCGCGCAAAATCGCTGCGGTGCGAATTTTTTCCCGCACCACGACGCGACGACGATGTCCGGCGCGGCTGCGACCACTTGCGCCTGCGTCACGATTCTGTCCTTCGCATTCTTTTGCGACGACAGCGAAGCGAACACGTCGATGCCGCCGGCGATGCCGATCAGTTCCGACACCCAGCCGATGCCGGAAATCATCGGCTCGTCCCATTCTTCGAAATAGACGCGCGGACGAACCGGCAGCCTTGCCGCGCGTTCGCGCACGCGCGCGACGCGCCGCTCCAGCATTGTGGCGAGTTCCGCGGCCCGGCCGCCGGCGCCGACCAGTGCGCCCAGGGTACGGATCATGCCGAGGATGCCGGCAATGTCGCGCTGGTTGAAAGCATGCACGGCGATGCCGCTGCGGATCAGTTCGGCGGCGATATCGGCCTGCAGGTCGGAGAAGGTAAGGACGAGGTCGGGCTCGAGCGCCAGGATTTTCGGGATATCGGCGCTGATGAAGGCGGAGACGCGCGGCTTTTCCCTGCGCACGCGCGCCGGCCGCACCGCATAGCCGGAGACCCCGGCGATGCGGTCTTCTTCGCCGAGGAGATAGAGCGTCTCCACGGTTTCCTCAGTGAGACAGACGATGCGTTGCGGCGGGAACATGCCGGCAGTCTAACCGAAAAGCGGGAACGGAATCTGCGGCGGCCGCGGCTGCAATCCCACAGCTTCGAAGGCAGCGCGCGGCCCGGGAACAAGGCCCGCGCGCGTCGGCCGTCTCCGACAACGACAGGCGGCCGGTGTGCCTAAGACATGGATGGCAGGACTCTGTCCGGCGGCAAAAGGCCCGCGCAAGCGCGGGCCGTCTGCAGATAGTACCAAGCCGCCGCCCGTGCTTACAACATGGACGGCAGGACTCTGTCCGGCGGCCGATGCCCGTCCATGAAGGTCTTGATGTTGATGATGACCTTCTCACCCATGTCGACGCGGCCCTCGACCGTGGCCGAGCCCATATGCGGCAGCAGCACCACCTTGCCTTCGCGCGCGAGCTTGGCGAGGCGCGGATTGACGGCGGGCTCGTGCTCGAACACGTCGAGGCCGGCGCCTGCGATCTCCCCGGCGCCGATCATGCGGATCAGCGCGTTCTCGTCGATCACCTCGCCGCGCGCTGTGTTGACCACATAGGCCTGCGGACGCAGCAGCTTCAGCCGGCGTGCGGAGAGAAGATGGAAGGTCCCCGGCGTGTGCGGGCAGTTTACCGAGACGATGTCGACCCGCGCCAGCATCTGGTCGAGGCTGTCCCAGTAGGTGGCGTCCAGCTCCTCCTCGAT
>CAYWCE010000042.1:0-25171 GCA_964456755.1 uncultured Hyphomicrobiales bacterium
TCGACGCCGATCTGCCGCCACTGGTCGACCAGGAAGATGCCGGCCGGCGTGTAGGGCATCGCCAGGTTGCGGTTCCAGAGCGTGAACTTGAGGTTCTCCTGGCCCGCTTCCTTCAGAAGCTTCCTGGCTTCCTCGCGCGATTTCTTGATGTCCTTGGCGAAGCCGGGCAGCTTCACCAGTTCCGCTTCGGGTGTGGCCAGCGGCGCACCCGGACGGATCACGCCGCCCACCGAACGCAGCGTGGAGATGCGGGAAAGGCCCTGACTGCCGCCCCAGCGGTCGATCGCCATCAGCAGCGCCTTGCGGACGCGCACGTCGTTGAACGGCGGCTTCTCGATGTTGAAGGCGACGAGCAGGTTCAGCGTCCAGCTCGATTCCTCGACGCGCAGCTTGTCGCCCATGGCCTGGACCATGCGGTCGCGCTCGGCCGGCGATACGCCGCGGAACTCGGCCAGCACCTGGCCGCCCTGCAGGGCGTTCAGCATGGCAGCCGCCTGCAGCGTGAAGATGCCGCGGTATGAGTCGAGATAGGGCAGACCCTTCTTGAAATAGTTCTCGTTCTTCTTGCCGGCGACATGGCTGCCTTTGACATGTTCGACGAATGTGAACGGGCCGGTGCCGTTGATCTTGGTGCGCGGCGCATTCGCATCGGCGGCGAGATCCTTGGCCGCATAGACGCAGTTCCACGGGCTCGCGAAATGATCGAGCATGGAGGCGTTGACCGCCTTCATCTTGAACACGACGGTGTTCGGATTCGGCGTTTCGATCGCTTCGATGTCCGCAAAGGTCGCCTTGCGGGTCGAGACCACGCCCTGCGCCGGGTTGCGCAGCCGGTCGTAGGTGGCCTTCACGTCCTCGGAGGTAAGCGTCGATCCGTCGTGGAACTTGACGCCTTCGTTGAGCGTGAAGGTGTAGGTCTTCTTGTCCTGAGAGACGGTCCAGGACTTGGCGAGATCGCCTTCGACGCTCGGGAACTTGGAGAGATTGTAGCGCAGCAGCGTCGAATAGAACGGCGACGAGAAATGCAGCGTCGCGTAGGTGTCGCTGGCGTGGCAATCGTAGTGCGGCGTTTCCGCACTGATGGCGAAATTCATGTGGCCGCCGCGCTTGGGCGTCTGCGCCGAGGCCTGGCCGGCCGCGAGCGCCAGGCCGGCAAGCGCAACAATGGGAATCCCCAACAATCGTTTCATGCTGTTTTCTCCTTTTGGTTTCCTACCCTGACGTGTCTTGTCGTTATGGGCCGTTTCTTGTTGTTCTGGACTTTGCTGCGGGCATCAAGCCCGTATTTTCACCGCCGCTAGACCTTGATGCAGGCTGCGAAATGGCCCGGCTTCACCTCGCGCAGCGGCGGCACGACCTGCCGGCATTCCTCGCTCGCCATCGGGCAGCGCGTGTTGAACACGCAGCCCGCAGGCGGTGCCAGATGACTCGGCAATTCGCCCGTGATCAGCCGCGGCGCGCGCCCTTTCTCGACGGTGGGGTCGGGAACCGGCGCCGCATCGAGCAGCACCCTGGTATAGGGATGCAGCGGCTCGCGATAGATCGCGTCGCGGTCGGCGACCTCCATCACGCGGCCGAAATACATCACCACCACGCGCATCGAGATATGGCGGACGACGGCGAGGTCGTGGGCAATGAACAGATAGGCGAGGCCGAGCCGGCGCTGCAGATCTTCGAGCAGGTTGATGATCTGCCCCTGAATCGAGACGTCGAGCGCGGAGACGGCTTCGTCGCAGACGATGAAGGAGGGCTCCATCGCCAGAGCGCGCGCGATGCCCACGCGCTGTCGCTGTCCGCCCGAAAGCTGGTGCGGATAGCGCGCCGCCATTTCCGGACGCAGCCCGACCTGTTCGAGCAACTGCGATACCCGGCCGTCCGCCTTGTCGCCGGGCACGAGCTTGTAGACATGCAGCGGTTCGCCGATGATCTCGCCGACCGTCATGCGCGGATTGAGCGAGGAATAGGGATCCTGGAAAATCACCTGGATTTTGCGCCGCACCGCCTTCATCTGAGCGGCGCTTGCCCGGGTCAGATCGATGCCGTCGAAGCGGATTTGGCCCGAGGTCGGCTCTTCGAGTTTCAGGATCAGCCGGCCGACCGTCGTCTTGCCGCAGCCGGACTCGCCCACCAGGCCCAGCGTTTCGCCGGGATAGATGTCGAAGCTGACATCCTGGACCGCGCGCACGGTGCCGTGCCCGCCGCGCAATCCGCCGCGCACCTCGAAATGCTTCACCAGATCGCGGACCGAAAGCAGCGGCTCGCCGCGATCGAGCGAGACCTGCGTGCCGCCCGCATCCGTTGCCGACCAGGTCAGCTTGCCGGCGGCGATTTCCGCGTGCCGGTGGCAGCGCGAGAGCCCGCCCAGATCGGTCTTTATCAGTTCCGGCTCTTCCTCGCAGACCGCGATCTTGAACGGACAGCGCGGGGCGAACCGGCAACCGGGCGGCGCCAGCGCGAGATTGGGCGGCAGACCCTCGATCGTCTCCAGCTTTGCGCCGCGCGGCCGGTCGAGCCGCGGCACCGAGCGCAGCAGGCCCATCGAATAGGGATGCCGCGGTCGATGGAAGACGTCGTCGGCCTCGCCCTCCTCGACCAGGCGCGCCGCATACATGACGATGACGCGGTCGGCATAACGCGCCACCACCCCGAGATTGTGCGTGATGATGATCAGCGCGATGTTGAGCTTGCGCGACAAATCCTTCATCAGTTCGAGGATCTGCGCCTGGATCGTGACGTCGAGCGCGGTGGTCGGCTCGTCGGCGATGATCAGTTTGGGATTGCAGGCGAGCCCGATCGCGATCATGACGCGCTGGCGCATGCCGCCCGAGAACTGGTGCGGGTACTGGTCGAGCCGCCGCTCCGGATCGGGAATGCCGACCAGGCCCATCAGCTCGATGGCGCGCGTGCGCGCCTGTTCGGCATTCATGCCCATGTGAATCTGCAAGGGCTCGGTGATCTGCATCCCGATGGTGAGGATCGGGTTGAGCGAGGTCATCGGCTCCTGGAAAATCATCGAAATGTCGCGGCCGCGGATTTCGCGCATCTGCTCGTCGGACAGATCGAGCAGGTTGCGGCCCTCGAAGGTGATGCGCCCCTTCGGGACGCGTCCGGTGTGGCGCGGCAGCAGCCGCATGATCGACAGTGCCGAAACCGACTTGCCCGAACCCGACTCGCCGACGATGGCGACGACTTCGCCCCTGTCGACATGGAAGCTGAGGCCTTCCACGGCGCGCACGATACCGCGCGAAGTCTCGAAGTGGACGTGTAAATCCTGCACGTCGAGCAGCGGCGCCGCCTGGTCCCTCGCGTTTGCCGGCGCCGGCCTGGTTTGCGGTTCAAGTATGGTCACGCGTCTTCTGCTCCGGTGCTCGCACGATCGGCGGTCGGTACCGCGGCATGAGGCGGCCGGCCGGGCCCGCCGCAGGGTGTTCGAATGGATGCCGCTCCCGCCCGCTCATGAGGTGACTGCGACTTTAGCCTCATGCTTGAGGCTTTGTAACGAGGAAACGAGGTCGGCAAACCGCTCGCCCTGGACATAGACGTGACTGCGCAGCAGGCTTGCGGCCTGTTCCCCGTCGCCCTTTGCAAGTGCAGCAACGATTCCCTCGTGCTCGCGAAAGGAAGTGGCGAGGCGGTTGCGCACGCGAAGCTGCAGCCGCCGGTAGGGCTGCAGCCGCCGGTGCAGCGTCTTGGCCTGTTCGGTGAGGAAGCGGTTGTGGCTGGCCTCGTAGATGCAAAAATGGAAACGCTCGTTGTCGTAATAATAGCGGTCGGCATCGCCGCTTTGCAGCGCGCGTGCGCAGGCCTCGTGCGCGGCCTGCAGCCGCTCGTGGTCGGCATCGTGCATGCGCCGCGCCGCCAGCCGGCCGCACATCGCCTCCAGTTCCGCCATCACCTCGAACATTTCCACCAGCCGTTCCGGGCCGACTTCGGCGACGATGGTGCCGCGATGCGGGCGGACTTCGAGCAGGCCGGATGCCGCCAGCGAATGCAGTGCCTCGCGAATCGGCGTGCGCGAAACGCCGTAGCGTTCCGCCAGCGAGACTTCGTCGAGTCGCTCCCCCGGGCGGAAACGGCCGGCGACGATTTCGTTCTCGATCTCGTCCTTGAGCCGTTCGGCGGCGGGACGGTCGGCGACCGCGTGCATTGCAAAATCCTGCGCACAAAGCTAGATTAATTTGTATACAGTTTGATATTCCGTGTCTACACGCTGTGGGCGGCAACCATTGACCAATTGGCTGACACCGGCAGACGCGGAAACTTCCCCGGTCCTCGCCACTTGCTGTGATCCGGGGGCCTCGCAGTTCCGCCAGTCAGCTATGCGTCGCTTCCTCCTGCCCGGAGCAATGGATCGCGCATGAACACCTCATTTTTCGGCGAGCTTCTGCAGAGCATTTCCGAGCGCGGGCGCGCGCTGCTCGATCTCACCCGCGCCAACCGCATCGATGCGGAGGCGCGATCCGAAAACCTCGTCGAATTGTGCGAGGATCTGCTGTCGGGCCGCGGCGAGGCCTCGGGGGTTGCGCTGGCGGGGGAAATCCTCGGCCGCTATGGCGAACTGACCATCGGGCCGCGCATCGCCTTCTTCGAGGCGCTGGCCACGCGCTTCGGCCCCGACCGCCGGCGGCTGGAAGCGGCGATCGAAGACTGGCGGCAGCAGCAGACCGACGAGACGGCGGCCGAAATCCATTTCGCCGCCGAGCCGCGCCGGCTGGAACTGTTCCGCCGTCTCAACCTCGCTCCCGGCGGCACCAGGGCGCTGGTGCGCATGCGCGAGCAGCTCATCGACGCCATGGATCACCGCGGCGATCTCGGCGTCGTCGATTCCGATTTCGTCCACCTGTTCTCGTCGTGGTTCAACCGCGGCTTTCTGGTGCTGCGCCGCATCGACTGGTCGACCCCCGCCAGCATCCTGGAAAAAATCATCCTGCACGAAGCCGTGCACAAGATCGATTCCTGGGACGATCTGCGCCGGCGCATCGAGCCGGCCGACCGGAGCTGCTATGCGTTCTTTCACCCGGCGCTGGTCGACGAGCCGCTGATCTTCGTCGAGGTGGCGCTGACCGCGCAGATTGCCGACGCCATCGCGCCGATCCTGTCCGACACCCACGAGGTGCTCGATCCGGCGAAAGCCACGACCGCGGTGTTCTACTCGATCTCAAACTGCCAGCGCGGGCTGGCCGGCGTCAGCTTCGGGCATTTTCTGATTAAGCAGGTGGTGGAGGAAATCTGCCGCGACCGTCCGCGCCTTTCGACCTTTGTCACTCTTTCGCCGGTTCCGAATTTCGCCGAATGGCTGCGGCGGGAACGTGCGCGCGAGAGTTCGGTCGCGCTCGCCGGCGAGGACCGCGCGGCGCTCGACGCGCTCGACGATCCGGGCTGGTGGACGGATGCGCAGCTTCGCGAACGGGTGAAAGGGCCGCTGCTGGCCGCCGCCGCCTTCTACTTCGTTCACGCACGCAATGCGCGCGGCCTGCCGGTCGACGCGGTGGCGCGCTTCCATCTCGGCAACGGCGCGCGGCTGGAGCAGATCGATTTTCTTGCCGATACTTCGGAGAAAGGCTTGCGGCAGGCGCACGGAATCATGGTCAACTATCTCTACGACCTCGACTATATTGAGCGGAACCACGAAGCCTTTGCGCAGAGCCGGACGGTGGTCGCCTCCGGAAGCGTCAGGCGTCTGGTCCGCGCCGCCCCGGCCGAACTGGTACCGGCATCCGGCCGGAAGACGGTCGACGCCTGAGCGGCGCAATCCCGAGTGAAAGCCCGACACGGTCATGAACCTGTTCAGCCTGATCCGCGAGCGGATCGCCTCGCCCGGCAAGACGCTGCTTGAAACCGGCGCGGGTGTGCGGCTCGGCTACGGCGACATGCTCGCGCGCACGGCGCAGTTGGCCGGCCTCCTGGCGCAGCGCGGAGTCCGGCCGGGCGACCGTGTGGCGGCGCAGGTGGAGAAGTCGCCGGAAAACCTCCTGCTCTATCTCGCCGCGCTGCGGGCCGGCGCGGTGTTTCTGCCGCTCAACACCGCCTATACGCTCGCCGAACTGGATTACTTTATCGGCGACGCCGAGCCGGCAATGGTGGTGTGCGAACCGGCCAGGCGCGAGGGCCTTGCCGACATTGCGAAAAAGCATGGCGTCGGCGCTCTTGAGACGCTGGACGCGAAAGGAACGGGCAGTCTGACGCAGGCTGCAGCCGCAGCATCCGCCGAATTTGCCGATGTGGCGCGCAGCGACGCCGACCTGGCCGCGATCCTTTACACGTCCGGCACCACCGGACGCGCCAAGGGCGCCACCCTGACCCACGCCAACCTGTCCTCCAACGCGCAAACGCTGGTCGATTACTGGCGCTTCACCGGCGACGACGTGCTGCTGCACGCGCTGCCGGTCTATCACACGCACGGGCTGTTCGTGGCGTGCAACACGGCGATGCTGTCGGGCGGTTCGATGATCTTCCTGCCCAAATTCGACGCCGACGAGGTCATGCGGCTGTTGCCGAAGGCGACCGCGATGATGGGCGTGCCGACCTTCTATACGCGGCTGCTGAAGCATCCGGGACTGACGCGCGAAGCCTGCGCGCATATGCGCCTGTTCACGTCCGGCTCCGCGCCGCTGCTCGCGGAGACGCACGACGAATTCCGCGCGCGCACCGGCCACGCCATCCTCGAACGCTATGGCATGACCGAAACCAACATGAGCGCCTCGAACCCCTATGACGGCGAGCGCATCGCCGGCACCGTCGGCTTTCCGCTGCCCGGCGTCGAGTTGCGCATTGCCGATGCCGACACCGGCCGGCTGCTGGCGCAGGGGGAAATCGGGGTGATCGAGGTGCGCGGGCCGAACGTGTTTCCCGGTTACTGGCGCATGCCGGAAAAGACCAGGGCCGAGTTCCGCCCGGACGGTTTCTTCATCACCGGCGATGTCGGCAGAATCGATGCGCGCGGCTACGTTCACATCGTCGGCCGCGCCAAGGATCTGATCATCACCGGCGGCTTCAACGTCTATCCGAAGGAAATCGAGAGCGAGATCGATGCGCTGCCCGGCGTCGCCGAGAGCGCGGTGATCGGCTGCCCGCATCCGGATTTCGGCGAGGGCGTGACCGCGGTGGTGGTCTGCAAGCCGGGCGTGCGGCTGAGCGAGAAGGCGATTATCGGCGAACTGGAATCGCGGCTTGCGAAATTCAAGCTGCCCAAACGCGTGCTGTTCGTCGACGACCTTCCGCGCAATACAATGGGCAAGGTGCAGAAGAACCTGCTGCGCGAACGAAACGCGAAATTGTATTCGTAAGCCGCCGCCCCGCACCTGCGCGGACGATGCCGTCAGGCGCGCCCGTAGACCGGCACGATCGCGCCGCGCGTCGCCCTGTTGTCCGGGGAGGCCAGAAACAGGATCGTGGCGGCGACGTCCCGCGGCTTCGGCCATTTGGCATGATCGGCTCCCGGCATGGCGGCGCGGTTCGCCGGTGTGTCGATGACCGAGGGTGCGACTGCATTCACCAGAATGTCCTCGCCGGCGACTTCTTCGGCGAGCGCTGTGGTGAGCGCGGCCACGCCCGCCTTCGCGGCCGCATAGGCCGCCATCCCTGCGCCCTGCCGCCATTCCAGCGCCGGACGCGCCGCCACATTGACGATCCTGCCGCCGCGTCCGGCCATGGCCTGCGCCGCGGCCCGGCAACAAAGCAGGCAGGACATGAGATTGGTCTCGATCTGGCCGCGCAGGACGCCGATATCGGCAGCCGCCAGCGCGCCCGCGGCAAACCCGCCGGCAAGGTGGATCGAGGCCCAGACCTGCGGGACCGCTGCGAACAGGCGCGCCACCTGCTCCGGATCGCCGACGTCGAGGTCCGGATACTGGGTCAGCCCTTCCTGCCGGTCCGCGGACGCCGCCCGGCGCACCGGCACATGGCAGACGGCGCCGCCTGCAAGCAGCGCAGCCGTCACCGCGCGGCCCAGCGCCCCCGCCCCGCCGGTGACGATCACATGCCGGTCCTTGAATTCCATGCCGATTCTCCCCCGCCCGGCGGAACGCGCCGACGGTCCGACCATTGTATCGCACGATGCCTGCGGCACACGCTTGCATGCAGAGGCCGCCATGGGCAGGCTTGGGCGGGCTCGCCGCGGCGGCGCCCGCACGCAGCGCAGGACATAATTCCTTGGAGCGGTTTGTGCCGATGACGGCCTCACTTGCGGATTGCCGGCCGAGATGAAGCGTCGCTACCAGTGGGCGCGTCTGCCCGATTCCGAATTGCTGAAGCTGCGGCTGAAAGACCTCAAGGTCACCTACAAGGGCACCTGGATCGAGGACTGCCTCGAAGATCTGTATGACGAATTGGTGCAGCGCGGGCTGCGTATCCGCCCGCATGCATGGATTTCCGACGAATGGTTCAGTCCCGACGACACGCCGGGCATCGCCATCCCGTTCTATCTGACGCATCCGCGGCTGATGGCGCTGGAGCGCAAGAAGATCATCGACGTCGAAGGCGGCACGATCTGGGAATGCATGCGCATCCTGCGCCACGAGGCGGGCCATGTCGTGCAGCATGCCTATCAGTTGCACCGCCGCCGCCGCTGGCAGCAATTGTTCGGGCGTTCCTCCACGCATTACCCGCGCTACTACCGGCCCAATCCCGCGAGCAAGAACTACGTCCAGCATCTGCGCCTGTGGTATGCGCAGGCGCATCCGGACGAGGATTTTGCCGAAACCTTTGCGGTCTGGCTGCGTCCGCGCTCGAACTGGCGCAAGCGCTACGAAGGCTGGCCGGCGCTGAAGAAGCTCCTTTATGTCGACGAACTGATGCAGGAGATCGCGCACGAAAAGCCGCTACTGACCAAGCGGCTGCGTGTCGAGCCTCTGAGCCAGAACACGCGCACCCTTGCGGAACATTACGAGAAGAAGCAGGCTCTCTATGTCATCGATTCGTCGACGACCTATGACCGGGATCTGCTCCGCATCTTCTCCTCCGAGCCGCGGCATCGCAATTCGCCGACCGCGGCGCAATTCATCCGTCATAACCGCGCCAAGATCAGGCAGCTTGTGTCGACCTGGACTGGAGAATACCAGCTCACGCTCGATGCGGTGCTGGACGAGATGATCGAACGCTGCCGCGAACTGAAGCTGCGCGCGCCCGGCGACCGGCGCAAACTGCGCATGGATTTCACCGTGCTGCTCACTGCCAAGACCGTGCATTCGCTCTACAGCCCCTCGCGGCGGCAATGGATCGCGCTATGAGGCGGCTGCGCATCCTCGTGCTGCTTTCGCCGGATTTGCTCCCGCCGGATTCGCTGGAGGGCTACAGCGAGCAGGACATCAATCTTTGGAAGACTGAATACGACGTCATCACCACTTTGCGCGCGAGCGGCCACGACGTGCGCCCGCTGCCGGTGGAGAACGAGCTGAAGCCGATCCGCGATGCGGTCGAAAGCTGGAAGCCGCATATCGTGTTCAATCTGCTCGAAGAGTTCCAGGGCGAGGCGATCTACGACCAGAATGTCGCGAGCTATCTCGAATTGCTGCGCGTGCCCTATACCGGCTGCAATCCGCGCGGTTTGATGCTGGCGCGCGGCAAGGATCTGTCGAAGAAGCTCGCGCATTATCACCGCATTCCGGTTCCGGCTTTCGCCGTGTTTCCGCTGCGCCGCAAGATCGCGCGTCCGTCCCGTCTGGCGCTGCCGCTGATCGTGAAAAGCCTGAGCGAGGACGCCTCGCTGGGCATTGCGCAGGCCTCGGTGGTCGATACCGACGAGAAATTCGTCGAGCGCGTCGCTTTCATCCACGAGCGAATCGGCACCGCGGCGATCGCCGAGCAATATATCGAGGGGCGCGAATTGTATGTCGGCGTGCTCGGCAATACGCGGCTGCGCGTGCTGCCGGTCTGGGAACTGGAATTCCGCAATCTGCCGCCGGGTGCTCGCCGCATCGCGACCGAGAAGGTCAAGCACGATCCCGATTACCAGGAACGGCGCGGCATTTTTCACGGACCGGCGAAAAATCTCGATCCCGACCTGCGTGCGCAGCTCATGCGACTGGCCAAGCGAATTTGCCGCGCGCTCGAACTCGACGGCTATGCGCGCGTCGACTTTCGCCTTTCCAGCGACGGCGTGCCGTATTTTCTGGAGGCCAATCCCAATCCGGAAATCGCGCAGAGCCAGGAATTCGCCCATGCCGCCGCCTATGACGGCATGTCCTATGCGCAATTGCTCAACACGATCGTCGCGCTCGGCATGAACCGCAGCAAGGCCGAACGCGTCGAGCGCTAAGGGGAATATTGCCGCATGTCCAGTTGCTTCATGTCAAACGCAGCGCGGCCGGAATTGCTAGGTTGCCCCGGTCCCCGGAATGTTCCGGACCGGGCGCCTGCCGGTGCGCCGAAGGGAGGATCGAGCTTGAGCAGTCACTTTCGCCGAATGTCCGCCGCCGCGGCGCTGGTCGTCCTGCCATGGAGCCCTCCCGCTGCATCCGCCGACCCGCAGAATGGCGCGCGGCTGGCGCAGCAATGGTGTGCGCCCTGCCATGTCGTGAGCAACAGTCAGACCGGGCCGGTGGGAGAGGCCCCGCCGTTTTCCGCCATCGCCCGGCGGCCGGATTTCAGCGCCGCCCATGTGGCGCTGTTCCTGCTCGACCCGCATCCGAAAATGCCGAACATGGCGCTGACGCGGATGGAGGCGCGCGACCTTGCGGCCTATATCGCAACGCTGAAATAATCCTCCCGGCCGGCCGGCGGCGCCGTCACCATGGCGCAGGATACGGAGACCGGCGGCGGGAGGACCAGATGGACCTGAAAATCTACAATGCGCGCGAGCTGGGCGAGCCGCTCGGCCCCTATTCGCATGTTGCGCGGGTAAAGGCGTCCGAGTTCCTGTTCATTGCCGGCATGGTGTCCTCCGACATGGAGGGTAATGTCATCGGCGCCGGCGATTTCGACGCGCAATGTGCGCGGACGTTCGGGAATATCGAGATCGCACTCAAGTCCGCCGGCGCCGGCTGGGGCAATGTCGTGCAGTTCACCACCTACCTGGTCCATTCGCAGGACATCCCGGCGCTGATGAAATTCCGCCGGCGGGAATTTCCGGCGATGTTCCCGAACAAGGTCTATCCGCCCAATACGCTGCTGATCGTCGACCGGCTGGTGAACGAGGCGTTCCTGATCGAGGTGCAGGCGATCGCGGCGCTGTGAGGCCGCGCGCCGGACCTATCCCCGCCCGCGGGCGGCGCGAACGGGCAGCAGCTGATGCTCGATCCAGTTGCGGATTTCCCGGGTGCGGATTTCGTCGTCGAGGATCAGCCGGTCGAGCGCATGGCGCCAGGTCAGCCACTTGATTGCGGGGTCGGCGGCAATGGCGTCGATCTCCTTCGAATAGGCGACGAGATTGGCTTCGTCGGGAAAGAAGCCTTCGTTCACCAGCGCCTTGCCGTAGCGGCGCAGCGTCGCCGCAATGTCCGACAGCGTGTATTCGGGGTGGTATTGCACGCCCCAGGCGACGGCGCCTTCATGTCGGATTTCCGCCGATTGCACGGCGGAGACGGCGTTCGCCGACAGCACCTGCGTGCCCGGCGCGACCGTCTCCACCTCGTCCAGATGCACGGTCACCGCATTGAAGACTTCGTCCTTGCCGGCATACATGGGATGCCCGCGTCCCGCCGCGGTCAGGCGGATGCGGCGGCCGAAGCCGATTTCGCGGCCGAGCGGATTGCGCCGCACGCTGCCGCCGGTGGCCACCGTGATCACCTGCAGACCCCAGCAGCTTCCGAATAGCGGGGTTCCCGCCGCAAGGACCGCGCGCGCCAGTTCGATCTGCGGATCGATATGCGGGCCGCGATGATAGACATGCAGTGCCGAGCCGGTGATCACCGCGCCGTCATAACTCTCCACGCCGGCGCGGTCGGGCAGGTTGGCGCCGGGATCGGCGGGATAGCAGATGTCGGTGACGGCGCCGGGCAGCAGCTTGCGCAGGAGTTCCGCATAGCCCTGGCTCGGGGCACGGCCGCCGGCGGCGGCGAGGAGGGCGCGGCCTTCCGCGGTATTGCCTTCGATGACGAGAAGACGAGGGGCGGGCATCGCATGGTCCGGCCGGCGGCGGGCGTCGCCGCGCGACTCTTTATTTGTCCTTCTTAACATAGCGCGATTTGCGGCAAAGTTGGGGATGTGATTCATGGTCGTTGAGCGTCAAGGTTAAGCATCCCGCGCTCCGCCTGCGCGCCTGCCGGCTGCCGGGTGTCAGCGCGAGAGGCAGCGATGTCCGATTTCGATCTGGCGATCGTCGGTGGCGGCATCAACGGCGCCGGAATCGCGCGCGACGCGGCCGGCCGCGGTCTGCGCGTCGTCCTGTTCGAGCAGAACGATCTGGCCTCCGGCACCTCCTCCGCCTCCACCAAGCTCATCCACGGCGGTCTGCGCTATCTGGAACACGGCGCGCTGCGGCTTGTGCGCGAGGCGCTGGTGGAGCGCGAGGTGATCCTGCGCATGGCGCCGCACATCGTGCGGCCGATGCGCTTCCTGCTGCCGCTGCACGAGGGCATGCGCCCGGCGCTGGCGATCCGCATCGGCCTGTTCGTCTACGACCATCTCGGCGGACGCAGGCTCCTGCCGCCCACCCGTTCGGTCGATCTGACCCATCACAGGCTGGGGGCGCCGCTGAAGCGGCATTTTCGCCACGGCTACCAGTATTCCGATTGCTGGGTGGACGATTCCAGGCTCGTCGTCCTGAACGCGCTCGACGCCGCCGAGCGCGGCGCCGTCATCCGCACGCGCACCAAATGCGTGCGCGCCGAGCGCAGCGACACCTGGCGGCTGATCCTCAATGCGCGCGGCCGGCGCGAGGTCGTCACCGCGCGCGCGCTGGTCAACGCCGCCGGTCCGTGGATCGGGGAGGTGAGCGAGACGATCCTGCGCCAGCCCGGGCCCTACCGCGTGCGGCTGGTCAAGGGCAGTCATATCGTCGTGCGCAAGCTGTTCGATCACGACTGCGCATATGTCTTCCAGAATTCGGACCGGCGCGTCGTCTTTGCCATCCCCTACGAAGGCGATTTCACGCTGATCGGCACGACCGACCGCGATTTCAGAGGCGACCCGGGGGCGGCCGCGCCGGAGCTGCAGGAAATCGGCTATCTGTGCAATGCGGCCAGCGCCTATTTCCGCCGCTCGGTCACCCCCGAAGACGTGGTGCAAACATTCTCCGGCGTGCGCTCGCTCTATGACGACGGCTCCGGCAAGCCGGAAGACGTGACGCGCGACTATCGCCTCGAACTCGACAAGCGGTTCGGCGAGGCGCCGCTGCTCACCGTTTATGGCGGCAAGATCACGACCTACCGCCGCCTCGCCGAAGCGGCGATGAAAATGCTGGCGCCGTTCTTCGCAGTCGGACCCGCTTTCACCGAGCGTACGCCGCTGCCCGGCGGCGACATGCCCTTCGACGGGATCGATGCGCTGGTGGCGCAGACGCGGCGCGGCTGGCCGTTCGTGGACGAGAATTTCGCCCGCCGCCTCGCCCGCGCCTATGGCATCCGGCTGCAGCGCATCCTCGGCGAAGCCAGGACGCCGGCCGATCTCGGCCGCCGCTTCGGCGCCGACCTGACCGAGGCCGAGGTGCGCTATCTGATGGATCGCGAATGGGCGTCCGGCGCCGAGGATGTGCTCTGGCGCCGCAGCAAGCTCGGTCTGGTGCTGTCCGCGGACGAGCAGGCGCATCTTGCGCAGTTCATGGCGCAAAGGCAGGGTCTCGGCGCCGCCTTGTAACGGCGGGCCGCGCGCAGGGAGGAAGGATTGCCGGGGCATCTCATCGCCATAGACCAGGGCACGACCTCCACCCGCGCCATCGTCTTCGACGAGTCGCTTTCTCCGGTCGCGCTGGCGCAGCAGGAATTCCGCCAGATCTATCCCGCGCCCGGCTGGGTCGAGCACGATCCCGAGGACATCTGGTCGAGCGTGGTTTCCACCGTGCGCGAGGCGATGGTGAAGGCCGGCGTTTCGGCGAAGGACGTTGCCGGCATCGGCATCGCCAACCAGCGGGAGACGGCGGTGATCTGGGACCGCGCCTCCGGCCGGGCGATTCATAACGCCATCGTCTGGCAGGACCGCCGCACCGCCGGCCATTGCGAGCGCCTCGTGCGGGAGGGCCATGAGGCCGCCGTCACGCGCAAGACCGGGCTGCTGCTGGATCCGTATTTTTCCGCCACCAAGATCGCCTGGCTGCTCGACCGGGTCGATGGTGCGCGCGAAGCAGCGCAGGCCGGCCGGCTTGCCTTCGGCACCGTCGACACGTTTCTGCTCTGGCGGCTGACCGAGGGCCGCGTGCATGCGACCGATGCCAGCAATGCGGCGCGCACGCTGCTACTCGATATCGGCAGCGGCGCCTGGGACGCCGACCTGTGCGCCCTGTTCGGCGTGCCGGCAGCGCTGCTGCCGCAGGTACGCGACTGCGCCGCAGATTTCGGCACGAGCGCATTGTTCGGCGGCCCGATCCGCGTTCTCGGCATTGCCGGCGATCAGCAGGCGGCGACCGTCGGCCAAGGCTGTTTTGCGCCCGGTATGATGAAATCCACCTACGGCACCGGCTGCTTCGCCCTGCTCAATACCGGCGATGCGCCGGTCGCTTCGAAAAATCGCCTGCTCACAACCATTGCCTATCAGCTGGGCGGCAAGCGCAGCTACGCACTGGAAGGGGCGATTTTCGTCGCCGGTGCGGCGGTGCAGTGGCTGCGCGACGCACTGAACATCATCGACAGCGCGCCCGCCGTGAATGCGCTTGCCGCTACGGCGGATGCCGCCGAGGACATCTATCTCGTGCCGGCCTTTGTCGGACTTGGCGCCCCGTATTGGGACGCGCATGCGCGCGGCGCCATTTTCGGGCTGACGCGCAATGCCGGCCGCGCCGAAATAGCGCGCGCGACGCTTGAGTCGGTCGGCTACCAGACGCGCGACCTGTTGGAGGCGATGCGCGGCGACTGGCCGCATGCGCAGGCGGCGCATACGGTGCTGCGGGTCGACGGCGGCATGTCGGCGAGCGATGCCGCAATGCAGTTCCTCGCCGACATTCTCGGCGCGCCGGTCGATCGTCCGGTGGTGATGGAAACGACTGCGCTGGGCGCGGCCTATCTGGCCGGCCTGCAGGCCGGGCTGTGTCCTCCGCCGGAGGATTTTGCGCGGGGCTGGAAGCGCGAGCGGCGCTTCGAGCCCGCGTTCGAACCGGCCTTGCGCGAGCGCAAATATGCCGGCTGGCGCGATGCGGTCTCGCGCACGTTAACCCGCCGTTAGGCCTGTGCGCTCCGTCCGACCGGTAAAATTGCAGCGATCGGCTTCACCCCGCTGTAAAGCGAAAATGCTTAGATAATGCGTCTCGAAATGGCAGTATTCGGCGCGCATGACGCGCCGGTTCCGCGGTCGCCGACATGATGCGTTCTGTGTACCAGAAACAGGTCGAAGAGTTGGTGGCATCGACCAAGGTGCTCATCATCGACGACGACTATTACATGCGCAAGGTGATCCGCAGCCTGCTGCTGGCGATCGGCATCAAGGATTCGCACGACGCGCCCAACGGCCCTGCCGGCATCGAGGCAATCGGCACGCTGCATCCCGACCTCGCCATCCTCGACTGGGAAATGCCGGGAATGACCGGTGCCGACTTTATGCGCATCGTGCGCTCGCCGGAGACATTCCACTATCCCGACATTCCGGTGATCATGTTGACCGGCCATGTCGAACGCGAGCGCGTGATGGAGGCGATCCGGCTCGGCATCAACGAGTTTCTCTGCAAGCCGGTCTCCGCCAAGGCGCTGCACGATCGCATCGTCTCGATCCGGGCGCGCCCGCGCGCGATGGTTCGTATCGGCAATTATTACGGACCGGAACCGCGCAAGATCATCGCCAACAGCCGCCAGCTCGCCGATCCGCTCGAGCCGGTGTGGATGATCTGAGCGGTTTTGCCGCTGCGCCGACGGCGCGGCCGGGCCGAGGCGATTCCCGCCGCGAAAGCCGCTAGATTCCCGCCCAGCGAATCACCTTTGGCGCGGGGTACGATCCTGCCGGATATGGCCAGCAATCTTACAGGCGCGGCATCCGCACCCGCTCTGGTGCGCTTCGAGGGCGTCGGCAAGTCATTCGACGGTCACGCCGCGGTCGACGGTCTCGATCTCGATCTGCTGCCGGGCGAGTTTTTTGCGCTGCTCGGACCCTCGGGGTGCGGCAAGACGACG
The DNA here is from genome assembly GCA_964456755.1 of uncultured Hyphomicrobiales bacterium. Taxonomy (GTDB): domain Bacteria; phylum Pseudomonadota; class Alphaproteobacteria; order Rhizobiales; family Xanthobacteraceae; genus Pseudorhodoplanes. The sequence continues at coordinate 16,188 of CAYWCE010000042.1, forward strand.
TTGCTGCGCATGCTCGCAGGTTTCGAAATCCCGGATCGCGGCCGCATTCTGCTCGACGGCGCGGACATCGCGGCGACGCCGCCGCATCTGCGTCCCGTCAACATGATGTTCCAGAGCTATGCGCTGTTCCCGCACATGTCGGTGGAGCAGAATGTGGCCTTCGGGCTCAAGCAGGAAGGCCTGGCGCGGCGGGAGATTGCCGCGCGCGTCGCCGATATGCTGGCGCTGCTTCGGCTGGACGGCTTCGGCCGGCGCAAGCCGCATCAGTTGTCCGGCGGCCAGCGCCAGCGCGTCGCGCTGGCGCGCGCTCTGGTGAAGCGGCCGCGCATCTTTCTCCTCGACGAACCTCTCGCCGCTCTCGACAAGAAGCTGCGCAGCCAGACGCAGTATGAATTGCGCAGCCTGCAGCGGCGCCTCGGCGTGACTTTCCTGATTGTGACGCACGATCAGCAGGAGGCCATGACCATGGCCGACCGTATCGGCGTGATGAATCGCGGCAGTCTGGCGCAGGTCGGCGCGCCGCGCGAAATCTACGAGCAGCCCAATTCGCGCTGGGTGGCCGAGTTCGTCGGCGACGTCAACCTGATCGAAGGCAGGGTCTCGGCGGTGAGCGAATCCGGCATCGTCGTCGATACGGCGGCGGTCGGCCCGGTCTCGGTGTCGCGGCCGGCTGCCGCACACAAGGGCGACGTTGCCTTTGTCGCGATCCGGCCGGAAAAGATCGCGCTCGGTCCGCCGCGCGAGGGCGCCGTGGCGAGCGGCACGGTGACCGAAGCCGGTTATTCCGGCGACGTAACGCGCTATCTGGTCAGGCTCGACGGCTCCGCGAGCATCAGGGCGTCCGCGGTCAATTCCGGCGGGGCCCGGTCCCGGCCCGCCGCAATCGGCGAACGTGTGACGCTCTCCTGGGAGCCGGACGCGCCGGTCGTTCTTCTGCAATGACGGCGAATGCCAAACCGCTGCAGGCGCGGCGTCGGGGGCGCGGGCTCCTCGTGCTGGTGCCCTATCTCTGGCTCTGCGTTTTTTTCCTTGTGCCGTTCCTCATCGTCTTAAAGCTGAGCCTGTCGCAGACGGTCCTGGCGCAGCCGCCCTATCTGCCGGTGTTCGACCTGTCCGCCGGCTGGCAGGGCCTCGGGGAATTCTTTGCGGCGCTGACCCTGGACAATTACCGTACGCTGGCCGCCGACACCCTCTATCTCGGCGCATACGGCAGAAGCCTGCAGATCGCGCTCGTATCCACCGCGATTCTCCTCGCGGTCGGCGTTCCGGTCGCCTATGGCATGGCGCGCGCGCCGCGCCGGCTGCGGCCGGTGCTTCTTGTCGCCGTGATCCTGCCGTTCTGGACCGCGTTTCTGATCCGCATCTATGCATGGATCAACATTCTGCAGCGTGAGGGGCTGTTCAACGACATACTGCTGGCGCTCGGCGCGATCGACCGGCCGGTCGCATGGCTTGCGAGCGATACCGCAGTCTATATCGGCATCGTCTATTCCTACCTGCCGTTCATGGTGCTGCCGGTCTATGCGGTGCTGGAAAAGATGGACGAGAGCCTGATCGAGGCGGCCGCCGACCTCGGCTGTCCGCGCGCGAAAATATTCTGGGTCGTCACGCTGCCGATCGCGTTTCCCGGCGTGCTGGCGGGCGCGCTGCTCTGCTTCATCCCCATCGTCGGCGAATTCGTCATTCCCGATCTGCTCGGCGGTTCGCAGACGCAGATGATCGGGCAGACGCTGTGGACGGAATTCTTCTCCAACCGCGACTGGCCGGTGGCGGCCGCGCTGGCAACGATGCTGCTCGGCGTGCTTCTCGTGCCGATTCTCGTCTATCAGCGGCTGCAGGGCCGCGCGCTGGCGAACAGGTGAACGATGCGCGGCCGTCCGTCCCGTTTCAATATCGTCTCCGTCGCGCTCGGACTGGCTTTCCTGTATCTGCCGATCGCGATCCTGGTGATTTATTCGTTCAACGACTCGCGGCTGGTCACGGTCTGGGGCGGCTGGTCGCTGCGCTGGTATCGCGAATTGCTGCAAGACCGGGCGCTGCTCGACGCCGTCTGGGTCAGCCTGCGCATCGCCTTCATGTCGGCAAGTCTCGCCACCTTTCTCGGTACGCTGGCGGCGCTGGCGCTGGTGCGGCTCGGACGCTTCCGCGGCCGGACCGCATTCTCGGCGATGATCTATGCGCCGCTGGTCATGCCGGAAATCATCATCGGGCTGTCGCTGCTGCTGATGTTCGTCGCCGTCGATCTCGATCGCGGCCTGTGGACCACGACGCTCGCGCATACCACGCTGACCATGTGCTTCGTCACCGTGATCGTGCAGGCGCGGCTGGTCGATTTCGACCGCTCGCTGGAGGAGGTGGCGATGGATCTCGGCTGTCCGCCGCTGCGCACATTCTTCAGCGTGACGCTGCCGCTGATCCTGCCGGCCGTCGCAGCGGCATGGATGCTCGCCTTCACGCTGTCGCTCGACGATCTCGTGATCGCGAGCTTCACCACCGGGCCCGGCGCCACCACGCTGCCGATCCGCATCTATTCGGAGGTGCGGCTTGGCGTTAAACCGGAAATCAATGCCGTCTGCACGCTGATGATCGCCGCGGTCGCGCTCGTCGTGGTCGCCGCTTCGCTGCTGGCCAAGCGTTATGAATTCGCGCGCGAACACAAACCCGCTCTCGGCGCGCCGGTATGATCCCCGCAACCCCGCCGGCACGGCGCAGGATTTTGCGAACGGGCGCTCGCGGCTGCACCCGAACCGGAACGGACAATCTCAGTCGCTCTTTTGTCCCGGCGGCCGGAACAGGTAGACGAGGAACCAGATCGGCACGATGATCAGCATGCCGAGCAGCACGTTCGGCAGCGCCCATTCCAGCGCGCGGCGGCTGAATTCGGCGATCCGCTCCGGCGTCAGCCCGGCGTCGCGGAACAGCTGTTCCGCCGTTATGCCGAAATGCGCCAGGATGGTGCCGACGATCAGCGAAGCGACGGCGATTTTCACCAGGCTCTGCAGCATGCGGGAATCGTCCATGGCCGCTTGCGGCGGCTGCTGATTCGCTCGGTCGAATCATAGTCGATCGCGTCCGCCGTCGACACCGGTCCCGGCCCGTCGCCTATTCGGCTTTCGGCGTGTCCGTATCGGCCGTGTCCGTCTGCGGCGAGGCGGAGACCGCACGGTCGGCGGGCTGTGCCGCATCCGCGTCGTGCGCCGCGGCGGGCTCGAAGGATCCGACCGCCGGCGGAATGCCGCCGCGCACGCCGGTCAGCCGCTCGATCGCCGAGCGCACGGCTTCGCGCGCGCGCCGGTCGCGCACCGCGTCGAGCAGCGGCGCCGCCGCGCCGGAACGCTGGATCAGGATTTGCGGATCGGGCAGCATCAGCGGATCGTCCCAGGGGCCCTGCACCACGAACGGCAATTCGAACGGCGCGCGCCCGTCGGTGGCGCTGGCGGCAACCAGCATCGCGGTGCCCTTGAGATCGAGATCGCGCCCGGGGATCGATGCCGATCCGGCCAGCGCGACGCGCACGGTCGGTCCGTCGAAGGTCATGGAATCGAGCGTGGCGGTTCCCTGCGCGATTTTCAGCGTGACATTGAGCTTTTCGAACGGCGTGCGGCCGCTGCGAAATTCGCTGCCGGCGGACAGGGGCCGCCGCTCCAGCCGGCGCAAAAGCTGTTCCAGGTTGAGTCCGTTCAGCGCGCCCTTGCTGCCGGTCAGGCTGATGCTGCCCTCGAGTGTGCGTGTCAGCGCCAGCACGTTTGGACCGCTGCCGGAAAGCGCGACCGACATGGTGCCCTTGCCTTCCAGCCGGCGCACGCCGAACAATTCGCCGATACAGGTTTCCAGATCGACATTGGTGAACTGAAGCTGCGACTTGAAGTCGGCGCCGCGCTCGGCGGCGGCGAGGCCGAACGATCCCTTGATCACGCCGCCGAAGGCCTGCGATTCGCCGACGGTGACGGTGAGATTGCCGCCGCGCAGATTGGCGGCGACGGCGGTGCGTCCGAGCCGGGCCTGCCCGAGGCCGATGCGCGCCGCCGACAGCCGCAGGTCGAGATCGAAACCGTTGAGCCCGTCCAGCGCGATCGGCATGCGGTTCCATTCGCGGTCGTTGCCGGTGAGCAGCCGCACCGCGCCGATATAGGGCGTCGCATCGAGCGTGTCGGCGGCGAGGGTGCCCTGCAGGGTTTGCCGTCCGTCGGTCGCGAATGTCAGCACGCCTTCGGCGGCGTTGCCGTCAAGTTCGAGATTGACGCCGGTCAGCGCGATGGTGCCGCCGACCACGTTGGCCTGCGCCTTCAGCGAAAACGGCTCGAAGCCGCCGCCCGGCGGCGCCTTCATCCCCGCCCACAGCAGCGCGCGGCGCAGCGAGGGCGAATCCGCCGACACCGCGCCCTCCACTTTCACCGTCGGTCGCGTCGAGGCGGTACCCTCGAACGCGAATTTCACCGGCGTGCCCGCCAGCCGCAGCTTCACCCCGGAGCGCTGGCCGACCAGCGCTGCGGAAAAGTCCGCGATGGTGGCGCTGACCTCGAGCGGCTCGCCGCGCCAGACCATCTGGCCGGTGGCCGCGAAGCTGCGCGAGATCGCCGGCCAGGCCAGCGACAATTCGACATTGCCGAAACGCTCCAGCACCTGCCGGGCGGCGTTGCGCACCGTGACCGCGCCGCTGCTGATGCGGATTTCGGAAAAGGCCATGGCGCGGTCGCGCCGCGTGGCCTCGGGCCCGAGCGCCCGTGTCAGCGCGGCGATCAGCGGCGACCAGTTGCTGGCGCCGTCGGGCTCCAGCGTCACCTCGATCTGCGGACGCACCAGCGTGACGTCGGACACCTCGATGCGCCCGGTCAGCAGCGGAAAGAAGCGAAGCCGCGCGGTGAGCTGCGCGGCGGAAAGGGGGCGGATGTCGCCGGCGCCGAGCGCGACGTTTTCGAAGGTGACGCTGCCGGAAGGGAACAGCGACACGGAGACGTCGCCGTGAATCTGCGGCTCGAAGCCGGTGGCGGCGCGGATTTCCGCGGTCACCGCCTCGCGCACCTGTGCCGCCGGAACGAGGAAGGAGACCACGCCCAGCGCGCCGAACACGATGCCCAGGAGGACGGCGACGGCCAATCCCAGGCGCTTGAAGCCGGTGGCTGCGGACAAGGCGCTTCGATCCGAGTTCAGAGGGTGGACGGCCCCGGACTATAGCGGCCGGGCATTTGCTGGCGCAACCTTGGGCAGCCTCTGTGACCCTTTCGTGGCTGCCGGTTTTGCAGGCGGATTGCGTCCGGACCGGGCGTTTTGCAACTTGCCATGCGCCCCGGTTAAATGGGTGCGGATTGCAGCGGGGGAGCGGGGAATGGACGATACGCCGTTGTGGCGGCCGGCGCCGGAACGGGTCGCGGCAAGCCAGGTCATGGGCTTCATCGCCGCGGTAAACCGGCGGCACGGCCTCGCGCTCGACGGCTATCGCGCCCTGCATGCCTGGTCGGTGCGCGAACGCGAGGCGTTCTGGGACGCGGTCTGGGATTTCTGCGGCGTCCTCGGCGAGAAGGGCGCGCGCGGCAGCGCCGGCTCCGGCATGCCGGGAACCGCGTTCTTCCCCGACGCGCGCATCAATTTCGCGGAAAATCTGCTCCGTCGCAGCGGGCCCGAACCCGCAATCGTATTCCGTGGCGAGGACAAGGCGAAAAAGACGCTGTCCTTCGACGAACTGCACGCGCTCGTCTCCCGCCTGCAGCAGGCGTTGCGCGCGGCCGGCGTCAAAGGCGGCGACCGCGTCGCCGCCATGCTGCCGAATCTGCCGGAGAGCGTGGCCATGATGCTGGCTACCGCCTCGCTCGGCGCGATCTGGTCGTCCTGTTCGCCCGATTTCGGCGAACGCGGCGTGCTCGACCGCTTCGGGCAGATCGAGCCCACAATTTTCGTCGCCTGCGACGGCTACTGGTATAACGGCAAGCGCGTCTCCGTCGCCGACAGGCTCAAGGCCATCGTGGCGCAGCTTCCGACGGCGAAGACGGTCGTTATCGTCCCCTATCTCGGCGAGGCGGACGATGTGGCGCGTTCGCTGCCGCGCGCGGTGACGCTCGATGCCTTCGTCAAAGACCATCCGGCGAAGACGGTCGAATTCGAACGCGTGCCGTTCAACGCCCCGCTCTACATCCTGTATTCGTCAGGCACCACGGGCGTGCCGAAATGCATCGTGCACGGCGCCGGCGGCACACTCCTTCAGCATTTGAAGGAGCACCGCCTGCAGAGCGACGTGCGTGCCGGCGACCGCGTGTTCTACTTCACCACGCTTGGCTGGATGATGTGGAATTGGCTGGTCTCCGCGCTGGCCAGCGGGGCGACGCTGATGCTCTACGACGGCTCGCCGTTCGCGCCAGTGCAGAACGTGCTGTTCGATTTCGCGCAGGAAGAGAGGATCACGCTGTTCGGCACCTCGGCGAAATATATCGACGCCTGCAAGAAGGCCGGGCTCGCCCCGATCCGCAGCCACGACCTGTCCGCGCTGCGGCTGATGACCTCGACCGGCTCGCCGCTCGCCGCCGAAAGCTTCGACTACGTCTACGACTCGATCAAGCGCGACCTGCATCTCGCCTCGATTTCCGGCGGCACCGACATCGTCTCCTGCTTTGTGCTCGGCGATCCGACCGCGCCGGTGTATCGCGGCGAAATCCAGGCTGCCGGCCTCGGAATGGCGGTGGATGTGTGGTCGGAGCAGGGAAAGCATATCGAGCGCGAGAAGGGCGAGCTTGTCTGCACGCAGCCTTTCCCCTGCATGCCGGTGATGTTCTGGAACGACCCCGAGGGCAGCAAGTATCGCGCCGCCTATTTCGAGCGCTTCCCCGGCGTGTGGTGCCACGGCGATTTCGCCGAATGGACCGCGCATGGCGGCATGATCATCCACGGCCGCTCCGACGCCACGCTCAATCCCGGCGGCGTGCGCATCGGGACTGCGGAAATCTATGCGCAGGTCGAGCAGATTCCGCAGGTGCTGGAAGCGCTCGCCATCGGCCAGGACTGGGACAACGACGTGCGCGTCGTCCTGTTTTTGCGGCTGAAGGACGGCGTCGCGCTCGACGAAAATTTGCGCGAGACGATCCGCAAGAAGATCAGGGCCGGCGCCTCCCCGCGCCACGTGCCGGCAAAGATCGTGCAGGTCGCCGACATTCCGCGCACCAAGTCCGGCAAGATCACCGAACTTGCCGTGCGCGACGTGATCCACGGCCGCCCGGTGAAAAACACGGAGGCTCTGGCCAATCCGGAAGCGCTGAAGCTTTACGAGGGGCTCCAGGAATTGAGGGTGTGACGCGACACCGGCCGCATGGTCGGCCCCTCCGCAGCACAGGCGACGGCCGTCATGCCGGGCGCAAGCTTGCCGGGCGCAAGCCGAACGAGCCACAAAGCGGCAGGGCGCCGCTTGACGTCGGCCGATAATAGGAATAAAAGCACATACCTCGTCCGCAGAGGGGCGCTTCATGAGGCGTGCTTGAGGCGGGACGAAGGGAGGCGCTCCGCCGGAGATGCGGCGGCGCGCTTTCCTGGCCGGCGCGGGCGAAATCCCGCGGCCTGCCGGTGCGGTGCCCGCGCGCGTGCTTCGCAGGCACGCTCCCGGGCGGCTCCGGGATCCCGCCCTACGGCCACTATGAGCCGTGCGCGAGGAGCTCGCTGGACGACGCAAGGCGCGTGCGCTGCACACGCCTTGCGAACGCAAGCGCGGTCCGGAGCTGGGACCACGGTCGCGGCCGTGGGAAAGACGCCGCAAAAAGGGCCCGGACGGCGCATGCTTTCCGGGTGGCGCGCCGGACGGCGCGGCGGCTCTCGCAAGAGGGCCGTCTTCTGAATGCTGGTTGCGCTGCCCGGCGCGCCAACCCCTCGCAATGGCCGAGGACAGGGACGACAGGCGTACCCGGCGCCGCGACAAAGAACACGGGCGCTTGCGTATGGCCGTTCGGTGAATTGCCGAAGCCCGGCAAAGACGGAGCTGGCAGGATGAATTCGGCGAAACTTTCCGCCTCAGCGGCCCGAAGCGCTCGTCACCGGCGCCGGTGCGATATCGGCAAAGCGCGTCATGCGGATCACGGGAACGAGGCCGACCGCGACGATCAGCAATGCGGCGAGCGCGCCTTCCTCGAAATTGCCGCGCGTGGCGAACTGGTAGATGTAGGTCGACAGCGTTTCCACATTCATCGGCCGCAGCAACAGCGTCGCCGGCAATTCCTTCAGGCAGTCGACGAACACGAGCAGCGCCGCGCCGCCGAGCGCAGGACGGGTCAGCGGCAGGTGGATGCTCCAGGCGACGCCCGCGGGACGCGTGCCGAGCGTACGCGCGACGTCGTCCATCTGCGTGGATACGCGCGTCAGTCCGGCCTGCGCCGAGCCGGTGGCGATGGCGAGGAAGCGCAGCACATAGGCGATGATCAGTGCCGCGCCGGAACCGGCGACTACGAGCCCGACGCTCGCGCCGGCGAATGTCTGGGTGAAGAAATTGATGCCGCGGTCGATGCCGACCAGCGGCGCGAGCAGGCCGAGCGCGAGCACCGTGCCGGGTATGGCATAGCCGAGGCCGGCGAGCGACAGGCAGGATGCGGTGATGCGTCCGCGCACCATGCGCGCGGCGATCGCGGCGGCAAGGCCGATGCCGACGGCGATCGCGGTGGCAATCGCCGCCAGCGTCACGGTGGTGACTGTATGGCCGAACAGGGCGGGATCGAAGCCGAAGATCAGGCCCCGCTCGATCGTCTCCTGCACGAGATAGAGCGCGGGAACGAAAAATCCGAACAGCACCGGCACAAGGCAGGCGGCGAGCGCGAGAAGAGCCGGCGCGCCCCGCAGGGCAATGCGCGGGGCAACGCGCGGGCGCCGGGTCGGGATCTGGAAGCGGCGGTGGCGGCGGCCATAGCGTTCCAGTGCCATCAGCGCGACGATGAAGACCAGCATCACGCTTGCGATCTGCGCCGCGCCGGGAAGGCTGCCGCGGTTGAGCCAGGTGGTGAAGATCGACAGCGTCAGCG
>CAYWCE010000043.1:0-24395 GCA_964456755.1 uncultured Hyphomicrobiales bacterium
GATCGACTTCGTCGAGCGACTTCGGCGCCTTGAACTTCTTCGGCGCGGCGTAATAGTAGAGATCCTGGTAATCGATCGCCGGATAGTTCACGCGCGCCCAGGTCGGCTCGCGCATGGTCAGCCAGCGCCGATAGGCATCCAGCCGCCATTCCAGCATCCAGTCGGGCTCGTTCTTCTTTTCCGAGATGAAGCGGACAATGTCCTCGGACAGGCCCTTGGGGGCCTTCTCGGATTCGATCTGCGTTTCGAACCCGTATTTGTACTGGTCGACGTCGATCCGCCGAACCTGTTCGACGGTTTCCTGTACAGCCGGCATTTTTGTCTCCTCGCGGTTTCAAGGACCGCGGGTTTGGTTGTCGGTTATGGCTTCGGTTTCGCGCTCGTCATCACCCTTGCAGCAGTCAGGCCGCCAGGCCCCGTTTGCCGTTACCTAGTGATTCCGAGAGCTTTTTCCAAGCGTTAAGGAACTTCTCCACGTCCGCCTGGGTGCTCCCGGCGCCGAGGCTGACGCGGACGGCGCCTTGCGCCAGCGCAGGCTCGATCCCCATCGCAGCCAGCACGTGCGAGGGCTGCACCTTGCCCGACGAGCAGGCTGCGCCCGAGGACACCGCGACCCCGTCGAGGTCGAATGCGATCACCGCAGTCTCCGCCTTCATCCCGGGCACGGAAAAGAACGTGGTGTTCGGCAGCCGCTCTGCGTCCGCCCCGAAAATCACCGCCTCCGGAGCCGCTGCCAGAATGCCTGCCTCCAGGCGCGCCTGCAGTGCGCGCATGTGCGCAACCTCCTGCGCGAAGCCCTCCTGCACCGCTTCGGCGGCGGCCCCGAATCCGGCAATACCGGGCACATTCTCGGCTCCCCCGCGCAGGCCGCGCTCCTGCCCGCCGCCCCTAATCAACGGCTCGGCAATATGCAGGTCTTCGCGGCGGATCAGCGCGCCCACGCCCTTTGGCCCGCCCATCTTGTGCCCGGACAGGGTCAGCAGGTCCGCGCCCAGAGCGGCGAAATCGACTGCAATGCGCCCCGGCCCCTGCACGGCATCGACATGCAGCAGGCCAGCGGCCTCATGCACCATCCGAGCAACTTCAGAAATCGGTTGAATGACACCGGTCTCGTTGTTGGCGAGCATCACCGAAACGAGCGGCCGTCCTCCGCGCGCCAGCAGCCGCCCCAAGGCCGTGAGATCGATCGTGCCGGACCGCAGGACCGGAACGATCTCAACGGCCCCGGCGGGAAAACGCGCGCCCTGCAGGACCGACGGATGTTCGATTCCCGACGCCAGCAGACGGTCGCAGGGCGTTCGCACGCCGCCGGCGACAGGGGCCGGGAAAAGGGCCGGAGTCAGGGCCAGGCCATTGGCCTCCGTTGCACCGGAGGTGAAAATCACCCCGGATGCGCTGGCATTCACCAGCCGCGCAACCGCGATCCGCGCCTGCTCGACCACCCGGCGGACCGCCCGGCCCTCCGCATGGACCGAGGACGGATTGCCGGTAACGTCCTGGGCGGCATCGGCAGCCACGCGCGCCTGCAGTCGCAGCGGTGCGCTGGCGTTCCAGTCGAGATAGGCCCGAGCATTGCCCATTATTATGTTACCTGCAGTCCGGTCGGGAACGAGACCCTAGCATGCGTAATGCTTGCTTTTGGCCCCCGTCATTGTGTTAGAAAGCCTTTGTCTCGCCTGGACGGGCCCCGTTTCGCGGCGGTCGCGGCCGACCGGGCGTCATCCAAATTTAGAATGGTTCTAAATAGTTACGTGCGCCCGCCGTTTCCGTCAAGCGCACTTTGTGTCACGCCCTGCCGCACCGGCCGGCCGAACGTCTTCCGAGGTCACGACCAGAATGCCCGAGGTCATCTTCACCGGTCCGGCAGGTCGGATCGAAGGCCGCTATCATCCTGCCGCACAGAAGAACGCGCCGCTCGCCATCGTGCTGCATCCGCACCCGCAATTCGGCGGGACGATGAATCATCAGATCGTCTACCAGCTCTACTATGCCTTCGTGCACCGGAACTTTTCCGTCGTGCGCTTCAATTTTCGCGGCGTGGGTCGCAGCCAGGGAGCTTTCGACCACGGCACCGGCGAATTATCGGACGCGGCCTCCGCGCTCGACTGGGCGCAGTCGATTAACCCGGAAGCGCGCTCCTGCTGGATCGCCGGATTTTCCTTTGGCGCCTGGATCGGCATGCAGCTTCTGATGCGGCGGCCGGAAATCGAGGGCTTCATCTCGGTCGCCCCGCCGGCCAACCTCTACGACTTTTCCTTTCTGGCACCCTGCCCGTCCTCCGGCCTTATCATCCACGGCGACAAGGACGCGGTCGTTCCGCACAAGGACGTCACCGGTCTTGTCGACAAGCTGAAGACGCAAAAGGGAATCGTGATCGAGCAGACGGTCATTCCCGGCGCCAACCATTTCTTCGACGGCAAGATCGAGGCGCTGATGCAGTCGGTCGGCGCCTATCTCGACAAGCGTCTGAAAATCGATCGTAAGACCAGCGCGGCCTGAACGGTCGGGCGATGGCGAGGAAACTCTTGCTCGCGACCGCCCTGGCCCTGCTGCTCCTGCTCGGCGCAGGCGCGGCGGCCTATGTCTACATGCTGGTCGTGCCCGGCAAGCCGCATGCCGGCGCACTGCCGCCGCTGACAGCCGCAGAACGCGACCTGTCGGCGCGCCTGCGCGCGCATATCGCGACGATCGCCGCGCGCGAACACAATGTCGATCATTACGACGAACTGGAAAAGGTCGCGGTCTATATCGAGAACGCGCTCGCATCCTACGGCTATCCGGTCAACCGGCAGGTCTTCCGCTCGCGCGGCAAGGACGTGCGCAACATCGAAGTCGTGATCGAGGCGGCGGCGGCCGATCCGGAGACGATCGTGGTCGGCGCGCATTACGACAGCGCGCGCGGAACGCCCGGCGCCAACGACAACGCCACCGGCACCGCGGGCGTGATCGAACTGGCGCGCCTCCTCGCCGATCTGAAGGGCCGGAGCGGCAAACGCATCCGCCTTGTCCTGTTCGTCAACGAGGAATTGCCGTATTTCGGCACGGCGGAGATGGGCAGCCTGAACTATGCGCGCATGCTGGCCGAGCGCGGCGAGCGCGTCACCACCATGTATTCGCTGGAGACGCTCGGGTATTTTTCCGACGCGCCCGGCACGCAGAAATATCCGGCTCCGTTCGGCGCGGTATTCGCCGACAAGGGCGATTTCGTCGCGTTCGTCGGCATGCTCGGCTCGCGGCAATTGCTGCAGGAGACGATGCGATCGTTTCGTGCGCACACGCCGTTTCCGACCATCGGCGGCGTCGCGCCCGGCTTCATTCCCGGGATCGCCTGGTCGGACCATTGGGCGTTCGCGCAGCATGGATTCCAGGGCGTGATGGTCACAGACACCGCGCCCTTTCGCTATCCGCACTATCACCGTCCGACCGATACGCCCGACAAGATCGACAACGACAAGCTCGCGCGCATCGTCAAGGGCATGGAGCGCGTGGTGCGCGATCGCGCGAACTGAATTCGTCCCGGGCGTTGCGGATCACGGCTTCGCCAGCACGCCGCCCGGGACCGGCGCTTTCACGCCGGTGGTCGTCGGAAAAGTCAGCGGCAGGCCGGCCAGCGCGCGCACTGCGAGATAGGCGAAGGCCTGCGCTTCGACGGCGTCGGCGTCCCAGCCCGCATCGTCGCCCGTTTCCACACGCGCGGGCGCAAGCCGCTGCGCCAGCATGCGCATGAGCGTGACATTGTGCGATCCGCCGCCGACCACGATCCAGCTCCGCGGCGCAACGGGAAGATGGGCGACAATCGCTGCGACGGTGGCGGCGGTGATCGCGGTCAGCGTCGCTGCGCCGTCTTCCACCGACATTGCGGCAAGACCGGCCTGCGCCGAGACCCACTCCCGGAAATCGTTGCGGTCGAGCGATTTCGGCGGCCTGCGCGCAAAGAAGGGATGCGTCAGCACGCGCTGCACCGCCGCCTCGTCCACCCGGCCCTGCGCGGCGTTGACGCCGGCCGCGTCGCGCGCCTGCCCGGTGCGCTCGCGCATGAAATCGTCGATCAGCGCGTTGCCCGGCCCGGTATCGCAGGCAAACGGATCGGGCCAGCCGTCGACCACGGTCACATTGGCAACACCGCCGACATTCAGCACCGCAACCGGACGCGCGCGGTCCAGCCGCTGCACCAGCGCACGATGGTAGACGGGAACGAGCGGCGCACCCTGCCCGCCCGCGGCGACGTCGGCAGCGCGGAAATCGTATACTACCGGCAGGCCGAGCCGGCGCGCCAGCGCGGCGCCATCGCCGATCTGTACGGTCAATGCCCGTTCCGGCCGGTGCAGCACCGTCTGCCCGTGAAAGCCGACCGCGCCGATATCCGCGCGGGGAATGCCATGCCGCTGCAGAAACGTCTCCACCGCTTCCGCATGCACGGCGGTGACCAGCGCTTCGGCCTCCCGCAGGAGCGGCGTGCGCGCATTGCGGTCTGTCAGTGCGGCTGCTTCGGCCAGCGCCCGGCGCAGGACGGCGCGCTCTTCCGGAGCATAGGCGCGGCAATGCGCGGGACCGATGGCATCGATGCCCTCCCCGTCGGTGTCCAGCAGCGCCACGTCGACCCCGTCGAGCGAGGTTCCGCTCATCAATCCGATCGCGCGCACGCCGCCCCCGACCTGTCCGGGCGAGAGTTTCAATCCCGCGCCGGACCTGTTACATCACGCCCGATCTCTAGCACCCTCCGGACCGGAAGTGTGCTGGCATCCACCACTTTTCCCGGACGCCGCGGCAGCCCGCGGAGCGAGCCACGCAATGAGCGCCTACAAGTCCGATTTCCTGCGCGTCCTGTCGGAGCGCGGCTTCATCCATCAGATATCCGACGCCGAAGGGCTCGACGGACTGGCCGGCCGCAACGAAATCGTGGCCTATATCGGCTATGACTGCACCGCACCTTCGCTGCATGTCGGACATCTGCTGTCGATCATGATGCTGCACTGGCTGCAACAGACCGGCAACAAACCGATCGCGCTGATGGGCGGCGGCACGACGCGCGTCGGCGACCGGTCGGAACGGGACGAGACGCGCAAGCTGCTGACCTACGAGCAGATCGACGCGAACAAGGCATCGATCAAGACCACCTTTTCAAAGTTTCTCCGGTTCGGCTCCGGCAAGAGCGACGCCATCATGGCCGACAATGCCGAGTGGCTGACGACCCTCAATTATATCGAGATGCTGCGCGAAGTCGGCCGGCATTTCTCCATCAACCGCATGCTGACGATGGACTCGGTCAAGTTGCGGCTCGAACGCGAGCAGGAGCTCTCCTTCACCGAATTCAACTACATGATCCTGCAGTCATACGATTTCGTGGAGCTGGCGCGGCGCTACGGATGCAACCTGCAGATGGGCGGCTCCGACCAGTGGGGCAACATCGTCAACGGCATCGAACTCGGCCGGCGCATGGGCACCCATCAGCTCTACGCGCTCACCTGTCCGCTGCTGACCACCTCGTCCGGCGCCAAGATGGGCAAGACTGCCGCCGGCGCCGTCTGGCTCAATGCCGACCTGATGAGCGCCTACGAATACTGGCAATACTGGCGCAACACCGAGGACGCGGACGTCGCGCGTTTCCTCAAGCTGTTCACCGTCCTGCCGATGGCGGAGATCGCCCGTCTCGCCGCCCTCGAAGGCCAGGAGGTGAACGAGGCCAAGAAGGTGCTGGCGACGGAAGCCACGGCGCTGGTGCACGGACGCGAAGAGGCGGACCGGGCGGCCGCCACCGCGCGCCGCACCTTCGAGGAAGGCGCGGTGGCGGAGACGCTGCCGAGCGTGGAAATTTCCCGCGCCGAACTGGACAGGGGCATCGGCATTCTCAACGCCAATGTCGCGGCCGGGCTGGTCGCTTCGACCAGCGAGGCGCGGCGCCAGATCAAGGGCGGCGGGCTGAAGGTGAACGACGAAACCGTGACCGACGAAAAGATGACGCTGACCCCGCGCGACCTCACGCCGCAAGGAGTCATCAAGCTCTCGCTCGGACGCAAGCGGCATGTGCTGCTGAAGCCGGTCTGACGCGCGGCAGGCGGCGGTCGCCGGTCGGTGCGTCAGCGCACAGAGGGTATCGTGCTTGTCGTCGCGTTGGGGTCCGCGGTGGCGTTCGGCACGTTGGGAAACTCGAAAAACTTGCGCAGCAGGCCCGGCGCGATCGCCGAAATCGGATTGACGCGCAGCACCGGCGCGTTCGGCGCGCCGACCACCTCGTAGGTGATGCCGAGCAGGCCTTCGTTGCTGCCGCCGAGAAACAGCCCGACGATCGGGATTTGCCCGAAGGCGTTGTTGAGGCCGTAGAGCGGCACGAAGGTGCCGCGCAGCCGCACGTCGTTACGGGCGAAATCGATCAGGCCGTCCATGGTCGCGCCGATCGCGGGTCCGCGCACCAGCCCTTCGCGGATTGCCAGCCGCCCCGGCGTGCGCGTGAACTCGACCCGCATGCGCGTGAAATCGACTCCCTTGTTGTTCGCCGCCGCGCCAACCACACGATCGAGACTGGGCTCACCCTTGATGTTGAAGTTTCTGATGTTGATGAGGCCTTCCTGCGGCGCCTGGTCGGGCGTCGGCGGATCGATAGCAACCCACATCTGCCCGCCATTCATCCGCGCATAATTGTCGGTGAAACGAAACAGCGCGCCGGCATCGTCGGTCTCGAAATAGATCACCTGCCGGCCGCGCGCGGCCCCGCGCAGATCGCCGGCCAGATTGGTATCGCGCCCGATTTTGGAATTGAAGGTAAAGGTGCGTATCTGCCCGGCCCGTCGCGACATGCGGAAGTCGACGCCGCGCAACGCTTCGCCATTGTGTCCTGCGACCGCGCCGACGCGGATGTCGACGTCCAGGTCGCGGAACTTGTCCTTCGCTTTGCTCTCGGCGGAATTTCCGCCGAACATGGATTTGATGAAGCCGCGTCCGTCATAGACTTCGCCGCGCATGGACACGCGCAGCGTCCCGTCATTCGCACGCTCCGCTTTCAGCGAGGTCTTGTCGCCCTCCGACAGCGCAAAGACCGGAAAATTGGCGGACAGCAGGTCGCCGCCCGCATCGACCTCGGCGTGCCCCTTCACCGTTGCGCCGGAACCGTCGATGACCAGGTCTTCGAAGCGCGTGACCTTGTCCTTTGTCACCAGCGTGAAACTGGCCCGGTTCGGCTTGCCCGGCGGCTTGACCCAGCCGGGCATGAGATTGTCGATGCGTGCCGGGGTGAGGTCGGCTTCCACCGTGAACTGCGATTCGCGATCGCCGGCGATGCGGCCGGCGAGTTTCACCGGCACCGGGCCGCTCAACGCCGGCCCGACGTCGAAGCCAAAGCGTGCCCGCGCCGCATCGTCGAGATTCATCTGCACGCGGACTTCGGTCTCGCGCTCTTCGCGCGGCTTGCGATATTCAATCGCCGCCGGAACGCCGTTGAGCCGCACGTCGCCCCTGATGGTATAGCCTTGGGGGTTGGCGGCGACCTTGAGCGACTGCGCCTCCACCCTCTGCCCCATCATCATGCGTTCGGCGACGAAGTTGGTGATGTCGAGCGCGATGGTGTAATTCAGCGCGCTCTTGGGCGGGTCGCGCGCGATCGGCAGCCCGACCGTGACATGGCCGACGATGTTGCCGCGGCTCGTGGCGGGATCGAGCGGCGCAGCCGATGCGTCGCGCAGCCGGTCCAGCGCGACCAGTTCGGCGGCAGCGGCGACCGGTCCCTCGATCTTGAACCGCGCGCGCGCGGGCGGCGCCTTGGGATGCGTGTCGGGAATTTCGAATGCGCCGTTGCTCAGCGTCAGCTTGCGTCCGGATTCCAGCTCTACCGTACCGCGTGCGACATTGACGAGCACGTTGCGTCCCTTGATGCGCGTCGTGAGATCGGCGTCGCGGATCGCAGGCAGCCCGTCGACCGGCTGCACCACCGCATTGGTCACGTCGATCTCCACCGACAGGCCGTCGTCGGGAATGGGCGGTCCGTCCTCGCGCAGCGTATCGACGGGCGCATTGGCGGCGATCTCCACGCGCGTAACCTGCCCGGAATGCATGTTTGCCAGCACCCAGCTTCGCACCTTCGAGGCGACGAAAACGGGCCAGATACGCTTGGCCAGGCTGCCATCCATCGGCGTGCCGGCCATGCCGCCCGACAGGCGCGGCTCGCCGGAGGCGAAATCGAGCTGGCCGGACATTGCGAGATTGACCCCGCGTCCGGCGATTTCTCCGTTGATCAGATCGATGCGGCGGCGCGCCACATCCAGTGTTCCGCGCATGATCACACGGTTGAGAACCAGCGGGGGCTCCTCGCGCGTGGCGCCGCCGAGTACGATGCTGCCTCCGCTCATCGCCATGCGCCAGGGATCGCCGGGTGAGACGGGAGCCTCGAACTGGCTGAGCAGGGTGATGCGGTTGGTACCGGCGGCGATCTGGAACGGCGCGATAAGCGTGCGCCGCGCCGCGTCCCAGTCGAGGTTGATTTCCGCGCGGTCGAGCATGAACGATGCGTCCGCATCCTTCGGATCGCCGATCGTTCCGCTCTCGACGAAAATGCGGCCTTCGACGATCTGCGGCTTGAAGTCGTTGCCGATCTCCGCACGGATTACGCCGGAAATCGGAACGTCCGCCTGAAACCGGCCCTCGTCGAGCCGCATCGCCAGCAGTATGTCCTTGGTCGAAATCTTGCGTGCCTCGACCTGGACAAGACGGCGCTGATAGCCGCCCGGCCGGATCGCCGCCGACAGCACCCAGGGACGGGTGGGATCCTCGGCGCCGAGTTTGAACACCAGTTCGCCGCCGCCCGAACGGTTCATGCTGAAATTGATGTGCTCGAACGTCCAGGTCTTGCCGGTGCGCCGGTCGTCGACGGTCAGGCTGCCGTCCTTGAGGCCGACTTCGCCGAGCAGTTCCTGATCGGAATCGGAAAGCGCGCGGTCGATCCAGCCCATCAGCGCCGCGAAATTGTCGCCGCCGGTGCGTGCCGGCAAAGGCACCTGGCCGCCCCGCGATTGCGACGGCGCAGGCGCAAGTTCCGTCGCCGACTTGACGATCGCCGGCGTTACCGCGATCGGACGGCGCTCGGCGCCGGTCGAGATCGTCACCTGCCCGTCTTCCTCGATGCGCACCGAAAGCTCGGCGCCGACCAGGCTCACGCGCTTGGCGCGCAGGCTGCCGAACAGGAGGCTGGTGCCGGATACGGCGACTTCCGCCTTGGGCGCACCGGCAATGACCGCGCCGTCCGGATCGCGCACCACCATGTCGCGAATGCGCAGCGCCATGCGCCCCTGCGCATCGCGCTCGAGCTGGCTGCCGCCGATTTCCACACGCAGGCGGTTACCGATGGTGTGTTCGATTGCCGAGGCGAAAATCGGGGTTGCGATGTCGACCGACACCGGGCCTGCCGACAGGCGCGCCCACAGGCCGATCACCACGACGGCCACGACTGCAAGGGCGCAGACGGCGACCTGCAGCGCCCGGCGCACCAGGCGCCGGCGTCCGAGGCCGCGCAGGCTGAAGCGCCTGACACGACGGCGCGGCGGCGTCGCGGACGCGTCGTCGTTTTGCTTCCGGAAGGTTTCTTCCAGATCGCGCAGGACGGAAAAGCGCGCCGAATGCCTGTCGTTCATGCCCGGTCGGACGTCCCCTTGTCCGGCTCGCCAGCTGCTGCAATGGGAATGAGCGCAGACCCGGCCCGATCCGGCGCGCGCACCGGCCGCGAAGTGTCCCCTCCGCCGGGGCTCGCCCCTACCCTAGAGAAGCAAAGATTGACCCCGCGAAAGCGACGAAAGGAAGGCATATGATCCTCTCCCAAGGCGACAGGGCGCCGCCCTTCCGCCTGCCGCAACCGGGCGGCGGCGAAGTGTCCCTGGCTGACTTCCGGGGCCGCAAGCTCGTCCTCTACTTTTATCCGAAAGCCGATACGCCGGGCTGCACCCGGGAGGCCATGGATTTTACTGCGCTGGCGCGGAAATTCGCCGAGGCCGATACCGACATTCTCGGGGTCTCGGCCGATCCCCCCTCCAGGCAGCAGGCGTTCAAGGCAAAGCACGGGCTGAGAATCCCGCTCGCCTCCGACGAGACTCACGAGATGCTGAAAGCCTATGGCGTCTGGGTCGAGAAGTCGATGTATGGCCGCAAATTCATGGGGATCGCCCGTGCCACCCTGCTGATCGGACGCGACGGACGCATCGCAAGGTTGTGGACCCATGTCCGCGTCCCCGGGCATGCGGAGGACGTGCTCGAAGCCGCCCGGTCGGACTGAGCGGACGCGGCGCCGCGGGCGGCCCGTCTTTGCAAAATATTAACCATGCCCCCGTCAAATCGGAGGATCGGCGTCGGCCCGTCAGGATGGGAACCGGCGGGGAGCGTTGATGTCCAGCCGTTACGGGTCTTACGAACATCGCCGCGATTCCGGCCGCTTTGTCGGCGCGTGGGGGCATGAGCATGCGCGCAGCGCACGCGCACCGGCTCCCGAGCCGGCCATCCATGCCCAGCAGCGTCGCGCCCATACCGGCGACTACACCATCACCCATGCCGGCAGGCAGGTCCGCCTCGGTCCGGTCGCGTTCTGGATCGTCGTCGGAACGCTCGTGGTCATGGCCGGCTGGTCGGTGGTTACCGGCACCTATTTCGCGTTCCACGACGACGTCATCAAGCGAATGATCGCCCGCCAGGCGGAGATGCAGTTTGCCTACGAGGACCGTATCGCCGAACTGCGCGCGCAGGTCGACCGTATCACCAGCCGCCAATTGCTCGATCAGGAGCAGTTCGAACAAAAGCTCGACCGGCTGGTGCGAAAGCAGACGCTGCTGGAATCGCGCACCGCCACGCTGTCCGCCATCGGCGACCCGGTCACCACCGGGTCGATCAAGCCGGCACAGCGCAACCCCGACGCGCCGCGCGGCGGCCCGCTAAAGCCCTCGCCGATCAGCGACACCATCATCTTCAGCGCGCCGCCAGACCGCGACGCGCGCCTGCAGTCGCGCGACCTTCCCGTATCGCTCGCATCCCGCAACGCCAGAAGTTTGCGCGGCGGGGTCGGCGGCGCGTTGCAGCGCATGCAGGACGCGCTCGAACGGCTCGAAGCGCAGCAGACGACGGCGCTCAATATGCTGGAGGAGAACTTCGACGCCCGGGCACGCCGCATGCGCGGCGTCCTCAACGATCTCGGCATCGATCCGGGCAAGGCGCCCGCCTCGCTGCCGGCCGATGCAAAGGGCTCATCGCAGCCGGCGACCGGCGGACCGTTTGTCCCCGCCGGCGCGCTGCGCGGCGATATCGGCGCATTCGAACGGCAATTGCACCGCATCAATCTCGCGCGCCAGCATGTCGACCTGCTTAACCGCACGCTCGCGACCGTTCCCGTGCGCAAGCCGGTCTTCGGCGAAATCGACATGAGTTCGCCGTTCGGCATGCGCATGGATCCGTTCGTCAAGGGGCCGGCAATTCATACCGGGATCGACATGCGCGGCGACACCGGCGACCCGGTGCGCGCCACCGCCAACGGCCAGGTCACCGTCGCCGGCGTGAATGGCGGTTACGGAAAAATGGTGGAGATCAATCACGGCCGCGGCCTGACCACGCGCTACGGCCATCTCTCCGCCATCGACGTGACCGTCGGTCAGACCGTCCGTATCGGCCAGATCATCGGCAAGATCGGCTCCACCGGCCGCTCCACCGGCCCGCATCTGCATTACGAGACACGGGTCGGCGGCGAGCCGGTCGATCCGCAGAAATTCTTGCGCGCGGGCATCCGGCTGGGGGCGTCCTGAGACCGCCGCAGGCGCGATGCGCGCGGGTCTATTTCGCTTTCTCCATCTTCGTCACTGTGAACTGGCCGTTGATCTTTTCGGCGTCGAACTTGATCTTGTCGCCGGCCTTTACCGCTTTCAGCATGGCGGGATCCTGCGCGCGAAATACCATCGTCATGCCGTCGTCCATATCGAACTTCTTCATCGGACCGTGCTTGATCGTAATTTTCCCGGCCGAGGCGTCGATCTTGGTGACCTGACCGTCGGTCAATGCCTGCGACTGCGCAGCATAACCGGAAACCGTCAGCAAGGCGGCAGCGACAGCCAATCGAAAGATTTTCCTGTACATCGTTGCGCTCCTGATAAGAGATTATTTCTTCACGACGATCGTGCCCAACATCCCCGCTTCGCGGTGACCGGGAATGAGACATGCGAACTCGAACTCACCCGGCTTTGTGAATCGCCAAAGGAGTTCTCTGGCTTTCCTGGGGACGACACGCTTGGCATTCGGATCGTCGTGCTCCATTTCCGGGTTCTTCATCATCTCCTCGGCATGCTTGTCGTTCTCCGGCTTCGTCGCCAGCACGAATTCATGATCGATCTCGCCTTCGTTGCGCAGCACGAACTTGATCTGCTCGCCGCGCTTCACTTCGATACGGCTCGGCTCATAAAGCATCTGGCCGTCTTTCTCGATCATCCTGATCCTGATAACTCGCGAAGGTTTCTTCGGGTTTCCCGGCTCGCCCGCGGAAAAGATCTCATGCGAATGGCCGGGCGCGCCGGCCGCCATGAGCGGGGCAACCGCGTTCGACGCGACCCAGGCAAGCGTGCCGGCAAGCGCGGTGAAAACGATCCTTCGAATCATGCAATGCTTCTCCATTCAATGACGGTTGTGTCCGGAGCTTCGCGCCCCGGGTTTGATGACATTCATCGCGGTGTCGGATTCTCGAATCCCGTTTTGGCTGCCCTGCCGACGCGGCGGCGCCGCGCTTTCGGATTGCACTTCGTAGGCGACCGTACCCGGCGGATGCCTGTACCAGCCGGGATCCTTGTAGTCGTCGCGCGCCAGGCCGTCGCGTACCTTAACGACTGTAAACATGCCGCCCATCTCGACCGGTCCGAATTGCGCAAAGCCGGTCATCATCGGCAGCGTATTGTCCGGCATCGGCATTTCCATTTCACCCATCTCCGCCATGCCGGCCGATCCCATCGCCATATATTCGGGCGAGGCGACCCGGCGGATCGTGCGCACCAGATCGCGCTTCTGCACGCCGATGAAATTGCGAACGTCATGGCCCATTGCATTCATGGTGTGATGCGACTTGTGACAATGCAGCGCCCAGTCGCCCGGCTCGTCGGCGACGAATTCATAGGCGCGCATGGCACCGACCGGGATGTCGATCGATACTTCCGGCCAGCGCGCCTCCGGTCGCACCCATCCGCCGTCCGTACAGGTAACCTCGAAATGGTATCCGTGCATGTGGATCGGGTGATTGGTCATGGTGAGATTGCCGACGCGCACGCGCACCCGGTCGCCCTGCCGCACGACCAGCGGGTCGATGCCGGGAAAAACGCGGGTGTTGAAGGTCCACATGTTGAAATCGGTCATCTCGTTGACTTTCGGGACATAGCTACCCGGCTCGATCAGATATGAACTGAGCAGGAATACGAAATCGCGATCCACCGGCATGAATTTCGGATCGCGCGGATGGATGACGAAGAATCCCATCATCCCCATCGCCATTTGCACCATCTCGTCCGCATGCGGGTGGTACATGAAGGTGCCGCTCTTCTTCAGCACGAACTCGTAGGCGAAAGTCTTGCCCGGCTTGATGTGCGGCTGGGTCAGGCCGCCGACGCCATCCATCCCGTTCGGCAGCAACATGCCGTGCCAGTGGATCGTCGTGTGTTCGGGAAGCCGGTTGGTCACGAAGATGCGAACCTTGTCGCCCTCGACCGCCTCGATCGTCGGCCCGGGCGACTGGCCGTTATAGCCCCACAGATTCCCTATCATCCCGGGCGCGAATTCGCGCACCACCGGTTCGGCGACGAGATGAAATTCCTTCCACTCGCCGTTCATACGCCAGGGCAGCGTCCAGCCGTTGAGCGTTGCGACCGGCTGATAGTCCGGACCGCTCGACGGCCGCAGCGGCGGCTGCATCGCGCTCGATTGCATCACCGGCGCTTCCGGAATGGCGGCCGCCTGCGCGCGGCCGCTGATTGCGCTTGCCCCCGCAAGCACAGCGGCCGATCCGAGAAATCCCCTGCGAGAAATCATGGCATCGTTCCTTTCAATGTCCGGCTTCCGCGCCGGGATTTGCGGTCGCAACTGTCATACTTTCACCCGCCGATCCCGCGGTCGGGCCGCCGCCGACAATCGCAACGCCGAGATCCACCGAAGCAAGCCAGAAATTGCGCTGCGCATCGATCGCCTGGAGATTCACGGCCATGCGCTGCCGCGATTCGGCAAGCAGTGCGAATACATCGACCTGCATGGCGTTGTAGCGGAGCAGCGTCTCCTCGGAGATGATCGCACGTAGCGGCAGAACTTCACCGCGATAATGCCGCGCGACATCGTAGCTCGATCGGTAGCCGCGATAGGCGTCGCGCGCATGCGATCGCGCATTGACGGCCTTCTCCGCGAGCCTGTTCACCGCCTGCAAGTAGGTCTGCTCGGCCAGACGGACGCGCGTTTCGCCGAAGTCGAAAATCGGAATTCGCAGTTCGATTTCCGCCCCGCGCGTACGCTCCTTTTCGCCGGATGCCTTTTCCCTGACCGTCTTGCGTATCCCTGCCACTTCGAGGAGATCGATGAAACGGCTTGCCTGCGTCAGCCCGTGGGCTTTGGCGAGCGCGTCGAGTTCCATCCGCGCTATCTGCAAGTCGATCCGCCGCTCGACCGCAAGCGCTTCCACGTCGGGCAGCGATCTGGGCTGGCCCGGCAAGGACGGCAGCGTCGAAGGCAGCCGAAATGCGAGATCGTCGCCCCATAACCCCAAAGCGCGCACCAGCGTCTCCCGTTCGCCGTCGGAGCGCATGCGCGCACGGCCGAGATCGCCTGCGATTTCGGCATAGAACGACTGTTCGCGCGCCTGATCGAGCTTGTTCATCGCGCCGGTCTCGCCGAGCCTTCGCGCCAACCGGCTCGCCGTCTGCGCGGCCGATGCCGATTGCTCGAGGAATGCCACGATTTCGCGCGCGGCAATGGCGCGGTAATAGGCGCGGCGGGCTTCGGCCGCGACCCGAATCGTGTCTTCCGCCGCACGCAGCTGCGCCTGATGGAAACGGTCGGCCGCGATCGAGGCGCGCGCCGGCAAGGTGAGCAGCGACAGGATATTGGCGACGATCCGTCTTTCGATTTCCAGTTCGAGCGGATTGGACATCCGTTCGAGCGAGACGGCGGGCGCTGCCGGCAGGCTCGCGGCGATCATCTCCGCTTCGGCGATTCCAAGCGCGTTATAGGAGGCCTGGAGGCCGCGATTGTTATAGAGTGCGATCTGCACCGCAGCGTCGGCGGTCAGCGGTCTGCGCAGCAATGCCAGGACGCGTTCGCGCGCCGCGTCCGCCTGATCCGGCGTGCGGATCGCGACCAGTTCCTTGTCGAGTTCGGCGCCGGCATGCCGCGCGACCACCTGCATGCCGCCATCGGCGGAGAACGTCTTGCAGCCGGCAAGCAGCAGAGCCGCGGACAGAACGAGTCCCGACCGAATCGCACTCCGCCGCCGCAGACGGTTCGCTGGACTTCCACAATACCGCCTCATGGCCTGCGCTCCTGTTTCGGAGCGACCCGCTCGTTCTGTTCGCGCCACGAACCGGGCTCGACCGGCCTTTGACTGACATAGCCCTCGAGCGCGGGCCTGTGACGGACCGTAACCACCGCGACGGTCGGATCGGAAGGGTCCGCACCCGCAAAGGGATGCGGAAGCGTATTGCACGCTGAGAGCAAAAGCATCATCACAAGCGCAAGTGTTTTCATGGCGACGATCTCATACAAACGATCCCTGCACCGCGGAACGCGGCGCAATTTCTGAATGTCATTCATGACAGGCGATCCGCGCAGGCACGTAAACTGCGCGCCTGACTCGTTACGCTCGGCAATTGCCGGAGCCACACTTCCTCAGCGGCCGGCGGATACCGGCGCGACAGAAAGACGTGTTCCGCCGATGACGGTCAGCGAGGCGGAGGATCGATGCTGGCGAAGGCAGACTGCGGAAATCCCGACGCG
Source organism: uncultured Hyphomicrobiales bacterium (assembly GCA_964456755.1). GTDB lineage: Bacteria > Pseudomonadota > Alphaproteobacteria > Rhizobiales > Xanthobacteraceae > Pseudorhodoplanes. The sequence continues at coordinate 15,967 of CAYWCE010000043.1, forward strand.
GGCGGCAAGTCGAAGCCGGAATTGATCGAATGCGTCGCGTTTTCGGCAGTCATGGTCATGCACGCGATGGCCGTGCAGGAGGCGATGCAGCAATTGTGCAGCGGATAACCGGAACTGTCGCTATCGTCATCGCAATTTTGCGAGCGAGACGGCAAGTCCGCGTGCCGATGCGAATGCTCAAGGTTCGAGAGGTGTGCATCCACATGCTGTCGGGAGTGGTAGCGTCCGTGATCGACCGCGCTCTCTGCCACGTCTTGCTCGGGCGCGCCCACCGTGGGCGAAGACGCCCCCGCATGTCGCGGCGACGTCGCGTTCGCGACGGAAAGCGCAATGACCAGAGCGGCAATGAGAATCCGGCGCGGTGGGAACGTCATGCTTGAAGAACTATAGGGAAATCATGCCAGCTTGCCAAGCGCCCCCGTTCGACCCCAGGACTTGACAATCGCTTTGCATCTGAGGATGCGCACCGACATGCGCCGCCTCTTTTGCGGAAGCCGACTTGCATGACGTGGCGACCGGCCGCAGCCAGGGCACGGAACTTTACGCCGCCACAATCTGCACCTATCGACATCGCATGGAACCGCATCGCATGGCGATTTCCGACATCGTCCTGGCCGCACGGCGCTGCGCCGCGCTTGCGGCCTGCCTTGCTCTGGCGGCTGCGCTGCTGCACGGTGCCTCGATGCAATATGCCGCAGCCGCTCCCGAAGGCGCGCAATCCTTTCGAGCCCACATGATGCCGCAGACGCCCGGCCATGCCGGGCATCGCGCGGCCGATGCCGACAAGGAAGATTGCCCGCTCGACGCCCCCGCGCAGGACTATCCACCCGGCGCGATGCCCAATTGCCCGCTCGGCTTCATTTCCGCCGTGACGCCGGCGCCGCCGGGAGCATTTTCCCGAGCGTTTTTGCAGACGCGCTTCGATCTCGCAGGCGAGCGGGCTCCCGCCGCCGTCGATCTCATCCTGCCGGACCCGCCGCCACGCGGCTGAGCGGCACGCATTTTTCCCATCGATCGACAATAACGCATGCGGGCCGGTGCGCGCACGCACGCCCGCACGATTCAAGGAGCTTGCAATGAACAGATGGATCATCGCCGCGGCGGCCGGCGCACTCGCGCTGGCGGGCGGAACGGCGTTGGCCGGCATGGACCGCCTTGACGCCGACAACCACGCTTCCGGCAGGCCGGCCATGCAGCGGCCTGCGGACGGCCACCCCATGCACGCGCCACGCATGGCCCAGGGGATGCACCATGGGCCGAGCGGAGGCATGCAGGGGCCGCACGGCCCGGGCCATCATGGCGGCAGCGGGCATGGTGGCGGAATGCCGGGCGCACACGGGGCGCAGGGCGCACACGGGGCGCAGGGCGCACATGGCGATGCCCTGCCCAAAGGCGACCAGGGGCCTGCCAGCCTCGCCTATCACGGCATCAACAGGAAGATGCATGCCGCCATGGACGTCGTCTTCTCCGGCGACGCCGACGCCGATTTCGTGAAAGGGATGATCCCGCATCACGAAGGCGCGGTGGAGATGGCCAAAGTGGTGCTTGCCTTCGGCAAGGATCCGGAAATCCGCAAGCTCGCGGAAGCCATCGTCAAGGCGCAGGAAGACGAAATCGGCTTCATGAAAGGCTGGCTGCAGAAACGCGATCGCTGACGGCCCGCACGGCACGGAGCGGCACAGTGCCGCTCCGTGCTATTCCACGTCTTCGACGCTTTCCGGACCGCCGCCGAACGCCTTCTGCGCAAGCGCGGCTTCCATGAACTGGTCGAGATCGCCGTCGAGCACGCCTCCGGTGTTCGAGGTCGACACGCCGGTGCGCAGGTCTTTCACCATCTGGTATGGCTGCAGCACATACGAGCGGATCTGATGCCCCCAGCCGATGTCGGTCTTGGCGGCGTTGTCCGCGGCCGCCTTCTCTTCCCGCCTTTTCAGCTCCGCTTCATAGAGCTTTGCGCGCAGCATATCCCATGCCTGCGCGCGGTTGCGGTGCTGCGAGCGGTCGTTCTGGCAGAAGACAACGGTGTTGGTCGGAATGTGGGTCAGACGGACGGCGGATTCGGTGCGGTTGACGTGCTGACCTCCGGCGCCGCTCGCCCGCAGCGTGTCGACGCGCACGTCCGCCTCCTTGATGTCGACCTGGATGCGGTCGTCGATCACCGGATAGACATTGACGCTTGCAAACGACGTGTGCCGCCGCGCATTGGAATCGAACGGCGAAATGCGCACCAGCCGATGCACGCCGTTCTCCGTCTTCAGCCAGCCATAGGCGTTGCGGCCGCGCACCTGGATCGTCGCCGATTTGATCCCCGCCTCTTCCCCCTCGGTCTCTTCCAGCCAATCGACCTTGAAACCGTGTTCCTCGGCCCAGCGCGTATACATGCGCATGAGCATGTTGGCCCAGTCCTGGCTCTCGGTGCCGCCGGCGCCGGCATGCACTTCCAGATAGGTATCGTTGGGGTCGGCCTCGCCGGACAGCAACGCTTCCAGTTCGCGCCGCCCGACATCCGCCTTTAGTTTTTTCAGCGCTTCTTCGGCGTCGGCGACGACGGACTGGTCTTTTTCCGCCTCGCCCATCTCGATCATGGTGAGCTGGTCGTCGAGTTCCTGCGCAATGCGTGCGATCGACTGGAGCTGGTCGTCGAGCGCGGTGCGCTCCTGCATCAGCTTCTGCGCGCGCGCGGCATCGTTCCAGAAGGACGGATCCTCCGCCATCCGGTTGAGTTCGGCGAGGCGTGCATTGGCGCGGTCGACGTCAAAGATGCCTCCTCAGCAGTCCGAGCGACCGCTTGATCTCTTCGACGACGGATTGGGTTTCAGCGCGCATGAGCGACTCGATGCAATGGATATCCGGTGCGGGACGCCGGATGTAGCGGCATTGTCCGGCAGGCGCAATGGCCGTTTGGCGCCGCAGCGCCGCCTCAATACAACCCGCCTGTCCCCGAACGAATGGTCGGCAGATTGAAGAAGCCCCCGCGCGGGCCGGCGTCGGACACCGGCTGACCGTCCGGATCGCCGAAGCCGATGATCGAGTTGGAGTCGGGCGGCGCTGTGCCCGGCTTGAACGCCTCCAGGATGACGCGCTCGGCGCCCGGACCGGCGCGCAGCCCGCTCTTGGCGTCGATGCGGATCAGCTTGATGCCGGCCGGCACGCGGAAGGGAATGGCCGGCTTCTCGGCCAGCGCCGTCTTCAGGAATTCCTTGACGATCGGCGCGGCCATATGCCCGCCGGTGGCGCCGCGGCCGATATGGCGCGGCTTGTCATAGCCGAGATAGACACCGACGGCGAGATCGGGCGAGAAGCCGACGAACCAGACGTCCTTTTCGTCATTGGTGGTCCCGGTCTTGCCTGCGACCGGCTTGCCGACCTCGCGCAGCACCGTGGCCGTGCCGCGCTGGACCACGCCCTCCATCATCGAGGTGATCTGATAGGCGGTCATCGGATCGATCACCTGTTCGCGCCGGTCGATCAGGATCGGCTCGGACTGGTTGGACCATTTGCCCGCCTCGCACCCGCGGCATTCGCGCTGGTCGTGCTTGTAGATTGTGTGGCCGTAGCGGTCCTGAATGCGGTCGACCAGGGTCGGCTTGATGCGTTTGCCGCCGTTGTCGAACATCGAATAGGCCGCGACCATGCGCAGCACGGTGGTTTCGCCGGCGCCCAGCGCAAAAGACAGATAGGGCGGCAGATCGTCATAGACGCCGAAGCGCTTTGCGTATTCGGCGATCAGCGGCATGCCCACGTCCTGGGCCAGCCGCACGGTCATCACGTTGCGCGACTGTTCGATGCCGAAGCGCAGCGTCTGCGGCCCGTAATATTTTCCGGTCGCATAGTTTTCCGGCCGCCAGACGCCAAGACCGGCGCCCTGATCGATCTCCACCGGCGCATCCATCACCACGGTCGAGGGCGTATAGCCGTTGTCGAGCGCCGCTGCGTAGACGAACGGCTTGAACGAGGAGCCGGGCTGGCGCAGCGCCTGCGTCGCGCGGTTGAACTGGCTGTGGTCGAACGAAAAACCGCCGACCAGCGCCAACACGCGGCCGGTCCACGGGTCCATGACCACCATGGCGCCGGAAATTTCCGGCACCTGGCGCAGCCGGTACTGCACATTGTCGCCGTCCTTGCCGGGAAGCGGATCGACATAGATCACGTCGCCGGGCGCCAGCACCTGGCCGACCTTGGTCGGCGTGCGGCCGCGTGTCGGACCTTCCGTGGCCTTCGCCCACCGCACGCCTTCGAGCGGGACGATGCCGACCTGGCGTTCGCGCACCACCGCCCCGCCCGGCTCGCGCGCAGGCTGAAAGCCGATACGCGCGGACTGATCGGACGTCTCCAGCACCACGGCCATCTTCCAGCCGATATCGTTGAGCGCCTTCACTTCGGCGAGCTTCACGCCCCAGTCGCCGGAAATGTCGATACTCGTGACTGCGCCGCGATAGCCCTGCGCCTCGTCGAACTTGACGATGCCGTCGACGAACGACTTGCGCGCCATCACCTGGATTTTCGGATCGAGCGTTGTGCGCACCGACAGCCCGCCCTCGTAGAGCTTTTTCTCGCCATAGCGCTCGAACATTTCGCGGCGGACTTCCTCGGCGAAATATTCGGCGGCAAAGATATGCGCGCCGGTCGGCCGCGCGGTGACGTTGAGCGGCGTCTTCTTCGCCGCGTCCGCTTCCGCAACGCCGATATGGCCATCGTCGCGCATGCGATCGATGACATAGTTGCGCCGCTCGATCGCGCGGTCGCGCTGACGGAACGGATGCAGGGCCGAGGGCGCCTTCGGCAGGGCGGCGAGATAGGCAGCCTCGGCGACGGTCAATTCGTGCACCGATTTGTCGAAATACAGGAGCGAGGCCGCCGCGACGCCGTATGCGGAAAATCCCAGATAGATCTCGTTGAGATAGAGTTCGAGTATCTTGTCCTTGGAATAGGCGCGCTCGATCTTCAGCGCCAGCAGCGCCTCCTTGATCTTGCGGTGGAACGACACCTCGTTGGTGAGCAGGAAGTTTTTCGCCACTTGCTGGGTGATGGTCGAGGCGCCCTGGGGGCGGCGGCTGGTCCCGATATTCTGCAGATAGAGGATGCCGGCGCGGGCGATGCCGGTGAAATCCAGACCGCCATGTTCGTAGAAATTCTTGTCCTCGGCCGACAGGAAGGCGTTGATCACCATCTTCGGCACCGCCTGGATCGGCAGATAGAGACGTCGCTCGCGCGCATATTCCGCCAGGAGCGCGCCGTCGGCGGCATGCACCCGCGTCATCACCGGCGGCTCGTAATCCTGCAACTGCGAATAGTCGGGCAGATCCTTGGAATATTGCCACATCAGCCCGGCCGTGCCCGCCACCCCGACCAGGAACAGGATGGTGCCGACCGCAAACAGGAAGCCTAGAAAGCGCAGCAAAAGCCTCATGGGAATTCGCTCTTTCTGGAACCGTCTCCCGGGACCGGTTTTCGCAGCCGCGGCAACCGCCGTTGTCCGCCGCGATGCACGCCGGCCATGCCGGCACCCCTGTCCGCCGAATCCGGCAGCCTCGCCGGATCGTCAAGTCTTACAGGAGCCCGCATGCTGCAACCACCCCGTTCCGTTCCTGCTCTCGCGTTTTTATGGTCAAACTGAGGCTCCCCGCCCGCGTGCTCAGCGCTGCGGCGGCGGGCCGGCCAGCCGCGGCGCGAAAAACGCATCCACGGCCTGGGCGATCGTCTCCGCCGCCCGAACCCGCCAGCCGTCCGAGGTGAGCGACCTGAGATCCTCGCGGTTCGACACATAGCCAAGCTCGATCAGCACGGAGGGCACGTCGGGTGCACGCAATACCCGAAATCCGGCCGACTTCAGCGGGTTCCGGTGCACGCGGATCGACTTCTTCATCTCGCCCACCAGGGTGCGCGCGAAGTGATGCGAGAAACCCTTGGTTTCCCGTTGCGCCAGGTCGAGCAGGATGTCGGCAACCTCGCTGGGCTCGTTGCGCAGGTCGATGCCGGCGATCACGTCGGCCCTGTTCTCGTCTTCGGCAAGCCGGGCGGCCTCCGCATCGGACGCCGTCTCCGACAGGGTATAGACGGTCGCGCCCTGCGCGTCGCCCTCGCGCCGCGACAGCCAGTCGGCATGCAGGGAGATAAAGAGCGACGCCTGACGCTGCCGCGCGAAGCGCACGCGCTCGTCGAGCGCAATGAAAACGTCGTCGGTGCGCGTCATCACCACACGGTATTTGCCGGATTTTTCCAGCCGGTCGCGCAGCAGCAGCCCGAATTCCAGTACGATGGTCTTTTCCTCGATCTCGCCGCCGGCGCCCTTGGTGCCGGTATCGATGCCGCCATGGCCCGGATCGATGACCACGATCGGACGCGGATCGGACGCCGCGGCGGGATCGCGTTCCGGCTTCGCCGCTTCGGGACGCGGCGACCTGTTCTCCTGCGCCAGGTTGCGCAGGAAACTCTCGCGGTCGATCGCGGCCAGATCGATCACCAGCCGCGCCGGCTGCCCCTCGCGCGCATCGAGCACGAACGACTTGTCGATGCGCACCGGCGTCTTCGTGTCGAGCACGATGCGCGAGCCGCCGCGCATCACCAGTCCGTAGCGATAGGCCTTCACCAGACCGCGCCCGTTCTCGCCGGCGCGGGGCGGCAGCGCGAACGTCACCTGCGGGATGTCGATGACGACGCGATAGGGATCGGCCAGCGTGAAGGCGCGCAGCTCGATCTTGCGGGTCAGATCGACGACAAAGCGGACCTGGGTGTCGTCGCCGCCGATGCGGATGTCGGTTGCCACCGGGAATGGCTCGGGCGCGGCCAGTGCCGGCACCGTCCCCAGCGCCATTGCGGCGGCGATTGCCGCCCGCCATCGCAATCGTGAAAAACGGCCGCTCACGGACGAGTCCCTCCCGTCCCTGCTGCATATCCCAATACGGCGCGCCGGGTTAACCGAAACTTAACCGCATTTCGCCCGCAAGCCCAATGCCCGCCAGCGTCGTGCGCCAGTCGCAAAAACGGCGCGGGACGCACGGTCCCGCGCCGCCATTGACGGTACAGCGGTCAATCGCGCAGGTCGGCGGGAACCTTGCCGCCGTTGGCGGCGAGCTTGTTCATCACCTGCTTGTGCAGCCAGATGTTCATCTTCGCCGAATCGTTCATGTCGCCGGTATAGCCAAGTTCCTTGGCCAGCTCCTGGCGCGCCTTCAGGCTGGAATCGAGATCGAGCACCTTCATCAGGTCGACGATCGACTTGCGCCAGTCGAGCTTTTCCTTCTTCTGCGCCGCCAGGTCGGACACGACCTTCTCGACGTCGACCTGAGACATCGGCTCGGCCGCGTTGGCGGTGCCGGTGATCAGGCTGCCGGCCGACTTGGCCGCGCCGATGATCGCATCCATGATCTTTCCGAAGACACTCATGTAAGGCCCCTCTTATTGACGAAACGCTTGCTTCAAACGCGCCGTTGCGACGGGCGCGTTTGCGGTAACTCTAACCGGTCCTGCAACGCTTGGCATCAGAGCCGGTGCATTTTCTCCCTGTCCGGGTGCCGCAGCCGCTGCCGCCAAGGTCCGGCAATACCTTCGGTTTTGCGTGCCGCGGTGAAGAACCGTTCAGAAATCAATTTGGCCATTGCCATTCCGCGACCGGGCCCCTAATAAGGGCATGCTTATGGTTTATGCAGTTCCGGTTGTACCGCGTTCGGGCATCCGGCACGCCCGCCTCGGCGAAGAGGCTCCGGCAAGAGGTCCGGGAGCAGAGGCGGCGGGCGCCGACGGCTTTGACCGACCCCCTGCGACGACGCAGGCGGCGGAAGGCCGATCCGGCCGTTGCCCGGGGAATTGAGTGGTTTGGTCGGAGAACGGCCGGATCGAGGCCCGCCTTGGCGGGCTCCGTTGCTGATTTCGCGCGGCGCAATCCTGTGGATGCCGCCCCGCAGATCGAAACCGTAAGCGACGAAGAAGAACCACGGCCGCGCGTCAGACGCAGCGGCCGTCCCGCTACGGGTCGAAACGACATGGGCGACACGCTTTCACGCTTTCGGCAAGCCCGCGAGGAATCGCGGCCTGTGAGCCTGCCGCAGGCTGCGTCGTCCGCTGCATTCCTGGCCCGCTCATTCAACACACAGTCCGGCGGATCGCACTCGCCTTTGATCGCGCATGCTCGCGCGCAGGCAGAGGCCGGTTCGCGTTTCCGCCGTCGAGAGAACAGTCAATGGCCAACAAGATGCTCATCGACGCGGCCCACCCGGAAGAGACCCGGGTGGTCGTGGTGCGCGGCAATCGCGTCGAGGAATTCGATTTCGAAAGCGCATCCCGCAAACAGCTCCGTGGCAACATCTATCTCGCCAAGGTAACCCGGGTCGAGCCCTCGCTGCAGGCCGCCTTCGTCGACTATGGCGGCAACCGGCACGGCTTCCTCGCCTTCTCGGAAATCCATCCCGACTATTACCAGATCCCGGTCG
>CAYWCE010000044.1:0-21863 GCA_964456755.1 uncultured Hyphomicrobiales bacterium
GCGGACAATCTCTGGACGCGTGGTGGCTTCATTCCCGGCCCCCGCCCGGGCGCGCGCACGGCCGAGTACATCGACTATGTGCGCACCCGCATCACCGTGGTCGGCGCGATCTATCTCTCGATCGTCTGTCTGATCCCGGAAATCCTGATTTCCTATGCGGCGGTGCCGTTCTATTTCGGCGGCACCTCGCTCCTGATCGTGGTGAGCGTGACCATGGATACGGTCGCGCAGGTCCAGGGCCATCTGCTGGCGCATCAGTATGAAGGCTTGATCAAGCGTTCGAAATTGCGGGGGCCGATGCGATGAGACTGGTACTGCTGGGACCGCCCGGGGCGGGCACGGGGACGCAGGCGCAGCGTCTCGTTGCGCGCCACGGCATCGTGCAATTGTCCACCGGCGACATGCTGCGCGCCGCCGTCGCCGCCGGTACCCCGGTCGGCCAGAAGGCCAAGGACATCATGGCGCGCGGCGAGCTTGTCCCGGACGAGGTCGTGGTTGCGATCATCGCCGAGCGCATCGCCCGGCCCGACGCGCAGCGCGGCTTCATCCTCGACGGATTTCCGCGCACCGTGCCGCAGGCCGAGGCGCTCGACCGGCTGCTGGCCGGCCGCGGGATCAAGCTCGACGCGGTGATCGAGCTTGAGGTCGACGACGCGATCCTGATCCGCCGCATCGAGACGCGGGTGGCCGAAATGCGCGCGCGCGGCGAGCCGGTGCGCCCCGACGACAATCCCGAATCGCTGAAAAAGCGGCTTGCCGCCTATCACGGCCAGACGGCGCCGCTGGTCGCCTATTATCGCAAGAAGGGCGTACTGAAGGCGACCGACGGCATGGCCCCGATCGACGCGGTGACCGCCGCCATCGGCCGGCTGCTGGCCGGCCCTGCGAGCCGGCGGGCGACCGCACGCAAGGCGCCGCGGGGTTCCGCCAAGGCGCGTATGCCGGCGCGCGGGCGCAAGGCGGGGCGGGTTCCCGGTCGCAAGCCCGGCGCCGGCGCCGCAAAGGCCGGTGCGGCAAGGGGCAAGGGACGGGCCGGGACTGCCAAATCCGGGACCGCCAAATCCGGGGCTGCCAAATCCAGGACCAAGTCCCGGGCCGCCAAGGTTCGGGCACGCAAGAGTGCTGTGGCGGCAAAGCGTGCCTCCGGCCGCAAGCCGGCAAGAAAGTCAGCAAAGACCGTACAAAAGCGCGGTTCCGCCCGTGCCCGGAGGTTGACGAGACGGCGGTGAACTCGTACATAGCCCGGCATTCAGTGGGAGAACGTTCTGGACGGTGCCGGGCCCCGAATGGCAGGGGGGACGGTGTCGTTTTAGCGCTATGCGGCCCCCTCCGCACAGGTTTTATAGGACTAAATGCGGCGGTCCGATCGTACCGCCGGCGCAGGAGAGAGATCGTGGCCCGTATCGCAGGCGTCAACCTTCCCACCAACAAGCGCGTGGTCGTCGCGCTGCAATACATTCACGGCATCGGTCCGAAGAATGCGAAATCGATCGTCGATCAGGTTCACATCCCGACCGAACGGCGCGTCTCGCAGCTCACCGACCAGGAGGTGCTGCAGATCCGCGAGATGATCGACCGCGATTTCGTCGTGGAAGGCGACCTGCGGCGTGAGACCGCCATGAACATCAAGCGGCTGATGGATCTCGGCTGCTACCGGGGCCTGCGTCACCGCAAGGGCCGGCCGGTGCGCGGCCAGCGCACCCACACCAATGCGCGCACGCGCAAGGGTCCGGCCAAGGCCATCGCGGGCAAGAAGAAGTAAGCGATTTGACTGAAACCGGCTCCGGCGTCTGACCGCGCGGGCTGCGAAGGGAACGAGAATGGGCAAGGAAGCCACACGCGTCCGGCGGCGCGAGAAAAAGAACATCGCGTCCGGCGTCGCGCATGTGAATGCGACGTTCAACAATACCATGATCACCATTACCGACGCACAGGGCAATACCATTGCCTGGTCGTCCGCCGGCACGATGGGTTTCAAGGGTTCGCGCAAGTCGACCCCCTACGCCGCGCAGGTCGCCGCCGAAGATGCCGCCAAGAAGGCGCAGGAACACGGCATGCGCACGCTGGAAGTGGAAGTGGCCGGCCCCGGCTCGGGGCGCGAGAGCGCGCTGCGCTCGCTGCAATCGGCGGGTTTCACCATCACCTCGATTCGAGACGTGACGCCGATCCCGCATAACGGTTGCCGCCCGCGCAAAAGGCGACGGGTATGAACGAAACGACGTTCGGGCGGTCGGAGCAGGCTCCGTCCGTCACCGCCGATTTTTCCCACGGGGCGGAGTGGGATGCGCGGCCTGCGGCTGCGCCACTCAAGGCGATGGGTGAGAACGTGACGATCCAGAAGAATTGGCAAGAACTGATCCGGCCGAACAAGCTGCAGGTGACGCCGGGCGCCGATCCGAGGCGGGACGCGACGCTCGTCGCCGAGCCGCTCGAACGCGGCTTCGGCCTCACGCTCGGCAATGCGCTGCGCCGCATCCTGCTGTCCTCGCTGCAGGGCGCGGCGGTGCAGTCGGTGCATATCGACGGCGTGCTGCACGAGTTTTCCTCGATCGCCGGCGTGCGCGAGGACGTGACCGACATCGTGCTCAACATCAAGGATATCGCCATCAAGATGCAGGGCGAAGGCCCCAAGCGCATGGTGGTGAAGAAAAGCGGGCCCGGCCAGGTGACCGCCGGCGACATTTCCACCGTCGGCGACATCGTCGTGCTCAACCCCGATCTCGTCCTGTGCACGCTCGACGAGGGCGCCGAGATCCGCATGGAATTCACCGTCAATACCGGCAAGGGCTATGTGCCCTCCGAGCGCAACCGGCCCGAGGACGCGCCGATCGGCCTCATTCCGGTCGACAGCCTCTATTCGCCGGTGAAGAAGGTCTCCTACAAGGTCGAGAATACCCGCGAGGGACAGATTCTCGACTACGACAAGCTCACGCTCACGATCGAGACCAACGGCGCGGTGTCGCCGGAGGACGCGCTCGCCTATGCCGCGCGTATTCTGCAGGACCAGCTCAACGTGTTCGTCAATTTCGAGGAGCCGCGCAAGGAAGTCGGACCGGCGGAAGCGATCCCCGATCTCGCCTTCAATCCGGCTTTCCTCAAGAAGGTGGACGAGCTGGAGCTTTCCGTGCGCTCGGCGAACTGTCTGAAGAACGACAACATCGTCTATATCGGCGATCTCGTGCAGAAGACCGAAGCGGAAATGCTGCGCACGCCGAATTTCGGGCGCAAGTCGCTGAACGAGATCAAGGAAGTGCTGGCGCAGATGGGCCTGCATCTGGGCATGGAAGTGCCCGGCTGGCCGCCGGAGAATATCGAGGACCTCGCCAAGCGGTTCGAGGATCATTATTAAGACGCGCAATCCTTATGCCCGGGACGAGCCCGGGCATGATGAAGAGGGAAGCGAAGGAATAACGTCATGCGTCACGGCAAGGCTCACCGGAAGCTCAACCGCAAGCCGGAACACCGCAAGGCCATGTTCGCCAACATGGCGGCGGCGCTGATCAAGCACGAGCAGATCGTGACGACGCTGCCCAAGGCGAAGGAATTGCGTCCGGTGGTGGAGAAGCTGGTCACGCTGGGCAAGCGCGGCGACCTGCATGCGCGGCGCCAGGCGGTGGCGCAGATGCGCGACCTGCCGATGGTCAAGAAGCTGTTCGACGTGCTCGGCCCGCGCTACAAGGACCGCAACGGCGGTTATACGCGGGTGCTTAAGGCCGGCTATCGCTACGGCGATTCGGCTCCGGTCGCGGTGATCGAATTCGTCGACCGCGACGTGAACGCCAAGGGCCTGGATTCCGGCCCGGTGCAGGAAAAGAAGGTCGAGGAAGAGACCGCGGCAGCGTGAACGTGCGCGGCGCGGCGAAATTGACGGGAGCGGCGCTGTGCGCCGCTCTTTTTGTTTGCGCGGCCCCGCGCGCCGACGCCGGCATGCGCGACGGCGAGCGATCGCTGATCCAGGCGGTCGTTCGCGGCGACGCCGCCGGTGCCGCAAAGCTGCTTGCGTCCGGTATCCGCGCCGACCTCAAGGACGACCGGGGGCGTCCGCTGGTGCTGGTCGCTACGCACCGCAACGATGTCGAGGTCGCGCGCGCGCTGATCCTGGCCGGCGCCGACGTCAACGTCAAAGACACCATCGAGGACAGCGCATTCCTCTATGCCGGCGCGCAGGGACGAAACGCGATTCTGCAGCTCATCCTGCAGCACGGCAAACCCGATTTCCGCACCACCAACCGTTACGGCGGCACCGCACTGATCCCCGCCGCGCATTACGGTCATGTCGAGACCGTGCGAATTCTGCTCGGCACGCCGATCGACAAGGACCATGTCAACCGGCTCGGCTGGACCGCGCTTCTGGAGGCCGTGATCCTCGGCGACGGCGGGCGGGCGCATACCGAAATCGTGCGGTTGCTGGTGCAGGCGGGCGCCATGGTGAATATCCCCGACCGCGACGGCGTCACCGCGCTCGCTCATGCAAGGCGGCGTGGGCATGCGGCCATTGTGGATATCCTTCAGCGCGCCGGAGCGCGATAAAGGCCTGCAAACAGCGGCAAAATTCGCCGCGCGCGATATTCACCGGCTGTATACCGGCCATCAGCAGTCTAAATTATTCGAGGTTTTTCCGCGCTGTTAGCGTCGTTCCCAGCGGTGGCTGGCCTTGGCCGGCAATGGCCGCTGGGGGCGTACGGAATGCAGTTTCATACAATGTCTGCGGTGCACGCAGCATTACGCATCGGCGCGGGTGCCGTGACCTGCATGGCGATCGGCGCGAGCCTGTCGCCTGCATTCGCCGTATGCAGTCCCGCCGCCGGTAACGATGTCGTTTCGGTTTGCAGCGGCACGACCGTGGCGCAGGGACCGGGAGTAGCCACCGGCTTCGGCAGCGGCACCGAGACAAACACCATGACCACCGTGCTCGACGGCGCGAGCGTCAGCGGCACGAGCTTCGGCATCGATCTCTCTTCCGGAACGCTGATGAATTTCGGCACGATCACCGGAAACGCCGGCGCCGCCATAAGCGTCCGCTTCGACACCGGAACGATAACGAATTACGGAACGATCGACGGGGCGGCGCAGAATCTGATGGTCGGCCTCAACCGCCTGACGCTTTACAACTACGGGGAACTGTCCGGAACAGGGTCCAACGCGGGCGTGACCGCCCCGACCCTCGATGTAACGAATTACGGGACGATCCGGCGTTCGACCGGCAGCCTTGTGAGCGGCACCACCGTGACGGTGACCAACTACGGATTGCTGGATCGCGTGACGAACAATGTCGGCACGGCAGTCAACGCAACCAATCTCAATCTCCGGAACAGCGGGACCATACAGGGCGGGTTGACGAGCGTTTCCGCGGGCGCTGGCTCGTACATTGTCAATTCGGGAGCGATCGCGCATCTCGCCGCCTTCAGTCGCGCTATCGATATGACGGGTGCGAATTCGACCCTGATCAACACCGGCAGCATTTCCACCCCGTCCGACAATGCCGTCAGAATGACCGGAGCGGGATCCCATCTGCTGAATAGCGGTACGATCACCGCCCGCAATAATGCCGCCAACGCCGCAGTTGCGCTGTCGGCGGGCGTGTCGATGACGAATTACGGAATCGTGCAGGGTCCGCGCGGATTGACGGGGGACGGCGCCTCGGTGGTCAATGCTGGCACCATCGTCGGTTCCGCCGCCGGCGGCCATGCCGTGAACATGACCAACAACGCGACGCTGACGCTGTTGCGCGGTTCGAACATTTCCGGCCGTGCGCTGATGTCGGATTCGCGACTCGTTATCGGTGCGCCGCTGAATGCGAATCTGACATTTGCGACGTTCAACAATGTCGCGGTGAGCGGTTCCGGGCCGTATGTGGTCTCCGGCAACCGCGTCGCCTCGGTCGATACCTCCGGTCTGACGGTGGCAAATGCGGGCGTCTCGGATTTCGCGAGCGGGGCGTCCTCGCTTGTTTCGGCGAGGTTCGGATCGTTCGGTGCCGGTACTACTGCAAGCGCGGGCGGCCTCGCCTATGCCTATGCGCCGGAGCCTTACGCCGCGGTGCCGTGGCCGGGCGCGCGCGCCGCGACTGCGGATCCCGCGCTCACGGTGTGGGGGCGCGGTTTCGGTGGACGCCGCGAGCAGAGCGCCACCGATGACGTGCTGGCAAATACAAGTACGGCCTTTGGCAGCGCCATCGGCATGGACCGCATGTTTGGCGAAAACCTCCGCGCGGGCGTTTTCATCGGCGGTGGATCGGGCCGGTCGAGGATCGCCGGCGACGTGCAGACCGTCGACAGCGACGGGGCGTTCGCCGGAATATACGGGCGGATCGACTGGGGTTCGCATTTTATCGATGCGACATTGCCGGTCGGCTATCTGCGCAACAATTCGGAGCGGCGCGTCAACAACAACCTGGCCGCGGGCGGCCTTGAGACGGCGACGGCAAGCTACGCAAGCTGGTTCGCCACCCCCGAGATTGCGCTTGGATTGCGGCTGCCCGTCACCACGAACCTGACCGCGACCCCAGCGCTGCGCGCGCGCTATACCGCAGCCTTTTACGACAGTTATGTCGAGAGCGGGACCAGCGCCGATCTCTCGATGGCCAGCCGCAACACGCACAGCCTGGAGGAGCGCGCAGAACTCACGCTGTCCTATTCCGACCCGTTCTCGTCTTCGGTCCGCAATTCCCGGACCGTGGCTCTGACCGGCGGCGCGATCGCCCAGCAGCGGCTTTCCGGAGATTCGGCGGCCGCCACCCTGCTGGGCCAGCAGATCGTTCTGACGACGCCGGGCGCCGAGCAGACCTATGGCGGTTTCGCCGGACTTAGGGCCGATTTCCGCTTCGGCAATGTGACCTTTTTCGGCATGGCGGAGGCGGTCTGGACCAACGACAACGCGAACACGCTGACCGGCCTCGGGGGGATGCGCGTCGCCTATTGAGCCGTCAGGGCGCCTTCCGGCATCTTCCTGCCGCCGCCGGGGCGCGATAGCGTCCGACCCCCTTTGCAATTTGCATGTGTATTCGGCCTGCCTGGCATGGCGGGCGCATCCCGCCGGTTTATAACGTCTTCAAGCTGGACGTCGCCGAAACGGGGCAGGATGCGCATCATCGTCATCGCAGCGGTCATGCTGATTGCAGGCGCGGCTGCCGCACAGGGCCAGTCTGGGCTCGAACGCGGCCGTTATCTCGTCAACACGGTGATGACCTGCCAGAATTGTCATACCCCGAAAGGGCCGCAGGGCGATATCGCGGAGATGGCGTTCGCCGGGGGGCTCAGGTTCGACGAACCGCCGTTCACCGTCACGGCCTCCAACATCACGCAGGACAGGGAGACCGGCATTGGCAGTTGGACTGCGGCCCAGATCAAGTCGTTCATGACCACCGGCGTGCGGCCGAACGGCGTCCCGGTCGTCCCGTTGATGCCGACCGGCTATTACAAAATCCTGACGCCTTCCGACCTCGACGCGATCGTGGCCTACATGCAGTCGATCAAGCCGATCAGGAACGAGGTGCCCGGTCCGGTCTATCGCGCGCCGATGGAACAGGAAGTGTTTCCCGGCGCCGAGAATCCGATGAGCGCCGCAGACCTCAACGATAAGGTCAAGCGCGGCTTCTATCTCGCCACCATCGCCCATTGCATGGAATGCCATACCCCGATGGAGAAGGGCAAACACCTCTACCAGACGCGGCTCGGCACCGGCGGGATGAAGTTCCCCGGTCCCTGGGGCGAGTCGGTGGCGCGCAACATCACCCAGCACAAGACGGCCGGCATCGGCGAATGGACCGACAACGAAATCAAGCGTGCCATTACGCAGGGGCTGCGCAAGGACGGCGCGAAGCTGAAGCCGCCCATGGGATATGGCTATTACGCGAAGATGACGGAAGCGGATGTGGACGCCATCGTCGCCTGGCTGCGGACCGTGCCGGCCATGCAATAGAGCCGGGCCATCTTCATTTGGCCGCCGGCACGGCCTATAACCTTCGAATTCTCCGATTTGCCGGGACCGGTATCCATGTCCTTCGTCCGTTGCCTTTTGGCCGTCCTCAGTCTTCTTGCCGTCGCCGAAGCCTCTGCGCAGGAGCGGCGCGTGCCGGCGAGCGGTGCCGAACTGACCCTGTCCTTCGCGCCGATCGTCAAGCGCGTGGCTCCGGCGGTGGTCAATGTCTATGCCGCGCGGGTGGTGGAAAACCGCAATCCGCTGCTCGACGATCCGGTATTCCGGCGTTTCTTCGGCCAGGGTATTCCGCGCGAGCAGGTGTCGCGCTCGCTCGGCTCTGGGGTGATCGTCGATTCCTCCGGCCTGATCATGACCAACAACCACGTGATCGAAGGCGCAACCGAGATCAAGATTTCGCTCGCCGACAAGCGCGAATTCGAAGCCGAAATCGTGCTCAAGGATTCGCGCACCGATCTCGCCGCTTTGCGCATCAAGGATGCGCGCGAACGCTTTCCGGCGCTCGCCTTTGCCAATTCCGACGACGTCCAGGTCGGCGACATCGTACTTGCCATCGGCAATCCGTTCGGCGTCGGCCAGACGGTGACGCAGGGCATCGTCTCGGCCGTGGCGCGCACGCAGGTCGGCATCACCGACTATCAGTTTTTCATCCAGACGGATGCCGCGATCAATCCCGGCAATTCCGGCGGCGCTCTGGTCGACAGCGCCGGCCGCCTGGTCGGCATCAATACCGCGATCTTCTCCCGTTCGGGCGGTTCGCAGGGCATCGGCTTCGCCATTCCCGCAAACATGGTGGCCGTGGTCGCCGCTTCGGCGCGCAGCGGCGGCAACGCGGTGCGGCGGCCCTGGCTCGGCGCGCGGCTGCAGCAGGTGACGCCGGATATCGCCGACAGCCTCGGTCTGAAGCGGCCGCTCGGCGCGCTCGTTGCCGCCGTCTATCCGGACAGTCCGGCTGCGCGCGCGGGCGTGCGCGCTGGCGACGTGATCGCCAGCGTCGACGGTCAGGACATCGACGACCCCAATGCGTTCGAATACCGCTTCGGCACCAAAGCGGTCGGCGGCTCCTCGCGACTCGGTCTCATTCGCGGCGGCAAGGAGCTGAGCGCGCAGATTGCGCTGCAGACCGCCCCGGAGACGCCGCGCGAAGAGGTCGTGATCCAGGCGCGTTCGCCCTTTGCCGGCGTGAAGGTGAGCAATCTGTCGCCGGCGCTGGCCGAGCAATTGCGGCTGGATCCGGCCGCGGAAGGCGTGGTCGTGGTCGACATTGCGCGCGGTTCGACGGCGCAGCAGCTCGGATTCCGGCGCGGAGACGTAATCGTGTCGGTGAACGAGCGACCGATCGAGCGCACGCGCGACCTCGATCAGGCGGCGCGGCAGGGCGCGCGAATCTGGCGCATCATACTCTCGCGCGGCGGACAGCGCGTCGCCGTGCAGTTCGCGGGATAAGGCGCGGCGTGCCGGCATGCGCCGTCAACCGGCGCCATGACGGGACGGCGCCGGACGGAGGCCGCCAGTGGGTCCAAAGCGCAATCGCGGCGGCGATGCCAACCTGTTCACCGCCGCGGGCCTGGAACGCGACACGCCGCGCCCGCTTGCCGACCGCCTGCGCCCGCAGGCGCTCGCCGACGTGGTCGGTCAGGATCGTCTGCTCGGGCCCGACGGCGCGCTGTCGCGCATGCTGGCGGCGCGTTCGCTCGGCTCGCTGATTTTCTGGGGACCGCCGGGCACCGGCAAGACCACGGTGGCGCGTCTGCTCGCGCAGCAAACCGACCTGCATTTCGAACAGATTTCCGCGATCTTCACCGGTGTCGCCGATCTGAAAAAGACGTTCGAGGAGGCGCGCGCGCGGCGCGAGAGCGGGCAGGGGACGCTGCTCTTCGTTGACGAAATCCACCGCTTCAACCGCGCACAGCAGGATTCGTTTCTTCCGGTGATGGAGGACGGCACCATCGTGCTGGTCGGCGCCACCACCGAAAACCCGTCCTTCGAGCTGAACGCTCCGCTTCTGTCGCGCGCCCGGGCGCTGGCGCTCAAGGCGCTCGCCGCGGCGGCGCTCGCCCAGCTGCTGACCCGTGCGGAGACGATCGAGGGCCGGGCGCTGCCGCTCGACGCGGACGCGCGCGCAGCTCTGGTCCGCATGGCCGACGGCGACGGCCGCGCCGCGCTGACCCTGGCGGAGGAAATCTGGCGCGCGGCGCGCGAAGACGAACTGTTCGATTCCGCCGCCCTGCAGGCGATCGTGCAGCGGCGCGCGCCGATCTACGACAAGGCGCAGGACGGCCACTACAACCTGATCAGCGCGCTGCACAAGTCGGTGCGCGGCTCCGATCCCGATGCCGCGCTGTATTATCTCGCGCGCATGCTCGATGCCGGCGAGGATCCGCTCTATATCGCCCGCCGCGTCGTGCGCATGGCGGTCGAGGATATCGGGCTTGCCGATCCGCAGGCGCTGGTCGTCTGCAATGCCGCCAGGGACGCCTACGATTTCCTTGGCTCGCCGGAGGGCGAACTCGCCATCGCCCAGGCGGTGATCTATGTCGCCACTGCGCCGAAATCGAACGCCGCCTATGTCGCCTACGGCGCCGCAAGAAAGGTGGCGAAGGACGCAGGCTCGCTGCTGCCGCCCATGCACATTCTCAACGCGCCGACGCGGCTGATGCAGGACGAAGGCTATGGCCGCGGCTATGCCTACGATCACGACGCCGAGGATGCCTTTTCCGGACAGAACTACTTTCCCGAGCAACTCGGCCGCCAGACCTTCTACGATCCGCCGGAGCGCGGTTTCTCGCGCGAGATGAGGAAACGGCTCGAATACTGGGCGAAGCTGCGCCGCGAGCGCGGTGCAGGGGGATGAGCGAACCCCGCCGCCCCGACCCGCACGGGAAGCGGACGCCGCGAACGCGCGAGCGGGGGCAAGGGCGGGAGATCGGACGCAGGCTCGCGAATTCGCTGCCGGCGGCCGACAACGAGGCAGCCCGTCATCCCCGCTCGCTCACGTCGACCACTTCAAGCTCGACAATGCGCGCCTCGCCGTCGCGCATGACCGCAAGTCGCGTCCGTTGGCCGATGCCCACTTTCTGCAATGCGTCGGTCAGGTCGGAGAGCTGGCGGACCGGCTTGCCGTCGATGCCGACGATCACATCGCCGAGCGTGCCGCGCTCCGGATCGACGCCGCGCAGGCCGGCGCGCTCCGCCGGCGATCCGGCCGCCGTGCGCACGATCACGAGCCCCTCGACGCCAAGCCGCGTGGCCACCGCCTCGTTGGCGACGACGATGCCGATCCCCGGCGTCGGTACGCGGCCGCTGCGGATCAACTCCGGCACCACGCGGTTGACCGTGTCGACCGGGATGGCGAAGCCGATCCCGGCGCTGGTGCCGGACGGCGAGATGATCGCGGTATTGACGCCGATCAGGCGGCCTGCGGAATCGAGCAGCGGCCCGCCGGAATTGCCGGGATTGATCGCAGCGTCGGTCTGGATCACTTCGGCGATTTCGCGCCCCGCTTTGGTCGGCAGACGGCGATTGAGTGCGCTGATCACGCCGGTCGTGAGCGTCTGGTTCAGCCCGAACGGATTGCCGATGGCAAAGACCGACTGGCCGACTTTCAGGTCGGCCGAGCTGCCGATGGCCACCGGCGTCGGCAGATTTCCCGGCGAACGGATGCGCAGCACCGCAAGGTCGTAATTGGGAGCTGTGCCGACGACCGTGGCCTGCGCCACTTCGCCCGAGCCGAAGCGGACGGCGACGGCGCTGGTCCCCTGCACAACGTGATCGTTGGTGACGACATGACCGGCGCCGTCCCAGACGAAGCCGCTGCCGGTTTGCGCGCCGGAGCCGGGCATGCCGAGCATCGAGGCATCGCCGACCGGCGCGCGGGCGACGATCTGCACTGTCGAGGGCGAGACGCGCTCGAAAATGGCGATGGTCGATTTTTCGATCTCGGAAAGTTCGCCGCGCGGTTCGACCGCGCGCGGCGCAGTCTGCGCATACATGTAGCGCTGCAGATAGGGCTGGGCGGCCACGACCGCGAGCAGGATGACGGCGGCGAACAGCAGTATGCGGTTGAACCGGTCGCTCACGATCGCCTCCATGCCGCCCCGGGACGGTTCCGGCTGCCGGCGCGCTGGCGGGGCGGGTTGCCTGTGCGCCGCGGGTCGGACATTGTTGTGGCGGGGACCATGCCGGGCAAGCGCCCGGGCGGGGGCGACAGTATGAAAATGCGGATATCGGGCCGGGCGGTGCGGCGGCGCATGATACTTGCCTCGGTCATGCTCGTTTGCACTGCGACGGCGCAGGCCTCGCAGGCGCATCTCGGCCGCTGGGCGATCGATCCGGAGGGCTGCCGGGTCGAGGGCGATACCGCGGAGACCGCGCCGCTGATCCTGACGCTCAAGACGCTGAACTGGTTCGTCGCCCGCTGCAGCGTCGGCAAGTCATACCTGGTCGGCAAAGCGCTGCACATTCAGGCGCGCTGTTCCGGCGAGGGCGAGCGCTATACCATCCCGGTCAAGCTCGATCTCGTCGGCGCCGACCGGCTGGCGGTCACCTGGGACAGGGTGGCCGTGGGCGAGATGAAACGTTGCCGCTGATCGCCGGCCGCCCCGCATGCGGCGCGCTTTCGTTACCGGCGCAAGTCGATTTGTGCTATGGCGCGGCATGAGCAGAGGCCGTCCGCGCAAGGGTCCGCACAGAGGCAAGCCGCACCGCCCGGTACGCGCTGCGCGCGAGACGCCACGCGGACACCGCGATGCACGCCGCGGTGCCGGCGGCGAAGACGACAGACGCAAGAGGGACAAGCAGGCCTCCGCTTCGCGCGCCGCCGGTCCCGTCGTGCCGGCGAGGAACGCCAAATTCGCCACATCTGCCAAGTCCGCAAAGTCCGCAAAGTCCGCAAAGTCCGCCACATCCGGTTCGTCCGACAGGTCTGCTTTGCCCGACAAGCCTGCTTTGCCCTCCGCGGTGCAGACGGTGTTCGTCACGCCGGATGAGGATGGCATGCGCGTCGACCGCTTTCTCGAAGCGCGCTTTGCCGGGCTGTCCTTCAGTCACATCCAGCGCATCATCCGCAAGGGCGAACTGCGCTTGAACGGTCGCCGCGTACAGCCGAAGGATCGCCTTCAGGCGGGGCAGGCAGTGCGCATTCCGCCGCTGCGGCTTGAGGTGCAGACCCCGCGCGCGGGCGGCGCCGGCGAATCGAAAGACCGCGAATTCTTGCGCGGCGTCACGCTCTATGAGGACGCCGACGTGCTGGTGCTGAACAAGCCTGCGGGTCTGGCGGTGCAGGGCGGCTCCGGCACCACGCGCCATGTCGACGGCATGCTCGAATGCATGCGCGACCGCGACGGCCAGCGCCCGCGACTCGTGCATCGCCTCGACAAGGACACCGCCGGCTGCCTGCTGGTGGCCAAAAACCGGTTCAGCGCGGCGGCGCTGGCCAAGACGTTCCGCTCCCGCGCTGCGCGCAAAATCTACTGGGCGCTGGTGCCCGGGGTGCCGAAGCCGAAGCAGGGGCGCATCTCAACCTTCCTCGCGAAGGAGGAGCGCGAGGACGACAGCATCATGCGCGTCGCCCGGCACGGCGAGGAGGGCGCCAGTCATGCCGTTACCTATTACGCAGTCGTGGAGACGGCGGCCGCCAGGCTCTGCTGGCTCTCGCTCAAGCCGGTGACCGGCCGCACCCATCAGCTCCGCGTGCAGCTTGCCCATATCGGCCATCCGATTGTCGGCGACCCGAAATATTTCGACAAGGAGAACTGGGAAATTCCCGGCGGCATGCAGAACCGCCTGCATCTGCTGGCGCGCCGCATCGTCGTGCCGCATCCGCGCGGCGGGACCGTCGACGTCTCCGCGCCTTTGCCGCCGCACATGCAGCAAAGCTGGTCGCTGCTCGGCTTCGATGCCGCACGCTACGACCCGATCGAGGACGCGCCGGAGAAATAGCCGCTAAAGTCCGAATGCGTCTTCCCGAAACGGCGCCGGAACTGGCAGAATCGCAGCGCTCCCGGCTAGTCTGGAGCATGCCTTGCTTCGTCTATGTCCTTGGCAGCTTCGAGCCCGGCCGCCACTGGACCTATGTCGGCTGGACCAACGACCTCGATCTGCGGCTGGCGCGGCATAATTCGGGAAAGGGCGCGCGCTCCACGCGCGGCCGCGTCTGGGTGCTGCTGCACGCGGAGCAGCATGCAAGCCGTTCGGAAGCGATGCGCCGCGAATGGAACCTCAAGCGCGACCGCACGTTTCGCAAGCGGCTGGTCGAAGCATACCGCGCCGGCGCAAAGCGCGCGGCCAGGCCGCTGCGGCGGCGGGCAGGCGCAGGAAAGATGGGCTCATGATGCGTTTGACGACGCGCGCCGCGATACGCGCCACGACTCGTTTGTGTGAACGCTCCGCGAGACACTGCATGACGTTCTGCATGAGACAAACGGGCGGCCCGGTGCTGCGCTCTCGGGCCGCTTTCGTCGGCGCGCTGCTGCTTACGCTGTCCGGAACGGCGCCAGCCCGCGAGCGCGGCGCCGAGCGCGCCGGCGACGAATATCCGCATTCGATCATGAAAGAAGAGCAGCCGCGCCCGGCGCCGCGCAAACGTGCCCGCGGCTCCGCGTCTCCCTCGCCGGTGCCGCCCTATCGTTCGACCGTCACGCCGCCGGGTCGCGTTCCGGGCATCGTCGAGACGCCGCCGCTCGGCCATCCGTCGGCGCCACCGACGATCGTGCCGGGCGTGTTCGGTCATGCCGGTCCGGCGATCGCGCCGCCGCGTCCGCCGGGGCAGAGCTTCCAGGATCGTGCGGTGAACTGCGTCCATTCCGGCAGTGCGGCCGGCGTGCCGCCAGACCAGATCGGCGCCTTCACCCGCAGTTGCGTCAATCGATAGCGGTTTCCGGCTTCGAGGCAGCCGGCCGGGGCGGCTTGATTGTCGTAACGCGTTCTCTGCGTGCAAACCGGTATCCGCTTCGCGCGCAAACGCCGCCGCATTCCCGCGTATTCTCGACTGCCTATTTACCCGGCCTTAGCCGCGATATGCTGCGATGGCGGGATGAAGCGCATATTCACCTCCGGCGCCGGCATCCTGCTGTTTTATGCGCTGCTCGGCGGCGCCGTCGTTCTGGTGCAGGTCTTTCCGCAAACCGGAATCTTTCTGATGCTCGTGGCCGGCCCGCTCTGGATCGGCATTCTCACCCATGTGGGGATGGCGCATCTGGCGCTGATGGCCGCGCCCGGGCTGATCGCGCGCGCCTGGCTGCTAATTCCCGTCGTCTATTACGGCGCCGGCTTTGCGCTGCATCTGGAATCGGCGCAACGCGCGCAGGCGAAGGCCGCGGCCATCGAGGCGGAGAATGCGGCGGCGCGGGTGAAGGTGGAGGAGCCGTTCACCTATCTGTTCCGCTATGCGCATGAGGACACCCTGTTCGAGCGCTACCGCGTTGCCCGCGCCTTCATCACAGAAAGCGACAGAACCTATTCGCAATACGACTATGCGCGTGAAGAGGCCTGCGACGGGGCGAACAGGAGCTGGGACTACAAGAAGCGCGACCAGCCCTATCTGCGCCGTGCCGACCTGTTTCCGTCCTATCGCGGCGCCGACAAGATCCGCCAGTGCGTCATCACGCGGTCCGTGACAAGCGGCGAGTGGCGCTACCGGCTGGAGAGCGAAGCGCTGCGTATCGACGATCCGATCAATCCGGTCCGCGGCGTGCGCTGGCGCATCTACGATGCGGCATCCGGCGCGCTTGTCACGACCGCGACGGCGGCGACGATTTCGACCTTGCCGCCCGTGCAGACGCCGATTGCCGGCTGCACGCTGATCAGCAGCACGCCGGCCTGGAAGTGCTTCGCGACGCTATGGCATGCCTCCGGGAGCGTCACTGCCGGATACCGAAAGCGCGTGCTTGCGCCGCGCGAAAATCCATTCTCCCGGTCCGCCGATCCGGACACCGAGCCGGTTTCCGCGCTCGGCCACGCCCTGTCGCTTCCCCCGCGCAGCCCCAACCGGTGACCGGCCCCCGGTCTTGCG
This sequence comes from uncultured Hyphomicrobiales bacterium, assembly GCA_964456755.1. GTDB lineage: Bacteria > Pseudomonadota > Alphaproteobacteria > Rhizobiales > Xanthobacteraceae > Pseudorhodoplanes. The sequence goes on from CAYWCE010000044.1 coordinate 15,950, forward strand.
GGTCGCGGATCGGCACCTCTTGACATGCAACCGAATGGTTGCATATTGTGACCATGGACATCGTGTTCAGGGCGCTGGCCGATGCCAGCCGGCGCCAACTTCTCGACCGCCTGCGGGCGGAGAACGGGCAGACGTTGGGCGATCTCTGCGCGCGCCTCGACATGACGCGGCAGGCGGTGAGCAAGCATCTCGCCATTCTGGAGCAGGCGAACCTCGTCGCTACCGTGCGGCGGGGCCGGGAGAAGCTGCATTATCTCAACCCGGTTCCGATCCACCGGATCGCGGAACGCTGGATCGGGAAATTCGAGCGCTCGCGTCTGGAGGCGCTGGGCGAACTGAAGAAGGCGCTGGAAACGAAATCGGGAGTACGCGATGGATAAGCCGTCTTTCGTCTATGTCACCTACATCGCGAGCACGCCGGAGAAAGTCTGGCAGGCGCTGACCGACGCGGATATCACCGCGCGCTACTGGGGCCACAGCAACGTTTCGGACTGGCGCGTCGATGCACGCTGGGAGCATCGGCGCGGCGATCCATCGGGCGCGATCGACATCGTCGGCCGCGTGGTGGAAAGCGCGCCGCCGCATCGCCTGGTGATTACCTGGGCCGATCCCGCCCATGCCGACAATCCGGACAAGGTTTCGCGCGTAACCTTCGACATTGCCGGGCACAAGGACGGCAGCGTGAAGTTGACCGTAACGCATGCGGAACTCGAACCCGCTTCGCCGATGCTGCGCGGCATCAGCGCGGGCTGGCCGTTCGTACTTTCCGCACTGAAGACATATCTGGAAACGGGCAGGACGCTGCCGAGGTAGCGCGGTACGGATTGCATTGCAGGCGCATACACTGTGGAGCCGGGATGCCAGCATGACGCACGATCCCGTCGATCCCGCAAGGTTCAGGCCGAAGACCGTCTACGTCACCTATATTGCCGCGACGCCGGAAAGGGTGTGGCAGGCCCTCACCGAATCGCGGTTCACAACGCAGTATTTCGGCGGCTTCAGCATCGACGTGGAACCGAGAACTGGCGGCGCGTTCCGCCTGCTCTATCCGGACGGTCGCGTGCATATCGGCGGCAGTGTGCTCGACTGGTCGCCACCCAGGCGCTTTTCCTGCACCTGGCTGGTTGAAGGCCTCAGAGATTTTGCCGAATTGCCGGTCTGCATCGTCACCTACGAAATCGAGCAAGCGGGCGAGGCGGTGCGCCTGACCATGACCGAGTCGCATTCGTGGGACGTTCCCGAGGCGATCCTTGCAGGGGGCCAGTCGGGCTGGCCGGCGATCCTGTCGGGGATGAAGAGCCTGATCGAAACCGGCAAGGCGCCGCAGATCGCGATGCAGCCGCCGCCGGGTTTCATGGAAGCCGTGCAAAAGGCGATTGCCGGCAAGCCGTGGCTCAGGCACTGACGAGGGACGACGCCTGCGCGCCACTTGTCATGCAGCGGCCGCATTTCGATATAAGCGTCAATGCCAAGACCGCCGAACGATGGCTGGTCAGCTTCGCTTGCACTTGACATTGGGGAACTGCATGCCTGCCGCTCCGCGATTCCTGATGTGCCGCCCCGAGCATTTCGGCGTTACCTATGCGATCAATCCGTGGATGGCTCCGGACGAATGGCGGCGTGCGCGCAACGCGCTAGCGGCGCAGTCCGTTCGCGAGTGGAACGTGCTGCGCGATACGCTCGCCGGTCTCGGCGCGACGATCGATCTGGTGCCTGCCGTGCCCGGGCAGCCGGATCTCGTCTTCACCGCCAATGCCGCGGTCGTGCTCGACCGCAAAGCGTTATTGGCGCGCTTCCGCTTTCCGCAGCGCCGGGGCGAGGAGCGGCATTTCGAAACGGCGTTTCGGCGGCTGCAGGCGGACGGATGTCTTGACGGAATTGCGACGCTGCCGGAGAGCACGGTGCTCGAAGGCGCCGGCGATTGCGTATTCGACGAGACGCGCGATCTGTTCTGGCTCGGCTACGGTCCGCGCTCCGACCGCGCCGCCGCCGAGGCCGTGCGCAGCCATTTCGGCGCCGGAGTCGTGCCGCTGCAGCTCGTCGATCCGCGCTTCTATCACATGGATACCGCGCTTTGTCCGCTTTCGCGCGGCGAGGTGCTCTATGTGCCGTCTGCCTTCGATGCGGCGGGCCGCACCGAGATCGAGCGCCGCGTCGCGCCGGAGTATCGGTTGGAAATCGGCGAGGCGGACGCCGTGCAGTTCGCCGCCAATGCCGTCTGCGTCGGCGACGCTCTGGTGATGCCGGCCTGCAGCGACGCCCTGCATACGCGGCTTGAGCGGCGCGGCTATCGTGTCGAAGTCGTGCCGCTGGAATCCTTCCGCCGCAGCGGCGGCGCCGCATTCTGTCTCACGTTGCGGCTCGACCGCAACTCCGCCGCCATGGCGCGGGCGGCCTGAGCGGCGGTCAGCGCAAGCTGGCGTTGAATTTCTGCAGCGTCACGGAGCCCGGACACAGTTCCTTCTCGTTCAGGGCATTGAGCGGCGTGTCGACCGTCTTGAGATGGCGGTGCAGATCGTCGGGGTCGTCCTGGATGAACAGGACGCCGGTGACGATCTGTCCCTTGGAGGCGTGCTTCTGCAGGAAATTCATAGCCGCATAGCGGTCGTGAATGTCGTAGTCGGCGCCGATCTTGCGCAACACGAGGCGCGAACCGTCGTGCTGCTCGACCACCTGTACCGCGCCCTCCGGATAGTCGACCGCGATCGGCGCGGGCGAGGGAATCACGTCGAGGCGATTCACCGCCTCGTTGTGCTCGCGCACATAGTCGAAGCTCTTGGTCGAGCCGGCATGGTTGTTGAAGGCGACGCAAGGTGAAATGACGTCGAGAAAGGCCGCGCCCTGGTGCTCGATCGCCGCCTTGATGATGGGAACGAGCTGGGTCTTGTCGCCGGAAAAGGAGCGCGCGACGAAAGTTGCGCCAAGCTGCAGGGCGATTGCCGGCAGGTCGATGGAATTGTCGGTATTGACCACGCCGCGCTTGGACTTCGAGCCGCGGTCGGCGGTGGCGGAAAACTGGCCCTTGGTCAGGCCGTAGACGCCGTTATTCTCCACGATATAGGTCATGTTGACGCCGCGGCGCAGCGCGTGCGCGAACTGGCCGAAGCCGATGGAGGCGGAATCTCCGTCGCCGGACACCCCGAGATAGATCAGGTCGCGGTTGGCGAGATTGGCGCCGGTCAGCACCGAGGGCATGCGCCCGTGCACCGAATTGAAGCCGTGCGAATTGCCGAGGAAATAGGTCGGCGTCTTCGACGAGCAGCCGATCCCGGAAATCTTGGCGACACGGTGCGGTTCGATCGACAGTTCGAAACAGGCCTCGATGATCGCCGCCGTGATCGAATCGTGGCCGCAGCCCGCGCACAGCGTCGAGATCGAGCCCTCGTAGTCGCGATGCGTATAGCCGAGCGCGTTCTTGGGCAGCGCCGGGTGGTGGAATTTCGGTTTGGCGATGTAGGTCATGGGAATTGTACTTTCCGGGAGGAACGGGCCGGCCGGGATACGAAAGGCACGGACCGCACGACGAAGCTGTCGGAAAAAGGCGTCGAGGCGGTGAAGTTATTGCCGCCTGACCGGCAGGAGACGATGGGGGCGCTGTTGCTCAACATCGCAAAGACGGATCCGCAGGAATATGCGCGGACCGCGGACCGGCCGGCCGATCGCGAACCGTCCATGGCGCAGGCCGAAGGCGGCGAATTTGCCACCGCGCATGAGATCGCGGCAATGTGCAAGAAATTCGTGTGAGGCTGCGCTTCACCGCACGTGCTCTGTAGCAGTTCGCCTCCATTGCCGAATACATTTCCAGGAACAACCGGACCGCCGCACGCAAGGCCGGCAGGCGCATCCGGGCAGCCTGCGAATTTCCGGCGGAGCGTCCTGCCCTCGGCCGGCCCGGCATTCGCGATGGCACCCGCGAATTCGGCGTCGGAGATCTTCCTCATGTGATCGTGCATCGCGTCACCGGGGACGAAGTCATCAGTCTCGGCATTTAACACGTCAGGCAACTCCGTCCTGGCCACGGGAGACCTTCCGGCCTATGACGCCACCTGCTTCGGCTTTACCTTCAGCTGGTCGAGGTGATCTCCGATGCTGCCGGCGATGAAGCGTGCCGTGATCGGCGTGCCGTCGTAATGCAGAATCGGAACCAGACGCACCGGATCGATGCCGCATTCGTTGACGATCAGCGAACGCATCTGCGCGTCGCGGTTTTGCTCGACCACATAGACGAAGTCGTGATCGGCGACAAAGCTGTTGACGCTGGAATGGAACGGGAAGGCGCGGATGCGCATGCGGTCGAGCTGCGCGCCGCGCGCCTCCAGCATGCCGATGGCCTCGTCCATCGCCGGTGCGGTGGAGCCGAAATAGATTACCCCGTATTTGGTGGGCTTCTGCGCATTGGCGATCAGCGGGCGCGGCACGATGTCTTTCGCGGTCTCGAACTTGCGCAGCAGCCGCTGCATGTTGTCGACATAGGGGCCGCCTTCCTCGGTGTATTTGGCGTAGCGGTCGCGCGAGGTGCCGCGCGTGAAGAACGAGCCCTTGGTCGGGTGCGTGCCCGGATAGGTGCGGTAGGGGATGCCGTCGCCGTCGACGTCGAGATAGCGGCCGAATTCCTTGCCGGCGTCGAGGTCGGCTGCCGTCATCACCTTGCCGCGGTCATAGACGTGCTTGTCGTCCCAGGCGAGCGGCCGGCATAGCCGGTGGTTCATGCCGATGTCGAGATCGAGCATGACGAAGACCGGCGCCTGCAGCCGGTCGGCCAGGTCGAATGCCTGTGCGCCGAATTCGAATGCTTCCGCCGGATCCTCCGGAAAGGTCATCACGTGCTTGGTGTCGCCGTGCGAGGCATAGGCGCAGGACAGTAGATCGCATTGCTGCGTGCGCGTCGGCATGCCGGTGGAGGGACCGGCGCGCTGCACGTTGAAGATGACGGCGGGAATTTCCGCGAAATAGGCAAGTCCGAGGAATTCCTGCATCAGCGAGATGCCGGGTCCGGATGTGGCGGTGAAGGCGCGGGCGCCGTTCCAGGCGGCCCCGATCACCATGCCGATGGAGGCCAGCTCATCCTCGGCCTGGATGATGGCGTATTTGGCGCGGTTGCTGTCCCGATCGATGCGGAACTTGCCGCAGTGACGGGTGAAGGCGTCGGCCAGCGAGGAGGAGGGCGTGATCGGATACCAGGCGCACACCGTCGCTCCGCCATAGACCGCGCCGAGCGCCGCGGCGGAATTGCCCTCGATGAAAATCCGGTCGCCGACCTTGTCGGATTTCTGCACCCGCAGCGGCAGCGGGCATTCCAGATTCATTTGCGCCCAGTCGCGGCCCAGATGCAGCGCATGCACGTTGGGGCCGATCAGCTTGTCCTTGCCGCTATATTGCTCGCCGATCAGTTTCTCGATCGCGCCGACATCCATGTCGAGCAGCGCGGCGAGAACGCCGACATAGATGATGTTCTTGAACAGCTGCCGCTGCCGCGGATCGGTATATTCGCGATTGCAGATCGCGGTCAGCGGCACGCCGATGACGGCGATGTCGGTGCGGAATTTCGAAGGCGGCAGCGGCTTGGTGGAATCGTAGAGCAGGTAGCCGCCCGGTTCGATCGCCGCCATGTCCTTGTCGAAAGTCTGCGGATTCATCGCCACCATGAAGTCGACGCCGCCGCGCGCGCCGAGATGGCCGGCCTCCGTGACCCGCACTTCATACCAGGTCGGCAGCCCCTGGATGTTGGAGGGAAAGATATTGCGCGGGGACACCGGAACGCCCATGCGCATGATGGCGCGGGCGAACATTTCGTTGGCGCTGGCCGAGCCCGATCCGTTCACATTCGCGAACCGGATCACGAAATCGTTTACGCCGCTGATCGAACCGCCTGGCATGGCTTGTCACCCGCATGAACCATTTCAATCAGGTATTT
>CAYWCE010000045.1:0-21696 GCA_964456755.1 uncultured Hyphomicrobiales bacterium
AAGCCGGCCGCGCCCGAAGGCGTCGCCATCCATCATTGCGAGCCGCAGGACCACAAGATCCACGACATCCTCGACCGCAAGCTGATCGCGCAGGCGCAGGGTGCGCTGGAACGCGGCACCCCGGTGAAGCTTGCCGCCGAAATCCGCAACATCGACCGCTCCGCCGGCGCCATGCTTTCCGGCGAAGTGGCGGCCCGCTACGGCCATGCCGGTCTGCCGGACGATACGATCCATGTGCGCCTGACCGGTACCGCCGGCCAGAGTTTCGGCGCGTGGCTCGCCCACGGCGTCACCTTCGATCTGGAAGGCGAGGCCAACGACTATGTCGGCAAGGGTCTCTCCGGCGGACGTATCGTGGTGCGGCCGCCGGCCGATTCCGGCATCGTCCCCGAAGAATCGATCATCGTCGGCAATACCGTGCTCTACGGCGCCATTTCCGGCGAATGCTATTTCCGCGGCGTCGCCGGCGAACGCTTTGCCGTGCGCAATTCCGGCGCCGTTGCGGTGATCGAGGGTGCCGGCGACCATTGCTGCGAATACATGACCGGCGGCATCGTCGTGGTCCTCGGCCCGACCGGACGCAACTTCGCCGCCGGCATGTCGGGCGGCATTGCCTATGTCCTCGACAGCGACGGCACATTCGCATCGCGCTGCAATCTGGCGATGGTGGACTTGGAGCCGGTGCCCGCCGAGGAAGATGTCAATGCGCGCGTCTATCATCACCGCAACGACCTTGAAGCGCACGGGCGCGTCGAAATTCTCACCGACATGACCCGGTTCGACGGCGAACGCCTGCGCTATCTGATCGGCCAGCACGCCCGCTTCACCGGCTCGAAGCGCGCGACGGAAATCCTGTCCGACTGGAAAACCTATTGCAGCAAATTCCGCAAAGTGATGCCGGTCGAGTACCGCCGAGCCTTGCGCGAACTGGAGCGCGAGCAGATCGTGGAGGCGGCGGAGTAGCGGCGGTATGGGTAAGATTACCGGCTTTCTGGAAATCGAGCGCGATGACCGCGACTATGCTCCCGTCGCGGAGCGGGTGAAGCATTGGCGCGAATTCGTCCTGCCGCTCTCCGAAAAGGAGCTGCGCGACCAGGCGGCGCGCTGCATGGATTGCGGCATTCCCTATTGCCATGGCACCGGCGCGGTCGAGCCGGGCACGCCGGGCTGTCCGGTCAACAACCAGATTCCTGACTGGAACGACCTCGTCTACAAGGGCGATTGGGAGGAAGCGGCGCGCAACCTGCACTCCACCAACAATTTTCCCGAAGTCACCGGCCGCGTCTGCCCGGCACCGTGCGAAGCCTCCTGCACTCTCAACATCGACAATAACCCGGTCACCATCAAGAGCATCGAATGTGCGATCGCCGACCGCGCGATCGAGAGCGGATGGATCAAGCCGGAGCCGCCCGCGCACAGGACCGGCCGGAAGGTCGCCGTCGTCGGTTCCGGACCGGCCGGCCTCGCTTGCGCGCAACAGCTTGCGCGCGCGGGGCACGAGGTTCACGTCTACGAGAAGCATGCCAGGGCCGGCGGCCTGCTGCGCTACGGCATCCCCGACTTCAAAATGGAGAAGGGCATCGTCGACATCCGTATCGGCCAGATGGAGGGCGAAGGCGTCACCTTCCATTACGGCACCCATGTCGGCGTCGACCTGCCGGCCGAGACGCTGCTCGCCGGCTACGACGCAATCGCGCTGACCGGCGGCGCGGAAGCGCCGCGCGACCTGCCGATCGAGGGCCGCGACCTCGACGGCATCCATTTCGCAATGGATTTCCTGCCGCAGCAGAACCGGCGCGTCAGCGGCGAACCGCTCGGCGGCGTGAGGGAAATTTCCGCGAAGGGCCGGCATGTCGTGGTGATCGGCGGCGGCGACACCGGCTCGGACTGCATCGGCACCTCGATCCGCCAGGGGGCGGTGTCGGTGACCAATTTCGAGATCATGCCGCAGCCGCCCGAGCACGAGAACAAGCCGCTGACCTGGCCGAACTGGCCGTTGAAGCTGCGCACTTCCTCCAGCCACGAGGAAGGCGCGGAGCGGAAATTCGCCGTGCTGACGCAGAAATTCATCGGCGAGGACGGTTGCGTGAGTCGGCTGCAATGTACGCAGGTCGACGACAAGATGAGGCCGATCCCCGGCACGGAGTTCGAAGTCAAGGCCGACCTGGTGCTGCTGGCGATGGGCTTTGTGCATCCGGTGCACGAGGGACTGCTCAAGGCGCTCGGCGTCGAACTCGACGCCCGCGGCAACGCTAAAGCGCCGACCACCGACTACCGGACGTCGGTGCCCAAGGTATTCGCCGCCGGCGATATGCGCCGCGGCCAGTCGCTCGTGGTCTGGGCGATCCGCGAAGGCCGCCAATGTGCGAATGCCATCGACACGTTCCTGATGGGATCGTCTACGCTGCCGCGCTGAGCGTCGAAGCCCTTTATCTTATTCCACACTGAGAATTGGGGACTGGCGCGTTATCATGGACGAAAAACCGGATACGATTGTTGTGGTCGCGGTCGGTCATCGACGCGAAATATACGACTAGGAATCGAAATGAGTGTGCGTTTCCAGAAAACGCCCAAGGGAGAGATGGCTATCCTTCCCCGGCAGGATTACGAAAAACTCGTCGCCAAGGCGACGGAAGCTGATGAAAATGCTGGAACAGCGCGTCTGGTCGCACAGGCGCGAAAGGAGATTGCAGCTGGGACACCACTCCTGCCGAAAGACGTTGCCGATCGTCTGGCCAACGGTGAATATCCCGTCCGCGTGCTACGTGAGTGGCGCGACGTCACACAGATGCATCTGTCGTTCAAGACCAACATCAGCCAGAGTCACATTTCAGATATCGAAAGCGGCCGGCGGACCGGCACCCCTGCAACGCTGCGTGCCATCGCCGACGCACTGAACGTGCCGCTCGATCTGCTCGTGGCCTGAGCGGGCGAAGAGACTCTACCTGAACAGCCCGAAGAAACCGCGCGGCGGGCCGTAATAGGCGGGCGGCGGCGCACGCCAGACGCCGGGACCGCCGCGCGGACCGCCGACATAGGGCGAAATCTGTCCCTGCAGCACCGGCTGCCCGGCAACCCGTGCCGGCTGGCCGGGCGGGCCTGCTTGCGCAGTTTGCGGTACAGGCGGCGCTTTCGGCGCCGGCGGCCGCACCATCATGATCGGCGGACCGCTCGGCGGCAGCGGTTCGCTGAAATTGACGTTCGGGGCACGCGGCGGCCACGCCATATCGTCGGCACGTCCGGCTGCCGCGGCGAGCGCTGCGCCCTTGACCAGAACGCTGGCCGCGACCGCGTCGACCGCCGGCTGGCGCGAGGGTCCGCCGCCGAGCAATTCGCTGGAATCCTCGGTGTTGGACGTCAGCAGGAAGACCGGACCGGCCAGCGGACGCTGCGCCGGCGCCGCGGGCCTGGCCGGAACGTCCGGCGCCTGCGGCACCACGCGTTCGGGCGTGGTGAGCGCAACCGGCGTCGCGCCCAGCACGCGGCGCAGTTCGCGTTCGACATAATGCGCCAGCTTGCGGGCGCCGAATTTCGTGAAATGCACGCCGTCGCCGCTGCGCAACAGGCGGATCTGACCCTCGACGTCGGGACCGCGCGAGGAGAAGCGTCCCTGTTCGTCGACGAAGCCGTCCCACACATCGACATAGAGGATTCCGGCCGCTTCCGCCCGGGCGCGATAGAACTCGTTCAGGTAAAGCGCGTCGGAGGTCGAGCGCGTGCCGCGGATGGACGGCATTCCCACCCACAGCACGGGAACGTTGGCGCTGCGCAGCGCCGCAATCGTGTCCTCGATCTTCTTGTTGTACAATTCTTCCCAGCGTTCGCTGCGATATTCGTGGACGCCGGCCACGCGCGGACGCGTCTGTTCGGGCGCGATGATATTGGGTTGCTCGTCGTCGGCCGGCTGCTGCTCGGCGCCCTGCGCCGGTTTCTGGTCGCGCGCCGGCTGCAATTCGCGGATCGCCTGCCGGTCCTGCACGCCCACCAGCATGATCACCGCCTGCGGCTTCTCCTCGGCGATCGCCTGGCGGGCGACTTGCGCCCAGTCCGGCGCGTCCGGCTTGGCCTCGTAGCGGATCAGCCCGGAAAAGGCCCTGTGCTTGCGCTCGATGCCGATCTCCGGCGATTCCGCAAGCGCTTCCTCAAGGCCATGGGCGAGCCAGTCGGCGAGCGAGTCGCCGAATACCAGAATCTTGGTGGTGACCGGCGGCGCATCCGGTTTGCGCGGCGCCGGCGCCGGGGCGCGCGAAAAATCCGGCGCCTTCTCCTCCTGGTAATACGGTTCGAAAAAGCCGCGGCTGCGGCGGCGGCGGTCGATGAACGGATAGCGGTCGTCGAAAAAGAACTGGCCGCCGGCGGGTACGCTGGTTGTCGCAGTAAAGACCGCACCGAGGCAGGCCGCCTCGGCCGCGACCAGGAGCGAAGCCAGAATTCCGCGCCGGAAGAATCGCGCTGCAGCCATGTCGTACCTAACCGATCCCGGGCGTCAAAGTTTCAGACGGACCAGACTACACGAGAAATCCGGTGCCCGGCACTCCCGCACATAGGTCCGGAAGATGGCGTTTTCCGGGAAACCCTAACGCCGCTCAGGAGCCGCGCAGCCGCGCCAGCACATTCTGGGTGGCAAAGCCGTCCGGAACGAGGCCGGCGCGGGCCTGAAAGTCGCGGATCGCGGCCCGGGTCTTCGGCCCGAACCGGCCGTCCGCCTCGCCGATATCGAAGCCGCGGCGCGACAGGAGCTGCTGCATTTCCACCCGCTCGGCCTTGGACAAGACCCGCTCGTGCCGCGGCCAGGCCTGCAGGAACGGCTCGCCGCCGCGCAGCCGGTCGGACAGATGGCCGATCGCCAGCGCATAAGCCTCCGAAGGGTTGTAGCGCATGATCACGTTGAAGTTTTGCAGCATCAGGAAGCCTGGGCCCTGCGAACCGCCCGGCGCCAGCAGATAGGCGCGGTCGCCCGGACGCGGAAAGGCCTTGCCGCCGGCGCGCGCGATGCCGAGACGCTCCCATTCGCGGACGGTCAATTGCCGCGACCGGTCGGCCAGAAGGTAATTGAAATTCTTCGGCACCACGACCTCGTAGCCCCAGGTCTGACCGCTCTCCCAGCCGTGCCGGCGGAAATAGTTCGAGGTCGAGGCCAGCAGGTCCGGCATCGACCGGATCACGTCGCGCCGCCCGTCGCCGTCGGCGTCGACCGCATAGCTCTTGTAGACGCTCGGCATGAATTGCGTTGGACCGAACGCGCCGGCCCAGGAGCCGCGCGCGTCCTCAGGCGAGACATCGCCTCGGTGCAGCAATTCGAGGATGGCGAGAAACTCGTTGCGGAAATAATCCTGCCGGCGTCCGATACAGGCGAGCGTCGCTGTCGAGCGGATCACCGGCCGGTCGCCGATCATCGAGGAATATTTCGATTCGATCCCCCAGATCGCAGCGATGACATGCCGGTCGACGCCGTATTCGCGCTCGGCGGCGGCAAAGGCATCGCGGTATTGCGCCAGCAATTCGCGCCCGCGCTGCACGCGGTCCTCGCTCACCAGCAGATCCAGATATTCCCAAAACGCCTTGGTGAATTCCGGCTGGGCGTCGACCCGGTCCATGATCGAAAGGTCCGGCGTCAGGTTTGCTGCATGTCGATCGAAGCTTGCGCGCGACACCCCGCGCCGCGCGGCATCCGGCCAAAGCCGCTCCAGACACTGGCCGAAATTGCCGGCCGCCGCACGGATGGCGTCGGCCCGCATCAGCGGATGGCCGGAGGCTCCGGATTCGCCGCTCCATTCGCGCGCGGGCGCAGGCCCTGCCGCTGCGGGAGCCGGCGACTGGAATGCGGGCGGGACCGATTGCGTGGTCGCGGCATCATACGCGTAGCGGCCGTCGACCTGCGCACAGCCGGGCTGCAGCGACAGCACCACGCATGCCGCGGCACCGGCCGGAGAAAGCCAATCAGAAAAACGCCAGCGACGCGACATCACTCAACCCCGGACTTGCACGCCCGACCATTATTCCGCCTCTATGGGGACCCGATATGGTTGCCAGCGCGTTAACGGCCGCTTATTTCGGTCCATTCATACCGCAAACCGCGCCGGATATCTCCAGCCGGATCGTTCCAGCCAGGGTCATTCTGCCTCATGAAACCCATCCGCAAGGCGGTCTTTCCCGTTGCCGGCCTCGGCACGCGCTTTCTTCCCGCCACCAAGGCCATGCCCAAGGAAATGCTGACCGTGGTCGACCGGCCGCTGATCCAGCACGTGGTCGACGAAGCCGCGCAGGCCGGCATCGAGCATTTCATCTTCGTCACCGGCCGTAACAAGAGCGCGATCGAGGACCATTTCGACTGCCAGTACGAACTGGAGGCGACGCTGGCGCAGCGCGGAAAGAAAGCCGATCTGGCGGCGCTGGAACGGGATCTGCCGAAGGCGGGAGCGACGAGCTTCACGCGGCAGCAGAAGCCGCTCGGACTGGGCCATGCGGTATGGTGCGCGCGCGATATCGTGGGCGACGAGCCGTTCGCCGTTCTGCTGCCGGACGTGCTGGTGAAAGCCGGGCGCTCCTGCCTCGGACAAATGATCGACGCCTACAAGGCGCTGGGCAAGGCGATCAACCTCATCGCGGTCGAGGAAGTGCCGGTCGAGCGCGTCTCCTCCTATGGCATTGTCGGCGTCGGCGCCGCGCATGGCGCGACTTTCGAGATCGCCGGCATGGTTGAAAAACCGAAGCCGCAGGACGCGCCGTCCAATCTCAGCATCACCGGCCGCTACATCCTGCAGCCGGAAATCTTTTCCATCCTCGAGGACCAGCAGACCGGCGCCGGCGGCGAAATCCAGCTCACCGACGCGATGCTGCGGCTGGCGAGGGTGCAGCCGTTTCACGGCCTGAAATTCGCGGGCGACAGCTACGATTGCGGCTCGCGCATCGGTTTCCTCGCCGCCAATGTCGCCTATGCGCTCGATCGCGACGACCTTGCCGATGAATTTCGCGGCGTGGTGCAGAAGCTGCTGGCGGCCCGTTAGCGCGGGCGGATCGCACCGCCGCATTGGCAGGCGCGCCGCCTGCATGTGCGCAAATGCCCTTCGGGCTCAGCGCTGCAGCCGCAATCCGAACAGAAGCGCGCTCGCCGTGTAGTCGACGCCGGTGACGTTGGAGCGCAACCAGTCCTGGCGGAATTCGCCTTTCAGCCAGACGGCGCGGCTGAGCTTGTAGGTCAGCCCGGCGGAGGCGAAATAGCGCTCGTCCTCGCGGTCGAGGCCCTCGTAATCGTCGACGCCGTAGCCGAATTTCAGCGTGCCGATCAGCCAGCGGCGGAAGCTGTGGTCGACCTGCAGATTGACGTCGCGCTTGAGCGCGCCGGATACGCCTGGCAGCACGGATTCGTCGACCGTCGTGAGCATTTCGAGCTTCCAGGCGGTCAGCGGCGAGGCATGGAAAGTCAGCGAGCCGTCAAGCAGCGTGCCGCGCAATTCCCCGAACGAGGCATCCTTGTATTCGCGCCGCAGCGTACCGGCGGAAATCTCGCCCGTCAGTCGGCGGGTCAGTTCGAATTGCGCTCCGGCGCGCAATGTCAGGCCGTCGGAATCGCGTTCCTGCGCGATCGTCTCGTGCTTGCGGCGATCGATGCCGGCTTCGACAAACGGCTTGATGCCGGGCGAAATTTCGAAGGCGGCGCGCAGCGAGCCCCCATACTGGTCGTAGTTGCGGTCGTCGAGGCTCAAAGCGGTCCCGTCGTTGAGCCGGGCGTCGTCGTAGCGGCGCCGGTCGCCGCTGGCTTTTGCCGTCACTTCCAGACGGTTGAAGCGCCGCGTCAGGCCGGCGGTGCCGCCGAGCGTGGTATAGGTCGGCGGACTGGCAACGTCGCTCGGCACGTTCGGATTGCCGGGCGAGTCGGCGTCGAGGTTGAAGCGGGCTTCGAGATTGGCCGTCGTCTCGGAATTGATGTCGATGCGGCTCTGCGCCTTCAGCGCCGCCGAAGGCTTGTCGTAGGCGTCCTGACGCGGATACCACGTATAGGAGCCGCGCCAGTCGAGCAGAAACTGGTGCCGGGTCCATTCCGACTGGATCTGCAATTCCGGCGCGACCTTCCACACCGTCGAACCCTTGCGCTCCGGCAGGCGGCCGGGATTGTTGTCGTAGCCGCCGCCGATCTCCACCGCCGGCCTGACGGTGAAGGCGCCGACGCGCAGGCCCACGGGACCGAACGGATCCTCCTCGCGCGCGTCGCGCCGGACGGCCGGGCGGCGCTGATAGGTGCTCGGAATGTCGGGAGCGATTGCGGTCGCACGCGAGGGCCGGCGCGGCGGCGGTTCGCGATAGATCGGCGTCACGGTCTGATCCGCCGGGGCGAGCGGCGGCAGCGGCTCCGACCGGACCGGCGGCGGCTTCTTGCGGCCGGTGCGCGTATTGCTGGAATCGAAGCCCGTCCGTCCGGCGCCGGAGCCGGGCGCAGTTCCGAAGGCAGGCTTGCGGAATCGCGGCACGTTCTGCCCGTCGCCGTCGATCATCGGCACGAACAGGCGCGGATCGGTCTTCACCGCGCCGCCCTGCCGCATGTCCTGCACCGCTTCCGTCGTCTGCAAAGGTCTCGTTTGCAAGGGCACCGTCGGCGCGTCCGCCGTCTGCGCGCGCGCATTGTCGGCACCGCACAGGCAGCAGCCGGCCGCGGCGAGCGCCGCAAGCGCAACCACACCATGCAATCGGCGGATACGCCCCACCTGCGGACCTCCCGATGCCGTCCGCGCGCAGGCGGCACGCCAAACGGCAGCAGCCGGCCTCGCGGCCGGCGGAAATGGTTAACGGAGTTAAAATCGTTATGGTTAACGGGAGGTTGATGCGGTGGCGCCGGCCCGACCGGATCCGGGCCGATTGCGGGCGCGGGCCGGTCGTCGGCTGAGGACCGACCGTCGGGACCGGTTGCGGCCCTAGATCCACCCCTGCAATTCGCGCAGGACAATGTGGCGAAGCACCGCCATGCCCTCTGCGCTGTCGTTGAGGCAGGGAATGGCGGCAAAATTCTCGCCGCCGTTATGCTTGAAAATATCGCCGTTCTCGACCGCGATCTCTTCCAGCGTTTCCAGACAATCCGCCGAAAAGCCCGGCGTGACGACTGCGAGATTCTTCACGCCTTCTTTCGCCAGCGCTTCGACCGTCTTGTCGGTATAGGGCTGCAGCCACTCGGCGGTGCCGAAGCGCGACTGGAACGTCATGCGCAGTTGCCGATCGTCGAGCCCGAGCTTCTCGCGCATCAGCCGCGTTGTCTTGGCGCAATGGCAGTAATACGGGTCGCCCTTCTGGAAATATTCGAGCGGGATGCCGTGGAACGAGGCGACGATTACGTCCGGACGAAACGGAAGCCTGGCCAGTTCCGCCTGCATCGAGGACACAATGGCGTCGATATAGACCGGGTCGTCGTGATAGGGCGGCGACACGCGCAAGGCGGGCTGCCAGCGCATGGTCAGCAGCTTGCGGAAGGCCGCGTCGCAGGCGGTGGCGCTCGTCGCCGCGGCATATTGCGGATAGAGCGGCACGAACAGGATGCGCTCGCAACCCTGCGCCGCCAGCGCTTCGATGCGCGAGCCGATCGAGGGGTTGCCGTAGCGCATGCCCCAGTCGACGACGATGCGCGCATCGACATTCGCCAGCGCCGCCGAAAGCTGGTCGCTCTGCGAGCGGGTGATCGTCTTGAGCGGAGATTCGTCGCGTTCGCGGTTCCAGATCGTATCGTAGTCGCGACCCTTGCGACGCGGCCGCAGGGTCAGCACGATGCCGTAAAAGACCAGCTTCCAGGTCAGCGAATTATCCTCGATCACGCGCTTGTCGGACAGAAATTCCTTCAGGTAGCGGCGCATCGACAGGAAATCGGTGGCGTCGGGCGTGCCGAGATTGGCGATCAGCACGCCGATCCGGCCCGAGGGGACCGGCGGGTGATCGGCAGGCCGCGGTCCGGGCGGCGCATTCATGGCAGAGACATTCATCGGTGCTGCACTCTCCGGCCGGGCAACATGCATCTCGCCCCCGGCGACCCGCCCATGCTAAGCCACGCAAAACGAGCGAAAATCAATCTCAAAAATGAGCCTCACCCGCCGCCTCTTCCTGCTCGGCTCGTCCTGTCTGGCGATGCTGGCGGCCCTGCCGCGGCTCGCACTTGCGCAGCAGGCCAGGGTCACGTTCATCCTGGTCAATGACATTTATTTGATGAACGAGAGCGAAGGGCCGGACCGCCGCATGCGCGGAGGCTTTCCCAGGCTCGCCGCGGTGGTCAAGGCCGAACGCGCGCGCGCGGCAAAACAAGGCGCGCACGTCATTTTCGCGCATGCCGGCGATACGCTCTCGCCCTCGCTGATGTCGGGCATCGACCGAGGCTATCATATCGTGCAGCTCACCAACATGCTGCGTCCCGACATTTTCGTCCCCGGCAACCACGAATTCGATTTCGGCCGCGACGTGTTCGTGCAGCGCATGCGCGAGGCGGAATTTCCGCTCTTTGCCGCCAACATGCGCGATCGCAACGGCGCGGCCCTGCCCGGCTTTCGCGACCGCGCCATACTCGACATCGACGGTATGCGCATCGGCCTGACCGGAGCCGCGCTGGCGGAAACGCCGCAGCTTTCCAATTCCGGCGACATCCGGTTTGCGCCGCTGATCGCAGCGGTAGAGCGGCAGTGCAAAGCGCTTCGTGGCGAGGGCGCGGATTTCGTGGTCGCCGTCGTGCATGCGCCGCGCGACCAGGACCATGCGCTGTTCCGCAGCCGCAGCGCCGACCTGATCCTGACCGGGCACGATCACGACCTTCTGGTCGAATATGACGGCCGCACCGCGATGGTGGAATCGAG
Source organism: uncultured Hyphomicrobiales bacterium (assembly GCA_964456755.1). Classification (GTDB taxonomy): domain Bacteria; phylum Pseudomonadota; class Alphaproteobacteria; order Rhizobiales; family Xanthobacteraceae; genus Pseudorhodoplanes. Next base: position 10,821 of record CAYWCE010000045.1, read on the forward strand.
CTTCGATGCGCATGCGGTGACGATGATCGACGTGTCGCTGGCCGTCGACGCGCGCGAGGGCCGCCGCACGGCCTGGCATGCGAAATTCCGTATCGTCGACACCGCCGATATCGAGCCCGATCCCGAAATGCTTGCCATGGTGCGCGGCTACGAAGCCGAGCTGTCCAGGGAATTCGACGTGCCGCTGGCGACGACGGAGCTTGCGCTCGACAGCCGCAACGCCGCCATACGCACTGCCGAAGCCGCGATCGGCAATCTGTTCGCCGACGCGGTGCGCGCGTCGGCCAATGCCGAGATCGCCGTCGTCAATGGCGGCGGATTGCGCGGCGGCAAGGTGTATCCCGCCGGCGGCGTCGTCACCCGCCGCGACGTGCTCGCCGAATTGCCGTTCGGCAACCGGATCGCCATTCTGGACATTACCGGCGCCGGCCTGCGTGCGGCGCTGGAAAACGGGCTGAGCCTGCTGCCACAGCCCTCCGGCCGCTTCCCGCAGGTTTCCGGCCTCACGATCGTCGCCGACACGTCGCGCCCGGCGGGCCGACGCATCGTCGCGATCACGGTCGGCGGCCGCCCGCTCGAGGACAGCCGCCGCTATCGGCTCGCCACCAACGATTACATGGCGCGCGGCGGCGACGGCTACACCATGCTGCGCGATGCGAAAGCGCTGGCCGCCGGACACGACGGCGCACTGATGGCAAACGAAGTGATGGTCTATCTGCGCAAGCTCGGTACGCTGCGCAGCCGCGTGGAAGGGCGGATCGTTCTGAAGTGACGGGCGCAGGAACGCGCTATCGCCCGAAACGCAGTTCCAGGCTGGCCACGCCGGCAAAGATATTGAGTCCTGCCTGCCCCTCCACGCTCAGGGGCTGCAGCGCAAAGGAATTGTTGGAGCCCCCGACCAGCGCATTGGCGCCAAGCCCGACGCCGACGGTGGCGCCTGCCGTGACGCCTGCATAATTGCCGGACAGGTCGCCGAAGCCGATTTCGCGCGTCGGCGCGACCACGCCCCAGATCAGTCCGGAGACGGCGGTGACGCCGACATCGATGCCGGCGCGGCGCAGCACCGCACGATAGGCCTGCCGCGGCCCGATCTCGGGATTGTAGATGCATTGCAGTTCGGTCACCGAGCCGACCACGAAGCTGATCGAGCCCTCGCCGCGGCATTCGAGCACGCCGGCCTGCACCCGTCCCGATTGCGCTGCGGCGGGAGCGAACGATACGGCAAGTGCGAGAAATGCAGCGGCGGCAATGCGGCAGGACATGAACAAAACCTCTCTCATCGAATCGGTCGCCGGACATCGAAGCGATGCAAATCGGGCGAAATTGGGAAACGCGCCGGCAATGCGCATGCGGCGCAACGCGGCAGCAGGCCTTGCGTGTGCGGCACGCGGCCGTTCAACTAGCGCAGATTTCCGCAGAACCGCTGGATGCGGCTGCAGGCCTCTTCCAGGTCGTCGGTGCGCGTCGCATAGGAAATGCGGAAGGCCGGACCGAGCCCGAACGCCGTGCCCTGCACCACCGCAACGCCTTCGGCTTCGAGCAGTTCGGTGACGAAATCCTGGTCGGTCTCCAGCTTCTTGCCGGTCGAGGCGGTCTTGCCGATCGCGCCGGCGCAGGAGGGATAGACATAAAACGCGCCTTCCGGCGTCGGGCATTTGATGCCGTTCGCCTGGTTGAGCATGGAGACGACGAGATCGCGGCGCTGCTTGAAAATCTTGTTGTGCGCGGCAATGAAATCCTGCGGCCCTTCCAGCGCCTCGACCGACGCCCATTGCGACACCGCCGCCGGATTCGAGGTCGATTGCGACTGGACCATCGCCATCGCCTTGATCAGGTGCTCCGGTCCGCCGGCATAGCCGATACGCCAGCCGGTCATGCAATAGGCCTTGGACACGCCGTTGACCGTCAGCGTGCGCTCGTACAGCGCGGGCTCCACCTGCGCCGGCGTGGTAAATCTGAAATCGTCGTAGACCAGATGCTCATACATGTCGTCGGTCATCACCCAGACATGCGGATGCCGGACCAGCACATCGGTCAGCGCCTTCAGCTCGGCGCGCGTATAGGCGGCGCCGGTCGGATTGGACGGCGAGTTGAAAATCAGCCACTTGGTCTTCGGCGTGATCGCGCTTTCGAGTTGTTCCGGTCTGAGCTTGAAGCCGGTCTGCATGCCGGTTTCCACCGCCACCGGCTCGCCGCCGGCGAGCAGCACCATTTCCGGATAGCTCACCCAGTAGGGCGCCGGCACGATCACCTCGTCGCCCGGATTGATCGTCGCCATCAGCGCGTTGTAGAGCACCTGCTTGCCGCCTGTGCTCACGGTGATCTGCGACGGCTTGTAGTCGAGGCCGTTTTCGCGCTTGAACTTGGCGGAAATCGCCGCCTTCAGTTCGGGAATGCCGTCCACGTTCGTATATTTGGAGGCGCGTCCGCTTTCGATGGCATTGATCGCGGCAAGCTTGATGTTTGCCGGCGTGTCGAAGTCCGGCTCCCCGGCGCCGAGCCCGATCACGTTGCGGCCGGCGGCTTTCAGCGCCCGTGCCTTGTCGGTCACCGCGATGGTGGCGGATGGCTTGATGCGCTTGAGCGAGTCCGCGAGGAAGGCCATGGCCGTCTCCGTTTCAGTGGCTGCTAGGTACGGCGGAAGCGATGCCGGGGCAAGCGGCAAACGTAAATGAATCCATGAACGACGCTGATATCGGCCGCCGCGTGCGAGGGCTTCTGGCGACGGCCGCGGCGGGCTAGACTGCCCGGCGTTTCGCCGGGAGACCGCCATGCCGACACGCCGCGCAATCCTCGCCGCACTGGCCGGGACCGCGGCCGGCCTCGCAGCCGGACGGGCGCCGGGCTATCCGGATCGCGCAGTCACCGTGGTCGTTCCCTTCCGGTCCGGCGGCGCCATCGACACGCTGGCCTGGCTCTATGCCGATGCCGCCACATCCAGCCTCGGACGCACCGTCGGCGTGGACAATCGCGGCGGCGCTTTCGGCATGGCCGGGACAGCGTCGGTGGCCCGCGCAGAACCGGACGGGCATACGCTGGTGCTGGGCACCGACCAGACCCACGCCATCAACCAGAATCTGCTCAAGGACTGCCCCTACGACGCGCTGCGCGATTTCGTTCCGGTCGCCGGCATCGCCGACATTCCCCACGTGCTGGTGACGCGCAAGGATCTGCGCATCGACAGCGTCGCCGAACTTGTCGCCACCGGCCGGCAGATGCCGGATTACCTTTATTACGGATCGGCCGGAGACGGTTTCGCCTCGCACCTGGCCGGCGAGCTGTTCAAGCTGCGCACCGGCGCCGACATCCGCCATGTTCCGTTCCCCACTGCGGCGCCGCTGATGACCGGACTGGTCGCCCGCCGCCTCGATCTCGGCTTTGCCGCATTGCCGGGCGTGATCGGGGCGATCGCCGCCGGCGAGTTGAAGGCGCTGGCGATTGCGGGCGGCAGGCGCGCCGAGGCGCTGCCGGATGTGCCGACCATGCGGGAAGCCGGGATCGAGGGCGTGGAGGCGGACGGCTGGATCGCGCTGTTCGCACCGGCGGGAACCCCGGCGGAGGTCGTCGACCGGCTCCATCGCGCCGCAGCCGCCGTCTTCTCCGCCGCCGCAACCCGGCAGGCGCTCGCCGCCCAGGGTTTTACCGCGGCATTGCGTTCGCCGCCCGAACTCGCCGCAAGGCTGGCCGGCGACGTCGGGAAATGGGCCGAGGTGATCCGCGCGGCGCATGTTTCGGTGGACTGAGATCGCAATCCTTTGCGCGGGCAGCACGGCAAAGCCGTTTTCCGTCCGCGCCGCCCCCGAGGAAACGTTCGTCTCCATCCCGGCCCGCCGCGCGAAGGTTTGTCTTTTCTCCGACAATGTCACGGGATGGCCTTGCCGGGGCCTGTGTTTTCCTTTTTCTGTCCGCAATCGCGGGATGCTGTCGGGTCGGACAAGGCAGGCGGGGCGATGTACAAGCTCTATTCGATGCAGCGGTCGGGCAATTGCTACAAGGTCCGCCTTGCCCTCGCGCAGTTGCGCATCCCCTGCGCGTTCGTCGAGATCGACATCCTCAAGGGCGAGACGCACACGCCCGACTTTCTCGCCAAGAATCCGAACGGCCAGATACCGCTTCTGGAAATCGAGCCCGGCCGCTATCTGGCGGAATCGAATGCGATCCTGTGGTTTCTCGCCGAGCGCAGCAATCTGCTCGTCGCCGACCCGGTCGAACGCGCGGCGGTCCTGCAATGGCTGTTCTTCGAGCAGCACGCCATCGTGCCGACCGTCGGTGCCGCCTATTTCTGGCTCGCACTGGTCAAGGGCGGCCGCGAATTGCAGCGGCATTCGATCGACGACTGGATGGAAGAAGGCCAGCGCGCGCTCGGCGTCATGGACAAGCGGCTCGCCAGCAACCGGTTTTTCGCCGGCGACCGCTACACCGTCGCCGACATCGCGCTCTACGCCTATACGCATCTGGCGCCGCAATGCGACTTCGACCTGGCGCGCTTCCCTGCGCTGTGCGACTGGCTGGCTCGCATCGCCGAACAGCCCGGCCACATCCGGCTCGACGACCTGCCGCATCCCGCAGGCGCCGTCGCCGGCTGAAATTTACCTTTCGTTAACCAAACGTCACCAATTCGCCGCGGTAGCGGAATAGCTTTGCCCCGATCCGGCCGAAACGCGGCCTGCATCCCCGGCGATACTGCCTTCAACCTGTTGATTCGCGGAGTTGAAGCCATGTCACGGGATCGGATCGATGCGATCGGATTCCAGCATCCGCCCACCGTCCGGCGCACGCGCAGCCTGCGCGGCGCGGCGCTGGCGGAGCTTGCGATGACGGTCGCGCTTGTCTTTTCCATCGTCGTTGCCGCGACCGCCGTGTCGATCGGCATTGCGCGCGCCGACGACCTCGTCGATGCCGGCACGGGCCATGACGGCACATTCGCCGCCGGCATCTTTCTCGGGCTGCTGATGGCGGCGATGGGCGCGATTGCCGCGGCGGTGTCGCGGCCGGGGCGCGAAACGACGCAGGACCGCTGATCTTCCGGAACGCCCCGGCAGGACATACAGTTATTCCCGTCCATGCCGGAGTGTCCGCCCATGCATCCGCCGCAATTGCCCAGCCTGACCGCCGGCCTGGCCGCGATCGCCGCCCTTGTCGCTGTGCCCGCCACTGCCCAGCCGCAGACGGTGCGCAGTTCGGCGGGCGCGCTGACGGTGGAAACCGTCGCATCCGGACTGAGCAATCCCTGGGCGATTGCGTTCCTGCCGGACGGCCGCATGCTGGTGACGGAGCGGCCGGGACGGCTGCGCATTCTCACCCGCGACGGCAAACTGTCGCAGCCGGTCTCAAACCTGCCGCGCGTGTTCGCCTCCGGCCAGGGCGGGCTGCTCGACGTCGCACCCGACCGCGCTTTCGCGCAGAACCGCGTCGTCTATTTCTGCTTCGCCGAACCGATGAGCGGCGGCGCGCGCACCTCGCTCGCGCGCGCGACGCTCGATGCCGGCGAGACGCCGCGGCTTGAGAACGTCAAGGTCGTCTTCCAGCAGGACGGTCCGCCGTCGGGCGGACGGCATTTCGGCTGCCGCATCGTGCAGATGCCCGACGACACGCTGTTCCTCACCACCGGCGATCACGGCAGCGAATCGAAGGAAGCGCAGAATCTCGCCAATCACATCGGCAAGGTGATCCGCATCCGCCCCGACGGCTCGGTGCCGCCGGACAATCCGTTCGTCGGCAAGCAGGGTGCGAGGCCGGAAATCTGGTCCTACGGCCACCGCAACGCCCAGGGGGCGGCGCGCCATCCGGTCACCGGCAAGCTGTGGCTCAACGAGCACGGCCCGCGCGGCGGCGACGAGATCAACATTCCCGAAGCGGGCAGGAATTACGGCTGGCCGGTGATCGGCTACGGGGTCGAATATAGCGGCGCGCGGATTCACGAAAGCACGCACAGGCAGGGCATGGAGCAGCCGATCTACCAGTGGACGCCGGTGATCGCGCCTTCCGGGATGGCGTTCTATACCGGCACGCTGTTTCCGCAATGGAAAGGCAACGTCTTCATCGGCGGGCTGTCGACGCGCATCCTTGTGCGCCTCGAACTCGACGGCGAGAAAGTGACGAAGGAAGAGCGCCTGCTCGGCGAAATCGGCGAACGCATCCGCGACGTGCGCATGGGCCCGGACGGCGCGCTGTGGCTTGCCACCGACAGCTCCAACGGACGCGTGCTGCGGCTGACGCCGGCGAAGTGACGCTCACCATTTCTGGAACACGAAGAACGCGCCGAGCGCGATCAGCGCAAAACCGAGCGCGTAATTCCAGGTGAACGGCTCTTTCAGGTAGACCACCGAGAAACCGGCGAAGATCACGAGCGTGATCACCTCCTGCAGCGTCTTGAGCTGGGCGGCGGAATACACGCTGTGCCCGATGCGGTTGGCCGGCACGGCCATGCAATATTCGATCAGCGCGATCGCCCAGCTCACGGCGATCACGCCCCAGAGCGGCGCCGCCTTGAAGCGCAGATGGCCGTACCAGGCCAATGTCATGAACAGGTTGGAGCCGAACAGAAGCAGGATCGGGAGGGCGTAGGGCGAAGCGACCAGGGCGGCCATGAAACGGTCCGGGGCATTTGAACGCGAACGGCTTCTAGCACGACCAACGCCCGACGCCATTGCCGCCCGCGTTTGTCCGCCGAAAAATTCCCGCGCGCAGCGGTCGCGCCGGACTTTCAGGCGCCGCAACGCCGTCGCAATCTGTCGCCAGAGTGAGATCAACCTTTTCGGGAGACATTCCCATGCATCCTGTCCAGACATTCATCGTCGCGGTTGCGGCCTTGCCGCTGGCGATAGCCTCCGCACAGGCGCAGTCCGTTGCGCCCGGCGCCGGCCCGCTGCAACTCGCCCAGGCCAAGCCGCAGCAGCCGCAGGCGGCGCCCGCCAAGCCCTACAAGCCGGTATCGGTAAAGCTGCCGGCCCCGCTGGCCGATCCGTCCTTCGAGGCGTTTCGCAAGCAGCTCGGCGAGGCGGCGACGAAGAAGGATCGCGCCGCGCTCGGCAAACTGGTCGTCGCGCAGGGCTTTTTCTGGGAAACGGAGAATGGCGACAAGGCCGACAAGAAGAAACCGGGGATCGAGAATCTGGCGACCGCGCTCGGCCTTGCCAGGAAAGATACCGACGGCTGGGACATGCTGATGGGCTATTCCGTCGACCCGACCGCCATGCCGTTCCCGGAGAAGCAGGGCGTGATCTGTGCCCCGGCCGACCCGGTCTTCGAAGACAAGGAGCTTGAAGACGTCGCCAAGGCAACCGGCACCGACCCCGGCGAATGGGGTTTTCCGCTTGCCGACGGGGTCGAGGTGCGCGCCGCAGCCCAGGCCAACGCCGCCGTCGCCGAAAAACTCGGCCTGCATTTCGTGCGCGTCTTGCCCGACATGCCCAAACCCGCGCCCAACCAGCCGCCGATGCTGAAAATCGTCACGCCGTCGGGAAAGACCGGATTCATCCCGGCGGAAATGCTCGCGCCGCTGGGCAACGATCAGCTTTGCTACGTGAAGGACGGCGACGGCTGGAAGATCGCCGGCTTTATCGGCGGCGAACAATAGGCGCGCGCCCCCGCCGGGCGGTTGTGCTGTGCCGGCGGGCGGGCGATGCTGCGCCGATGACCGCTTCCGCCGCAGAATCGAAGCCCGCGCGCAGCCTCGCCTGCGCACGCTGCGGCGACGTTTTTTCCTGCGGACTTGGCGGTGCGTGCTGGTGCGCGCAGGAGCCCTACCGGCTGCCGGTGACCGGCAGCGCCGAAGACTGTCTCTGCCCGGAATGCCTGCGCAAGGCGGCGCGGCAATCCGGAGCAATTTGACAAAAGCCGTTAACCGGTCGCTGGGCAAACCGCGAGGCATTCGCGTCCCGCGCGATCTTTTAATCCTGTCCTCAGGGAACCGTGGGTAGTCTGCCGCTCGCGCGCGGGCTGCCCGCGCGGAAATCTGGCGGCGGACCGGCCCATGGACAATCTGCGCTTCGGACTGCTCGCCGCCGCCGCCTTTGTCATGGCATTTGCCGGGATCGGATGGGCCGCGCGCGGCTTCCCGGTGCTGTCCGTGACCCAGGCGCTGCCCGACGCGCGCATTCCCGCCTTTGCCGACAGCGTCGAAAAAGGCCGCCGCGAAGCCTTCGTCCATGCCCATACGGCGCAGGGCGACGGCAACGCCGAGCGCGAGCCATTGCGGCTCGCCCTGGCGCAGGCGGCCACTGCGTTCGCGCTGTCGCCCTGCGACCCGACCATGAAACGGAATCTGGTGGCCGCGCTCTCTGCCTATGCCAAGGCCTGGAGCGACATGGCCGGCTGCAGTTTCGCGCTGTGCGGTTACGACGACAGGAAAATCGACGCCGCCGCGGCGGCGTTCTCGACCGCGGCCGACAAGCGGGTGCGCGATGCGGTTGCGAGCGCCTTCGAGAAGGGCGGCATTGCGATCGAGGATTTCCCCGCCGCGATTCGCCTGCGGGTCGCGACGATCGCCAACGATCGCGGCAGTCCGGTCTCGTCCTGCGCGGCCGGGACCAGGGCGGACAAGACCGCATCGGAAAGGACATTGCGATGAGACTGATCCTGTTTTTCCTCGGCGGCTTTCTGCTCGCCAATCTCGTCGTCGCCGGCTTCACCGCCATCCGCCCGCAGGCGCAGGAACAGTCGCGCGAACTCAATCTTGCGCAGAAGCGCGGACAGGAACCCTGGGCGGCCAACGAGCCCTATATCGAGACCGCGCGCAGGAACGCGCGCAAGACTGCGCTCGACGCGCTGGCCATGCCGGTATCGGCCCTGTGTTCGGAGCAGGGTCGCGGACAGCTCGTCGACGCGCTCAACTATTATTACGGCCAGCGCGCCACGCAGATGCGCGGCTATCCGGCGACATGGGGCGCGGCCGGCGGCCAGTATATCGGCAAGGCCTGGTCCACCGCCGACGACAGCCGGGTCGAGCGCCTGACGCGCGAGACCTACGGGCGCGGCTATTTCAGCATCGACGAATTCGGGTCGCCGACGCGCGAGACGATCGCCGACCTTCTGCAGGACGAACGGCCCGGCGAGCCTGTCTGCGCGGGCTGAGTACCCGCGCCGGCGAGCCTGTTTCCGGTCGCGCATTCGCCCGCCGGGGTCGCGCGGGCTTGCGCCGCCCCGGCCGCCATCCGCAATCGCATACCGTTGCCGCGCGCAATCGCTGCGCAGCCTGCGCGCATTCATGTGCATGCCGCCGCGAGCGCGCTTTTCCCGCTCGTGGGCGCCGCCCATAATGCGTCGCCTGCGCCGGCCATACCGGCGGCGCGCGGGCCACAGGGAGACCACAAATGGCTTACCGTCGCGGCGGCTTTGCGCTCACCCCGCCTTCCACGATCGTTTTCGTCATCTCGCTGATCCTCGCGGTCCTGGCGCTCCTGGTACGGTATGCAGGCGTATCGGTCCCGGTCGTGTCGCCGGCGCGGGTCTTCGATGTGCTGGCGATCGCCTATCTGATCCTTCTGGCCGGCGTGGTGCTGCGCGGCCTGTGAGCCGCCTTGCTGTCGTCACGATGCGCGGCTAGAGGCTCGCCATCCGGTCCATATCCGAAGCTCGAAGCGGCGCATCCGGCGCCGCTTTTTGGTGCCCCATGCTCACCTTGTTCGAACGCGTCCTGCCGCCCACGGCGGCCCCGCAAAATCCCGAACCGCCCGTCGGCCTGCTCGCCTTCTACTGGCACTTTGCGCGCCAGGCGAAGGGCCTGTTCGCGCTTCTGTTCGGCGCGGGCTTTGTCGTCGCGCTGCTCGACGCCGCCATTCCGGTCTTCATCGGCCGCGTGGTCACTCTGATCACCGGCAGCGATGCGCAGCGCATCTTCGCCGAAGCCTGGCCTGTGCTCCTCGCCATGGCGCTGACGATCCTGGTGGCGCGCCCGCTCGCCATCACCGCGCAAAACCTCGTCGCCAATCAGGCGATCGCCGCCAATGTCGCCAACATGATCCGCTGGCAGAACCACTGGCACGTGGTGCGCCAGTCCTGGGCCTTCTTCCAGAACGATTTCGCCGGCCGTATCGCCAACAAGGTGATGCAGACCGGGCCCGCCTTGCGCGAGAGCCTGGTCTCCCTGGTCACCGCGGTCTGGTACATCCTGGTCTACGGCACCAGCGCGATCGTGCTGCTCGCCTCCGCCGATGCGTGGCTGGCGCTGCCGGTGCTGGTCTGGTTCGCCGGCTATGCGCTGCTGCTGCGCTACTTCGTGCCGCGCATGCGCGACCGCTCCGTCGATGTGTCGGAAGCGCGCTCGATCCTCACCGGGCGCATCGTCGACACCTATACCAACATCCTCACCGTCAAGCTGTTCGCGCGCGCGCGCGAAGAGGATGCCTATGTGCAGAACGCCGTCGACACCCATACCGGCATGTTTCACGCCTCGCTGCGGCTCAACACGCTGTTCAGCCTGTCGCTGTCGACGCTCAATGCGCTGCTGGTGGTTTCCACCGGCGCGATCGCGCTGATCCTGTGGCAACAGGGCGCGGTACAGGTCGGCACGGTGGCAATGGCGCTGCCGCTCGCCTGGCAGATCGTCAACATCGCCGGCTGGGTCGCCTTCCAGGTCACCGACATTTTCGAGAATGTCGGCGTGGTGCAGGAAGGCATGAGCGCCATCGCCCGGCCGCTCGGGCTGCCCGACCGGCCCGACGCCAGGCCGCTGAAGGTTACGCGCGGCGAGATCCGCTTCGAGGACATCCGCTTCGGCTATGGCAGCGAGAAGGGCCTGATCGACGGGCTCTCGCTCGACGTGAAGCCGGGCGAGAAAATCGGCCTGGTCGGCCGCTCCGGCGCCGGCAAGTCGACGCTGGTCAACCTGCTGCTGCGCTTCTTCGAACTGGAGGATGGCCGCATCCGGATCGAC
>CAYWCE010000046.1:0-21516 GCA_964456755.1 uncultured Hyphomicrobiales bacterium
AGGTCCTGCCCGATCACCTCGCCGTTGAAAGTCGAGGCGACGGCGGCGAGCATGTCCTTGCCGGCGGCATAGTGCGGTCCAAGCAGATAGACCGACTTCACGCCCTTCTGGTTCATGTAGTGGCCGATCGCCTGCGGGGTCTGATCGTTGTTCCACGAGGTCGAGAACACATAGGGCGAGCAGAGCTCGCCGGCGACCTGCGAGGGGCCGGCATTGGCGATCACAAGGAAGGTCTTGGAATCGACCACCGGCTTGAGCGAGGCGAGCAGCACGTTCGACCAGATGTAGCCGACGACGAAATCCACCTTGTCGGATTCGATCAGCTTTTCGGTCTTCTGCTTGCCGACTTCCGGCTTCTGCTGGTCGTCTTCATAGACGACTTCCACCGGCAGGCCGCCCATCTTGCGGCCGATATGGTCGAGCGCAAGCTCGAACGAATTGCGCATATCGTTGCCGATGACCGCGGTCGGGCCGCTGAAAGTCGAGACGAACCCGATTTTTACCGATTTCTGCTGGGCCATCGCGGACGTGATGCCCGGCCCTGCGGCCAGCGCGAGCAGCGCGCCGGCGGCGACCAGTGTTTTCCTCATATCTTCACTCCTCCGACTAGATGTAATTTTGATGCATTTTCTGGGCAGCAACGGTCTCTTCTTGATGGAGACCTTAGGACGCAGGCGCTTCCGCCCGCAACTTGAAACGCTGGATCTTGCCGGTCGCCGTCTTGGGCAGATCGGTGCGGAATTCGATCCAGCGCGGGTATTTGAACGGCGCGAGTTTGGCTTTGACGTGCTCCTGCAACTGGCGCGCTAAGTCCTCGCAGGCCTTGTCTTGCGACTTCAGAACGACGAACGCCTTCGGCTTGATCAGCCCGTCGCCGTCGAGCCAGGCCACCACCGCGCATTCGAGCACGTCGGAATGCGTCTGCAGCGCGCCTTCGACCTCGAACGGCGAAACGTAGAGGCCCGAGACCTTGAGCATGTCGTCGTTGCGGCCGCAATAAACGTAATAGCCGTCTTCGTCCTGCAGATACTTGTCGCCCGAGCGCGTCCATTCACCCATGAAAGTGCGGCGCGACTGTTCGCGGTTGTTCCAGTACATGATCGCGCTCGAAGCGCCGCGGATCAGCAACTCGCCCATATCGCCCTGCTTCACCGGCTGCCCGTCGTCGCCGACGAGCCTGAGCTCGTAGCCCGGTACCGGTTTTCCGGTGGTGCCATATTTCACGTCGCCGGGCCGGTTGGACAGGAAAATGTGCAGCATCTCGGTGGAACCGATGCCGTCAAGAATGTCGCACTGGTATTTTTCCCGGAAACGCCGACCAACTTCCGGCGGCAGCGCCTCGCCCGCCGACACGCAGCGGCGCAGCTTCACCTCCGCGCGCGCGGGCGCGGCAGGACTTGCGAGAAACGCCGCGTAGAAAGTCGGCACACCGTAGAAGATCGTGACCGGGTGCTTCTTCAGCAGCGCCGAAACGCCCTCCGGTGTCGGGCGCTCGTCCAGCAAAACCGTGGTGGCGCCGGCCGACATGGGAAATGTCAGTGCGTTGCCCAGGCCGTAGGCAAAGAAAAGCTTGGCTACCGAGTAGCAGACATCGGCCTCGCCGATTTCGAGCACGGGCCCGCCATAAAGTTCGTCGGTGTAGCGCAGGCTCGCCTGCGTATGCACGGTTCCCTTGGGCCTTCCGGTGGAGCCGGACGAATACAGCCAGAAGCACATGTCGTCGCAGGTGGTCGGGGCGATATAGCCGTCGGGCTTGGCCGCCGACACGACGTCCTCGAACCGCTCACGGCCGTGCGCATTCGCACCGGAGACGATTACCGTCTCTACGTCGGGACAATCGGCCAGCACTTTTTCGAATTTCGGCCACAGCGCCTCGGAGACGACGAGCGCACGCGCACGGCTGTCGGTGAGCATGAAGCGGTAGTCGTCCTCGGTCAGCAGCGTGTTGACCGCGACCGGCACAATCCCGGATCGGATCGCACCGAGGAAGGCGATCGGCCAGTCGACCGTGTCCAGCATGCACAGGAACATACGCTCCTCGCGCCGCAATCCGCGCGCGCGCAGAGCGGCGCCGAAGCGCTCGGCGCGCTCGGCGAGCTGGCCGTAGGTCCAGCTTCCGCTGCGGTCGATGAAAGCCGGCTTGTTCGCCCTCCCGGCAGCGAGATTGCGGGCGAGGATATCGGCGGCGAAATTGTAGTCGCGGGGAATATCGGGCATGCGGGCCGTGCCGCTCCCGGCCGCAATGACCGGCGCGCCCGCCGGCGTGCGTGTCGCCGCCTGAGCCATGTCCTCCCCCTGTACGGTCGGATTATTGTTCTGCGACCGCAAATTATTTTAAGTTTAAACTTTCGCCGGTTCAAGACGAAGCACCGCGCAGGGCCGGCCGGCCCGCCCGGAGCAACATGCACTATAATGCACATCAAATGCAGCCGTCAACTGCGCCCCCTGTGGGACCATGTCCCACTCTCGTGCGGGCCAGCGCTTTGTTGACGCGAAGCCTGCCTGTGCTACGGCCGGTCGCGCTAATCGTCAGGAGCAAGCCGCCATGATTTCAAGCCGCGACCGCATCCTCACCACCCATGTCGGCAGCCTGCCGCGCAACGAGAAGCTCTCCGACATGCTGGTGCGGCGCGAGGCGGGCGAGGCATTCGATCCGGCCGAGCTTGCCGCGGAAATGGACAAGGCGGTGCGCCATGTCGTGGAGAAGCAGGCGCAAGCCGGCATCGACATCGGCAATGACGGCGAGCAGCAGCGGGTCGGCTTCCAGACCTACGTTCCGCAACGCATGTCCGGATTCGGCGGCATCTCCAAGCGCCGGCGCGGACGGGAATTCGAGGAATTCCCGGAGATGATGGCCTATATCAAGCACCGCTTCCCGCATGTGTCCAAGCAGCAGAACGCGCCGGAAGCGCAGGGCGAGGTGAAATATCTCGACATCAGGCCGATCGAGCAGGAACTGGCGCGTGTGCGGTCGATTGCCGACACGGCATTCGCGGAATTGTTCATGACCGCGGCCTCGCCCGGCATCATCTCCTCCACCATGATCAACGCCTATTACAGCACGCACGAGGACTATCTCGACGCGCTGGCGCGCGAGATGCGCCATGAATACCAGGCGATCCACAAGGCCGGGTTCATCCTGCAAATCGACGCCCCCGACCTTGCCATGGACCGTACCATGCTCTACCGCGACCTTACCGACCACGAATTCGTCGGGGCCTGCGAGAAACATGTCGCCGCCATCAACAAGGGCATCGAAGGCATCCCGCGCGATCGCGTGCGGCTGCATGTCTGCTACGGCAACTGGGAAGGCCCGCATATTCACGACATTCCGCTGGAGACGATCCTGCCCGCGCTCTACCAGGCCAAGGTCGGCGCGCTGTCGATCGAATTCTCCAATCCGCGTCACGCGCACGAATATGCAGCGTTCAAGAAGCATCCGTTGCCCGGCGACATGATCCTGATTCCCGGCGTGATCGAGACGACGTCGAATTTCGTGGAGCATCCGGAAGTGGTTGCGCGCCGCATCGAGGATGCGGTCGCCGCGGTGGGCGAACGCGAGCGCGTCATCGCCTCGACCGATTGCGGCTTCGGCACCTTCACCAACCGCGAATGGGTGGTGGAGCCGGTGGTGTGGCTGAAACTGAAAGCGCTGCGCGAGGGCGCCGACATTGCGAGCGCCAGGCTGTGGGGCAGGAAGAGCGCGGCATAGTCCCGCTCCGTCCCGCGAGCGCAATACGGCGCGGAGCGATGCACACTAATCCGGGCCGATCCGGGCCGTTCCGCGCTTGAATGGCGGTCGTATCCGGGAACGGGGGCAGGTCTGCGGCACAGCACTTCGTGCTGCACCGCGCCCGGGACACGGGCTATAGTGGCACAAACGACAAAACACAAAAGGAGCCCCCATGGACGACACGGTCCGCAAGATCAGCGCCGAGGACATCAACCCGCGCCATAACTGGGGCCGCGCCCTGCCCGCGCTCGGCACCATGGGCGTCGACTTCGAGGAGCGCGTCGATTATCGCCGGCTGCAGACATACCGGCTCGGCCGCGCCCGCCAGGCGCTGGAGCGCTCCGAGCTCGGCGCCTTGCTCGTCTTCGATGTCAACAACATCCGCTACCTCACCTCGACCAAGATCGGCGAATGGGAGCGCGACAAGCTCTGCCGCTGGGCGCTGCTGGCGCGCGGCTCGGCCGATCCGGTGATCTGGGATTTCGGCTCCGCCGCCGTACACCACAGGCTCTATACGCCGTGGCTCAAGCCGGAAAACTGCAAGGCCGGCCTGGTCGGCATGCGCGGCATGGTCGATCCGAAATTCGGCCTGATGAAGCGCCACGCCGAGGAGATCGCCGCGCTGCTGCGCGAAGCGGGCGTGGCCGATCTTCCCGTCGGCGTCGATCTGATCGAACCGCCGATGATGTTCGAATTGCAGAAAGCCGGCCTGAAGGTCGCCGACGGCCAGCAGGTGATGCTTGAGGCGCGCGAGATCAAATCGGCCGACGAGATTGCCTTGCTCAACCGCGCCGCCGCAATGGTGGACGGCGCCTATCAGCTCATCAACGACACGTTGCGGCCGGGGGTGCGCGAGAACGACATCGTCGCCGAAGTGAACAAGTTTCTTTACACGCACGGATCCGACGACGTGGAGGCGATCAACGCGATCTCGGGCGAGCGCTGCAATCCGCATCCGCACAATTTCACCGACCGCATGATTCGGCCCGGCGACCAGGCTTTCTTCGACATCCTGCAGAGCTTCATGGGCTATCGCACCTGCTATTACCGCACTTTCAACGTCGGCCGCGCCACCGACGCGCAGCGCGACGCTTATAAAAAGGCGCGCGAATGGCTCGACAGCGCGATGATGCGCATCAGACCGGGCGCGACGACCGCGCATATCTGCGAGGCGTTTCCGAAAGCGGGAGAATTCGGTTTTCCCGACGAACTCTCCGCCTTCGGTCTGCAATTCGCGCACGGCCTGGGACTCGCGCTGCACGAGCGGCCGGTGATCTCGCGCGTAGTGTCGATGGACCATCCGACCGAGATCAAGGAAGGCATGGTATTCGCGATCGAGACCTATTGCCCGGCGACGGACGGTTACTCGGCGGCGCGCATCGAGGAGGAAGTCGTGGTCACCGACAAGGGCTGCCGCGTCATCTCGCTGTTCCCCGCAGAGGAACTGCCGATCAGCGCGCGGTATTGAGGACTTCCGAATCCGTTATCGGCGCCGCCAGCTTTTCCTCATCGCCGGGTCGGCGAGCGGCGTTGCGTTCCGGCCATCTGCGGGTCTTGTGGTTCGCATCGTCGCCCCTGACGGAATTCTCGCAAGTCGGGGGAACGAACGATCCTGTCCGGAGCGTGGGGGAGCACAGTCGCTTCAGGTCGTCGTCCCGTCCGCCTCGCCTTCGTTCGCAAGCCGTTTACGCAACGCCGCCGCGCGTGCCTGATAATTCTCCGCGTCGCCGTAATCGTCGAACAATGCATAACGCGCATGCGCGCCGATGACGCGACGCGCGTGCTTGATCGGACACCAGTATTGCTCGGTACGCGCGGCAATCTCGCGCACATAGGCGATCAGACCGTTGGCATAGGAGCAATAGGCGCAGTTCAGCTTTTCCAGCGCGTTGAGATAGGCGAGATGGTGACGATCGAACACCAGATAGTCGCTGCGGCGGACTTTGGGAATGTTGTAGACCGGAAAACACACCGCTTGGTAAAGCGACACGCAGATGTCGAGCAGCACCAGCGGTACGATCAGCGAATAAATGAGCGGCGCGCTCAGGATGACCAGCGGACGCGCGTTCCAGAGATAGGAGGCCAGCGCGGTCTTCAGCTCGCGGTGGCGGCGCAGGATGTCGGCCTCGAACGCGACGCGGCCGCGTTCCAGTCCGACACGCAGTTCGGCGCGGCGTTTGGCCAGCTCGGCGTCCAGCTCGTTCTGCAGGGCGGCGATCTTCTCGGTCAGCGCAGCGATGTCGGGCGTCATGGCGGTCTCCTTGCCGCCGTTGTGGGCGCTTTGCCGGCCGATGACAATATCGGGCCGTGTCCATCGTGCGACGGCATTCGGCCGGACGGCCTTATGCACGCGCGGGCGGGCCGGTTTATGCGAAATGCGGTGTCCACTTTTCGCGCGCATGCGCTATGGTCCGACCCTGGATCAGGTAAGAAGTAAAGAGACCGTGCATGATCTACACGCCGCCGCCCACGCCGAAGCAACGCATCGAAAATCGCGCGCGTATTATCCGCGCAACGCTGTGGATCGCTGCGATCCCGCCGGTCCTGTTCGCATTGATGGCCTTCGGCTACAGCGACCAGGCGCCCTTCTGGCTACGTGCCGCCGTCATCCAGCTCGACACCATGTTCGGCCAGCCGGTCTGGTCGATTATCGGTCCGGGCTGAGCGAACGCAGAGGCAGCCGGGGAACATACGCAAGGCAAAGCCCCTGCACTGTCCGTGCAGGGGCTTCGCTGTCATTCAGGTCGCCTTCATCTGCGTTTGGCAAGTCGGGCTTGCGGTCAGCAGCGGCGCGTCTTGCGCACAACAACCGAGCCATCCGGCATGCGCTTGCGTACGGTCACGGTACGGCAGGACGCATGATGGTCCCTGTAGCTGCGGTAGTGATGGCGGTAATGTGGCCGGTCCGGACCGATGCGCACGCCGACGCTGACATCGTCGTTGCCGCCATAGATGCGCACCTGCGCCGAAGCCGGAACCGAAAGGGCCAGCACCGCCGCCGCCGCGACGCCAATAAGAACGGTTTTCATCGCTCAGCTCCCTCAACTGAAAAACCAGTACGGGGATAACGCGCGGGACGCGTTCGCCGCCGCGCAGCAAAAAAAATATTTTCGGCAATGGAACCCGGCGCCGTCGGCGCGGCAGCGGACCGGCGGTCAGAATGTCGACTTCAGCTTGAGATGGTCGAGCCGGTTCATCGACGGAACATCGAACTGTCGGGTGTCGGTGCCGCGTTCGATCTCCAGCGGCACGACCGTGCCGGCATCCCCGAGCGCCCAGATCTTGCGATAGAAGTCGGCGAGATTCTTCGGAGCCGCGCCTGCCACCCGTAAAATTACGTCGCCGCGCGCGATGCCGGCTTTCTCCGCCGGACTCTGCGGCGTGACCCGGGCGACGACGAGGCGTCCGGACACATCTTCGGCATTGACGCCGATCCAGGGTCGCGCCGGTGCGGAGGATTTTCCGTCGGCGATCAGGTCGCCGAGTATCGGCCCAAGCAGATCGATCGGTACGAACATATTGCCGGGAATGCCGGAGCCGTCGCCCGCGGTGTCGCCGACGATCAGCGATCCGATGCCGACAAGCGTGCCCTCCGGCCCGATCAGCGCAGCCCCGCTCCAGTTCGGATATGGCGGCATGGTAAAGATCGCACGCTCAAGCAGATATTCCCAGGAACCGGCGAATTCCCGCAACGCGACAATGCGCGCCGGCGCCGCGTTCTGCATTCCCCCGAAACCGGCAACAAGCGCGTATCCGCCTTCCTTGATGCCGGAAGACCGTCCGATCGGCATCGATGGAGTCTTCAGCGGCGCGATCGCCTGCAGCAGCCCGAATCCGGTCTCATGATCGTAACCGACGATATTGGCCGGAATCGTGCGGCCGTCGTTGGTGCTGATCTCGGCCGCATGCGCCTCCACCATCAGGTAACCGATGGTCACGATCAGCCCGGCGGAATCGATGACGACGCCTGAACCTTCGCGTTCGCGTCCAAGATTCTGGATCGTGCGCGCATCGGGATTGATGAAAGTCTTCACCTTCACCACCGCCGAAACCAGGGTTTCCGGCGCGGGCCGACCGGCTCCGTCCGGCGCGGACTGCGCGCGCGCGGCAGGGCCGGATGCCGCAAGCATCGCAAAGGCGATTGCGGCCGCCGCTGCGCGCGCGGGGCGAATCGGGACCATGCTTGAGCCGGAATGCATCGCAGCCTCCGTGGCAGGGCACGGCCGCATTATAGCGCCGCGCGACCCGCTTGCGAGGCGGATTGTCGGGCTGCCCGACTATTCCAGTCCGGTCGGCACGTTTTTGTTTTCGCTCTTGACCTGCATGCCCGCCGCAAGCGCCATGGTCTCCATCAGCGCGGCAAAGTCCTCTGCGAGATATTTTTCCGGGTCCGGCTTGAGCGTGGCGGCGCCGAAATGAGTCTGCAGCACCTCGCGGGTGGCGGCAGTGACCGGCATCGGCACGTCGTATTCGCGGCCGAGTTCCAGCCCGAGATCGAGATCCTTGCGCAGCAATTCCGGCGTGAAGGTCGTAGTCCAGTCGAGATTGACCAGGGCGGGAGACTTGTAGCGGGTGAACATCGAGCCCATGACGGAATTGTTCATGAAGGCCAGGAAGGCATGCCGCGGCACGCCCATCTTGTTCGCTAGCAGCGTGACTTCGATCAGGTTCTCGATAACCACGCCGAGCATCACGTTGTGCGCAATCTTGCAGACGCGGGCGAGTTCGCCTTCGCCCACATAAGAGACGCCGTTTGGCGCGAAGACTTCGATCAGATCGGCAACCTTGCGGAACGACGCATCGGGACCGGAAGCAACGGCCGACAATTTGCCCGCCTTGATCACCTTGGCATTGCCGCTGACCGGCGCGGCGATAAAGTCGGAATGATGCTCTTTCAGCCGCTTGCGGATGTCGACGGAATCTTCAACCGCGATGGTCGAACAGTCGACGACGATGCGCGGCATCGCGCCCTTGCTGGCGACACCGTCCTTGCCGAAATAGACCTCCTTCAGATCCTTGCCGGTGGAGACGATGGAGAACAGCACGTCGACTTCCGCAAGATCGGACGGGCGGTCGACCACCTTGCCGCCTTTGGCCGCCAGCGGCTCGGCTTTGGCGCGCGTTCGGTTCCAGATCGAGACATCGTGGCCGGCCTGCAAGAGCCGTTCGGCCATGGCGGAGCCCATACGGCCCATTCCGATCCAGCCGATTTTCTGCGTATTCGCTGCCATCTCGATACTCCTCGCACGGCCTGTCTCAGGCTTGGTAACCACAGCGGGGGGCCGCTGCAAGCGTTTCGCTCAATGGGCAGACCTGCGGACGCGGCAGAGCCGCATGCTTGTGGCGAGGCGACGGGCGGGCTTATCCTGCAAATTACGAGGTATCCATGGCAGCCATCCTGTCGCTCGACGAAGCGCTCGCCCCGGTCTGCGACGGCATCGTTCTGGCGGTCCCGCGCGAGGTATCCGGCGTGGCCATGGCCGCCACGCGCGCTCTCATCCGCCACGGTGTGAAAGGGTTGCATGTCGTCGCACTGCCGACCTCCAGCCTGCAGGCCGATCTGCTGATCGGTGCCGGATGCGTTGAAACGCTTGAGACTTCCGCGGTGAGCATGGGCGAGTTTGGGCCGGCGCCCTGTTTTGCGCGTGCGATGTCCGCCGGTGCGCTGCACATGAAGGATGCCACCTGCCCGGCAATCTACGCTGCATTGCAGGCGTCGGAGAAGGGCATTCCGTTCATGCCGATGCGCGGCCTGATCGGCTCCGATCTGCTCGCGCATCGCACCGACTGGAAGGTGATCGACAATCCGTTCGGCCGCGACGATCCGATTGTACACATTCCCGCGATCCGTCCGGACGTCGCGCTGTTTCATGCACCGATGGCGGACAGGACCGGCAATGTCTGGATCGGCCGGCAGCGCGAGCTGGCGACGCTGGCACATGCCGCAGCGAAGACACTGGCAACCGTCGAGAAATTGTATGACGGCGACCTCCTCGCCGATCCGATTCTTGCCGCCGGAACATTGCCCGGCTTCTATGTCGAGGCCGTCGCCGTCGCCGAGCGCGGCGCATGGCCGCTGCCTCTGCCCGACCACTATGCCGCCGACGGCGCACACCTTTCCGACTATGTGCGCCGTGCCGCGACGCCGGACGGTTTCGCGCGCTATCTCGACGAATTCGTCTACCGGCGCCGCGCGGCCTGAACGGCAATGACGTTCCGGACCGAGGAATTGCTGGCCGCCGTCATCGCCGATCTGATCGGCAATGCCCGCCATGTCGCGGTCGGCAACGCATCCCCGATACCGGCAGCTGCCGCCCTGCTGGCGCGCGAGCGGAGCGGCGGCCGCACCTATGTCTCGCTGCTGCAAAGCCGCAGACACAATTTCTTCACCAGCGGCGGCGGCGAACTGTTCGACTGCGCCGGACAGGGCCGCATCGACGTTTTCTTCCTTTCCGGCGGCCAGATCGACGGCAGGGGCAATATCAACCTGGTCTGCATCGGCGATCACGACCGGCCGACCACGCGGTTTCCCGGCTCGTTCGGCTCCGGCTATCTCTATTATGTCGTGCCTAACGTGATCCTGTTTCGCACCGAACATTCGCGCCGCACGCTGGTGCCGAAAGTCGACTTCGTCAGCGCGGCGGGGACAAGCCCCGACAATGTCTATCGCAAGGGCGGACCCTCGGCGCTGGTCACCAACCGCTGCGTTTTCGCCTTCGATCGCAACCGAGGGCGGTTCCGGCTGAAAAGCGTGCATCCGGGCCACAGCGTCGAGGAAGTCAAGGCCGAAACGGGCTTCGAATTCGATCTGCCCGCGGACATCGGCGAAACCCCAGCACCGGACGAAGCAACGTTGCGCATCATGCGCGAAGCGGTCGCGCCGGAACTGGCGGAAGTCTATCCGCAATTCGCCGAGAAGGTCTTCGGTATCGGTCGCGATCCGGCGATCCATACCGCGCCATCCGGCGGACCAGGATGACATCGGGCGATGCCGTCCGGAAATTGGGGCCCCTGCGATCATGAAACATGAATTGAACCCATATTCGTTTCGCGGCCGCGTGGAAGACCGCGCATTTGTCACGGGACATGGGCGCTATGCCGACGACATCGATCATCGCAGCGTCGCGCATGCCGCTTTCGTGCGATCGCCGCATGCACATGCGCGAATCGTTTCCCTGGATGTCGCGCCGGCGCGCGAACAGCCCGGCGTTCTCGCCGTGCTGACGGCGAAGGAGATGCAGGAAGCCGGTATCGGCAGCATCGTCCGCCATCCACCCTTTGCCGGGCGCGGCGGGGCAAAGCCGCTGCTGTCCTACCGGCCCGCGCTTGCCGGCGAGCGTGTCGTACATGTCGGCGAGGCGGTGGCCATGATCGTCGCGCAATCGCAGCAGGCGGCGCAGGATGCCGCCGAACTTGTGTCGGTAGACTACGAAGAGCTGCCGTCGGTCGTCGACGCGCGCGCGGCGCTGGAGCCGGAGGCGCCGCAGATCTTTCCCGAAATCCCCGGAAATCTGGCCGTCGACTGGCCCGGCACGATCGCCGATGACGGCGCAAACGCGCGCAACGTCGACGGCATCGTCGCAACCGCGCCGCACGTCGCGCGCGTCAGCGTGCGCCAGCAGCGCCTGTTCGCGGCGACGATGGAAATGCGCGGCGCCACTGCGACGCATGACGGGACAAGCGGCCGTTTCACGCTGCGTGTCTGCACACAGGGCGCGGGTCCGGTACGCGATGCGCTGGCGGCCATGACCGGAATCGACGCGGGCAAGCTGCGGGTGATTACCGAAGATGTCGGCGGCGCCTTCGGCATGAAGAGCGGCGCCTATCCGGAATATGCCGCCCTGCTCGTCGCCGCGCGCATGACCGGCCGCGCGGTGCACTGGATGTCGGGACGTTCGGAATCGTTTGCGGCCGACAACCATGCACGCGACAACGTCAGCGATGGCGAGCTTGCGCTCGACCGCGACGGCAATATCCTTGCGTTGCGCGTGCGCCATGTTCAGAATCTCGGCGCCTATGTCACCTCCGCCGGCATCGTGCTGAGCACGATCAATTTCGGCCGCTGCCTTCCGACCGTCTATCGCGTACCGCATGTCGACGTCGCTACCCGCTGCGTCTACACCACGACGACGCCGACCGGTGCCTATCGCGGCGCCGGCCGTCCGGAAGCGAACTACCTGATGGAGCGTCTGATCGAGGAAGCGGCGCGCATTACCGGCATCGATCCGGCGGCATTGCGCGCGCGCAATCTCATTCCGCCCTCGGCCATGCCGGCCGGCACTGCCGTGGGCAACACCTACGACAGCGGCGACTTTCCCGCGATTTTCGCAAAAGCCCTGCAACTGGCCGCCTATGACGGCACACCGGCGCGCAAGCGGGAAGCCCTGTCGCGCGGCAGATATCGCGGGATCGGCCTGTCCTGCTTCCTCGAACATTCCGGCGGGGTGCCGACGGAGGGTGCTTATCTGACCTTTCCCGGCGACGGCACATTGGTGGTCGCGCTCGGCGTGCAGTCGACCGGCCAGGGACATGCCAGCGTCTATCCGCGCATCGTCGCGCAGCGGCTCGGCATCGCCGCGGAGAAGATCGTGCACCGGCACGGCGACAGCGACGACGGAATCAAGGGTTTCCCCGCAGTCGCGTCGCGCTCGACCATCACCGCGGGGAGCGCCGTCGTTCACGCGGTCGACACGACGATCGAGAAAGGACGCAGGATCGCCGCTCATGTGCTGGAAGCGGCGGAAAGCGACATCGTCTATCGTGACGGACGGTTCGAGGTCGCAGGCACGGACCGCCGCATCGACCTGTTTGCGCTCGCTGCACAAGCGCACGAACTTGAGCGTCGCGGCGAGATCGCCGAGAATCTCGATACCAAGCTGTCGCTCGACACGCCGCAGACCTATCCGAACGGCTGCCACATCGCCGAGGTCGAGATCGACCCGCAGACCGGCGCGCTGGAGATCGTCGCCTACACGGCGGTGGACGATTGCGGCAACGTCATCGACCACACGCTCATGGAGGGCCAGATCCATGGCGGCGTGGCGCAGGGGCTCGGCCAGGCTCTGCTCGAAGACGCCCGCTACGAAGACGGCAGCGGCCAGCTCCTCACCGGCTCGTTCATGGACTATGCCATGCCGCGCGCCCACCACATGCCGGCGGACCTGAGACTTGCCGACCTTCCGGTTCCCGCCACCACCAATCCGCTCGGCGTCAAGGGCGTGGGCGAAGCCGGCACCACCGCCTCGATCGCCGCGATCATGAATGCGATCGCCGATGCGATCCCGAACGGCGCCGCCGCGCATATGGACATGCCGGCGACGCCGGAGAAGATCTGGCGCGCATGCCGCAAGGCCGGCGCGCTCTGACGGATCGCGCCGCGGCGCCGCAGCGCCGGCGGCCCCGGGCTATCCTCAATAGCGATAGTGGTCGCTCTTGAACGGCCCGTTCTGCGGCACGCCGATATACTCCGCCTGATCCGGGCGCAGCCTGGTCAGCTTCACGCCGATCTTGTCGAGGTGCAGCATCGCCACTTTCTCGTCCAGCGTCTTCGGCAGCGTGTAGACCTTCTTTTCGTACTTGCCGGGATTGGTCCACAATTCGATCTGCGCCAGCGTCTGGTTGGTGAAGGACGCCGACATGACGAAGCTCGGATGCCCCATCGCATTGCCGAGATTGACCAGCCGGCCTTCCGACAGAAGGATGATACGGTGGCCGTCGGGGAATTCGATTTCGTCCACCTGCGGCTTGACGTTCACCCATTTCATGTTTTTCAGGCCGGCCACCTGAATCTCGTTATCGAAATGGCCGATATTGCAGACGATGGCGCGGTCTTTCATCGCGCGCATGTGGTCGGTGGTGATCACGTCCTTGTTGCCGGTGGCGGTGACGAAGATGTCGGCGCGCTTCACCGCGTCTTCCATCGTCGTAACCTCGTAGCCTTCCATCGCCGCCTGCAGTGCGCAGATCGGATCGACCTCGGAGACCATGACGCGGCAACCGGCCTGGCGCAGCGAGGCAGCGGAGCCTTTGCCGACGTCGCCGAAGCCGGCGACCATCGCCACCTTGCCGGCCATCATCACGTCGGTGCCGCGGCGGATGCCGTCGACCAGCGATTCGCGGCAGCCATAGAGGTTGTCGAATTTCGACTTGGTCACCGAGTCGTTGACGTTGATGGCGGGGAACAGGAGCGTGCCCTTTTTCTGCATCTCGTAGAGCCGGTGCACGCCGGTCGTCGTCTCCTCGGAGACGCCCTTGATGTTCCTGGCGACCTCGCCGAACCATCCCTTGGGCTTTTCCTTCAGCGTCTTTTTCAAGAGCGCGAACAGGATTTCCTCTTCTTCCGAGCCGGGCTTGTCGAGGAAAGCGGTGTCGCCGCCTTCCGCGCGCACGCCCAGATGTACGAACAAGGTGGCGTCGCCGCCGTCGTCGAGAATCATGTTGGGCGTGCCGCCGTCGCCCCATTCGAACAGCTTGCGGGTGTAATCCCAGTATTCGGTGAGCGACTCGCCCTTCACCGCGAAAACCGGAATGCCGGCGGCGGCGACGGCGGCGGCGGCGTGGTCCTGCGTCGAGTAGATGTTGCACGACACCCAGCGGATGTCGGCGCCGAGCGCGGCCAAAGTCTCGATCAGCACCGCGGTCTGGATCGTCATGTGCAGGGAGCCGGCGATGCGCGCGCCATTCAGCGGCTGTTTCGGGCCGTATTCCGCACGCGTCGCCATCAGGCCGGGCATCTCGGTTTCGGCAATGGCGATTTCCTTGCGGCCGAACTCGGCAAGCCCGATGTCCTTGACGATGTAGTCGGAGAAGGCGGTTTTCTTCGCTGCTGCGGTGCTCATGACGGTCCTTGTCGATTGATGGGATGCGGCGGCCGCAACGGCCGGCCCCGGCGCAGACGCGCCCGGGCCGTGGCCGGACAGGCTGCCCGCTCTCGGGCCGAGCCTATAGCAGGGGCAGACGAGGGTCGCAAGGAGGATATAAAGATTTCTTTATGTGTGTTGAGGGGAGGAATGCGGCCGATCCGGGTGCCGATCCTCGCGCCGGGCTGCATGGAATCGTTTCTCACAAAGGGCCCTCCGACGGCGATCGACCCGTTTCCCGCCCGGGCGGCTTGCCGCCTGCCCGGTCCGAATGCGCGCATGGCGGAGCGCCCGTTTTTTTGCGAAGGCGCCGGGTCCGCCCGTCTTACGATTGCCCCCGCAATGCGAGGGAGACGGCGCGCCAAGCGGCGCAGCCAGTCCTTGTGCGCGCACCGTGCGGTGCGCGGCGCCTCTCGGCGCGCCGTCGCGGCGTTCTCACTCCGGCGTCGGGCCGCGCTTTCGTCCGGAGCTCTGGCTCCGGCTCGTCAGCCGGCTCCCGGCGGGGGCTCGTAGTGGCCCCAGGCGGTGCCCCGACGCCGCCCGGGTGCAGGGTTACGAACCCTGCCCGCAGGCGCCGCACCCGCTCCGCCATCAGCACGTCTCTAGATGACGTCCCTCAGCGAGCGGGTGACTAGGATTATAGTCATACTTGTCTGCCTGTCAAGTCGCGGGAGGCAAAGCGGTTCAAGTCCGCTTGCGCACCGCCCCAGCGGATTCGTCTTCGAGAAAATCGATGGCGGCTTTTTTCTTTGCTGCCGATTTTCCTCCGCGCCCCGACGATTTCTTTTTCGGTTGCGGCAAGGAGGGCCGGACCGAGCCTTCGACGAGTGCGCGCAGGTGCCTGCGCCGCCATTCGGCGCTGGCGGATTTCTGATCGGGATGGTGCTTGTCGAGCTTTCCGACGATCAATTTCAGGTCCGTGTCCTTCATGCCTTCAACGACAAGATTGAAGGTGTCGGCTCCAAGTGCGCGCCGGATTTGCCCGATTGCATCGGAATCCCCCGACTTCGCCTTGATCTCCTTGACGACGAGAATCTTCAGCTTGTCGGCGAAAGCACCTGCCGCTTTCGCTACCTCGGCCCGGATGCCGGAAAAGATCACGCTGTTGGAGGCAATTGCCCTTGCGACAGCGGAGCCGTCGAGATCAAGCGCCATGCAGCGCCTCCTTTGTTTCCTCGGCGAGATTGGCGAGAATTGCGGCCGAACCGGCTTTCCATTTCTGCGAAAAGGAAGGCCATATCTCCGTCTTGCTCAAGGCAACCGCAATTGCAGCCATTTCGGGAATCTCGGTATCGAAGAGATTGAAGCTCGGCTTTGCCTTCCTGCGCTCATTCATCAGTCTGGTCGCGATCTGGTTCTGATGGCTCGTGCGCTTTCGTCGCGTGATCAGAACGTACGGGCGTTTCGGCTTCGTCAGAATAGTCGTCGCAGTCTCTTTCGCAATCTCGCCGGTCCACAGATTGCTGCAGAACGACAGAAGACCGTAGGTCGACAGAAAATCGGCGATTGTCGGCACGACCACCATATCCGCCATGCGAATGCTTGCTTCCGTCAGCACCGACAGTCCGGGAGGACAGTCGATCAGCACGTAATCGTATTGCTTCGTCGTGCGTCTGAGCTGTTCCCGGAGGACGGCGTAAAGCTGCTCTACGATCCATTCGAGGTCATGCTTCTTTCTGGTCAGCTTCAGTATCAGCTCGCGCTCAAGCAGCCGCAGCCTTGAGCTGGATGCCAGCAGCGACACCGGAAGCTGATTGCCGAGATGCGACACATTGCTGACATGCGCACGGATGCAGTCGTCGAAGTTCTTTTTCTCCTTGCCGAAAATCCGGTCCTGAAAGAAGCCGTCGATCGTTCGGCCGTTCTCGATCAGTTCCTTGAGGGTCGCGCTGCCGGCAAAGCAGATCGATGCATTTGCCTGCGGATCGAGATCGATGACCAGCACTTCGGAGCCCTGCGCGGCGAGCGCCTCCGCCAGACCGACCACGGTTGCGGTCTTGCCGACGCCTCCCTTCATATTGGCGACAGCGACAATCTTTCCTTTCATGGGCTCGGTCTTCCAACCGCGTTCATGATCCGCTGGCGTTGACCGTCCGACAGACGCTTGTCGAGAAACCCTTCGACAATCGCAGGAAGCGTGGATTTGCGTTCGGGATCGAGCATTATTTCAAAAGAATCCGGGTCTTTCGGATCGCGCATGCGGATCAGGCCGATGCCGTGCTGCTCGCATTGCTTCTCGATATCGATCAACCGGGTTTCGTTCTTGGACCCGTCGGGCAGATGAACCACCAGATGGCCGAAATGCGTAAATCGCGTCTGCGCCAACGCCTCGTAGACGGCAAGCTCCGTTGCGCCGGACGCGGTTTTCAGTTCGAAGCTGTGAACGTCGATTTGCGCGCCGGGCATGATCTTGAAATTCATCGCGCTGACGACGATAAAGTCCGGCCTAGACCAGCGACCGAGCCGGTCTCCCATTGCCGATGTATCCTGGACGATACAGGCTGCTCCTTCCGGCAGATCGAGGCCTTTCTTGAACGGACCCTCCAGATAGGTTCTGAGCGGATCCATCAGTTGAGACTCCGCCCAGAGTCCCGGCGGCTCTGCGGGAGCCTTTGGTGCGGCTATCTCGGGCAGAAGAAAGACTTGGCCGCCCTGACCGCGCTGGACTCCCACGCGACCTTCTCGCAGCAGAATATCGCGAGCGGAGAAATACTGGTCCTGACCGATTTTTGTTTCGAAAGACCTGGACAGCATGATCGGCATCACGCGATTCAAAATCGGCGTGCCGTCTTCCGGCAGCAGTTCGAGAATCTTGAGCGCAATCGCCCGTTCAGAGACCGACATGACAGCCCCGATAATCACGCGGGAAAAGCGTAAATCCCGCCGCTCAACCCCGGCGGGAATTATGTCGTCAAAAAACCGGCCTCGCCACCGTCAATGCACGCGTGAAGGGGCATGAGGACGGCGCGCGCGCCATCGTTCGGGCCGGTCGACGCGCCACGGCTTTGGCCAAGGCGTTCGCTTTGTGGACCGGCCCTTGAAGCGATCGCGCATCTTCGGCGCGGCGATGCGACCTCGCTCACGCCGTGCCGCATGCGGGATGGCGCGCGCTGCAGGCTGCCAAATCAGCGCGGCTACTTTTTCGCTTCGCCCGACGCCTTCTGCGCCTTCACGATTCCGGCCTGCTGCAGGGCGGCCGCAGTCTGCTGCATCTTGTTGATCAAATCGATGGCGGCGGCGGGCGGCAGCACCAGCCGGCAGGCGGGATAGCGCCGGCCGGTCAGCGGCCGATCCTGCTTCATTTCGTCCATGCGCGTGACCGAGAATTCGATGCGCATGGTCTGCCCGTCGAAGAACACGCTCGACACCGTGTCGGCGAATGTCTCGGCGCATTCGGGCCGGTCTACCGCACGAATGTCCGCTTTCGGCTGCGCCCTGCCGTCGCCGCCCGTCGCCGATTTTTCGGTCATCGTCCGTCCCCCTCCCGACCACGCCGGCCGCCGCCGGCCCGATTGCTAATCCTCCTCGCCAAAACGCGAGGAAACAAGATCGCAGATTGCCTGCATCGCCTGGGCGGCGTCGTCGCCCACAGCCTCGACGGTGATCGAGGTGCCGGGACCGGCCGCCAGCATCATCAGTCCCATGATCGAGGTGCCGCCGACCGTCTCGGCGCCGCGCGTGACCTTCACGTCGGCGCGGAAACGCTCGACCGTCTGCACGAATTTCGCCGAGGCGCGGGCGTGCAGCCCTTTCTTGTTGGTGATCTCGATAGTGCGCACCAAGGCGGGTCCGCCGGGGAACGTCGCGGCGGTCATTTGCCGGCAAGCACCCGGCTGGCGATGGTGACGTATTTGCGCCCGGCCTCCTGTGCGGCAATCACCGCCTCGGGCAGCGGGCAGTCGGCGCGCACCTTGGCGAGCTTGACCAGCATCGGCAGGTTGATGCCGGCAACCACCTCGACCTTGGGCCGGCTCATGCAGGAGATGGACAGATTGGACGGGGTGCCGCCGAACATGTCGGTGAGCACGGCGACGCCGTCGCCGGTGTCCACGCGCTTGATCGCCTCGATGATGTCCCGGCGGCGCTGTTCGACGTCGTCGTCCGGACCGATGGTCACCGACTCGATCTGCTGCTGCGGTCCGACGACATGCTCCAGAGCGGCGCGGAACTCAACAGCGAGCCGACCGTGAGTGACAAGTACGAGGCCGATCATTGAGGAACTCCTCGCGGGCGCGTTTTTTGGCTTTGCGCCGCACGAAAGGGCGCCCATCTTGACCATCCGGGCACCCTTGGCAAGGGGGCCGGGGCCAATCCAGGCCCCATGTTGCGTTGCGGTAAATAGGCGTTTTCGAGCCCTTTTGCGAGGGCTTTCTGCCGGGCCCCTTGTCGGGCCCTGTGTCGGGCCTTGTCGGGATCCTTGCAGCCTCTCAGGTCGCGCCAGTTTGCAGCCAGTCAAGCACGAGCGGCAGCGGCGCCTTGTCCGGTGCGACGGCAAGTCGCGCGATCCCGATCCCGGCGATCTCCGCCCCCGCGTCCGGGTCGAAATGACGCCCGGCGTCCGATGCGGCGAGGTCGACGACCAGGCCGACGGCAGCGAGCGGCTCGTAGGGCAGACGGCGGATGCCGAGCCCGCGCACCTCGATCAGGCCGGCAAGGCTCTCCGCCGGCCGCACCAGCAGCCGGCCATGCGCGGGCGCGACAAAGACGCGGTCGTCGCCGACCAGCCGCGCAAAGGCAATGTCGCCGCGCCCGGCGCTGGCGATCAGGTCGAGGGCGAGGCGCGACTTGCCCGCGCCCGACGGCCCGCGGATCAGTACCGCGCGGGCCCCGATCAGCGCGGCCGAGGCATGGATCGTGGAGGCATGGATCGTGGGCGCAGGCATCACATCGCGGGCAGACGCACGACGAAGCGCGCACCCGCCACCGGCCCCGGCGCGCCGGGCCGGGCCGGGGCACCCGGCCGGCTCTCCGCCCATCGCCGCCCGCCATGCGCCCCGACAATCTGCTTGGAGATCGACAGGCCAAGGCCGGAATTGTTGCCGAAGCCCTGATGCGGCCGGTCGGTATAGAAGCGCTCGAAAATCTTCTCGAATGCGTCCGGCCTGATGCCCGGGCCGTCGTCGTCGACGGCGATCTCGATCTCGTTCTTCAGCCGTCTTGCGGTAATGCGCACGGTTCCCTCGGGCGGGGAGAACGAGCGCGCATTCTCGATCAGGTTGTCGATCACCTGCGCCAGCCGCGAATCGTGGCCGGGAATGGCAAAGGCCTGCGGCGAAGCGGCGCCGTCAAAGGCAAGCGTCACGCCGACGCCGTTGTCCTGGCGCACTTCGTTCGCCGCCTCGGTCAGCGTCGTCAGCAGCCGCCGCAGATCGACCGGTTCGGCCTCCTGCCGCTGCAACTCGGCGTCGAGCCGGCTGGCGTCGGAAATATCGGAAATCAGCCGGTCGAGCCGCTGCACGTCGTGCTGGATCACGGCCAGCAGCCGCTCCTGGCTTTCCCGGCTCTTGGCCAAGGGCAGCGTCTCCACCGCCGAGCGCAGCGAGGTGAGCGGATTTTTCAGTTCGTGCGCGACGTCGGCGGCGAAGCTCTCGATCGCCTCGATGCGGCGGTAGAGCGCATTGGTCATCTCGCGCAGCGTGCCGGAGAGGTGGCCGATCTCGTCGCCGCGCCGGGTCAGGTCGGGGATTTCGACGCGGGTGCGGATGCGCCTGCGCACCCGGTCGGCGCCGTCGGCAAGCCGCCGCACCGGTCCGGCAATCGTACCGGCGAGCAAAATCGACAGCACGATCATCACCGCAGCGGCGACGAGAAAGACCTTGAAGATGGCCAGCCGCTCCGCTTCCACCATCTGGTCGATATCGGCACCCTGGGTGGACAGAAGCAGTGCGCCGCGCACCGCGCGGAAACGCTGCACCGGCGTGGCCACCGAAACGATCACCTCGCCGCGCTGGTTGATGCGCACCACGCTCGCTTTCTGCCCGGCCAGCGCCTGCGCCACTTCCGGATAGCCCTTGCCGTTGTCCGGACCCAATTCGATGTAAAGCGGCAGGTCGCCGCGCCCCATCCACTTGCGCACCGAATTCCACTGCCGCTCGACGAAGCCGGGCTTCTCGCCGTTCGGCGGCGGCAGGTCGAAGCGCAGCACGTCGCCGCGGCCGTAAAGCGAACGGCTGTCGAGCAACAGCACCCCGTCGCGGTCGTAAATGCGCGCGCGCGTATTCGTCGGCGAGATCAGCCGGCGAAGCACCGGCGCGACCCGTTCCGGATTGATCGGAAACTCGAAGGCGGAAAGGAAATCGTCCGGCGGACCGTAGCTTTCGCCGGTCTGCAATTCGAGCAGCTTTTCCGGATCGATGGTGATGCTGTCGGTTTCCACCGTCGCCGAGGCGGCGATGGCGCCGGCAATGATTTCGGCCTGCACCACAAGGCTGCGCACCCGCGCATCGATCAGCCCGGCGCGGAATTGCGACAGGTAGAGAATGCCGATCACCAGCGCGAGCAGGCCGGCGACGTTGAGCAGAACGATCCGGCGTGTAAGGCTGGAAAAGCCCTGGGTCAGGAAGAATTGCCAGGTCCGGCGCAGCAGACGGGCCTGCGCGGACTGCCTGGCAGGCTGCGGCTTCTGCTGGGCGTCCGGCGCAGCGCCCCGGTATTCGATGTCCTGGGTTCTGTCGAGCAAGGCGATGGCTTCCGCGTTCAGCCCGTATCTTTGCCCCCGAGATATCCTCGAGCGGAAGACTAGCGCAAAGCGGCCCCGATGTCAGACCGGTCCGGGGGGGCCTCAGGCCTCCTTGAAACGGTACCCGACCCCGTACAGCGTCTCGATCATCTCGAAATCGCCGTCGGTCGCCTTGAACTTCTTGCGCAGCCGCTTGATGTGGCTGTCGATGGTGCGGTCGTCGACATAGACCTGATCGTCGTAGG
>CAYWCE010000047.1:0-20391 GCA_964456755.1 uncultured Hyphomicrobiales bacterium
CACCAGGCCCGCCACCCGGTTGAGCACCGTCTGCGCGCGCCGGTTCTGCGACCAGCACGAGATGTCGTTGCACACCGCCACCGGCCGCTCCTTGCCGTAGGAGATCGTGCGCATGCGCTGCGGGCTGATCCCGCGCGAGGCGAGGAATTCGCGCACCGCCTGCGCACGGCGCGCGCCCAGCGCGATATTGTATTCGCGGGTGCCGCGCTCGTCGGCATGGCCTTCGACGGTGAAGCTGTATTGCCCGTACTGGCGCAGCCACTGCGCCTGCTTGTCGAGGGTGGCGATCGACTGCTGGGTCAGTTCCGAGGAATCGGATTCGAAAAAGACCCGGTCGCCGACATTGACGACGAAATCCTGCTGGCTGCCGGGGGTGGCGGCGCCGGCCACGCCGGTCTGGTCGCCGGTCTTGTTGGCGCATGCGGAAAGAGCCAAAGAGCCGGCGAGCATGGCCGCGAGGGCCGCAACGCGAAGCATCTGTCTGACAGGCATCATTCCGGTGCCTCCACTTGTGATGTCACGACCGGATGGTGTTTCGGTCTAGCGGCCGATCGTTAAGCGAACGTTCCATCAACCTTGACCGGACCTTGCCGGAAGGGGGAAACCGTGCCCCGCAACGGAAACCCTTTTGTAACGGTTAACGCAAGGTAAACGCCACAGACTTGTGGCGGTATTGGGTTCAAGAGAGCAGCGGCGACCAGGCCGGATCGGAGGCGTGGCTCGGGGTCGGAATGCGCTGCTCGTTGCGGCCGGTGATATCGACGGTAAAAAGCGAGGGCCCCGGTCCGGCTTCGCGGAAGAACATGATCACCCGGCCGTTGGGGGCGAAAGTCGGCCCCTCATTGTGGAAACCGTCGGTGAGAAGCCGCTCGCCCGAACCGTCCGGCTTCATGATGCCGATGCCGAAACGCCCGCCGCCGATCTTGGTATAGGCGATGAAATCGCCGCGCGGCGACCAGACCGGCGTGGAATAGGAGCCTTCGCCGAAGCTGATGCGCTGCGCCTGGCCGCCGCTCGCGCTCATGACATAGATCTGCTGCGAGCCGCCGCGATCGCTCTCGAAACAGATGCGCGCGCCGTCCGGCGAATAGGAGGGCGCGGTGTCGATCGCAGGCGTCTGCGTCAGCCGCGTGGTCTGTTTCGAGCGCAGGTCCATCACGAACAGATTCGAATTCGGCCCCTGCTGCAGGCTCATGATCACGCGCTGGCCGTCGGGCGAAAAGCGCGGCGCGAACGTCATGCCCGGAAAATTGCCGACGATTTCGCGCTGTCCGGTCTCGATGTTGAGCAGATAGACGCGCGGATCGCCCTGCCCGAACGACATGTAGGTGATTTCCTGCGTGGTCGGCGAAAAGCGCGGCGTCAGCACGAGAGCGTCGCCGCGCGTCAGATAGCGCACGCCGGCGCCGTCCTGGTCCATCAGCGCCAGCCGTTTGACGCGGCGCTCCTTGGGGCCGGATTCGTCGACAAAGACGATGCGGGTATCGAAATAGCCCTTCTCGCCGGTAAGCCGCTCGTAGATCGCGTCGGAGATGATGTGGGCGATGCGGCGCCAGTTGTCCGGGGTGGTGAAATATTGCTGGCCGGCCTGCTGCTGGCCTGCGAACACGTCCCACAGGCGGAATTCCGCTTTCAGGCGTCCGTCGTTCTGGCGCGTCAGCCGGCCGGTCACCAACGCCTGGGCGTTGATCTGCCGCCAGTCCGGAAACCGCGGCACCGCGTCGGGATTCGAGATTTTCTCGATATAGGCGGCCGGGTCGATCGGCGCGAACAATCCCGAACGGCGCAGATTGGCGGTGATGACCTGCGTGACATTGCGCGCGACATCGACGTCGCCGGGCGTGCCGCCGGCGAAATCCGGCAGCGCCACCGGCATGGGCTGGATATTGCCCTGCGTCACGTCGATGCGCAGCACGGCATCGGCCGGGCGGATACCAAGGCCGGCGGCGGCGCCGACGGCGGCACCCATGGTCAGCAGGCGGCGGCGGGTCAGCGGCGCATTGCGGTGGAACGGTCTGGTCATTGCAGCCTAATCAACTCAATAACGGCGCGCAGGGCAAGGCGGGCGTTCAGCCGCGGAACATGTCGCGCGGGTCGAAGGTGATTTCCATGTCGCGCCAGGTCTCGTAGGTCTCCGGCCGCAGCATGTCGAAAGGCTGCGCACGAAACACCGCACGCACCGCGCTGTCGCGGGCGGATTCGAACATCTGACCCTGCCCGGAGGTGATCACCTGGGGCGGCCCGACCAGGGTCTTGTCGCGCCCGAGAACGACCCGGACGCGGATGATCATGTCGCCGGCATTGCGAATGCCGATCGGCGGATTCCAGAGCTGCATCAGCCGCGCGCGCAGGGCGTCAAGCTCGCTCTGCGAAAGCTCGGCGGCGCGGCCCGAGGGCGCGCCGAGCGAGGCGGTGGCGTTGAGCGCCTCGCCGGTCGCCGCCTGGCGCTGCGGCGCGCGCTTGTCGAGCAGGGCTGCGACCTTGGCGGGATCGAATTTCGGCTGCGGCGGCGCGGGCGGACGTTTGCGCGGCGGCAGCGGCGTCTGCTCGGCCTTCTTTTCGTTTTCTTTCTTGCTTTCGTCCTTCTTCAGGGCTTCCGCAATCGGGTCCGCCTTTTCGGGCTGGCTCTTCTGCTTTTCGGTCTTCTGCGGTTCGGCCGGCGGCGGCGGCTCCTGCGACTGCGTGGCGACGATTTCCTTTTTCTCGGTCACCTTGGGCGCCGGCTCCGGGACCGGCTTTGCCTCGTCGACCTTTTCCACCAGCGGCTTGTTCGTTTGCTCGGGCCTGGCGTCCTTCTGCCCCGCGGTCAGTTCGGAGAATTCCTTGGCGGAAATGAAGTCGACCGGAATCGATTCCGACACCGTGGTCTCGAACGGCGATGCGGTAAACGTGACGATGCCCCAAAACAGAGCCGCCGCATGCAGCACCGACGATATGGCAAGGCCCTTCTTCATCGCGCCATTCACGACCCCTGCTCGACCTCGGTCACCAGGGCGACGCGCTTGAATCCGGCCGCGGACAGCCGGCCCATGACCTGCATCACCGTTCCGTAATCGACCTTCCGGTCGCCGCGCACATAAATGCGCTCGTCAAGGCCGCCGCGCGCGTCGGCAATCGCCTTCAGCTTGGCGATCAGTTCGTCGACGGTGATTTCGGTATTTTGCAGGAAGACCTTTCCCTTTTCGTCGACGGAGACCGCGAGCGGCTCCTTGTCCTGGTCGAGGCTCTTGGCCTGGGTTTGCGGCAGGTCGATGGGAACGCCGACGGTGAGAAGCGGCGCCGACACCATGAAGATGATCAGCAGCACCAGCATCACGTCCACCATCGGCGTGACGTTGATCTCGGCCATGACCGGGCGGCGGCGATGGCGCCGCTTGCCGAACACCCCTTCATGCGCACCGCCACCACCCATGCCCACGGCGATTCCCCCTCAGGCACGCTCGTCGATCTGCCGCGACAGGATCGCGGCAAATTCGTCGGCGAATCCTTCCAGGCGCGCGGCCTGCTTGTTCACCTCGGCCACGAACTTGTTATAGAAAATGGTCGCCGGGATGGCGGCAACGAGGCCGATTGCGGTCGCAAACAGCGCCTCCGCAATGCCCGGCGCCACCACCGCGAGCGAGGTGTTCTTGGAGGCGGCGATCGACTGGAAGCTGTTCATGATGCCCCAGACGGTTCCGAACAAGCCGATAAAGGGGCCGGCGGAACCCACCGTCGCCAGCACCAGCAGCCGCCGCTCCAGCCGCTCGATCTCGCGCGCAATGGTGACGTCCATCACCTTCTCGATGCGCATTTGCAGGCCGGTAAAGGAGCGCGCCTGGCCCTCGAAACTGCGTTTCCATTCGCGCATGGCGGCGACGAACAGGGCCGCCATCGAATGCGTCGGACGCGACGACAGCGAGCGGTAAAGCTCCTCCAGCGACTGTCCGGACCAGAATGCATTCTCGAACCGGTCCATGGCCCGCTTGGTGCGCGCGTAAAGCAGCGTCTTGTCGATGGCGATCGCCCAGACCCAGATCGAGCATCCGAGCAGCCCGATCATCACCGACTTGACGACCCAATGCGCCTGCAGGAACAGACCCCAGATCGACAGATCGGGCGCAACAGCCTGCGCAACGTCGGCAGGATTCATAACGAGAAGTCCCTCTTGTGGCTCCGATCGCTGGCTGCAAGGCCACTGGGCGCGCCGTCGCTGGACCGGGATGGGTCAAAGCAGGGCGAACCGGCTCACACCCCGCCCAAACCCGCATTTTTCCAAGAAATTTCGCCGTCCACCACCGGCCCGGTTACGAAATCCTCCGAAACGTGTCCAAACTAGGGCGCTCCCGGATGGCCGGATTCATAACCAGCGGTGATTATCGTTAAGGAAGGGTTACTGCCACCCGCCGCCCCTGCGCAAGCGTGCAAACATCGCGACCGTGAACATTTCGATGTCCGCATCCGACAGACCTGCGGCAGACAGGGGCACAATGACCGCCGGCATCCTCACCTTCATCGGCAATCTCATCCCGATTCTGGGCGTGCTGTTCTACGGCTGGAACCCGTTCCAGGTGCTGATGCTGTACTGGCTGGAAACGGCGATCGCCGCCGGCTGGACACTGGTGCGGATCGGCACGCTGCCGCAGTCGCTGCTCGGACGCATGACGGTGAACGGGCGCGACGTGGCAGCGACCCACCGCGATCTGCTGATCCTGTTCGGCAGCATGACGCTTGGCTTTCTGCCGCTGCATCTGTTCTTTCTGTTTGCGATATTCCGCGACGGCTGGGTCGGCATCGTCACCGGCCCGGTCAGCTTCGTGCAGGAATTCGTGCTCGCGTCCGGCGCCTGGACGGCGCTGCTGTTCGCCTTTGTGGCCGGCGCGGTTACCTTCGTCGCCTCGGCAAGCGGACGCGAGACTGTGGGCCGCCTGCATGCACGGCTGAGCGGACGCCCGTTTATCGCAGAGGCCGAATACAATGAGGCCGAGCACGGCGTCGGCGCGGCGGTCGGCGGTTTGATCGGACGTATCGCATTGCTGCAGGTCGGGGCGATCGCCGGCGCCTGGTTTGCGAAGTCGCACGGATCGATGGCGCCGCTGACGATCGTCATGGGCCTGAAGCTGCTGTTCGGCATGCGACGGCCGACGATGGCGGCCGGCGTCATATCCGCAACTTCGAACCGCGCGGCAATCGCCGCGGACCGCATGAAACCGGGCTGAGCGTCCCGATGCCGGGGATTTTTCATCCTGCAACCCTGCTGCTGCTATGCGCCAATGCCGTGCCGCTGTTCGGTGTCTGGTACTGGCACTGGGACGCCGCGCTGCTGCTGATCCTCTACTGGCTGGAATCGGCGGTGATCGGGTTCTGGACCATCCTCGCTATCGCCATTTCCCCGCAGCGCGCCATCGGCAAGACCGCCGAACAGACGACGCGGCTGTTTCTGATCCCGTTCTTCACCGTGCATGCCGGCATCTTCATGAGCGCGCATTTCCTGATCCTGTGGGACGAATTCGCCGGGCCCTGGCCCGCGCGCGTGAGCGGCCCCGGCGAATTCCTGCCTCTGGTCGTGATCCAGACCGGGTTGTGGATTCCGCTTGCGGCGCTGTTTGTCAGCCGCGGCGCCGCGGTCCTGTGGTCGATATTGCCGGCTCTGCCCGGACGGCTGGCCCGACTGCGCGGCGAAGATTCCCCGATCGGCGACGAAAGCCCGTTCGCACGCGGGCGCGTGCTGTACGGTTTCTACGCGCGCGTGCTGGCGATGCAGATCGCGCTGCTGGCCGGCGGCGCGCTGGCGCTCGGCCTCGGCGCCTTCGCGCCGCTCGTATTTCTGGTGATGCTGAAGACCGCGATCGATCTCGGCCTGTTCCTGAGAATCGACGCGCCGCAATGGAAGGGTTCGGGACCGCAGTCGCCCTGACGCGGCGACCGCCGCCGGTGGCCCGGCGGCGGTCCTTGTGCGGCGATCCTTGAGAGGCGGTCCTTGAGAGGCGGTCCTTGGCGGCGGTCCTTGGCGTGTCGCGCCGAACGATTCAGTTCTGCGTCGCCGGCATCTGCCGATTGCGGCGCTCGGCCATGAACTGGTCGAACTCCGCCTTGTCCCTGGCGTGGCGCAGACGATCGAGAAAGTCGCGGAATTCGCGCTGCTCCTCCTCGAGACGGCGCAGCGTCTCGGCACGGTATTCGTCAAAGGCGCGGTTGCCGCTGGAACCGAAACCGCCGCCCCAGCCGCCACCCATGCGCGCGCGCATGTGATCCATCTTGTCCTGCATGCGCCGCATCTTCCGTTCCCAGTGATCCTGGCCGCCGTATCCGCATCCCATCCGTCCGCTCCCGATGACAAAGGCCAAGGCCGCCAGACCGAGCGGCCACCAGATGACGAAGCCGAGGACCGTCAGCGCGATCCAGGCCGGCTTTCCGTATTCGTCGATTTTCGCAGTGATCGGCATTGAACGCCTCGCCGCTGTGTGAATGTTAATAACATTAACATAACGAGACAAGCCTGCCTGTCAAGGGCGGACGATCAGCGCCGGCCGGGAATGCCGAGGCCGCGCAAATAAAGCAGAAAAGCCGCTTCCAGCAGTTCATGCGGCGGCATCGGCAAGGGACGGCGGGCGGCATCGCCGCGTCCGAACAGCGAGGCGATGCCGTGCGTCATCGCCCAGATATGCAGCGCGACCATCATGGCCGGCGGCCTTTGTCCTTCCGGGGCCTGCGCCACCAGCCGCTCGGCGGCGT
The DNA here is from genome assembly GCA_964456755.1 of uncultured Hyphomicrobiales bacterium. Taxonomy (GTDB): domain Bacteria; phylum Pseudomonadota; class Alphaproteobacteria; order Rhizobiales; family Xanthobacteraceae; genus Pseudorhodoplanes. Next base: position 6,715 of record CAYWCE010000047.1, read on the forward strand.
TGCGCAACACGGCAAAGGCCTGCTCTCCGGCCGCCCGCAATTCCGGATCGGATTCGAACGGAATGCCGGATTCGAACATCGCCGCGTAATAGGCCGGCTCGCCGCGGGCGAATTCGAGATAGGCGCCGCCGACCCGCTCGAATGCGGTGATGACGTCGGGCCGGCCCTCGTCCCAGGCGCGCGACAGCAGCGCCTCGAACAGTTCGAAGCCGCGCCGCGCCACGCTGGCCATCAATTCGTCGCGGTCGCGGAAATGCCGGTAGGGCGCGGCCGCGCTGACCCCGGCCCAGCGGGCGGCATCGGCGAAGGTGAAGCCGGCCGGTCCCTTTTCCGCGATCAGTTCGAGCGCGGCGCGGATCAGCGCTTCTTTCAGATTGCCGTGGTGATAACCGCGGGAGCCGTGGCCGCCGCTTTTGGACCAGCGCATGTAAAGAATCTTAACATTGTTCCGGCACAAGGTCGAACCGTCCCTGGCCCGCGTCCCGGGCCCGGCCAACGAGGTCGACCGGCCGTCCGATGCTTCGCGTCCTCGCACCTTCGGCGCTGCTTCTGATCGCGGCCAATCTCGTGCCGCTGGCCGGCGTATTGCTGTGGCAATGGGATCTGTTTCTGCTGCTGATGCTCTACTGGTGCGAGACCGCCGTCATCGGCTTCTGGATGGCCGTCGGCGCGATGCTGCGCCCGCCCGACGGCATGCATCGGGCCGGCGTTGCGCTGCTCACGGCATTCTTCGCCGTTCACGCCGGCGGCTTCATGGCCGGGCATTTCGTGTTCCTGTGGGGATTGTTCTCCGGGCCCTGGCGCGGCGAACTGCACGGGATCGGCGACTTCGTGCGGCTCGTGATTTTCGAAAGCGGACTGTGGGTGCCGCTCACCATCATGTTCGCGGTGCGCGGGGTGACGACGCTGTTCGACGTGCGGCGGTGGTGGAGCGGCGCAGATGCGGGCGCGATGCCGCCGCATTCCGCGCGCACCGGCGCCGACACCGGCATCTACGCTTTCTATGCGCGCATCGTGACCATGCATGTAAGCATCGTTTTCGGCGCCGTGCTGATGCAGAAGATCGGCACCCTCGCCCCGCTCCTGATCCTGATCGCGCTGAAAATCACAATCGATCTCGGCTTCGACGCCTACGCGCGCCTGCAGCATGCGCCGGCTCCGGCGGGACGCCGTCAGCCCGATCCGGCCGCGTCCTGATCCGCCTTCATGGCGATACGCAGCGGCTTCGGAATAGGCTTCGCCCGGCCGCCGGAGACAAAGGCGACGCGCACCAGCGCCTCGACCAGAATCTCCTCCCCGCGCATCACGCGCTGGCGGATGGCAACGGAGGCGCCCTTCACCTCCACCGGGTCGCTGACCACGCGGAGAATGTCGTCCATGCGTGCGGGCCTGAGAAAGTCGATGCTCATCGAACGCACGACAAAGGCGAAGCCCGGCGCCTCCTTCTCCGTCTGCTCGAACAGGGCGCGGTGGTCGGCGCCGATCAGCCGCAGATAATTGGTGCGCCCGCGCTCCATATAGCGCAGGTAATTGGCGTGATAAACGATGCCGGTGAAATCGGTGTCCTCGTAATAGACCCGCACCACCTGGATATGGCGGCCGTCCTTGAGTTCGCCGTCGAGTGAAAATTGGCCGGTCACCGGTGCGCTGCCTGTTCGGAGATCGTTACCCGAACGACATGTTTAATCGTCCGGGTCGCGATTGAAAATCCCGGCGCAGGCATCTTTGCCTATTGCGCAAACGCCGCCGCCAGTTCGCGCGCGCCGGGCAGCTTTTCTTCCCGGTCCATCCTGGCGTCGGTCGCCGCGATCAGCCTGGCCACGGTATTGTTGCGGGCGGCGACGGGATTGCGCTCGTAACCGCCGCGCTGGAAAAAATTAGCGGTCGGCACTTTCTCCCGCATGGCGTGCGGCATGGTCACCATGTCGAAGCCGTTGCCGTCGCCGGTGAGATTCATCATTTCCAGTTCCGCCGCGCTCAACGGCGCGCGATGCCCGCTGCGCTGCGCGAACAGGATCGAATCGAGCAGCTTCTGCATCTGCAGATGCGGCCCGATATCGATGTCGAGATTGAGCGCATGGATGCCGAAGCCCCGCGGTTCGAGGCCGAGCCTGACATGCGCGCTCCAGTTATAGGGTACGCTTTTGCTTGCCGCGGTCATGCGCCTGAGCGCCGCAATTTTCTCTTCCAGCGCCTTTCCGGCGGCGCCGTCGCGACGCGGCAGTTCCGCCTGCAGCAACCTGACGAGCGCTTCGCCTTTCCGCGACAGGATGTCGATGCTGTTGGCGGCAAGCAGCTGGTTGTAGCCGAGCGCGGTGCTAACGGCGCGGCGCTCCTTCGACTGTTCCACACCCGATTGCAGATCGTATTTGCCGTTGCCGCCGACCTCGAAGCTGTAGACGCGCACGGCCTGGTCGCGCATCAGCCCGGCCGCGGACGCAATACGGGCATAGGCGCGCTTGAACTCGCTTTCGCTGCGCGGCGGCTGCGGCACGAATCCGTAATGCTGCAGGGCCGCGGCCAGGAAATCGGCGACCACGGGCACCGCCGGGCGCTCGGGCGGAATCGCGGCCGGCGCTTCCGGGTCCACCGGCCGGGGCGGGCCGGTATAGACCGGCGGCTGCGTCAGCACATAATCGTCGATCCCGACCGGCCGGCCGTTGCGGCGCTTGCCGACGCGCAAGCTGCGCTTCTCGGCGATCAGATTCCAATACGGCCCCGCCTGGGTCTCGAAGGCCGCGCGCGCCGCCTCGTAAGCGGCAAGCTTCTTTCGGTATTCGGCGATCGCCGCCGCGCCCGGGGGCCGATCCGACTGTGCGGCGGCGCTGCCCGGCACACCGGCGAGCAGCATGCAGGTCAGGCCCGCCTGCATCGCGCCCAGCAGGGCGCGGGACGCAGTGGCAGGGGCGGCGAACCTAGGCATCGTCCTGTCCGAACATCCCGAACTGCGCGGGATCGCGCGCCGGTTCGGCCAGTCCGAGATGGCGGAAGGCATGCGCGGTGAGCAGCCGTCCGCGCGGAGTGCGCTGGACGAAACCCTTCTGGATCAGGAACGGCTCGATGATGTCCTCGATGGCGTCGCGCGGCTCGGAGAGCGCCGCGGCGATCGTCTCCACGCCGACCGGTCCGCCGCCGTAATTGAGCGCGATCGTGGAGAGATAGCGGCGATCCATGGCGTCGAGGCCGGCGGCATCGACCTCCAGCGCGCCGAGCGCCCGGTCGGCGACGGCACGGTCGATCGCCTTGTCGCCTTCGACATGGGCAAAGTCGCGCAGCCGCCGCAGCAGGCGGCCGGCAATGCGCGGCGTACCGCGCGCGCGGCAGGCGATCTCGTTGGCGCCGTCGCCGGTAATGGCGACGCCGAGCAACCGTGCCCCGCGCGTCACGATCTGCTCCAGTTCGCCGATCTCGTAGAAATTCAGCCGCAACGGAATGCCGAAACGGTCGCGCAGCGGATTGGTGAGCAGCCCTGCGCGCGTGGTCGCCCCGACCAGGGTGAAGCGCGACAGATCGATCTTGACCGAACGCGCCGCCGGCCCCTCGCCGATGATCAGATCGAGCTGGAAATCCTCCATCGCCGGATACAGGATTTCCTCCACCGCCGGACTGAGGCGGTGGATTTCGTCGATGAACAGAACGTCGCGGTCTTCGAGATTGGTAAGCAGGGCGGCAAGGTCGCCGGCCTTGGCAATGACCGGACCGGAGGTGGCGCGAAAATTTACGCCCAATTCGCGCGCGAGAATTTGCGCCAGCGTGGTCTTGCCGAGTCCGGGCGGGCCGACCAGCAGCACATGATCGAGCGCCTCGCCGCGCTCGCGCGCGGCGCGGATGAATACCTGCAGATTGGCGCGCGCCTTTTCCTGGCCGATGAATTCGGACAGCTTCTGCGGCCGCAGCGAGACCTCCGCGGCGTCGTCCTCGCGCCGCTCGGCCGACACCATGCGCTCCGGCCTGCCGCTCATCCGGCCTCTCCGCGCGTATATTTGTTCGGCAGCAATTCGCCGATGGAGACGATTGTAACGCCCCGCCCGTTCGGGACGATCACGTTCGCCTGCGGATCGTAGTCGGAAATCAGCTCGCGGCAACTGCCGCATGGCGAGACGATGCGGATGCTGCGGTCGGGATCGGACGGTTTCGGGTGACGCACGGCGACGATCGCCTCGATGCCCCTGTCGCCGCTTTCGGTAATGGCGCGGCCGATGGCGACCGCCTCGGCGCAGACCGCCATGCGGCCGAGATAGGCGTCGATGTTCACGCCGGTGACGATGCGGCCGTCGCGCGTGCGCAGCGCCGCGCCGACCTCCTGCCATTCGTTGCGATAGCGGCTTCTGATCGCCTGCATCGCGGCCTCGACAAGCCGTTGGTCCTTCTCGCTCAGCATGTCACTTCGCCAGTTCTTTCAGCCCGAGCCGGATCAGGCTCGGCGTGTCGGCGCCCTCGCCCGCATCGCGCGCCGCGGCGGCGATGGCGGCCGCCGCCTGCGGCTGCCCGTAGCCGAGATTGACCAGCGCGGAGACGGCGTCGCGCACCGGCTGCGGCGCTTTCTTGTCCTCGATGGCGCCGGACAGCCGGATCGCCGCCGGGTCGATATCCGTGAAGGCCGGCGCCTTGTCCTTCAATTCGGTGACGATGCGCTCGGCCACCTTGGGACCGACGCCGGGCGCGCGCGACACCGCGGCCTTGTCGCGCATGGCAATCGCGCTTGCAAGGTCGGCCGGGCGCAATGTGCCCAGCACCGCGAGCGCAACTTTGGCGCCGACGCCCTGCACCGTCTGCAACAGACGAAACCACTCGCGCTCGACATCGCTCTGGAATCCGTAGAGCCTGATCTGGTCTTCGCGCACATGCGTCTCGATCGACAGCGTCGCCGCCTCGCCGGCTCCCGGCAGCGCCTGCAGCGTGCGCGCCGAACAATGCACCTGATAGCCGACGCCGTGCACGTCGAGGATGACAAAATCCTCGCCATAGGAATCGATCGTGCCCTTGAGCTTGCCGATCATGACTGCATCCTGCCGATGCCCTTGCACGCCCCGCGCGTATCGGTGACGCTGCGGCCGCCGCGCGTCGTGTCGGAGCCGACGTTGCGCAGGTCGGAGCCCAATACGGTCGCCTGGACGCGCGGCCAGGATGTCGTGCCCCAGCCTCTGTCGCTGCCATATGCGCCGAGTGCGAAAGGCAGCGCGGCTATGGCCAAAATCGACAGGCCGAAATTGCGCAGGCCGCGCTGCTCGCGCTTGCCGGCGCGCCAGTTGCCGTGCCGGTCGACGGGAACGCTCATCGGGCCGCCATCCTGAGCAGCGGGCTGGCGCGGTGATGCGCATGGCAGACGGCGATCGCCAGCGCATCGGCGGCGTCGTCGGTGCGCGGATCGGCCTTCGGCAGCAGGACGCCGATCATCATGCGGATCTGCGCCTTTTCGCCGTGTCCGGTGCCGACGATGGTCTTTTTCACGAGATTGGGCGCGTATTCGGCAACCGGAAGTCCGGCGCGCGCGGGAATCAGCATGGCGATGCCGCGCGCCTGTCCAAGCTTGAGCGTCGCGGCGGCGTCGCGATTGACGAACGTCGCCTCCACCGCCGCCTCGTCGGGACGGAATTCCTCGACCACGCGCGACAGCCCGTCATGGATGACAAGCAGGCGGGAGGCGAGATCGTCGCGGTCGCTGGTTTCCACCGAGCCGCAGCCGGCAAACATCAGCCGGTTGCCTTCGCATGCGACCAGCCCCCAGCCGGTACGGCGGAGGCCGGGATCGATGCCGAGGATGCGAATCGGTCGCGTGCTCACGCTCCGTAGATACCCTGCCCTACCCCGCCGCGGCTAGGCAGCGGGGACGGCCGGGAAATCGGGGCGGCAAGCCCTTTGCGCCCATCGCGTTTCGCGTGCGTGCGCGCTAAGAAGAAACCGGTATCTGCCGTGCTCGACCTTCCCACCCCCGAAACGTTTGCCGACGTCGTCGCCGACCGCCGCTTCGTTGCGGCGGCCGCCATCGCCGTTTTTTCCGGCATCGTGCGCGGTTTTTCCGGGTTCGGCTCGGCGCTGATCTACGTCCCGCTGATCGCGGCGGTATACGATCCGCGAGTCGCGGCCGTCACCTTCGTACTGATCGATTTTGCGACCGGCGCGAGCTTCGTCTACGGCGTGTGGCGGCAAGCGATGTGGCGCGAAGTGTTTACCCTGGCCGCCGCCGCCATCCTCGCCGCCCAGTTCGGCGCGCTCATCCTCCTGTATGCCGACCCCGAGCTGTTGCGCTGGACGATCTCGGGGCTCGTCGGGGTGATCCTGGCCGTACTCGTATCCGGCTGGCGCTACCGGGGCCGTCCGCACCTGGCGGTCACGATTGCGGTCGGCCTGCTTGCCGGCGTGCTCGGCGGCGCGGTGCAGATTTCCGGCCCGCCGATCATCATCTACTGGCTCGGCAGCATGCACGAGGTCGCCGTGGTGCGCGCCAACCTGATCTCCTATTTCGGTCTGTTTTCGGCCGGCTCGGTGGCGACGTATTTCCTGCACGGCCTGATTACCGCGCAGATGCTGGCGCTCGCGGTCCTGATCGGCCCGATGCATGTCGGCGCGATGTGGCTCGGGGCGAAGGCATTTGCACTGGCCTCCGCGGAAAGCTACCGGCGGCTCGCCTATCTGATCATCGCGATGACGGCGATCGTATCGATGCCGCTGTTCGACGATGTCCTGCGCTGATCAGGCGCTGGCCCGGACCAACAGGGCTTCCGAGATTTCGAAATTGGCGAACACGTTCTGCACGTCGTCGTTTTCTTCCAGGGTTTCGATCATCTTCAGCAATTTCTCGCCCTGGTCGTCGTCGACGGCCAGCGTGTTTTGCGGCCTCCAGACCAGACCCGACTTGCGCGGTTCGCCGAACTTCGCCTCCAGCGCCCTGGACACTTCGGCAAGCGAATCCTGGGCGGTGTAGATCGTGTGGCCGCCCTCCTCCGACACGACATCCTCGGCCCCCGCCTCGACCGCCGCTTCCAGCATCGCCTCGGCATCGGCAGTCTTCGCATCGAACTCCACCACGCCGACACGGTCGAACATGAACGAGACGGCGCCGGTCTCCGCCAGATTGCCGCCGTTCTTGGTGAAGGTGGCGCGCACCTCGCCGGCGGTGCGATTGCGGTTGTCGGTCAGCGCTTCGACGATGACGGCGACGCCGCCCGGTCCATAGCCTTCGTAGCGGACCTCGTCGTAATTCTCCGCGTCCCCGCCCTGGCTCTTCTTGATCGCGCGTTCGATATTGTCCTTGGGCATGTTCTCGGCGCGCGCGGCAAGGATGGCGGCGCGCAGGCGCGGGTTGAAATTGGGATCGGGCTGACCGAGCTTCGCCGCCACGGTGATTTCGCGCGCAAGCTTGGAGAACATCTTGGAGCGCAGCTTGTCCTGCCGCCCCTTGCGGTGCATGATGTTCTTGAACTGGGAATGCCCTGCCATCGTCCCGGACCGTGGTTCTGCAAAATCGGCCGGGTTTATAGGGCAGGCTCCGTCAAAAATCCAGAAAGTCCGCAATCGCGTTCGCGCTCAAAGCATGTGCGGCTTGAAGTGGCGGCGCATATCGATCTCGCGTCCCGAGACCATGAAGCGGCCCGCGCCGCGATAATGGACGGTACGCGGAAACTTCGGCGCGACCGCCACATGCGCCCTGACCACTTCGAGGATGAAGAGGTTGTAACGCCGGATCTGGCGCGCATCGACCAGCCGGCATTCGAAACTGGCATGGCATTCCCCGATCAGGGGCGCGGCCACCTCCGCCGCGGGCAGCGGCGTCAGGCCGAATGTCGCGAACTTGTCGGTGTCGCGGCCGGAGCAATTGCCGATGCCGACGGTGTGGCGGATCAGATCGGAGGTCGGCACGTTGATCACGCAGGCGCGGCTCCTGCGGATCATGTCGTGGCTGTGGTTTTCCTCCCAGATGTAACAGCCGACCAGCGCGGGCGCGGTTTCCATGATCATGTGCCAGCCCATGGTCATGATGTTGCGCTTGCCCTTCCAGGCGGAACTGACCAGCACGACCGGCCCCGGTTCGAGCAGCCGGCGCGTCTCGGCGACCGCAACGTCCGTCTTGCGATAGCGCCGCAGATCGCGCCCGGGCATCACTTCGCCGGCATCACTGTTTGTACCGGCGAGGCATGATAGCGGAAGCCATCCCCCTGCCGCGCCAGATGGCCGATCCCGGGCCAGGGGAAGTGATAGGCGAGAATCGGAATGCGCTGCGCTGCCAGCATGCCGAACAGGCGCAGGCGCGTCAGCGCGCCGCGCGCGCCGTCCGTATCGTAGGCGAATTCAAGCCGCGGCCGCTCGACCGACAGCACGTGATGATGCGCGAGGTCGCCGATATTGCAGAAATTCCTGCCGTTGGAGCCGATCATGAAGACGGTGTGGCCGACCGTATGGCCGGGCGCGGCGATGGCCTGGATGCCGGGAATGAACTCCTGCCCGTCGCGGAAGAAAACGATACGATCGCGCAGCGGGAGCAATTGCCGGCGCGTATGCTCGATAAAATTCTTCAGCATGTCGTTCGTGCCCCTGGCGGGATCGGTCCAGAAATCGAAGTCCTCCTGCGCCATGAAAATCTGCGCGTTGGGGAAATTGGCGGTTCCGCCGGCATCGAGCAGCCCCCAGCAATGATCGGGATGCGCATGGGTGAGCGCAATGGCGTCGATGTCCTTCGCTTCGATGCCGGCAGCTTTCAGATTCTGCAGCAGCCGGCCGGTATCGTTGCCCATCAGCTTCGCAAAGCCGGTGCCGGTGTCGATCAGGACCAGGTTCCGTCCGGTATTCACCACCAGCGCATTCTGCTCGATCCTTACGGAATCGGCCGGCAGGAAATTGTCCGTCAGCGCGCGGCTGAATTCATCCTTGCTCAGGCCCTTGAACATTTCCGCCTGCGGCGGGCCGAGATCGAGCGGTCCGTCGGAAATCGCAGTCGCCTCGAATTGTCCGATCCGGAAGCGATAGAAGGCGGGCGCCTGGCTGCCGAGCATCGGCGCCCGGGCCATGACCGGGCGCGTCGACGGCAGCGTGCCGCAGATGGCGGCGGCCGACGCGCCGAGCGTCAGGGCGCGGCGCGAGAGGCGGACATCGAACCGGGATGACATGACTTTGCACTCCGTCCTTGAACCTGCGAGCGGCTCGACGCCGCGACCGGTCTGCGCAGAATCGTGACGCCTTTTCGACGTCCGATCAATCCCGCCGCCGGACTTTCGTTTCCGTCGGCAACCTGATTATCTGCGCCGTCACATCGCAACGGGTTCGCCATGCCATCCTCCGATCCTTTCGCACCGTTCCGGCTCGACGGCCGCGTCGCTTTCGTCACCGGCGGCGCCAGCGGCATCGGCCGCGCCACCGCCGGACTGCTCGCAGCCGCCGGCGCGCGCGTCGTCGTCGCCGACCGCGACCGGGCGGCGGCGGATGTCGCGGCGGCCGATATTGCGGCGGAATCGCGCGGCGGCGCGATAGCGCTTGCGGTCGATGTCGCGGACGAGGCTTCGGTCGAGCGCGCGATCGCCCGGACCGCCGAGGCGGAGGGCGGCATCGATATCGTCGTCTGCAATGCCGGCATGAACATCCGCACCGCGGCCGTCGACATGCCGCGCGAGGACTGGGAACGCATCGTCGCCGTCAATCTCTCGGGCGTCTTCTTCACCGCACGCACCGCCGCCCGGCAGATGATCGCGCGCGGCAGAGGCGGCGCGATCGTCAGCACCGCCTCGATCATGTCGTTTTCGGGCGGCGGCCTCTATCCGAATATCGCCTATCAGACGACCAAGGGCGCGCTGGTCAATCTCACGCGCGGGCTTGCTGTCGAATGGGCGCCGCACGGCATCCGCGTCAACGCGGTGGCACCGACCTGGGTGCGCACGCCGTTCATTGCGCCGATCCTGGCAAACAACGAACTGATGACGCGCATCGCGGCGATGACGCCGCTCGGCCGCATCGCCGAAGCCGACGAGGTCGCCTACGCCATGCTCTATCTTGCAAGTCCGGCCGCCGCCATGGTGACCGGCCATACCTTGCCGGTCGACGGCGGCTTTCTCGCGCAATAGGGCCTAGGCTTCCCAGAACGCGGGACGCGCCTGCTCCAGCCGCCCGCCAAGCCGAACCGCGGCGACCTTCGCCGCAAGGCCGGTTGCGTCGTCGGTCTCCACCGCAATGCCGCACAATGTCGCCGGACCTGTCGCGGCCTCGAACTTGGCGCCGGGAATGCGGCGCAGGAAACGCGCCAGCGGCTCGTCCTTGACCATGCCGATCACCGAATTGTAGTCGCCGGTCATGCCGACATCGGAGATGAACGCGGTGCCGCCGGGAAGCACCTGATGGTCGGCGGTCGGCGCATGCGTATGCGTGCCGACCACGAGGCTGGCGCGGCCGTCGGCGAAATGCCCCATCGACTGTTTCTCGCTGGTGGCCTCGCAATGAAAGTCGATGACGATGGCGTCGGCCCCCCTCTTGAGCGGGCACAGCGTCAATTGCTCGTCGATCATGGCGAAGGGATCGTCGAGCGGTTCCATGAAAATGCGGCCCATGGCGTTGATCGCCAGCACGCGCGCGCCGTTTCTGGCCTCGATCGTCGTCGCGCCACGACCGGGCGTGCCCCTGGGGAAATTGATCGGCCGGACCAGCTTCGGAGCGCGCTCGATGAAAACCAGCGCCTCGCGCTGGTCCCAGGCATGATTGCCGAGCGTCACCGCGTCGACGCCGGCATCGAGAAACTCGTTGTAGATCGCTTCGGTGATCCCGAAGCCGCCGGCCGAATTTTCGCCGTTGAGCAGCACCAGATCGAGCTTCCATTCGGCAATCAGGCCCGGCAGCCGCTCCTGCACGATGGCGCGGCCCGAGCGCCCGACCACGTCGCCGATGAACAAAATGCGCAACTCACATCCTCCGCAGGTCGATCGTCTCGCGCTCCGTTAGCACGAGGTCGAGGGGCGCGTCGCGGGGCGTTGCGGGAACATGCGCGATTTCCTGGGCGGCAAAGGCGAGGCCCACGGCAACGACGGGCTTCAGGGCGCGCGCCTGCGCAATCGTCATGTCGTAATAGCCGGCGCCATAGCCGATGCGGTGGCCGGCGCGATCGAAGGCGAGAAGCGGCACCAGCAGAATGTCGGGAAGCGCTTCGGGCGCCTGCGGCCGCGGCTCGCGGATGCCCCAGACCCCGGCGACGAGCGGCTCGCCGAAATTCCAGACCCGCATCGCCAGCGGCCGGCCGCGGCCGGCGACGGCCGGCAGCGCAAGTTGCGCGCCCGCATCCGCCAGCTTTCGCATCAGCGGCACCGGATTGATCTCGCTTTTCATCGGCGAGAAGCCGGACACGATCGTGCCAGGCGCGATCGCAAGCGGAAACGGCCGGGCGGCGACCGCCTCGGCGGCTGCGGCGCGTTCGGCAGGCGCAATGGCGTCGCGGCGCGCCAGCGCCTCGCGGCGCAGGGCGGTCTTTTCGGTCGCGTCCGGTGGCAAAATCAATCCGTCGTCCTCACGCTGCGCGCGGGCGCGCGCAGACCCGCAGGGTGACGGCGGACGCGGCCATGCGCAACCGGCAACCTGCGCAAGGAAGAACATGCGCAACGAAGAAAGAGTGCGGAGCCGCGATGGCCGTTTCGGATTGCGACCCCGGGAACCTACAGAAGTAGGTGGGCGCCATATGTCCGGGCCCACGGGCCCGGTCAGGGACAGCTCCCTTCAGGATCGTAAGGCCCCGGGAGTATGAATTCCGTCGTACCGCGCAGCTCCGCGACCGCAATGTAATGCCGATCGCCGCGCCGCGCCACCGCGGCCGATTTTAGGCGCCAGATCGTCGTCCCCAAACCCGGCGGCGCCGGCCGAGAGCCGGGACCGCACGCGACATTCTTCCGGCGGATAGACCGGTGTCCTTGCAGCAAGTTCCGGCGCGCTCGATTTGCCGCGCGGGGGCGAAGAAATTTCAGCCGCCGACCGGCGTGCCGCCGCTATTGGCGACGCTCTGGTTGAGCTTGCGCGTCAGCCCCTCGATTTTTTCCGCCGCGCTGTTGAGCGCGGCGACGATCGCCGCCTGTGTCGCCTGCGCGCGGTCGGCGGCGACGAGACGCGCGTCCTGCAGCGCGATGATTTCCTCTTCCAGATGCCTCACCTTGCGCCCGCTTTCGGCGAGTTCGTCGGCAACCGTCAGCGCCGCCATCACGGTGAGCCGCGTGTCGCCGATTTCGCCGAAAGTGCCGCGGAGATGGTTGATACGGTCGTCGAGCAGCTTGGCCAGCTTCATCAGATGGCTTTCCTGCCCGTCCTCGCATGCCATGCGGTATTCGCGGCCGTTGATGGTGACGTTGACCTGGGACATCGCGGCTCCGTTCAGCGGTCGTGCGCGTCGATTACGGAGCGGATCGTGTCCATCGCCAGGTCGATGCGCCGCGCGATTTCGCGATTGACGCTTTCGAGCTGGCGCGAGCGCGCGGCGACCGCGTCGAGATCGGCGGCAAGGCGGGATCGGTCGAAGCCCAGCGCCTGCAATTGTGCGGCAAGCCGTTCTTCGGTGCGGTCGGCCGCGCTGCGGCGCTCGACGGCGGCGGCAAGTGCATCCAGCGCCAGGCTGAGGCGCTTGGTTGCCGCGTCGATCGCACTGGGGTCCGACATGGTTCCGGCCGGGACTCAAAACGTATGGATACGCAAGGATTTAGGTGAAAAAGCTTAAATGGCGGGTGCATCGGCGTCAACGCCGGGACGACGCAGGACCAGCCGATTGTGCAAACCGGCCGGCCGCGATTGGACTTCCGCGACGCACGTGTTATGTCGCGCCGATGAACGCCCCTGCTTCGGCGGCGGCTATGGCCGCGCAACCGCACGCTCCCGACATGTCCGCTTTTTCCCGCGCCGACCACGACCGCATGGCGAATGCAATTCGTGCGCTGGCGATGGACGCCGTCGAACGGGCGAAATCCGGCCATCCCGGCATGCCGATGGGAACGGCGGATATCGCCACCGTGCTGTTCTCGCGCTTCCTCAAGTTCGATCCGGCCGATCCGCGCTGGCCCGATCGCGACAGGTTCGTGTTGTCGGCCGGGCACGGCTCGATGCTGATCTATTCCCTGCTCTACCTGCTCGGCTATCCGGGCATGAGCATCGAGGAGATCGGGCGTTTCCGCCAGCTCGGCTCGAAGACGCCGGGCCATCCGGAAAATTTCCACACCCCGGGCGTGGAGACGACCACCGGCCCGCTCGGCCAGGGCATCGCCAATGCCGTCGGCATGGCGCTGGCGGAACGCCATCTTGCCGCGCAGTTCGGCGCCGAGCTTGTCGATCACCGCACCTACGTGATCTGCTCCGACGGCGACTTGATGGAAGGCGTGAGCCAGGAGGCCATCGCGCTCGCCGGCCATCTGAAGCTCGACCGGCTGATCGTTCTGTTCGACGACAACGGCATCACCATCGACGGCAAGCTGTCGCTGTCGGATTCCGTCGATCAGCTCATGCGCTTCGAATCCGCCGGCTGGCGCGCCGAACGCATCGACGGTCACGACCCGGAGGCGATCGCCGCCGCCATCGCCCGCGCGCAGAGCGCCGACCGGCCCTCTCTGATCGCCTGCCGCACCACGATCGGCTTCGGCGCCCCCAACAAGGCCGGCAGCGAAAAGTCGCACGGCTCGCCTCTGGGCGCCGACGAGATCGCTGGGCTCAAGACCGCTCTCGGCTTCGACCCCG
>CAYWCE010000047.1:20401-20775 GCA_964456755.1 uncultured Hyphomicrobiales bacterium
GCGCCGACGAGATAGCCGCCGCGCGCGCAAAGCTCGGCTGGGATCATCCCGCGTTCGAAATTCCCGAGGACGTCCGCGCGCTCTGGCGCAAGGCCGGCGCGCGCGCGCAGGGCGAACGCGCGGACTGGTTGCGGCGGCTCGCCGGCCGCGACGGCGCAACGCGCGCCGCGTTCGAGCGGCGCATGGCCGGAACGGTCGACGCCGACCGGCTCGCCAACGCGCTGCGCAGCATCAAACAGGCGCTCGCAGCCGCGCCGAAGGACATCGCCACGCGCTCCTCCTCGGAATTCGCGCTGGAAACCTATGTCGAGGCCATCCCCGAACTGGTCGGCGGCTCGGCCGACCTGACCGGCTCGAACAACACGCGCACCAAA
>CAYWCE010000048.1:0-20452 GCA_964456755.1 uncultured Hyphomicrobiales bacterium
GCGCGCCGAGCCCCGAGCGCGGGCCGGAGCCGAGCAGGCGGATGTCGTTTGCGATCTTGAACAGGGCTGCCGCCAGCGATTGCAGCGCGCCGTGCAGATAGACGAAGGCGTCGTGCGCGGCCATAACCTCGAACTTGTTCGGCGCGCTGGTAAAGGGCAGGCCGGTGATTTTCGCGACGCGGCGGGCGAATTCCTTTGCGAATTTCGGATGCGCGTTGAGCCCGGTGCCGACCGCCGTGCCGCCCTGCGCCAGCGGATGCAGGTGCGCCGCCGCCTGGATCGCGCGCGCAAGCCCGGCATCGACCTGTGCGGCATAGCCGGAGAATTCCTGGCCCAGAGTCAGCGGGGTTGCGTCCTGCAGATGGGTGCGGCCGATCTTGACGATCCTGTCGAATTGCCGGCGCTTCTTGTCGAGCGCCGCATGCAGGTGGCGCAATTGCGGTGCCAGCCGGCGCGCGATTTCCTGCACCGCCGCGATATGCATCGCGCTCGGGAAGGAATCGTTGGACGACTGGCTCATGTTGACGTGATCGTTGGGATGCACCGGCGATTTCGAGCCCAGGCGGCCGCCGAGCATGGCGATGGCGCGGTTGGCGATCACCTCGTTGACGTTCATGTTGGTCTGCGTGCCGGAGCCGGTCTGCCAGACGACAAGCGGAAAATGATCGTCGAGCCTGCCCTCGATCACCTCCTGCGCGGCGCGCACGACGGCACGGCCGATTTTCTCGTCGAGCAGACCGAGCGCCATATTGGTCTCCGCCGCCGCGCGCTTGACCACGCCGAGGGCGCGGATGACCGGCAGCGGCATGCGCTCGGAGCCGATGCGAAAATTGCCGATCGAGCGCTGCGTCTGCGCCCCCCAGTAGCGGTCGGCCGGCACGTCGATCGGGCCGAAGCTGTCGGTTTCGGTGCGCGATCCGGCGTTACCGGGTGGCTTTCGGGTCATGGGCGCCTCGCGACGGCAAACGTCCGTCCTCGATCTATCACGATGCACCGCCGGCCCGAAACGCAATCAGCCGCCGCGAAGTGCGGCGGCTGACGAAGGATGCCGGACCGCCTCCTTTTAGGGGCAGGTCGTCGCCGGGGACGTGAAGCCGAAGCTGCCGGTCTGGGCGTTGCCGTTGGGGTCGCAGAAGGTGTTGCCGTAGGTGGCAGTGGAGACGTTGCCGGTTCCCGACAGGACGTTGTTGGCTCCGCCGAACCTGATGCCCGTCTGAATCTGGCCACTAAACGTCACGTTGTTCATGCTCCAGTTGCTGGCATCGGTTCCGATAATAACGCCGAACGGACTCCGGCCAACGACCCCGTTGATGGTCGAATTGGCGAAGGTGATGTTCACGGTGCCGGTGTCGCTCGATATCGCGGCACCCTCCAGATCGTCGAACGACGAGTTGGTCACCGACAGCGTGGACGTGCCGCCGGCCGTGGCGCCCCTGACCGCGAGAGCGCCGACATTGATGTTGGTGCTGGCAATCGCGACATTGTCGAAACTGACGGTGTTGCCGTCGCCGGTGAATTCCAGTCCCTGACGGATGTTCTTGAAGCTCGAATTCGTGACGTTGACAGTATTGTTGTCGCCGAACAGCACGACGCTTTGTGCTGAAGCGCCGCGGCTATCGTTGCGCGCGGTGACGTTGTTCATTGAAAGTTCGACGTTGTTCACGTTGGTGCCGTCGAAGGTGCGATTGCGCAGGAAGCCGCCGTAGAAGTTGTGAAGATCGAGATTGGTCAGGTGAGCATTCGGAGTGTTCGAGGCGGCGAACTTGAAGGCGTTGTTCTGCTGACTGTTCGCAGCAGCCGCATCAAGGCCGACCATGTTGATGCCGCTGACATGGTTGTTGGACCCCAAAGCGAACGCCGCTTCGGTAACGGTGGTGCCGGTGAAATTATAGGTTGGCGTGGACCCGGACGCCGTGAAGTTGGCCACTGTGCCGGTGGTGAGGCCTTTCACAGAAATCGTGCCGCCGGAGCCCATCAGGGTCTGGTCGGCGGCGAGAGTAACCATCGTCGCCGTGTTGAACGTGCCGGACGCGACGATGAGGCTGTTGCCGCCGGCATTGTTCAGCGTGGTCTGGAGGTTGCCGGTGCCGTCGACGGTGGCGACGCGGTCGAAATCGACACCGGTCCGCGCGTCCTCGACCTTTTCCGTCGTTCTCGGACCGACGTCCACGGTGGTCGACCTGGTTTTGGACTGGGTCACGATGTCGGTGTCGCGCTCGAGCGATTCCGTCATGCGGCGATCGAGCGGACTGAGCGCCGCATTGGTGCGTTCGACGGCGAAGGGAATGCGCAGCCGCGCGCCCAGTTCCCAGTCGGTGCCGCGAACGTCGTCGTTGCGCATTTCGGCTTCCAGCGTCAGCCGCGAGCCAATGGCCAGCGGCAGGATATCGTTGAAGCGCCACTCGATTCGCGCCTTCGGTCCGGCGACCGCCTTGTCGAGCAGGTCATGGTCGAAATAAAAGCCGCCGCCATAGATGCGCAGTTCCTGATTGAGTTCGGGCGACAGCATCGGAATGCGATATCCAAGCTCGGCATCGACGCCCCAGGGTGCGATTTCGGTGACGCGCGTATCGGTGCGTGTGCCGCCGCTTGTCATCAGGATGTCGGCGCCGACGATCGCCACGCTCGCGGCGGTTCCCCCGACCGAGGTATCCGACACGATCTTCTCGCGATTGACCGGCAGATAGACGTTGGCGCGGAAATCCCAGTCGGCCGACAGGGCTTCGATGCCGCCTGCAACCTGGTTGAACACGCTGCCGAACGTCGTGCGGCGGCGGTCGTATCCCGCCCACGCGCCGAGATTCCAGCCCTGCAAGGCCTGCCGGTAGCCGAGCGCAAAGTTGCCTTCGTTGACGCTGTCCTCGAAAATCTTTCCCCGCAGATCGGCAAAAAACAGGCTGGCGCTGCTTTGCCAGAGCGGAACGAAGGCTGCAGCTTCGCCGCGCGAGGCTTCGCTCGAATAATATCCGCCGAATTCCAGCCACGGAGACCACTTGGGACCGCTCGAACCGTTCCGACCGCTCTCACCGGCGGTTGCGTCCTCGACTGCAATGGCGGCGAGGCATGCGAAGCCTATCGCAAATGCGATTGCATGCTTTCCTGCAAGCGCCGATTGCCTCGCATGCGAGCCCCTTGGATCGGGAACGAGATCGGATCCTGCAACATCCGCAATCCGGACAAAATCCAGCCGTTCGCGCGCCTGCCGGCGCGCGTGCGCGTCGTTCTCGATCACGATGTGCCCCGTCCCAGTCTTGTTGTTACTTCGTGCAGGGCGAACCTAGAAAAACTTGAGTGCGGGCAATAATTTTATCTCTGAATACATGATATAAGAGTTATGAATGATCCCTGAGAGCTTCCGATTTCAGAAACAGGCGGCGGCATTGTGTCGCCGGCATGCAGTCAGACAATCGGCTTGCGGAGCCTGGACAATTGGCGTCTAAACATCACTCAGAAAAATGGTTCGTACCGCAGATCGGCGCACTTGCCGCAGAACTTGAATGAAACCCAAAAGCGTTCGCAATCTCGATCTCAATCTGCTCATCGTGTTCGATGCGGTATTTTCCACCGGAAATGTCAGTCATGCGGCCCGGCAATTGTCGCTGACGCAGCCCGCCGTTTCCAACGCCATCGCCCGGTTGCGCGAGCATTTCAACGACCCGCTATTCGTGCGCGCCGGTCGCGGCGTGAAGCCGACCATCCGCTCGCAACAGGTAATCGAGCCGGTGCGGGATGCGCTGCGCCTGATTCGCGCGCAGCTCGACGGCGGCGGCGAGCTCGATCTGTTGAATTTCCGGCGTCTGTTCCGGATCGTGGTCGCCGATCCTCTGGAGGCGCTGCTGATGCCTCCGTTCCTTCGCACGATCGATACGGTCGCGCCGCATGTCGGTATCGAAACCCGGCCGCCGTCGCACACGCGGATCGTCGACGAACTCATGGCCGGAACGCTCGATCTGGCCTGCTACACATTTCTGGTCAGCGTCCCCGGCCTTGTGATTGTGCCGATCGCGCCGTGCGATCACGTGATCGTCTCGCGCAAGAACAATTCGAAAATCGGAAAAACGCTCGATAGCGAGACGTTCATGTCGTTGGGGCATGTCGCCCTGATTCCCGAACTCAGGGGGCATGCCAATATCGATCGCGACATCACCACCCGGGCTGGAACCCGCCGCATCGTCTACATGGTGAACAAGGTCTGGTCGGTGCCCGCAATTGTCGCCGGCACCGATCTCGTGTCCATCCTGCCGCGCGCGTTTGCCGAACGCGTGGCGCCGATTTTCGGGCTCGCCATTCATCAGTCGCCCGTGCCGATCAGCGAACAGGAATTCCACATGATGTGGCACGAGAAGAACAACGACGATCCGGGCCACAAATGGCTGCGGGAAACCCTGTTCGCGGGTGCCGGCATCGAAATGCCGAAATACGGTCGTCGTGCGGCGCCTGCTTCCGGAACGTTCCGGCACGTGTCGAGCCGACGGGAAACCGTCAAGGCATCGCGGTAAGATGAGCGCAACGGAACTGTCGCGCAGCGGTTCCGCCCGCGGATATGTGTTGCTGATGCTGGCCGCGCTGTCGGCCATGAATCAGCTTGACCGTCAGCTGATGAATATCCTGATCGAGCCGGTGCGGCGGGAATTCTCGCTTTCGGACGTGCAGCTCGGTCTACTTGCCGGCCTGGCCTTTGTCGCGCTCTATTCGGTCCTGAGCGTGCCGGCGGCCCTTTATGCGATCCGCTACAACCGGCGCAACCTGCTCGCCGGCGCCGCGCTGATCTGGGGCGCGATGACGGTCTTCTGCGGACTTGCCGCGTCCTACACGCAGCTGCTGCTGGCGCGCCTGGGCGTGGGCGTCGGCGAAGCGGGCGGCATGCCGCCTTCGCATGCGATGATCTCCGACCTCTATGCGCCGCACGAGCGCGCAACCGCGATGGCGATCTGGTCGGCCGGCATCAACGCCGGAATTTTCCTGGCTTATCTGGGGGGCGGCTATATCGGCTACCGCTATGGCTGGCGCGCGGCGTTTTTCACAGCCGGGGGGCTGACGATCCTGCTTGCGATATTGCTGCAGGCGACAGTGCGCGAGCCAGCGCGGTCGTTTGTTCCTCCGGCCGGCCATTCCTTCGATGCGGTGCCCCGCACGCTGTCCGCGTTGTGGAACGACCGGGTGCTGCGGCACGTCTGCATCGGCGCGACGGTGACGACGGTCGTCGGCTACGCGGCGCTGGCCTGGATTCCCTCCTATCTCGTGCGCTCGCACGGATTCAACATCGCCCAGGCCGGAGCGTATCTCGCCGCTGTGGTGGGCGCGGCGGGAGCGCTCGGGACATGGGTGGTTGGGAAATTTTCCGATATCCTGCGTCGCCGCGACATCCGCTGGTCGTTGTGGATCGTCGCGATTGCGTTCGCGATCGCCAAGCCATTGAGCATCGCGTTCTTCACCAACGACCGGACCTGGCTGGCGCTCTCGCTGTTCGTGTTTCCGGGGGCGATCGGCGCGACCTTTCTCGGCCCCTCGATTGCGGTTCTGCATAACCGGGTGGCGGGGGAATTGCGGCCGCTGGCGTCGGCGCTGTTCCTGCTGATGGTCACGCTGATCGGCCTCGGTCTCGGGCCGCTTGCCACCGGCGCTATGAGTCAGTGGATTTTCCGGGACTACGGTGCGGATTCGCTGCGCTATGCAATGGTCGTCATGCAGCTGATCGGATTTTGGGGCGCCTTCCATTATTACATGGCGGGCCGGTACCTGCGGACCGAATAGACCGGTGCCTTGGAAGTCGAAGCAGCCCGAACGGCGCATGCTGGCAATGCCGCCTTACAGGCAGCAGTGACGGCTACTTCTTGCGGAAGCGGTCAATGCGCACGACTTCCGCCGAGGGCTTTTCTTCGGCCGGGTCGACGGCTTCGGCCGCCGGTGCCGCCGCCGGCCCGGCTTGCAACGGCGGTTCGCCCGCCCGATCGTCCTCGGCGGCAGCGTCCAGATTGATCGTTTCGAACTGCAGCCCGAACTGCACCGCCGGATCGAAAAATCCCTTGATCGCCTCGAACGGAACCGTCAGCCGCTCGGGAATGCCTCCGAAAGAAACCCCGACCTCGAAATGGTCGTCCTTGACCACCAGATCCCAGAACTGATGCTGCAGGATGATGGTGATGTCTTCCGGGTGCTGTTCTTTCAGCCTCGGCGACATGCGCACGCCTTCGTGGCGCGTATTGAAGGAGATGCAGAAATGATGTGCGCCGGGCAGGCCGTTCTTCGCCGCGTCGGCGAGTACGCGGCGCACCACGCCGCGCAGCGCATCCTGGGCGAGCAGATCGTAGCGGATGTGGTCCGTTTCCGTCATCGCGGTCCATCGGTCCGGAAGAGCATGCCGCGCCGGCAGCGATGCACGGGACTCAGGTCCGCGACGATGCTAGCGCGCCGGACGCGGAAAGCCAGTCTCGACCCTGCCGTCGCCGGAAATATGAGTGGAGGCTTCTGTTGCCAGGTGCCTCCGGACCCCGCCTGACGGAGCTTAACCCGCCAGGGCTTTGGTTCGGTATTTCAAGCCGCGTTACGCAGCCTGAGCAACCGGAGCATAGTTGTCGTTGGCAACTATGAGTTTGGCCCGATAACGCCGGAACCATCCCGGGCAAAAGCACGTCTTTTACGCCCTCGTCGATCCTGTTTCGCCCCCGCCGCAGCCCGTTCCCGCCGGGCTCCGGTGGAGGCGCCGGGTACTGCCCCCGGGTCCGATAGGTTTATTACGACGGCCATTTATCGCCATAGCCGGCTTGCGCCGGCACACCGAATATAGGGCCGGAACGCACCCGGCAAAAGGGCATGCGGCGCGCCTGCGCGGTCTGCGCTCGGGGCTGCGCTCTGCGCGCCACATTCCGTTGGCGCGGCCCGGAATCGCCCGCTAAGTGTCGGGCCATGTCACCGGCCGCCGGCAACATCCCGGGCCCGCAAGCCACCGCTCCGCCGGGCCTGCCCGACCTGCTGCTTGCCTTCGCGACAATCGCGATCTGCGGTTTCGGCGGCGTCCTGCCCTGGGCGCGCCGTATCGTCGTCGAGCAGCGCCGCTGGATGACGGCGGAGGAATTCAACGAGGCATTCGCGCTCTCGCAATTCCTGCCGGGGCCGAATGTCGTGAACTTCTCCGTCGTGTTCGGCGCGCGCATCCGCGGAGTGGCGGGCGCCGCCGTCGCCCTGGCCGGACTGCTCGGTCCGCCGGTGCTGATCGTCACCGCGCTCGGCATTCTCTATGTCAATTACGGCGAGATCGCCTGGCTGCAGCGCGTGCTCGGCGCGATCGCCTCGGCGGCGGCGGGCCTGATCGTCGCGGCGGTGGCGAAAATGGCGCAGCCGGTCTTCCGCAAGCCGTTCGATTTTGCGCCGGCGGTTGCCGTCGCGGCGTTCGTCGCCGTCGGCCTGCTGCGCTGGCCGCTTCCTTCCGTGCTCGCGGTGCTGGTCCCGGTCAGCATCGCCCTGGCCTGGATGCGGCGATGAAAGACGGGGGAGTCCTCGCATCGCTGGCGGCGAATTTCGCGCTGCTGTCGCTGTTCGCCATCGGCGGCGCCAATGCCGCGGTGCCGGAGATGCACCGTCTCGCCGTCGAGGTGCAGGGCTGGATGAGCGACCGGCAATTCGCCGACCTGTTCGCCATCGCCCAGCTTACGCCGGGTCCGAATGTCATCATCGTCACGCTGATCGGCTATCAGGCCGCAGGTCTCGCCGGCGCTGCGGTGGCGACCGCCGCAATGTGCGGACCGACCTGCGTGATGACCTATTATGTCGGGCGCGTGTGGGAAAAATTCCGGACCGCGCGCTGGCGCATCGCGATTCAGGCCGGTCTGGTGCCGATCTCCATCGGGCTGATTGCTGCGAGCGCATGGGTGCTGGCGGTGGCGGCAGGCAGCAGCGGCGCCGCCTATCTGCTCACCGCGGCAACTGCCGCGGTCGCCTTCTTGACCCGGCTCAACCCGCTATGGTTGTTCGCGGCGGCCGGAGCCTTGGGCTATCTTGACCTGATCTGAACACCCGCGCAGGTCGTCGGCCGCTCGTCCGCAGGTCGTCTGCAGGCCGGGCGCGTCGATGCGCCGACCGTCCGGTCCGGCCATCGGGGAAACAGGCGCGATGCGTGCGGCGCGGCGACGGGGGACGCGATGGCGGACGGCAACAGCGCTGCGGGCGGGCGTCGGCTCATTCGCAATCCGCAGGACTTCTACGGCGGGCTGCTGCTGGTCGCCGTCGCCGCGATCGCGTTCTGGGCGGCGGGCGATCTGCACGGAATCAGGGGATTTCAGCTCGGGCCGGGGACGGTGCCGCGCCTGTTTGCCGGGCTGCTAGGTGCAATGGGCGTGGCCGTCGCGGTCATGGGCATCGTCACGGAGGGGCCGGATCTGCAGCGCGGCGCTGCGCGCGCGACCGCCTTCGCCGCCGTCCTGCTCGTACTGTTTCTGCTGCTCGCGCACCAGTTCGGGAAATATCCGCCGCTCGCCCGGTACAATCTGGTTGCCGCGAGCGCTGTCACCGCGGCTGCGGCCATCGCAATGTCGCGCTTTGTTTTTCCCGGGCCGCTGCTGATTACCGCCGCGATCCTCGTCTTTGCCGGCTGCATTCGCGAGGCGGGGCTCGTGCTCACGAGCTTTGCCAGCATCATGATCGCGGCCGCGGCGTCGCACGAATTCCGCCGCGTGGAGGCGGCGATCTGGGCGGCGGTGCTGACGCTGTTCTGCGTGCTGCTGTTCCGCAATGCGCTGAAACTGCCGCTGCCGCTATGGCCGCCGGTTCTCGGGTATTGAGAGCGGGCGATGTTCGAACTGATCGACAATCTCGCGCTCGGCTTCACCGTCGCTGTGACGCTGCAGAATCTTTCCTTGTGCCTGGTCGGCGTGCTGGTCGGCACGCTGATCGGCGTGCTTCCCGGCGTCGGCCCGCTGGCCACGATCGCCATGCTGCTGCCGATCACATTCGGGCTGCCGCCCGTCGGCGCGCTGATCATGCTCGCCGGCATTTATTACGGCGCGCAATATGGCGGCTCCACCACCTCGATCCTCGTCAACATCCCCGGCGAAGCGTCTTCGGTGGTCACAACGCTCGACGGCCATCAGATGGCAAAGCAGGGCCGCGCCGGGCCGGCGCTGGCGATCGCCGCGATCGGCTCGTTTTTCGCCGGCTGCGTATCGACCGTGATGGTGGCCGCGCTTGGCGAGCCGCTGACGGCGCTGGCGCTGAAATTCGGGCCGGCGGAGTATTTTTCGCTGATGGTACTCGGGCTCGTCTTCGCGGTGGTGCTGGCCAGGGGCTCGGTGCCCAAGGCGGTGGCGATGATCCTGTTCGGATTGTTGCTGTCGACGATCGGCTCCGACCTGGAGACCGGCGCCGCGCGCATGGCCTTCGGCGTGCCAGAGCTTGCCGACGGGCTCGGCTTCGTCACGCTGGCAATGGGTATGTTCGGATTCGCCGAGGTGATCCGCAACCTCGAAGCCACGCACGACCGCAGCATCGTGCAGGCGAAGATCACTGGCCTGATGCCGACACGCAGGGATCTGAAGGATTCCGCGCCGGCGATCGGGCGCGGCACGCTGCTCGGTTCCGCGCTCGGCATTCTGCCCGGCGGCGGAGCGATCATCGCCGCATTCGCCGCCTATACGCTGGAGAAGAAGGTTGCGAAACAGCCGCAGCGTTTCGGCCGCGGCGCCATCGAAGGCGTTGCGGCGCCGGAAAGCGCAAACAATGCCGCTGCGCAGACCTCCTTCATTCCGCTGCTCACGCTCGGCATTCCGCCCAATGCGGTGATGGCGCTGATGGTCGGCGCCATGACCATCCACGGCATCGTGCCGGGTCCGCAGGTTATGGCCAACCAGGCGGACCTGTTCTGGGGCATGATCGCCTCGATGTGGATCGGCAACCTGATGCTGCTGGTCATCAACCTGCCGCTGGTCGGAATCTGGGTGCGGCTGCTGCGCATTCCCTACCGCATGCTCTATCCCGCCATCCTGATCTTCTGCTGCATCGGCGTCTATTCGGTGAATAATTCGACCGCGGAAGTGATCATGACGGCGGGCTTCGGCCTGCTCGGCTATTGGCTGATGAAGCACGAATTCGAGCCGGCTCCGATGCTGCTCGGCTTCGTGCTCGGCCCGCTGATGGAGGAAAATCTGCGCCGCGCGATGCTGATCTCGCGCGGCGACGCCACCGTGTTCGTGACCGAACCGATTTCGGCCGCGCTGCTGGCGCTGGCGCTGGTGCTTCTGGTGCTGTCGGCATTGCCGCTGATCCGCAAGCGGCGCGACGAGGTTTTCGTCGAGTGAAGGCGATGCCGCCTTGTTGAACGGATGTGATTGGACGCAGGTTGCTTATTGCGCGAGAGCGCCTGTGCCCCTTTGCACGGAGCCGTCCCATGCAGCACCCGACCCGCCGCTCGTTTCTCCTCGCCACAGCCTGTATCGGCCTGGCAACCGCCGCCGCCGCGCAGTCGCGCCGGCCCGAAATCTATACCGGCCTTCTGTCGGCGACCGCGGTCGGCGGCTACGATCCGGTCGCCTATTTCACGCAGGGCAAACCGGTCGAAGGCTCTTCGAAACTGACTTTTCAGTGGAAAGGCGCGACCTGGCGTTTCCAAAGCGAGGCCAATCTGGCGGCGTTCAGGGCCGCGCCGGAGAAATATGCGCCGCAATTCGGCGGACATTGCGCCTGGGCGGTTTCACGTGGATATACGGCCAAGGGCGATCCCAGGCACTGGAAAATCGTCGACGGAAAGCTTTATCTGAACTACGACGCGCGCGTGCAGCGCGACTGGGAACGCGACATTCCCGGCCATATCGGCAAGGCAAACGTCAACTGGCCGGCGGTTCTGGCGAAATGAGGCCGTAGCGGCCTCGGCCGGTCGCGGAATCGGCTAGTCTGGCTGCACGGCGCAGCGTTTCGCGCGCGGGAGGTTGCGGGCGGATGCGCCAGTATCACGAGCTGATGGAACGCGTGCTTGCCGACGGCGTGGAAAAGCGCGACCGAACCGGCACCGGGACGCTGTCGGTGTTCGGCCACCTTCGATCTGGCCGAAGGATTTCCGCTCGTCACCACCAAGAAACTGCACCTGAAATCGATCGTCTACGAGCTGCTCTGGTTCCTGCGCGGCGACACCAATATCCGCTACCTGAAGGAACACGGCGTCAGCATCTGGGACGAATGGGCGGACGAAAACGGCGAGCTTGGCCCGGTCTACGGGCGGCAATGGCGTTCGTGGCCGGCGCGCGACGGCACAAGCATCGACCAGATCGAAAATGTGGTGCAGGCCATCCGCCGCAATCCGGATTCGCGCCGGCTGATCGTCAGCGCCTGGAACCCCGCCGACGTCGACGCCATGGCGCTGCCGCCCTGCCATTGCCTGTTCCAGTTCTACGTCGCGCGCGGGCGCCTGTCCTGCCAGCTTTACCAGCGCTCCGCCGATATCTTTCTCGGCGTGCCGTTCAACATCGCTTCCTATGCGCTGCTGACGACGATGGTGGCGCAGGTGAGCGGCCTGAAGCCCGGCGAATTCGTTCATACCTTCGGCGACGCGCACCTCTATCTCAACCATCTGGAGCAGGCGCGCCTGCAATTGTCGCGCGCGCCGCGCAGGCTTCCGATAATGGCGCTTAATCCGGCGAGGAATGACCTCTTTTCCTTCGTCTACGAGGATTTCGCGCTCGCTGGCTACGATCCGCACCCGCATATCAAGGCCGAGGTTGCGGTGTGACGGCCGCCGACCGGCCGCGCCGGGAGATCGAACTCATCCTCGTCGCCGCCGTTGCCGAAAACGGTGTGATCGGCCGCGACAATTGCCTGCCCTGGCGGCTGAAATCGGACATGCAGTATTTCCGGCAGGCGACCACCGGCAAGCCGGTGGTGATGGGTCGCAAAACCTTCGTTTCGATCGGGCGCGCCCTGCCGGGACGGACCAATATCGTGGTCACGCGCGATCCGGCCTTTTGCGGCGCCGGTCTTGTCGTCGCCCCCGACCTCGCGCGCGCGCTTGCCGCGGCGCGCGGCGACGCGCTGCGACGAAACGCCGACGCCATCGCCGTCATCGGCGGAACGGAGATTTTTCGTCAGACCATGCCGCGGGCCGACCGGCTGGTGCTGACCGTCGTCCATGCCAGACCGGAGGGGGATACGTCGTTTCCGCCGATTGACCCGGCGCATTGGCAGGAAATCGAGCGCCGGTCCGTGCCGGCCGGTCCCGGTGACGATTGTGGCATGAGTTTCGTCACCTATATCCGCAAAGGCGCGGCATGAACGCGCGTTGTAACGCACCCAAAGCTTCCCTATAAACCGCCGCAAGATCAGGCCGATCCGGCCGTGCAAGGAGACGACAATGCCTTGGAGCAATCAGGGCGGTGGCCCCTGGGGATCCGGACCCAAGGGCCCTTGGGGCAGCGGTCCGCAATCGTCCGGCCCGACCCCGCCCGATCTGGAGGACTTGCTGCGACGCAGCCAGGACCGGCTGAAGAATTTTCTTCCCGGCGGCAGTATGGGCGGCCGCGGTTTCGTGCTGCTGGCGCTGGCCATGGTGGCGCTGTGGCTGTTTTCCGGTTTCTTCCGCGTCGAATCGCAGGAACTCGGCGCCGTGCTGCGTTTCGGCCAGTTCGTGCGCACCGCCGAACCCGGCCTGAACTATCATCTGCCCTATCCGATCGAGCATGTGCGCACTGCGCAGGCCCTGCGCGTGAACAAGATCGACATCGGCATGCGCGTGGTCGACGATTTGCGCCGCGGCCAGACCGTGCGCGACGTGCCGGAAGAGAGCCTGATGCTGACCGGCGACGAGAATATCGTCGATGTCGACTTTTCGGTGCTCTGGCGCATCAAACCGAACGGCGTCGGCGATTTCCTGTTCAACATCCAGGCACCGGAAGGCACGGTGAAGGCGGTGGCGGAAAGCGCGATGCGTGAAGTGATCGGCCGTTCCAACATCCAGCCGATCCTGACCGGCGCCCGCCAGATCATCGAAAACGACGTCATGCAGCTCATGCAAAAGACGCTGGACCAATACGGCGCCGGCATCCTCGTGCAGCAGGTGCAATTGCAGAAGGTCGACCCGCCGCAGCAGGTGATCGACGCCTTCCGCGACGTGCAGGCCGCGCGCGCCGACCTCGAACGCTCGCAGAACGAGGCGCAGACCTACGCCAACCGCGTGCTGCCCGAGGCGCGCGGACGGGTGGCGCAGATCACCCAGGCCGCCGAGGCCTATCGCGAACAGACGGTGGCGGAAGCGGTCGGCCAGACCGCGCGCTTCCTGAAAATCCACGAAGAATACCGCAAGGCGCCGGATGTGACGCGCCAGCGCATCTATCTGGAAACCATGGAACGGCTGTTCGGCGGAACCGAAAAGATCATCATCGATGCGGGTACCGGGTCGGGCGGCGTGGTGCCCTATCTGCCGCTTAACGAGCTGACGCGCAGCCGTCAGCAGAACCAGCCCAGTCAGCCGCAGGCGCGCACGGGAGGCAACCAATGAGGCTCGGCTTTATCGGCGGCGTCCTGCTCGTCCTGCTGATCCTGGCAGGCGCGGCAGCCTATAGCGCGCTGTTCTCCGTCAACCAGATTCACCAGGCCATCGTGCTGCGCTTCGGCCAGCCGGTGCACGTCATCTCCCGGCCGGGCCTGAACGTGAAGATTCCGTTCGTCGACAATGTCGTGTTCGTCGACCGGCGCATCCTCGATCTGGAAAATCCGGCGCAGGAAGTGATCGCGTCGGACCAGAAGCGGCTTGTCGTGGACGCCTTCGCGCGCTACCGCATCCTCGAGCCGCTGCGCTATTATCAGTCGCTGGGATCGCTGGCCGGCGCCAATTCCCAACTCGGCGTGCTGCTGAATGCCGGTCTTCGCCGCGTGCTCGGCGAAGCCACCTTCCAGCAACTGGTGCGCGACGAGCGTGCGAGCCTGATGGAACGCATTCTCGAACAGCTCGATCGCGACGCCCGCGCCTATGGCATCCAGGTGGTCGACGTGCGCATCCGTCGCGCCGACCTGCCCGACCAGAACAGCCAGGCCGTCTATCAGCGCATGCAGACGGAGCGTCAGCGCGAAGCCGCCGAGTTCCGCGCACTTGGCTCCCAGCGCGCGCAGGAAATCCGCTCGCGCGCCGACCGCGAGGTCACCGTGCTGGTCGCCGAGGCGACCTCCAAGGCCGAGCAGATCCGCGGCGAGGGCGATGGCGAACGCAACCGTATCTTCGCCGATGCGTTCGGTCGCGATGCCGACTTCTTCGGTTTCTATCGCTCGATGCAGGCCTATGAAGCCGGGCTGCGGCACAATGACACGCGGCTGCTGCTGAAGCCGGATTCGGATTTCTTCCGCTATTTCGGCGATCCGAGCGGCAAGGCGCGAGACCCCGGGACCGTCGCCCAGCAGCGCTAGGCCGGGCGGGGGAATGCAGGACGGGACGAGCCGGGGCAGATGACGGATTTTCTGGTTGCCCTGGGACTCGTCTTCGTTCTCGAGGGGTTGCTGTTCGCGGCCTTTCCCGAACTCGCCAAGCGGGCGATGGAAAGCGTGGTCCAGGCGCCGGACCAGATGCTGCGCCTGATCGGCGTCGGCTCGGCGCTACTCGGGCTGGTGCTGATCTGGTTCATGCGCGCCTGACAGCGGCGAACCGGTAGCGATCGACGTCTGCAACGATCAACGTCTGTTGAAGGGACACCGCATCGGCGGATGCGCCGGATGGCGCGCCGGCCGCTATTCCGCCGCAATCCGGACCCCTCAGTCGCCGCTGCGACCCTTGCGCCCCGGTCACGGCGGGGGCAGTGTCACGCTGGCCCGCTTCCAGGAGATTCACGACCCATGTCCGGCCCGATTTCCCGATCCCTGCATCGCGTTCGACGCCCGGCGGCGATTGCCGCAGCGGTTGCAGTGCTGTCCCTGCCGGCCTTCGCAACCGCCGCATTCGCGCGCGGGCCCGAGAAGATCGCAGACGTCGCCGAGAACGTCATCGACGCCGTCGTCAACATCTCGACGTCGCAGAATGTCGCCTCCCGCCCGGGCAGCGGGCCCACGCCGCAGGTGCCGCCGGGATCGCCGTTCGAGGAGTTTTTCGAAGAATTCTTCAAAAACCGGCGCGGACAGCAGGGCGAGAACCAGAACCGCGAGCGCGCGCCGCGCCGGGTCAATTCGCTCGGCTCCGGCTTTGTCATCGATCCGTCCGGAATCGTCGTCACCAACAATCATGTCATCGCGGAAGCCGACGAGGTGAACGTGGTGTTCAACGACGGCTCGCGCCTCAAGGCCGAGGTCGTCGGTCGCGACCAGAAGACCGATCTCGCCGTGTTGCGGGTGAAGCCGTCGAAGCCGCTGAAAGCCGTGAAGTTCGGCGATTCCGACAAGATCAGGCTCGGCGAATGGGTGATCGCGATCGGCAACCCGTTCAGCCTCGGCGGGTCGGTGACGGCAGGCATCGTGTCGGCCCGCAATCGCGACATCAATTCCGGTCCCTACGACAACTACATCCAGACCGACGCCTCGATCAACCGCGGCAATTCCGGCGGCCCGCTGTTCAACCTCGAAGGCGAGGTTGTCGGTGTCAACACCGCCATCATTTCTCCCTCCGGCGGATCGATCGGTATCGGATTTGCCGTGCCGTCCAAGACCGCAATCGCGGTCATCGAACAGCTGCAGCAATTCGGCGAGACCCGCCGGGGCTGGCTTGGCGTGCGCATCCAGCAGGTCACCGACGACATCGCCGAGAGCCTCGGCCTGAAATCGGCGCGCGGCGCGCTGATCGCCGGCATCGACGACAAGGGGCCGGCCAAGCCGGCCGGGATCGAACCGGGGGATGTGATCGTCAAATTCGACGGCAAGGACATCAAGGAAATGCGCGACCTGCCGCGCATCGTCGCCGACACGCCGGTGGGCAAGGAAGTCGAGGTCATCGTCATCCGCAACGGCAAGGAAATTAAGAAGGCCGTCCGGCTCGGCCGTCTTGAGGACACCGAGAAGCCGCAGCCCGCTTCGGTGAAAAGCGGCGACCAGCCGGAAAAGGAAAAGTCCGTCGTCAAAAAGGCGCTCGGCCTCGATCTCGCCAATCTGAGCGAAGACCTGCGCAAGAAGTACAAGATCAAGGAAGGCATCAAGGGCGTGGTGATCGTCGGCGTCGAAGCGGATTCGAATGCGGCGGAGAAGCGCCTGTCGGCCGGCGACGTGATCGTGCAGGTGGCGCAAGATGCGGTTGCCAGCGCCGACGATCTGCAGGCAAAGATCGAGCGGCTGAAAAAGGAAGGCAAGAAGACCGTGTTGCTGCGCGTCGCCAATGCCGCGGGCGAAGTGCGCTTCGTCGCGGTCAGCCTGCAATAAGCTCCGGCAATTCAGTGCCGTACTCTGCGTCGTCATGCCCGGCCTTGTGCCGGGCATACACGTCTTGAGGCCTGGATGCTGGGACCATCCCGGCCAAGCCGGCACTGACAGACCCGGTCAGGCTGCGATGAATTCTTCGCGCCGGTAGCCCTGCGCATACAGCAGCGCGGTCAGATCGCCGTAATCGATGCGCGCATGTGCGGCTGCCGCCACCGCCGGCTTGGCGCGGTAGGCGATGCCCAGGCCGGCGGCCTGCAGCATGGCGAGATCGTTGGCACCGTCGCCGATCGCCAGCGTCGCCTCAAGTCCGATCCCGCGCCGCGCGGTCAGGTCGAGCAAAGTGGCGAGCTTGCCCTCGCGGCCGAGGATCGGTTCGGCGACCGCGCCGGCAAGCGTGCCGTCGGGTGCGACGGCAAGCGTATTGCCGCGATTTTCCTCAAACCCGATCATGTCCGCCACCGCCTGGGTAAACAGCGTGAAGCCGCCGGACACCAGACAGGTCAGCGCCCCGTTCGCGCGCATGGTGGCGATCAGGGTGCGCCCGCCGGGGGTGAGCGTGATACGCTCACTGATGACCTTTCGCACCACATCGAGCGGCAGGCCCTTGAGCAGCGCAACGCGCTCGCGCAAAGCGGGCTCGAAGGCGATTTCCCCGCGCATGGCGCGTTCGGTGATTGCCGCCACGTGCGCCCGCAGCCCGACGAAATCAGCCAGTTCGTCGATGCATTCCTGGCCGATCATGGTTGAATCCATGTCGGCGACAAAGAGCTGTTTGCGCCGCTCGCCGGTGCGTTGCACCACGAGATCGACCGGCGCGCCGCCGATTGCCTTGCGCAGCAGGTCGCTCAGGCCGCCGCGGCTGCTGTCGACGCCGGGGGCGAATACGATTTCGGCGGCGATTCCCGGATCGAGCCAGACCGGCTCCTGCGCCGCAAACAGCGCATCGCGGACGCGCCGCAGGAGCGCCTCATCCAGCGCCGGCGCGGCAGGGTTGCTGATCAGGGTTGCGACGAAGGTCATGCAATACGTGCGCGAAACGACGGACCGGCCGGCCGGCGCGGTGCTTATCGCAGGCCCGGCGGCATGCGGCAAGCTGCGGACAGGAGGACGGGGTCATGCCGCATGACATTGCGATCAGATGCGCGCGGCCGGACGAGGCCGCCGCGCTGGCGGAACTGGCCAATGCGCTCGACCTGAGCCAGGGCGGCGGGGGCTGTGTGCACAGTGCCGGCAGTATCCTGCGCGACGCCTTTGGCGACGATCCGCCGGTGCGGCTGGTCGTCGCCATGCGCGGTGCGGAGGCGATCGGCTATGCGATGTATTCGCGCTTCTACAATTCCGACACCGCCGAGACCGGCTGCTATCTCAACGATCTCTATGTCCGGCCGCAATGGCAGCGGCACGGCGTCGGCCGCCTTCTGGTCGCCGCGGTCGCCCGCGAGACCCTGCGGCGCGGGGGCCGGTGCCTGTGGACCGGCGTTTATCGGCGCAATGTCGCGGGACTTGCCTTCTACCGCTCGCTCGGCGCACTGGATGGCGATGCATGCATCCTGGAAATCGACCGGAACGCGTTGTGTGCGCTCGCGGGCTGACCGTGCGCGGTGAGTGGCGAATTGCCGGTATCGCGCCCCGCATTTCCGCGATCCTGATCGCGGGCCCGACCGCGAGCGGCAAGTCGGCGCTGGCCTCGGCGGTTGCGGAAAAAGCCGGAGGCGTCGTCATCAATGCGGATTCCATGCAGGTCTATCGCAACCTGCGCATCGTCACCGCGCGGCCTTCGCCCGAGGAGGAAGCGCGCGTGCCGCACCGGCTTTACGGCCATGTGGACGCCGCCGTGAATTATTCGGTCGGCGCCTGGCTGCGCGATGCGCAACAGGCGCTCGCACAGGCGGAAGCCTCAGCATCGATACCGGTTTTCGCTGGCGGCACGGGACTCTATTTCAAGGCGCTGCTGAACGGGCTTGCCGCCATCCCGGCGATCGATCCGCAAATTCGCACCCGGCTTCGCGAGCGGCTTTCGCTCGAAGGTGTCGAACCGCTGCATGCGGAATTGCAGGCGCGCGATCCGCAAACGGCGGCGCGGCTGATGCCACGCGACCGCTCGCGCATCCTGCGCGCGCTGGAGGTGCTGGAGGCGACCGGGCGCAGCATCGGCGACTGGCATCGCGAGGGTCTGCCCCCTGCGCTCGACGCCGATGCCACGGTGAAGATTTTCCTGATGCCGGAGCGCGAGGATTTGCAGCGACGCATCGAGACGCGGTTTGCCGCCATGCTGGATGCCGGCGCGCTGGAGGAGGTGCGGGCGCTCGACGCCCGCGACCTTCCGGATCACCTGCCGGCGATGAAGGCGCACGGTGTGCCGTGGCTGCGCCGGCACCTGCGCGGAGAAATTTCGCTGGAACAGGCGGCGGAAGGCGCGGTGATGGATACGCGCCGCTACGCCAAGCGGCAGGTGACCTGGTTCCGCAATCAGATGCCGGGATGGACCTGGGTGAAGCCGCAGGAGGCGATGGCCGCGATTCTGGCCGCGGCCCCCGCCGTCATGCGCCGATAGCCGGTGCTTGTTCGGCCGCGATCCTGCCGCCCCGGCATTCTCCCGCCGACTTCCGTATTCCCTTGTTCCGCTTGCGGTCCCATTGCGTTCCGCTTGTCTCCCCCCGCTTGTCGCCCCTTGGCGGACGAGCCGTCCCGCCATATAAGGATGCGCGCGCGGCTTGACGGAGGCTGGGACCGGCCTTATAGCTCGCGCAAGCTTTGTGCTGGAGACGGACGTGTCGCGCAATTTTGTTGCGATTATCGTAGGACGGCGCACCGCCCGGGGGTGATGGATCACCCGCGATTGCGGTGCGCTGCATGGGGCCCTTCGCGGGCCTTTTTGATTCAGAGAAACGGAAATCGGGCCGAAAGCGGAGCAAGACCATGACAAGAGAGATGACCGGGGCGGAAATGGTCATCGAGGCGCTCGTCGATCAGGGCGTCCGGCACATTTTCGGCTATCCCGGCGGCGCGGTGCTGCCGATCTACGACGCGCTGTTCCAGCAGGACAAGCTCCGTCACATTCTGGTGCGTCACGAGCAGGGCGCGGTGCATGCGGCGGAAGGCTATGCGCGCTCGACCGGCAAGGTCGGCGCCGTGCTGGTCACATCGGGGCCGGGCGCGACCAATGCGGTGACCGGACTGACCGACGCGCTGATGGATTCGATCCCGATCGTGTGCATCACCGGGCAGGTTCCCACCCACCTGATCGGCAACGACGCCTTCCAGGAATGCGATACGGTCGGCATCACGCGGCCCTGCACCAAGCACAATTACCTCGTCAAACGCATCGAGGATTTGCCGCGCGTGTTGCACGAGGCTTTCTATGTCGCAGCCAGCGGCCGTCCCGGCCCGGTCGTCGTCGACATCCCCAAGGACATCCAGTTTGCCCGCGGCAACTATCACGGCCCGCAAAACATCAAGCACAAGACCTACACGCCGAAGCTCAAGGGCGACATCGAGAAGATCAAGGCGGCGGTGGAAATGATGGCGCGCGCGAAACGTCCGCTATTCTATACCGGTGGCGGGGTCATCAATTCCGGCAGCGAGGCAAGCCATCTGCTGCGCGAACTGGTGAAGCTCACCGGCTTCCCGATCACCTCCACGCTGATGGGGCTTGGCGCGTTTCCGGCCGCCAACCCGCAATGGCTCGGCATGCTCGGCATGCACGGCACGTTCGAGGCCAACATGGCGATGCACGATTGCGACGTGATGGTCTGCATCGGCGCGCGCTTCGACGACCGCATCACCGGCCGGCTCGACGCATTCTCGCCCGGCTCGCGCAAGATTCACGTCGACATCGATCCCTCCTCGATCAACAAAAACGTCAAAGCCGATATCGGTATCGTCGGCGATTGCGGTCACGTGATCGAGGACATGATCCGGCTTTGGCGCGCCTCGGGCGCCAAGCCCGACCAGAAGGCGCTGCAGGCCTGGTGGAGCCAGATCGACAAATGGCGCGCCCGCAAGTCGCTGAACTATCGCAATTCGAACGAGGTGATCAAACCGCAATACGCCATCCAGCGGCTCTACGAGCTGACCAAGGACAGGGATGTCTACATCACCACCGAAGTCGGCCAGCATCAGATGTGGGCGGCGCAATTCTATCACT
>CAYWCE010000049.1:0-19965 GCA_964456755.1 uncultured Hyphomicrobiales bacterium
CGGCGACCGCTGCGGCGTGGTCGACAACGAGGGCGAAGAAATCTTCGCCGACAAGATCGGCGTGATGCTGGCGCGAGACATTTCGGCGCTGCATCCGGGCGCGACTTTCGTCGTCGACGTAAAGTCCACCGGCTTGTTCATGACCGATCCGGTGCTGCAGAAGAACGGCGCGAAGGCCGATTACTGGAAGACCGGCCATTCCTACATGAAGCGTCGCGTCAACGAGACCGGCGCGCTGGTCGGCTTCGAGAAGTCCGGCCACTTTTTCTTCAACAAGCCGTTCGGCCGCGGTTACGACGACGGCCTCGTCTCCGCCATCGCCGTCTGCGACATGCTCGACCGCAATCCGGACAAAAGCATGGCCGACCTGAAGAAGGCGCTTCCCAAGACCTGGTCGTCGCCGACCATGTCGCCGCATTGCGACGACGAAAAGAAGTACGGTGTCGTCGATGCAGTGGTGAAGCATTTCGAGGCCGCGCGCAGCCGGGGCGACAAGGTCGCCGGGCAGGCGATCCGCGACCTCGTCACCGTCAACGGCGTGCGCGTCACCGTCGAGGACGGCACCTGGGGCCTGGTGCGCGCATCGTCCAACAAGCCGGAGCTGGTCGTCGTGGTGGAAAGCCCGCAATCGGAAGCGCGCATGCGCGAGATGTTCGCCGCCGTCGACGCGGTGCTGCGCACGCATCCGCAGGTCGGCGAATACAATCAGACGATCTGAACGCGGCGACGGCGCACGTCCGCTCAGGCGCCCCGGTAGAAGCGCCGCTGCAGCTCGCGGATCTGTCCGGCAAGCTCCGCGACCGGTCCTTCGACCGCAATTCCCGGTACAACGTCCCGGATCGGGATCGGATTGATCGGACGGCCCGACACCCCGAACTCAGCCATCCATTCGGAGAGCTGCGCGGCCGAACTGACATAGACGATGCGCCCGAGGCCCACCCAGCCATGCGCGGCCGAACACATCGGGCAATGCTCGCCCGAGGTATAGACGGTTGCCGCCCTGCGCGCTTCCGCAGAGAGGTTCGTTGCCGCCCAGCGCGCCAGCGCGAATTCCGGATGCAGGGTGGGGTCGCCCCCGGACACGGTGCGATTGCGATCCTCGGCCAGAACCCGCCCGTCCGCTGCGACCAGAACGGATGCAAACGGCTTCTCGCCGGCGGCGAGCGCCTCCTCCGCCAGTT
Organism: uncultured Hyphomicrobiales bacterium; assembly: GCA_964456755.1. Lineage (GTDB taxonomy): Bacteria > Pseudomonadota > Alphaproteobacteria > Rhizobiales > Xanthobacteraceae > Pseudorhodoplanes. Next base: position 1,182 of record CAYWCE010000049.1, read on the forward strand.
CGACGCAGCGGCGCAGGTGCCGCATGTCGGTTTCGTTCAGCATGCCAGGCTCCCGCCCGCGCGCCGGCCCCGCCGGCCTATTCCGCGGCTTCGCTGAACGAAGCGCGGTAGGGATGCGCAGGATAAACACCGAGAATTTTCATCTCGCGCGAAAAAAATTCCAGCTCCTTCAGCGCCAGCGAGACGTTGTAGTCGTCGGGATGGCCCTCGATATCGGCGTAGAACATGGTGGCAAAGAAGTTGCCGCCGATCATGTAGCTTTCCAGCTTGGTCATATTGACGCCGTTGGTGGCAAATCCGCCGAGCGCCTTGTACAGAGCCGCCGGAATATTGCGCACCCGGAAAATGAAGGTCGTCACCACGGCGCCGTTGCCGTTGGGAGCGTGCTGCGCCTCGCGTGCCAGCACGATGAAGCGGGTCGTGTTGTGCGCTTCGTCCTCGATATTCTCGGCCAGAACGTCGAGCCCGTAAATCTCGGCCGCAAGCCGCGTGGCGATGGCTGCGCGCGAGCGGTCGCCGGCCTGCGCAACCTCGCGCGCCGAGCCTGCCGTGTCGGCGGCAACGACCGCCTTCACCTTAAGCTTGCGGATGATGTTGCGGCATTGTCCGAGCGCGTGAACGTGGCTTTCGACCGTTCTGATCTCCCCGATGCGCGCGCCCTTCGGCGCCATGAGCTGGTGCCGCACCGGGAGAAACCATTCCGCAACGATGTGCAGGTCCGACTGCGGCATCAGATGATGGATGTCGGCGACGCGTCCGGCGATGGAATTCTCGATCGGGATCATGCCGAGTGCGGCCTCGCCCGAGGACACCGCAGCAAAGGCGTCCTCGAAGGTGGGGCAAGCCACCGGTTCGTAGCCGGGATAGGCCTCGCGGCAGGCCAGGTGCGAATTGGCGCCGGGCTCTCCCTGAAATACGATCGTCTTCCTGTCGGACATGGGATGGGTTTCGCGCCGCGGGCGTGCGGAGTCAATCGGCAAGCAGGCGGCGGGCCGCCTCCAGGTCTTCCGGGGTGTCGACGCCGAGGGGGACGCTGTCGACGACGGCTACGTCGATGCGCATGCCCGCTTCCAGCGCCCGCAATTGTTCGAGCTTCTCGCGCCGCTCCAGCGGCGACGGCGGCAGGTCGACAAAGCGCCCAAGCGCCTGCCGGCGATACGCATAAAGCCCGATATGATGATAGAGCGGGCCCTCGCCATAGGGCGCGGTCGCGCGGGTGAAATAGAGCGCCCGCAGCCGGCGCGGGGCGCGCAGCGAGCCAACCACCTTCACCACATTGGGGTTGGTCCGTTCCTCCGCGCGCACGATCTCGGCCGCCAGCGTCCCGATCTGGACGGCCTCGTCGTCGAGCAGGGCAAGCGCGGCCCGGATATCGCCTGGCGCGATCGTCGGCAGATCGCCCTGCACGTTCACCACGGCGGCGACGCGCGCCTGCGGGTCCACCACCTCCAGCGCCTCGTGGATGCGGTCGGAGCCGGAGGCATGGTCGGCCCGGGTCATGATGGCGCGGCCGCCCGCCTTCTCCACCGCGGCGGCACTCGTCTCGGAATCGGTCGCCACCACGACCGGGCCGATCTCCGCCTCCTCGGCGCGGCGCATCACATGCACAATCATCGGCAGACCGCAGATATCGGCAAGCGGTTTACCCGGCAGCCGGCTTGCCGCCATGCGCGCGGGAATCAGGATCAGGGCATCGTGTCGCTGCATGGGGGCGCCGTTGCCCGTCCGGCTGTGCCTGTCCGGGGCCGGACAATTGGTCAGGGGGCGCAACGCTTATACGGGTTGCAATGGCGGAGGCAAACCGGCTATCTGTCCGGCGCCTGCGGCCTTGCCCCGCGGTAAACCCGCCCCTTTCGCCGCATCGCTGCGGGAGCCAGTTTCCGATGGATTCCTTCGAACTCAACAAGATCATGGGTGCCGTCCTGGGCACCTGCCTGGTGCTGCTGTCGCTGAACATCACCGCCGGCGCGCTGTTCTCGCCGGGCAAGCCGGAGAAACCGGGCTACGACATCGCCGTGCCGGAACAGGCGGGCGCCGACGCACAGAGCGCCGCTCCCGCCCAGCAGCAGCCGCCGATCGAGGTGCTGCTGGCCAGTTCCGACCCGGCCAAGGGCGAAGCCGCAGCCAAGAAGTGCGCGGCCTGCCACACCTTCAACAAGGGCGGCGCCAACAAGGCCGGCCCCAATCTCTGGGGCATCGTCAACAAGGCCAAGGCGTCCGTATCCGGGTTCAATTATTCCGCGGCCATGCGGAGCAAGGGCGGCGAGTGGACCTTCGAGAATCTCAACCAGTTCCTGCTCAGCCCGAGGGCATACGTTCCCGGCACGAACATGCAGTTCGCCGGCGTCTCCCGCGGCGGCGAGCGCGGAGACCTGATCAATTATCTCAATACGCTGTCGGATAGCCCGGCGCCGCTGCCGAAAGCGGCGGAAGCGCCGAAGCAGCAGTAAGGGGCGCCAGGCGACGGAGCGGCGGCCGGGCCATCGCCCGGCCGTTTTGTTTTGTGCCCGGCATGCGTCAATTTTTCGGATAAGTTTTGCGTGATCCGGCTGCCGGGAGTGGCGATCAATCCAAAAACCGACATAATCCCTGCAAAGTTAGAATTTTGGCGGGCGCACGAACCGGAGCCGATCGTGAAACTGACACGCCGTTCGATGATCCGCAGCGGGGCTCTGGTGCTGGCCGCCCCCGCCTTCAGGCACTTTCCCGCCGTCCCGCCCGCCGCCGCGCAAGCCGCGCCGGTCTGGCGGCACGGCTTGTCGCTGTTCGGCGAACTGAAATATCCCGCCGACTTCAAACATTTCGATTATGTCAATCCGAACGCGCCGAAGACCGGGGTCGCCCGCCAGATCGCATTCGGCACATTCGACAATTTCAATCTTGTCGTCTCCGGCGTGAAAGGCTCGCTCGCCGCGGGCATCGTCTATATCCACAACACGCTAATGGCGTCCTCGCTCGACGAAGTCTCGAGCGAATACGGGTTGATCGCCGAATCCGCCAGCCATCCCGACGACTTCTCGTCCGCCACCTACCGGATTCGCCCGCAGGCGCAGTGGCATGACGGCCGGCCGGTCACGCCCGAAGACGTGATTTTCTCGCTCGAAGCGTTCAAGAAACACAGCCCGCAGCTCGGCGCCTATTACCGGCATGTGGTCAAGGCCGAAAAGAGCGGCGAGCGCGACGTGACCTTCACCTTCGACGGACCGGGCAACCGGGAATTGCCGCAGATCGTCGGTCAGCTGACCATCCTGCCCCGGCATTGGTGGGAAGGAACCGATCCCTCCGGCCGCAAGCGCGACATCGCCGCGACCACGCTGGAGCGGCCGCTCGGATGCGGGCCCTATCGCATCAAGGATTTCGTCGCCGGGCGGACCGTGGTCTACGAGCGCGTGCCGGACTATTGGGGCGCCAATCTGCCGGTGAATATCGGCCGCGACAATTTCAACGAGCTGCGCTTCGAGTATTTCCGCGATTCCACCGTCGCCCTGGAAGCGTTCAAGGCCGACCAGGTCGACTGGCGCACGGAGAACAGCGCCAAGAACTGGGCCACGGCTTACGACTTTCCGGCCGTGCGCGACAAGCGTGTGTTGCTGGAAGAATTCGAAATCCGCCACATCGGGGTGATGCAGGCATTCGCCTTCAACACGCGGCGCGAGAAATTCAGCGATCCGCGCTTGCGGCTGGCCTTCAATTTCGCCTTCGATTTCGAAGAAATGAACAAGCAGATTTTCTTCGGACAATATACGCGCATCAAGAGCTATTTCGAGGGGACCGAGCTTGCATCCTCCGGCCTGCCGCAAGGGCAGGAGCGCGCAATCCTGGAAACCGTTCGCGACAAGGTGCCGCCGGAAGTCTTCACCACGCCCTACGTCAACCCGACCGGAGGCAATCCGCAATCGGTGCGCTCCAATCTGCGCGAGGCGCTGCGGCTCCTGAAGGAGGCGGGTTACGAAGTGCGCGACCGCAGGCTGGTCAATACCGCAAACGGCGAGGCGATGACGGTCGAACTGCTCGCATCCGACCCCAACAGCGAGCGGTTTTTCCTGTTCTACAAGCCTTCGCTCGAGCGGCTCGGCATCTCGGTTACCGTGCGCACGGTGGACGACGCCCAGTACGAAAACCGCCTGCGGCAATGGGATTTCGACATCATCACCTATTCCTGGGGACAGTCGCTGTCGCCCGGCAACGAACAGCGGGCCTATTGGGGTTCGGCGGCGGCGGACCAGCCCGGCTCTCGCAACGTCACCGGGATCAGAAATCCCGCGATCGATGCGCTGATCGATCGCGTCATTTTCACCAAGGATCGCGACGAACTGGTCGCGGCGACGCGGGCGCTCGACCGCGTGCTGCTCTGGAACCACTACGTCGTCCCGCAATGGACTTACGGCAAGGTGCGGACCGCGCGCTGGGACCGCTTCGGCCGGCCCGATCCGTTGCCGAAATACGGTCTCTCCGCATTTCCGACAGTGTGGTGGTGGGACGCCGATCGCGCGGCGAAGACCGGATCGCGCTCGTGACCGCGACGACGCGGCGCAGCGTACTCAAGCTCGCGGCCGGCGCCGCCGCCGGCCTCTGCCTTCCCGTCCCTCGTGTCGCCGCAAGCGCCGCCAACGCCGTCGAGCGGCACGGCGTGTCCGCCTTCGGCGACCTCAAATATCCGCCCGACTTCAGGCATTTCGGCTACGTCAACCCGGACGCGCCGAAGGGCGGCAGCTTTTCGCAAATCGGCCCCAACCGGCTGTTCAACCAGAGCTTCCTCACTTTCAACTCTCTCAACATCTATATCCTGCGCGGCGACGGCGCGCAGGGCATGGAGTTGACCTTCGCCACATTGATGGCACGCGCCGACGACGAGCCGGACGCGATGTACGGCTATGCGGCGCGCGCGGTCCGCATCTCCGGCGACGGGCTGACCTATACCTTCCCGATGCGGCCGCAGGCGCGCTTTCACGACGGCAGCCGGCTGACCGCGCACGACTGCGCATTCTCGCTGAACACGCTGAAAGAGAAGGGCCATCCGATCATCCGGCAATTGCTGCGCGACTTTGCCGGCGCCGAAGCGACCGACGACGAAACGCTGGTCGCGCGGTTCGCGGAAGGACGCGGGCGCGACGTCCCGCTATTCGTCTGCGCCATGCCGATTTTCTCGCGTGCCTATTATTCGAAACGGCCGTTCGAGGAATCGACGCTGGACATTCCGCTCGGCAGCGGCCCCTACAGGGTCGGCCGATTCGAGGCGGGGCGCTACATCGAATACGAGCGGGTGAAGGAATGGTGGGCGGCCGACCTGCCGGCGACGCGCGGCTTGTACAATTTCGATACGGTACGTTTCGAATTCTATCGCGACCGCGATGTCGCATTCGAGGGCTTCACCGGCCGAAGCTACGCCTTCCGCGAGGAATTCACCTCGCGCATCTGGGCGACGCGTTACGAATTCCCGGCGATCCGGGAAGGCCGCGTCAAACGCGACGTTCTGCGCGACGAGACGCCCTCGGGTGCGCAGGGCTGGTTCATCAACACGCGGCGGGCGAAGTTCAGGCATCCCAAGCTGCGCGAGGCGCTGATCCACGCCTTCGATTTCGAATGGACCAACAACAACATTATGTACGGCTCATACGACCGCACCCATTCGGTATTCCAGAATTCGGACATGATGGCGCAGGGGAAACCTTCCGCCGAGGAGGCCGCGCTGCTGGAGCCTTTCCGCGGCCGGGTTTCCGACGAGGTGTTCGGCGAACCGTTTCTGCCGCCCGTTTCCAACGGCTCGGGGCAGGACCGCACGCTGCTGCGCAAAGCTTCGCAACTGCTGCAGGAGGCCGGCTACGCGATCAGGGACGGCAAGCGGGTCGGGCCGGAAGGCGAGCGGATCACCATGGAATTCCTGCTCGAGGAACCGACCTTCCAGCCGCACCATATGCCCTACATCAAGAATCTCGGCCTGCTGGGCATCGATGCAACGCTGCGCGTCGTCGATCCGGTGCAATTCCGGGCACGGGTCGACGATTTCGATTTCGATCTCACCGTGCAACGCTTTCGTTTTTCGACCACGCCCGGCGACTCGCTGCGCGGCTTTTTCTCGTCGCAGGCCGCCGCGACCAAGGGTTCGCAGAATCTGGCCGGCATGGCCGATCCGGCGATCGACGCACTGATCGACCGTATCGTCGCCGCGCCCGACCGTCCCACGCTGGTCACGGCCTGCCGGGCGCTGGATCGCGTCATCCGCGCAGGCCGCTACTGGATTCCGCACTGGTACAAGGCGTCGCACTGGATTGCCTATTGGGACACGTTCGGCCGGCCGGTGGAGAAGCCGCGTTACGGCCGCGGCATCCCTGAAACCTGGTGGTTTGACGCGGAAAAGGCGGCGAAACTGGATCGCAGGGGCTGACGTTGTCCACCAGGCCGTCCGCCAGGCCCGGCCGTCATCCGCGCCATCCAGTCCGGTGGGACGACAAGGGCGTGGCTAACCTCGCAAACGGCGCGCTATAACGACACGCGATGACAGCCTATATCATTCGCCGCCTGCTGCTGATGATCCCGACCCTGTTCGGGATCATGCTGGTATCCTTCGTCGTGGTTCAGTTCGCGCCGGGCGGACCGGTCGAGCGCGTGATTGCGCAATTGTCCGGCTCCGATACCGGTGCCACATCGCGCATTTCCGGTTCGCCGGGCGGCGATTTCGGCGCCCGCGGCCAGGCGCAGGGTGCCGGCGCCGTCGACGCGATGACATCCAAATATCGCGGCGCACAGGGACTCGATCCGGAATTCATCAAGAGCCTGGAGCAGCAATTCGGCTTCGACCGTCCGGCGCACGAGAGGTTTTTTCTCATGCTCTGGAACTATATCCGCTTCGATTTCGGCAAGAGCTATTTCCGCGACGTCACCGTCATCGAACTGATCAAGGAAAAGCTGCCGGTCTCGATGTCGCTCGGCATCTGGATGACGCTGCTGACCTACCTGATTTCCATTCCGCTCGGAATCCGCAAGGCGGTGAGCGACGGCACGCGGTTCGACACCTGGACGTCGGGCGTCATCATCATCGGTTACGCCATTCCCGGCTTCCTGTTCGCAATTCTGCTGATCATCCTGTTCGCCGGCGGATCGTTCTTCGACTTGTTTCCGCTGCGCGGCCTCACCTCGGACAACTGGGCGCAGCTTTCCTGGTGGCAGAAAATCATCGATTATTTCTGGCACCTGACGCTGCCGATCGTCTCGATGGCGCTCGGTGCGTTCGCCACCATGACGCTGCTCACCAAGAATTCGTTTCTGGACGAGATCCGCAAACAATATGTGCTGACGGCCAAGGCGAAAGGCTGCGCGTCGCACCAGGTGCTGTACGGTCACATCTTCCGCAATGCGATGCTGATCGTGGTGGCCGGCTTTCCCGGCGCGTTCATCCATGCCTTCTTTTCCGGCGCGCTCCTGATCGAGACGATCTTTTCGCTCGACGGACTCGGCCTGCTCGGGTTCGAAAGCGTGCTGAACCGCGATTATCCGGTCGTATTCGCAACGCTCTATATTTTTGCGCTGATCGGCCTGATCGTAAATCTGATCTCCGATCTGACCTATACCTGGATCGATCCGAGGATCGATTTCGAAACCCGGGAGGTTTGAGTGGACGCACGCGTCAGCGCCAAAGGGCCCGATGCGACCGTCATCGCCCCGACCGGCCTTGCCGCCCCGCCGGATCGGCGGCGGCTGGCGCTGTCTCCGATCAACCGCAGGCGCTGGCAGAATTTCAGGTCGAACCGGCGCGGCTACTGGTCGTTCTGGATTTTCCTGGTCCTGTTCGTGATCTCGCTATTCGCGGAATTCATCGCCAACGACAAGCCGTTCATGATCCGGCTCGAAGGCAAGGTGTATTTCCCCGCCGTCGTCAGCTATCCGGAAACGGCGTTCGGCGGCGAATTCGAGACGGCTGCCGACTACCGGGATCCCTTCCTGATCAAAATCATCGAGGAGAAGGGCGGCACCATGCTGTGGCCGCCGATCCGCTATTCCTACAACACCCACAATCTCGATCTGCCGACGCCCGCGCCCTCCAAGCCGACCTGGCTGCTGACGGAAGAGGAATGCAGGCCGGTGGTGGAGCGCAAGGGCCTGCGCGGCTGCCGCGATCTCGAATATAACTGGCTCGGCACCGACGACCAGGGCCGCGATCTGGTCGCGCGCCTTATCTACGGATTTCGCATCTCCGTGCTGTTCGGGCTGATCCTGACAACGATTTCATCGATTATCGGAGTGACAGCCGGCGCGGTGCAGGGCTTTTTCGGCGGCTGCACCGACCTGATCTTCCAGCGGCTGATCGAAATCTGGACCTCCGTACCCTCGCTCTATCTGCTGCTGATCATCTCCTCGGTGCTGGTGCCCGGCTTCTTCGTGCTGCTGGGAATATTGCTGCTGTTTTCCTGGGTGGCACTGGTCGGACTGGTGCGCGCGGAATTCCTGCGCGGCCGCAACTTCGAATATATCCAGGCCGCGCGCGCGCTGGGCGTGTCCAATGGCGTGATCATGTTCCGCCACCTCCTGCCGAATGCGATGGTGGCGACGCTGACTTTCCTGCCATTCATTCTCTCTTCTTCGGTGATGACGCTTACAGCGCTCGACTTTCTCGGCTTCGGTCTGCCGCCCGGCTCACCCTCGCTCGGCGAATTGCTCAGCCAGGGCAAGGCCAACATACAGGCGCCGTGGCTCGGTCTTGCCGGCTTTTTCGCCATCGCCATCATGCTCTCGCTGCTGATCTTCATCGGCGAGGCGGTGCGCGACGCCTTCGATGCAAGGAAGACGTTCGTATGAGCGGCAGCCTGCTGCAGGTGAAAGACCTGTCCGTCGCGTTCCGCCAGTCCGGCGCCGAGACGCTCGCGGTCGACCGCATCTCTTTCGACATCGGAAACGGCGAGACCGTCGCCCTTGTCGGCGAATCCGGGTCCGGCAAGTCGGTCACCGCGCTTTCGGTGCTCAAGCTGCTGCCCTATCCGGCCGCGAGCCACCCGAGCGGCTCTATCCATTTCAAGGGACGGGAATTGTTGAGCGCTCCGGAACGCGACATCCGCAGCATACGCGGCAACGACATTACCATCATCTTCCAGGAGCCGATGACCTCGCTCAATCCGCTGCACACGATCGAGAAGCAGATCGGCGAGATTCTCGAGTTGCATAATGGCGTTACCGGCGAGAAGGCGCGCGCGCGCATCGTCGAACTGCTCACCCAGGTCGGCATTCCCGACCCGGCCGGGCGGCTGCAGAGCTATCCGCACCAATTGTCCGGCGGGCAGCGCCAGCGGGTGATGATCGCCATGGCGCTGGCGAACGAGCCCGACCTCCTGATCGCCGACGAACCGACCACCGCACTCGACGTCACCGTGCAGGCGCAGATTCTCAAGCTGCTCAAGGATTTGCAGCGCCGGCTCGGCATGGCCATGCTGTTCATCACCCACGATCTCGGCATCGTGCGCAAGATCGCCGACCGCGTCTGCGTGATGAATAGCGGCAAGATCGTCGAGCAGGGTCCGGTCGAACGCGTGTTCAGCGCACCCGTGCACGCCTATACGCGCGCGCTTCTCGCCGCCGAGCCCAAGCCCGATCCCGCGCCATTGCAGCCTTCGCAGCCGGTGGTGATCGAAACCGGCAATCTGCGCGTCTGGTTTCCGGTCAAACGCGGAATCTTCCGGCGCACCGTCGATCATATCAAGGCGGTGGACGGCGTCAGCATTTCCGTGCGCCGGGGAGAGACCCTCGGCATTGTCGGGGAGTCCGGCTCGGGCAAGACCACCCTCGGCCTCGCGATCCTGCGCCTGATTTCGTCCAGCGGACCGATCGTGTTCATGGGTGAACAATTGCAGGGCCTGAAGTTCAAGGAAATGCGGCCATACCGGCACGGCATGCAGATCGTTTTCCAGGATCCCTACGGTTCGCTGTCGCCGCGCATGTCGGTCGCCGACATCGTCGCCGAAGGGCTCGGTGTGCATCATCCGAAGATGACGCCCGAGGAACGCGATCGGCGCGTGGTGCAGGCGCTCGCCGATGTCGGGCTGGATCCCGATACGCGCTTCCGCTATCCGCACGAATTCTCCGGCGGCCAGCGCCAGCGCATCGCCGTCGCCCGCGCCATCGTGCTGGAGCCGACCTTCATCGTGCTCGACGAGCCGACTAGCGCGCTCGACATGATCATCCAGTCGCAGATCGTCGACCTGCTGCGCGACCTGCAGCGGCGCAAGAACCTCACCTATCTGTTCATTTCGCACGATCTGAAGGTCGTGGCCGCGCTGGCGAGCCGCCTGATCGTGATGCGCAACGGCAAGGTGGTCGAGGAGGGGCCGTCCGCGGCGCTGTTCGGGAACCCCAAGAGCGAATATACGCGCGCCCTGTTCGCGGCCGCTTTCGACATCGAGGCTGCCGCCGCGGGCGTGGTGTCCGATTAGCGTGGCATGCGATGAACCGGATGACGGCATGGCTGGCGCGGCGTCTTGAGGAATTTCCGGTGCGCATTTATCTCGGGCTGGTCGCTGTGCTGTTCGGATTCGGCGCGGCGGTGCATGTCGCCAATATCCTGGGACTGAGCGGATACCAGTGGGCCTCGGCGCCGATGTCCTGGCGCATTTTCGACATCGTGTTTCTGGCTCTCGATCTGTCCGTCGTCGCCGCCGTGATGCTGCGGAGCGGCTGGTCGATCCCGCTCGTGCTCGTCACATGCGGATTGCAGATCGTGCTGTATGCGTTCTTTGCAGACCGGTTCTCGCAGAATTCCGATCAGGCCGCGGCGATCCGCCATCTCCTCTATCTCAACCTGGCGCTTGCCGGCACATTGCTGTTCCTGCTGGCCCGCCGCCGTCGGCATCGACCGCGCCTGACCGCATGAGCCGTCCGTCGCTCCTGCTGCTCGTCGACAATGCGCGGCGCAGCGAATATGCGGCTCTGTTTCGCGAATTTGCGCCGGACCGTCCGCTGCAGGTCTGGTCCGACGGCGTTTCCGACCGCGCCGGGGTCGCCTATGCGTGCGTCTGGAACGCACCGCATGGCGCATTGTCTGACTTTCCGGACCTGAAAATCGTCTTCAATCTCGGCGCCGGTGCGGACCACCTGCTTGCAGACCCGGCCTTGCCGGACGTTCCCGTCGTGCGCGCCGCAGACCGCGATCTCAGCATGCGCATGGCGGAGTATGTCGTCCTGCACACCCTGATGTTCCACCGCCGGCAACGGCTCTACGATGCGCAACAGCGCGAGCGCATCTGGAAGGGACACGACCAGCCGGCGGCGGGCGAGGTTGCCGTCGGCGTCATGGGACTCGGCGAAATCGGCAGCGAGGTCGCGGCCGTGCTGGCGCGCATCGGTTTCGACGTGGCCGGCTGGAGCCGCACACCGCGATCGATTCAGGGCATCGCGACATTTCACGGTGCGGCCGGGCTCGGTGCCTTTCTTGCCCGCACGGAAATTCTGGTATGCCTGCTGCCGCTGACGCCGCAGACCCGCGGGCTGATCGATCTTCGCCTGCTGCGCGGGCTGAAGCGGGACGGCGCTCTCGGCGGGGCCTTTCTCGTCAATGCCGGGCGCGGGCAGTTGCAGAAGGACGCCGACATCCTCACCGCGCTGGACCAAGGCGTGATTGCCGGTGCGGCCCTGGACGTCTTCGAACGCGAGCCGCTGCCCGCGGAAAGCGCGTTGTGGACGCATCCCCGCGTCACGGTCACGCCGCACAATGCTGGCGACATCGCGCCGCGCATCCTTGTCGCCGGAATTTGCCGGCAGATCGCGCAGTTCGAACAGGGCCTGCCGCTGCAGCACGTCGTCGACCGCCGGCGCGGCTACTAGACTTCACGCCGATTTGATTCCTCATTCTGCCGCGAACTTTGCATGAAGCGGCGATGCCAATTCGAATCGCTCCCGCCTTCATCCTGCTTCTCGCCCTGCACGTTCCCGCCGCCGCCCAGAGCGCGCGCTCGCAATATCCCATCCTCGGGGTCGACGGCACCCGGGTGCTCAACCACGCCATTGCCCCGGAGCTGAACGGCGCGGCCGAGCGCATGCCCGGCGCCGTCACGATCGGAAATCCGCGCGGCGACGTCACGCTGGTCGAGTTCTACGATCTCAACTGTCCCTATTGCCGTCGGGCGTCCGACGACGTGGACGCCATCCTGCGCGAAGACCGGGAATTGAAGCTCGTTCTGGTGCCGTTTCCGGTCCTGGGGGTGGCCTCGATCCTTGCCGGCCGCGTCGAACTGGCCGTGGCGAAAATCGCAAGCGCGGACCAGTTCTACCGGTTTCATCGCAGAATTTACGCCGGCCGCGGCGTGATCGACGGCAATCGCGCGCTGGCGACTGCAAGAGAGCTTAAGCTCGACGAGCGCAGGCTTCTGGAAATCGCCGACACCGACGACATCACCGAAACCATGAAGGCGCATGTGCGGCTCGGCAACGCGCTGGGCCTCGTTGCCACACCGTCCTTCGTGATCGGGGGCGTCGCCATTGTCGGCCATCCGGGCCGCGACAATCTGCAGAAGATCGTCGGCGCGGTCCGCCGCTGCGGCAAGGTGGTCTGCTGATCAGCGCGGCCGGCGGATTCCGGCGAATTCCGATCCGCCGATCCGGGCGGCCGCCTCCTCGAGCGGCTCGACGGCGACCTGCATGTGAAAAGCGTTGGCGTGCACGATCGTGGCGGCGTCGCGCGCCATCGCCACATGCCCTTTCCAGAAGATCAGATCGCCGCGCCGGATCTCGCCCCGGGCGACCGTGCGCCCGAACGCCGCCTGCTGCATGTCGCTGTCGCGCGGACAGGCGATGCCGCAGGCGGAGAGCGCGACTTGCACCAGCCCGGAACAGTCGATGCCGAGCGCGGTCTTGCCGCCCCACAGATAGGGAACCCCGAGGAACCGTTCGGCCACCGCGGCGGGATCGCGCTCCCGGGCTTCGAGCGGCGCGATGTGACGCCGGTGCAGGAATCCGGCATCGGTGACCGCAAACGGCTCCTGCATCCGGGTAACGGCAATGCGTGCCCCGAACGGCAACGCCTCGACCGCCGGCGCCTTCACGTCGGGCGCCGAAAACAGAAAGGTGCGCAGCGCGGTGACGGTATGGGTCGGCGCCGCCCGCGGCGCCAGCAGCGCGGCGGCGGGCATCCAGCCGACATAGCCGTCATCGAGCAACTGTCCCCAGGCCCAGCCATCCTCGTTGAAATCGAGCGTCAGCATCCGTTCGCCGCGCAGCGCCTCGGTCAGCAGCGGCGCAGCATGCGAGGGCGCCTTGCGCAGCGGCGCCTGGGCCGCGATCACCTCCTGCACCTCGCCTTCGACATAGCGATCGGCGACGACCGCGCCGCGCAGTCCGCTGGCGGCCAGATCGGGCCGCGCCGGGGTCAATCGCGGATCGCGCCCGCCGCTCATGCGTAGCGGGCCTTCAGCAATGCATAGAGGGCGCGCGCGGCCTGGCATTCGCCGCCCTCCGGACGGCCGGGCCTGGCAGCCGGATTCCAGGCATAGATGTCGAAATGCGCGAACGATTTCGCCGCGCCGACGAAGCGCTTCAGGAACAGCGCACAAACGATCGAACCGGCAAAGCCGCCTTTGGCCACGTTGTTGACGTCGGCAACCCGGGACGACAGCATCGAGTCGTAGGGCTGCCACAGCGGCATGCGCCAGAGCGGATCGTTTTCCGCCGCGGCGTGCCGCGCAATGTCCTGCGCCAGCGATTCGTCGTCGGTATAGTAGGGCGGCAGTTCGGGGCCGAGCGCAACGCGCGCCGCACCGGTCAACGTGCCCATGTCGATCAATAGATCGGGCGCCTCCTCGTCCGCGAGGGCGAGCGCATCCGCCAGCACGAGACGGCCCTCCGCATCGGTATTGCCGATCTCGACGGTGAGGCCCTTGCGCGAGGGATAAACATCCAGCGGACGAAAGGCATTGCCGGAAACGGAATTCTCCACGGCCGGGATCAGCACGCGAAGCGCAACCGGCAGCCCGCTATCCATCACCATCTGCGCCAGCGCCAGTACGTTGGCCGCGCCGCCCATGTCCTTCTTCATCAGCAGCATGGCGCTTTCCGGCTTGATGTCGAGCCCGCCGGTATCGAAGCAGACACCCTTGCCGACAAGCGTCACCCGCGGCCGGCCGGCGTCGCCCCAGCGCAGATCGATCAGCCTTGGCGCACGGCTCGATGCACGGCCGACGGCATGGATCAGCGGAAAGTTCCGCTTCAGCAGATCGTCGCCGACGATGCTCTGCACGCGCGCGCCGTAATCTTCCCCCAGGGCGACCGCCGCCCGCTCAAGCTCCTCCGGTCCCATGTCGTTGGCCGGAATGTTGACCAGCGTGCGGGCACGGCAGGCTGCGTCCGCGATACGGCTCAGTTCGCCGGCGTCGATTCCGTCGGGGACGACAAGCTGCGCACCGCGGCTTTCGGTCTTGCGATAGCGGTCGAACCGGTAACGCCCGAGTGCAAAGGCGAGCGCCGCCAGGCGCGGGTCGTGCGGCGCGTTGGCGAAGCGATAGAGCCCGGCAGGCAGCAGGTCCGGGAGGCTGCCCGGCAGGAACGGATCGACCGGCGCGCCGGCCGGCTCCAGGCCGAACAGCACGGCGAGCCGGCCGTCGGTCCCGGGCAACACGAGGTGGCGGCCAGGCTTCGGATCGAAACCCGAAGCCTCGGCAAAGAGCCGCTCCGGCTCCGCAAGCCGTTCGCGGACTGTGGACCATGTATCGGTCGTGACGAACCAGATGGGAGCCGCAGCGCCGGTTCCCGGCCTTTCGAATGCTGGATGCAAGGGTATGCCTCGTCTGTTCCGGCCTGCCTAACACGGGCAGCCACGTTCTTCATCCCCCGGGCCGACGCATATCCGCCGGCGGCACCCGGTTAACCAGTCATTAGGGTTAACATTCTATTGCTGTTCGCTCACCGGCCGGCCCCGTGCGGCCCGCCCGGGCGAGTGGAGCGATGCAGATAGCGCGAAATCGAACCCGGCTGATGACCACGGCGGCGCTGGCGGCCGTGCTGGCGCTTCCGCTCGGCGCCTGCAAGACGACAAGCTCGTCAGACACGACCGGCTCGATCGGCGCGACGGCACAGCCGCGCAGCGAGGACGAATGGCGCCGCGAGGCCGATATCTGGCGCGAACGCTACAGCCGCAACAATGCCGACGCAGAGGCGGCGCTGCGCTATGCGCGCGCGCTGCGCGGGCTGGGACAGCGTCCGCAGGCGGCCGCCGTGCTCGAACAGGCTTCCATCCGCAATCCGCGCAACACCGTCCTGCTGGGCGCCTATGGCCGCGCCCTGGCGGATGTCGGCTCCTACAACCAGGCGCTGGAGGTGCTGGGCCGAGCGCACACGCCGGACCAGCCGGACTGGCGCATCCTCTCCGCGCAGGGCGCCGTGCTCGACCAGATGGGCCGCCACGACGACGCGCGCCGCTACTATTCCAGCGCATTGAAAATCGTGCCCGACGAACCCTCGGTGCTCTCCAATCTCGGCCTGTCCTACGCCCTGTCGCGCAATCTGCCGAAGGCGGAAGAGTTGCTGCGCCGCGCATCCGAACAACGGACCGCCGAACTGCGCGTGCGGCAGAATCTCGCGCTCGTTATCGGTCTGCAGGGCCGGTTCGCCGAAGCCGAAACCATCGCCCGCGGCGACCTGTCGCCGGAAGAAGCAATGGCGAATGTCGCCTATCTGCGGCAGATGCTGGAGCAGGAAAAAGGCCGCAAGCACCGGCGCGGGTCGCCCAGCGTCCTGAAGGAAGCGGCGCAGTCCTGATCCGCCGCCGGCCCGGCCGTTTCGCGACGGCTATCGCTGCATTTCCATGACGCGGATCGCGGCCGGCCCCAGAATCACGATGAACAGCACCGGCAGGAAGAACAGGATCATCGGCACGGTGAGCTTGGGCGGCAGCGCGGCGGCCTTCTTTTCGGCCTCCGCCATGCGCATGTCGCGATTTTCCTGCGCCAGAACGCGCAGGGTCTGCGCCAGCGGCGTGCCGTAACGCTCCGCCTGCTGCAAGGCGACGCATACCGAGCGCACGCCTTCCAGACCGGTACGCTTGGCGAGATTCTCATAAGCCTGACGGCGGTCCTGCAGATAGGACAGCTCCGCCGTCGTCAATGTCAGTTCCTCGGCCAGCGGGATCGACTGCGATCCGATTTCCTCGCTTACCTTCCTGAAGGCCGCCTCGATCGACATGCCGGACTCGACGCAAATCAGCAGCAGATCGAGCGCATCGGGAAAGGCGCGCCGGATCGAGAGCTGGCGCTTGGAGATCTTGTTTTTGAGAAACAGATACGGAATGTGCATGCCCATATAGGCTGCGAAGATACAGAATCCGATCTTGATGACGGGCGGCTGATTGACCTGCAATACGCCGAATACATAGACGGCGGCGACCAGCAGCATGATGGTGGGCGTAACCATCCTGAAAAACAGATAGGCGATGTAGGGCGCTTCGCCGCGATAGCCGGCCTGGATCAGCTTCTCGCGCGCTTCCTCCTGTCCGACCCACTTCTTGAGATTGAAGCGCTCGACCGCCTGCTGCATGTACTGTTTGGGCGACTGGCGCAGCGCCACCTTTTCCCCGCGTGCCAGCCGCTCGCGCTCCCGCTGGCGGATCTTCTCGCGCTCCAGCGCGACCGACTTCATGCGGCGCGGCAGCGGATTCGACGCCAGCAGCGGCATCGCCAGCGTCAGCACGGTGGCGCCGGCCGCGATCGCGGCAAGCATCATCGTCAGAAAGCGCGTGTCGTGCAGTTTGCTGATGAGGAGATCGAACATGGCGCCTCAGAAATCGAAGTTGATCATCTTCTTCATGACGAGGCATCCGGTCAGCATCCACATGGCGCTGCCGGCAAGCATGATCTGGCCGAGCGTATGGGTCCACAGCAGCTCGATATAGTTCGGGCTTGTGATCCACACGAGCAGCATGACGGCGATCGGAAGCATGCCGATGATGACGGCGGACGCCTTGGCTTCCATCGACATGGCCTGGATTTTGGCCTTCATCCGCTTGCGGTCGCGCAGCACGCGCGAAAGGTTTCCGAGCGCCTCCGACAGGTTGCCGCCGGCCTTTTGCTGAATCGCGATCACGATGCCGAAGAAATTCGCTTCCGCGAGCGGCATGCGCTCGTACATCTTCGCGCAGGCATCGCCGAGCGGCATACCGATCGTCTGCGTCTCGATGATGGTCCTGAACTCGCTCTTCAGCGGCTCCTGGCCTTCCGAGGCGACCATCTTGATGCTGTCGAGCAGCGGCAGGCCGGCCTTGATGCCGCGCACGATGACGTCGACGGCGTCCGGGAAATTGTGCAGGAACTTGGCCTCGCGACGCTTCTTCAGGAACGACAACAGCCAGAACGGCACGCCGAAACTCGCGGCAAAGCCGAGGCCCAGCGCCGGGAGCACGCCCATGCCGCCGATCATCACCAGCGTGAACATGAAAATCCCGAGCCCCGCCGAAATCAGGATGAACTGGCGCTTGGTCCAGGTCAGGCCTGCCTGCGAAATTCTGGTTGCCAGCGCCGGCCTCTTGCTTTTCTTCTTTTGCGCTTCCAGTTCCTTGAGCGTGGCTTCGACCTGTTCGCGACGCGACTTCTGCGCACCGCGTGCGACGCGCGCGGCCACCGGCTCGTTTCGCGCCACGATTTCCTTGCGCTTTTCCATCTTCTTCTCGCCGGACAGGATCGGGAGAAGAAAGACCCAGGCCACGCCGCCGATGGCGAACGCGACTAGGACCGCAATGAGAATCGTCTGCCTGTCCATGATCCGCTAGTTCCGCGCCTCGTCGGCGACGGCCTCGGCCGCATCGAGTGCCGCCGCAAGGCGTTTCTCTTCGCCGTAATAGCGCGCACGGTCCCAGAAGCGCGGGCGACCGATGCCGGTTGCGCGATGCCGGCCGATCAGGTTTCCGTTCGCATCCTCTCCGGTAATCTCGTAAACGAAAAGATCCTGCGTGATGATGACGTCACCTTCCATCCCGAGCACCTCGGTAATGTGGGTGATGCGGCGCGAGCCGTCGCGCAGGCGCGCGGCCTGCACGACGACGTCGATGGAAGCGCAGATCATCTCGCGGATCGTTCGCGACGGCAGCGAATAGCCGCCCATCGTGATCATCGATTCCATGCGCGACAGCGCCTCGCGCGGCGAGTTGGCGTGCAGCGTGCCCATCGATCCGTCGTGACCCGTATTCATCGCCTGCAGCAGGTCGAATGCCTCGGGTCCGCGCACTTCGCCGACGATAATTCGCTCGGGACGCATGCGCAGACAGTTTTTCACCAGGTCGCGCATGTTGATCTGGCCCTCGCCCTCAAGGTTGGGCGGACGCGTTTCCAGGCGCACGACATGCGGCTGCTGGAGCTGAAGTTCGGCGGCGTCTTCGCAGGTGATGATACGCTCGTCGTCGTCGATATAGCGCGTCAGACAGTTCAGCAGCGTGGTCTTGCCGGAGCCGGTGCCGCCGGAGATGATCGTGTTGACCCGGCAGCGGCCGACGATCTGCAGGATTTGCGCGCCTTCCGGCGTGATCGTCCCGTAATTGACAAGTTGTTCGAGGGTGAACTTGTCCTTCTTGAACTTTCGGATGGTGAGCGCAGGCCCGTCGATCGCCAGCGGCGGAACGATGGCATTGACGCGCGAGCCGTCGGGCAGGCGCGCGTCGCAGATGGGCGAGGATTCGTCGACGCGACGGCCGACCTGGCTCACCGGATGGGCGAAGCCGCTCACCTCCGCCGGCGGACGGACCTAGAGCAACTGGCCGCCGGCCGCGCCACCGACGACCTCGACTGGTCCGCCGTCGAACCGGCCCCGACCGAGGGTGTGGTCCTGG
>CAYWCE010000050.1:0-19761 GCA_964456755.1 uncultured Hyphomicrobiales bacterium
CGGTATGGCGGCCGTCGATCATGAATTTGTCGGTCCCGAGCCGCGCCAGCCGCGCTTCCTCGTACAGGCCGGTCGTCGTCGCCACCGCCTCGCGCCAGTTCGCGGCCGGATGGACGTTGACTTCGATGACGCCGGGATCGGGCGTGATCTTCAGAACGTTGATGCGCGGGTCGAAGGGCGGCGCATAGCCTTCGACATGCACCGGCATGTTGAGTTCGGCCGCCGTCGATTCCACCGCGCCGAGCAGTTCGACATAATCCTCAAGCCGTTCGAGCGGCGGCATGAACACGCAGAGCCGGCCTTCGCGCGGCTCGACTGCGAGCGCGGTGCGCACCACGACGCCGCCATCGGCAAAGGACGGTGCAGCAGGCGGGGCGATCACCGCCAGCGCAGAGCGCTGAAACGCCTGCGCCAGCAGGTCGGGATCGGGCAATTCGCCGCGCGCGTCGAACGGGTCGGCGGGCACCACATGCGGATAGGACTCCGCCGGCACATGCGGCAGCGTGTCGAGCGGCAGGCGGAAGCCGATCGGCGAATCGCCGGGAACGAGGAACAGATGCTCGCGGCGCAGCTTCCAGAATTCGCTGGCCCAGACCGGTCCCGTGCGGTCGCGCCAGCGCTGCACCGGCAACACGTATCCCGCCGGCCGGCCAAGCCCGCGCGCGAAGGTGCGTATCATGCGCAGCCTTGCCTCGGGGTCGGCCAGCCCGGGATCGAGCGGCCCGACATTGTCCGGCAATTGGCCTTCCCTGAGCAGCCACACCGCCGGATCCTCGTAGGCCGGCACGACATGGCTGCGTGCGAGGCGCAGGCGGTCGGCGACGCCCTCGGCAAAGACTCGCGCTTGGTCGGCGGTTAGCACCGCCATCGCCGCTTCCGGCGCGATCAGCGACGGCTCGCGCCAGAGCGGCCTGCCGTCGCGGCGCCAGTACAGCGCAAAGGCCCAGCGCGGCAGCGGCTCGCCCGGATACCATTTGCCCTGGCCGAAATGCAGAAATCCGCCGGGCGCGAAACGCTCGCGCAGCCGGCGGATCAGATCGTCGGCGCGGATGCGCTTGGTCGGTCCGGTTGCCGCCGTATTCCATTCCGCCGACTGATAATCGTCGATCGACACAAAGGTCGGCTCGCCGCCCATGGTCAGCCGCACGTCCTGCGCGGCGAGATCGGCATCGACCCGCTCTCCCAGCGCGTCGAGCGCGGTCCATGCCTCGGCGGAGAACGGCCAGGTGACGCGCGGCTTTTCCGCGATGCGCGTCACCGTCATGTCGAACGAGAAAGTCACCCCGGCCGGATCGACGCCGCCGGCGATCGGCGCGGCGGAACGGTAATGCGGCGTGGCGGCGAGCGGCAGATGGCTTTCCCCGCACAGCAGACCCGATGTCGCGTCGAGCCCGATCCATCCGGCCCCGGGCAGGTAGACTTCCGCCCAGGCATGCAGGTCGGTGAAATCCACCTCGGTTCCGCCCGGTCCGTCCAGCGCCCTGATGTCGGGCCGGAGCTGGATCAGGTAGCCGGAGACGAAACGGGCGGCGAGCCCGAGATGGCGCAGTATCTGCACCTGCAGCCACGCGCTGTCACGGCAGGAACCCGAGCCCGCCGCAAGCGTCTCCTCGGGCGCCTGCACTCCGGGCTCCATGCGGATCAGATAGCGGATGTCGCCGTGAATGCGGCGATTGAGATTGACCAGAAAATCGACGGTCTGCGTCGCCGCGCGCGGCGTGGCGGCGAGATAGTCGCGCAGCAGCGGGCCGGCCGGATCGCAGACCAGATAGGCCTTCAGTTCTTCGCGCAGGTCGTCGGGATAGGCGAAGGGGATCTGCTGCGCCGACGGCTCGACGAAAAAATCGAACGGATTGACCACCGCCATGTCGGCGACGAGATCGACGGTGACGGAGAACTCCTCGGTCCGTTCCGGGAAAACGTAACGCGCGATCCAGTTGCCGCCCGGATCCTGCTGCCAGTTCACGAAGTGGCGGTCCGGCGTCACCTTCAGCGCATAGCTGACCACGCGCGTGCGGCAATGCGGCGCCGGCCGCAAACGGATCAATTGCGGTCCGAGCGAGACCGGACGGTCGTAGCGATAGCGGGTGACGTGATGCAGGGCGGCAAGAATCGACATCGCAGCGAACGCAGGCTCCGGCCGGGTCGTCCCGTTTCATCGGCCGCCCGGCGCGACTGAAGAGACATCCAAGGCCGGTTTGCGAACCTTAGACGCAGGAAAGCAGGTATGCAATTTGCGGGCCGGGACCGATCGCCGGGCGCGACGGGTCAAAGTGCGGTATCGGCCAGCCCGACCTTCCGGCGCAGGCCGGCGATCATGGCACGCAGACCGTTCGATGTGTTCGGCTGCGCCGGCCGCTGCTGCCCCCGGGCGTGAACGATCTCGTGCACAAAATCGAGCTTGGCGATCACGTTCGGGGTCAGCACGAACGGATAGAGATCGGCGAGGCCCATGCTGCGGTTAAGCGAATTGACGGCGAAGGCGAGCGGCAGCCACGCCTCGATCAGTTGCGGCAGCGGCGCACGGTAGGGGTCGAAATCCACACCCGCTTCGAGCGAACCGCCTTTCTTAAGGTCCGGCTTGACGCTGAGGCCGAAAGCGCGCGCCGCTTCAAGCGTGTCGACCATGTGCAGATAGTGCGCGAAGGTCTCGGCAAAGTCCTCCCAGGGATGAGCGCTGGCATAGGCGGATATGAAACGGTCCGCCCAGCCCGGCTTCGGCCCCTCGTCGTAGTGGCGGCCGAGCGCGCGCGCATAGTCGCGGCGCTCGTCCCCGAACAATTGCCGGAACGGACCGATATTGGCGGTGTTGGCGACCAGCTTGTCCCAATAATAATGCGCGATCTCGTGCCGGAAATGCCCGAGCAGGGTCCGGTAAGGCTCCTGCATCTGCCGGCGCTGCCGCTCGCGTTCGGCGTCGTCGGCTTCGTCGACATTGATCGTGATCAGCCCGCCGGCATGGCCGGTCATGACCGGTATGTCTCCGGCCGTGCCGGAGGCAAGAAAATCGAAGGCCAGTCCGTTCGGATCTTCCGCCTTGGTCGTCAGCGGCAGCCTGAGCCGAAGCAGGGAATAGAACAGCCGGTGCTTGGCCGCCTCTATCTTGCGCCAGTGCTCCAGATTGCGTCCGTCGGACAGATCCGGAACGGTGCGGTTGTGCCGGCAGGCGGCGCAATAGCGGTCCGCACTGTCGGCACGGATCAGCCAGTTGCAGGCGTCGTATTCCGCGTTGACGCAAAGCCGGTAGCGCACGTCCTCGTGCGCCAGCGCATGCCAGAGCTCCCCCTCCGGTTCGAGCGCGCTCATGGTCTCGCGCTCGACGATATAACCGAGCCTGCGGCCGCAGCTCTGGCACGATGCGTTTTCAAAGTAGAGAGGCTGGCCGCAATGCTGGCATTCGAAGAGCTTCATGACCGGGTCCGCGACCGAGGCGCCGCACCACGCTTAAGCCCCCCGAAGGTGCATAACAAGTCCGGCGACCAATGGTTTCCCCGAACCGTCAGACCGCGGCAAGCGCAGTCAGTACATCCTCGACCAGATCGTCGGGATGTTCGAGCCCGACAGAAAGCCGCACCATTCCGTCGCCGATGCCCAGTTCGGCGCGCTGCGGCGGGGTGAGCCGCTGATGCGTCGTCGTCGCCGGATGGGTGATCAGGCTCTTGGCGTCGCCGAGATTGTTGCTGATGCGCACAACCCGCAAAGCATCCTGGAAGCGGAACGCCGCCTGCTTGCCGCCGGCAACCTCGAACGCGATCAGGTTGGAGCCGCCACGCATCTGCCTGGCGACAAGCGCGGCCTGCGGATGATCCGGGCGGCCGGGATAGATCAGGCGCGTGACCTTTTTTTCGTTTGCAAGCTTCGCGGCGACGATCGCCGCGGATTCGGTCTGCCGCTGCACACGCACCGCAAGCGTTTCCAGGCCCTTGAGCAGAACCCAGGCATTGAACGGGGACATCGACGGGCCGGTCTGGCGGATCAGCGTGTGCACGTTGTCGAGTATGAATTTTTCCGAGCCGAGAATGATGCCGCCGAGACAGCGTCCCTGCCCGTCGATATGCTTGGTCGCCGAATAGACGACACAGTCGGCTCCCAGCGCCAGCGGGCTCTGATAGAGCGGCGTCGCGAAAACGTTGTCGACCACAAGCGTCGCGCCGGCATCGTGGGCGATTCTGGCAACCGCCGCGATATCGATGACCTCCAGCGTCGGGTTGGTCGGACTCTCCAGAAAGAACGTTCTGGTGTTCGGCCGCACCGCGTCGCGCCACCGGTCGAGATCGGTGCCGTCGACCAGCGTCGAGGCGATGCCGTAGCGCGGCAGGAAATCTTCCACGACATAGCGGCAGGAGCCGAACAGCGCCTTGGCGGCGACGACATGGTCCCCCGCCTTGAGCTGCCCGAGCAGCGCGACGGTCACCGCCGCCATGCCGGTCGCCGTTGCGCGCGCGGCCTGCGCGCCTTCGTAAGCCGCCATGCGCTGCTCGAACATGGCCACGGTCGGATTGGAAAAGCGCGAATATTGATAACCCGGCGACTCGCCCTTGAACCGCGCCTCCGCGGTGGCGGCGCTGTCGTAGACATAGCCCTGCGTGAGAAACAGCGCTTCGGAGGTTTCGGCAAATTGCGAGCGCAGCGTCCCCGCATGCACGAGCAGGGTTTCCGGACGATATTTGCGCTCTTCGGGCGCGGACATGGCGGCCTCCTTTGGCCAACAAAATACCCGGCCGGGGAATATCCTCGGGCCGGGCATACACGTCCCCGGCCTTTTAGCGATTTGTTTAACGTGGCTGCAAGCCGGCCGGCTCAAATGACCACGACGCACCAGTTCAATAACGCGCGGTCCGACGGCCCGTCAAGAGCGCGATGCTGCGCCTTTATGCGGATGGGGACGTTTCACGCGTCCGGCCCAACGGCGGTGGGCCGTTCGGGCGACTCGGTCCATTCCGACATGGAGCCGTCGTAGAGCGTGTTGCCGGGTTGTTCGAGCAATTCGGAGAGGATGAACCAGGTGGTCGCGGCCTGGTGTCCCGTGTTGCAATAATGCACGACCGGCCTGCCGGACGCCGGCGCGAACAGGGCGCGCAGTTCGGCGAGCGGTCGCAATTGCCGGGTCTGCGGATCGAAGGCCGCGACATGATCGAGATGCATCGCACCCGGCAGGCGACCGGGGCGCAGCGCCTGCGGGCTCTTGTCCCGGCCCTCGAAGAAACTCAGAGCACGGCTGTCGAGCAGAACGGCATTGCGCCGTGCCACCGCCTGCTCCACTGCCGCGAGGTCGGAGCGCAACGGAGCCGCCGAGCCGAGCGGGTAGGCTGGCGCGTCCGCCGGACGGCGCGGCGGCCCGGCCTCCAGCGGTCGCGACACATCGCTTTGCCAGGCGGCCATCCCGCCATCGAGGATGGAAACGCGCCGGTGGCCCGCGACTTTCAGGGTCCAGTATACGCGGGCGGCGGCGCTGAAATCGCCGGCACCGACTCCCGCGGAAACCACCACCACATAATGTTCCGGCCGCAACCCGAAACGGGCGAACAGCCGCTGCAACGCGGCCGCTTCCGGCAACAGGCCCGTCGCCTTGCCGCTGGTCGCGCGCCAGCCGTCTTTCGTGTAGTCCGAGTAGCAGGCACCCGGAATGTGCGCCCGCTCATAGGCCTGAAGTCCTCCGCCGTCGATGACCGAGCGGATATCGAGGACGAGCAGGTCGGGATGCCCGAGATGGCCGTTCAGCCAGTCGGCGGATTGCAGCGGCAGAGACGCCGCCGGCAGATCGGCAACGTGTGAGGTCATCGTAACCCGGGCGCAATCTCACGTGGCGCTGAATGTCATTTCCCGATTGCGCCGTGCGGGCCTGCCGGACGCAGCGCAACATTGTTCATAGAAACTTTCGATGCCTGCATAGACGGATGTTCGGCCTGCGACAATGGCGGTTGCGCGGTGCGGTTCGATCTGTAGCATATTCCGGCGTTTCACTCCGGTCGGGCCGCAGGCTCGCCGGGTCCAGGCGGAGCACACGATGAAACTCGGCTTTTTCACCATGCCGATCCATCCGCTGGACAAGGACTGGCGGCAGTGCCTGCGCGAGGACCGCGAGGCGTTCGTTCTGGCCGACGAACTCGGCTTTTCCGAAGGGTATGTCGGCGAGCACGTCACCGACAAGGCGGAGAATATCACTTCCTGCGCGATGTTCATCGCCAGCCTGATCGATTGCACCAAGCGCATCAGGCTCGGCACCGGCACCGTCAACATCCCCAACAGCCACCCGGCCACGATTGCCGCGCAGATTGCCATGCTCGATCACATGCTGGATGGCCGGTTCATTTTCGGCATCAGTCCGGGCGGACTTCTGTCCGACGCGGAAGTGTTCGGAAATCTCGATGCCGACCGCAATGCCATGTTTCTGGAGGGCATCAACCAGGTGCTGCAAATCTGGGCAAGCGAGCCGCCCTACAATATCAGAGGCAAGTACTGGACCGTCAGCGTCGAGCGGCAATTCATGCCGACGCTCGGACAGGGCTATCTGCCCCGCCCGCTGCAGCAGCCGCATCCGCCCATCGTCGTCACCGCCGTCGCCCCGTTCTCCAAGGGCGTCACCGAGGCGGCGGCGCGCGGATGGGATCCGATTTCGGCAAACTTCCTGATGCCCGCCTGGGTAAAAAGTCACTGGCCGAAATACGTGGAAGGCTGCCAGCGCGCCGGCCGCGACGCCGATCCGGCAAACTGGCGTGTGGCGAAGAGCATTTTCGTCGCCGACGACGACAAGACCGCAAAAGCCTACGCCACCGATCCGAACGGGCCTTATCGCTACTATTACAGCCAGCTCTTCACCAAGCTGAAGCTGAACGGGCGCATCGAGTTGTTCAAGACCCGGCGCGACCAGCCCGACGACGAAGTGACGCTGGACGCCGTGTGCGACGAACTGATCGTTTACGGTTCGCCGCAAAAGGTGGCGGACGAGATTCTCGCCTATCGCGAGCGCATCGGCGATTTCGGTACGCTTCTTTATGCCGGCAAGGACTGGACCGACCGCGAGCTTGGCCGGCGCTCGATGGTCCTCCTGGCCGAGAAAGTCATGCCGCTGGTCAATGCAGCGCTGTCGGCGCGCGGAAAGGCCGCCGAATAGGCCTAGCGGCGGAAGCCGGGATAGCCGTCGTCGCGTCCCGGCAGCAGCAGGATGGCCAGCGTTGCCGCCGTCGCCACCGTCAGCATGATCGCGCTCAGGATCATGATCACCAGCACCTGACTCCAGTATGCGCGCCGCTTGTCCTCGGCTGCCTGGGCTTCGATGACCTGCGCCTGCAGCAGGTTGAGATTGTCGATCCCGGCGCGCAATTCGTCGATGACGGAGGCATAGCGGCGCATGCGTTCGCGGCGCAGCGTCGCTTCGGATCCCGACGCGGCGTCCGCGGCCTGCGTGCGCTCGTCGAACGCGCCAAGGCGCCCGCGGATCGCTTTCACTGAATCGAGAATCTGCGGCTGCCCCTGCCCCGACTGGCGCACAGCTTCCTCGATGCGCGACATTTCCCTGTCGGCGGCGCGGATCGTGTCGCGATAGCGTTCGGCGGCGAACGGGTCCGCCGCCGCATCGGTCACCGCCCGGATCGCCTCGGCGCGATCGAGCAAGGCGGTTATGCTCTGAACCCGCAGGCGCGTCTCATAGGAATTCTGCAGCACATTGCGCAGGGCCGAACTGTCGGACAAGTAGCGCACGACCAGAAACGTGGAGAGGACGACGACGAGAAAGACGATGGCCGCGCCGGCGGCGACGACGCGCAGCGATTGCGGATGCACCAGAAGCGGATGATTGGGCGGAAGCATCGCGGTCACACCGCGCCCGACGAATTGACCATGGCCCGGCCGATGAATCGGCCGTCGGCGGCCGTCGGCGCGATCGCTATGTCCGGCTGAAGCGGCACGGGCCAGACCAGACCGGCGTAATCGGAGATCGGCGCCGGCCGGCCGATCAGAAAACCCTGCACGCCGTCGCATTGCTCGCGGCGCAGGATCGCAAGCTGCGCCTCGGTTTCGACGCCTTCGGCAACGACGATCATGTCGAGACCGCGGCCGAGCCCGATCACCGCGCGGACGATGGCGGCGGACTGGGGATTGCTTTCGATATTGGCGACGAACGCGCGATCGATCTTGATCTTGTCGAAGGGAAACGACTGCAGATACGAGAGCGACGAATAGCCGGTACCGAAATCGTCCATCGCGATGGCCACGCCGAACGACTTGACCTGCCGCAACAGCGCGGTCGTCCCTGCGCAATCGTCGATCAGCATGCCTTCGGTTATTTCCAGTTCGAGACGCTCGGCCGGCAGACCGGTCTCCTGCAGAATGGCGCGGATCGTCGCCGGCAGGTCGCGATCGCGAAACTGAACCGGCGAAAGATTGACGCCGATCCGCAGCGGCGAGTTCCACGACGCCGCTTCGCGGCAGGCTTCGCGCAACACCCATTCGCCGAGCGGGGCGATCATGCCGCTGTCTTCGGCAAGGCGGATGAATTCATTGGGCCCGAGCAGGCCGCGGCAGGGATGACGCCAGCGCACCAGCGCTTCGAATCCGGTAATGCGGCCGTCGATCATGGCCTGCGGCTGGAAATGCAACCGGAATTCGTTGCGCGGGATGGCAACGCGCAGATCGTGCCGCAGAGCTTTCTGTTCGTGCAGGGTGCGGTCCGTTTCCGGTCTGAACAGGTGCACGGATGTCTGTGAATCGGCCTTCGCGCGCTGCAGCGCAGTGTCGAGACTCGCCAACAGCTGCTCCGGATCGGTGCCGGCGACCGGAAAAACCGCAGCGCCGACGCTGGCCGAGATGCGCAAGGGATAGCCGTCGACCTGTATCTCGTGCGCCACCGCCTGCTGCAGCCGCTCCGCGGCCTTCTCCGCGTCCGATGCGACGTCGGCATCGTCCCAGATGAGCGCGAATTCGTCGGCGCCGTAGCGCGCCAGGAACGCGCCCTCCGCCGCCGCGCGCAGCCGCCGCGATACGTCGCAGATCACCGTATCGCCGAAACCGTCGCCGAACAGTTCGTTGACCCGCTTGAACTTGTTGAGGTCGACGCAGAGCACCGCAAACGGCCGCCGATTCGCCCCGGCCTCGGCAAAAATTCCGGCCAGCCGCTCGCCGAAAGCGGCCCGGTTCGGCAGATTGGTCAGCGGATCGTGGCAGGACATATGCGCAATGCGGCGCTCCGACATTTTGCGTTCGGTCAGATCCTCGATCACGCCGACGATATATTCGGGATTGCCCAGCGCATCGCGGATCAGCAGCCGCACCATATTCGCCGTGCGGATCGTCCGCCCCGGCAATTCCAGCTCCACGTCCCGACGCTCCAGCCGCCCGTTGCTCTCCTTGCGGATGAGACTGCGGTCGAACGCCTCGATCTCCTCGGCGACCGCGGGTTGAAACACCTCGGCCGCCGACTTTCCCAGCATCGACTCGCGCGGAACGCCGAAGAACCGCTCGCCGGCACGATTGATCAGGCGGTAGCGGAATTCCCGGGCATCCTTGACGAAGATCGTCGCCGGCACGGTTTCGATCACGGTATCGAGAAACGCCTTGTTCCGGGCCAGCTCGCGCTCCGCGCTCACGCGCAAGGTAATGTCTTTGTGGGTTGCCACCCATCCGCCATCCTGCGACGGCGTGCTGACAACGACGATGATGCGCCCATCCTCCAGCTCGCTGACGATTTCGTTCTTCTGCCGCTGCGCCACCGCCGACATGAGGTCGCCGATATATTGAACGGCGTCGCCGGCAAACGTTCCCGCCGCGATGCGCAGCCGGATCAGGTCTTGGACGGTGCAGCCGGGCCGCACATCGGCTTCCGACAGCCGGTACATCTGCAGGTAGCGCGCATTGCACAAAACCAGCCGATCGAAGGCGTCGAACACGCAAAGTCCCTGGCTGATACTGTCGAGCGCATTATCGAGCTGCCGGCGCTGATGCTGCAGCGTGTTCAGGAAGCGACGCATGTCGGCGTGCCAGAGCCACATGGCCGCGCCGACGACCAGAACCGCGAACGCGGCCGCGGAGATGGAGACGGTGACGTCGGACGAATCCTGCGGGGGCGAGGCGAGTGCAGGCTGACTCCCGGCTGCATCGGCAATTGCGACGGCGAGGGCAGCCAGGATCGCGTTCGGCACCATTGTCATCGATCCGCGAACGTCGGACGCAACCGCATGCGGGCATGCGAGAACCGGCGAATGCCGCAACGGATGGCGGCAGCGGCTTGCGGGCGGCAACGGACAGGACGCATCGACATGACCCTTCACTTTGCGTGACAGGGCGTAACGTAAAAAAGTTAACTTCGGCCGAAGAACCATGTATAGTTGAAAGCACTGTAAGTATTTGTACTCAATCGCTCTGAGTATTCGCTAACAACCTTGTACTCAATTACATGTAAGCGCGTCAGGTGGATGAATGAGTACCGCATCGCAAGAGCTGTTCTGGCTCGACGACGAACAGTGGAGGGTGATCGCGCCGTTGATGCCCAAGAACGGCGTCGGACCCAAGCGTCTCAACGACCGGGTGGTGATCAGCGGGATTATTCACGTGCTGCAGACCGGCTGCCCTTGGCGCGACTGCCCGCGCGATTACGGTCCGTATATGACGGTTTTCAACCGCTTCAACCGCTGGAAGTCCCGCGGAATCTGGCAGGGGATCGTCGCGGCTCTGGCTGCGGCCAATCATCTGGCTCACCTTGCGACGATGGAGCGGGCGATGCCGCCCGCCGTCGAAGGCATGCGCAGGCGCAGGCATCCGAACCCGGCCGATCCGCGTTACCGGCTTGGCGACCGGCTTGGCGACCGGCTTGGCGACCGGCTTGGCGACCGGCTCGCCGGCGCGATCGCGGTGCCAGACCGCGCCGCAGCGGCGGCGGAACTGGAGAAGTTGCTGCGCATGCACCAGAACGAACCGGTGCAAAGCTGGATCGACGATCTGCTCGACTGGCACCTCAGGTCGCTGGCTTCGCCCTCGGAAGACGCGTGGATTCCGGGCATGGCCGCCAACGACGACGCCTCGGTCGCCGAAGCGGTCAACCGCTTTCACCAGCACAGCCTGAAACTGACGATCGAAAGGCTCAACGCCGAGATCATCGATCTGAGGGTCAAACTTCTCACCGCGATCTCTTGCATCAACAATTATGTCGAAGACCCGCAAAATAACGGATCGGCGACAAAAGCAACGCTGACGATGCTGCTGAGCGAATTGTCGAGCGCGCCCGAATCCGAACAGGCCGGGAATGCGCTGGCGCGGCAGCGGCGCTGAAGCGCCGCCGCTTCGGTGCGCAGCAACCGTACGGGCAATCGCAACGGCCGGCCGCGAGACCGTTTGCGGCGCGGCCGTTAAGGTTAACGGACTGCAAATGTTGACGGTCTCCCGCGCGCTCCTGACAATTCTTGCGATTTGTAGTTAGCGCCGTTCGCTTCTGCCGCCCGGTCACGGGTCATTGGCAATTGCGATCGTCACGAGGCCGCAGAATGAAATCCGCCTCTCAACCGGATGCGCCGTTCTGGCTGTCCGACGCGCAATGGGCTGCGGTCTCGGCCCACCTGCCGACCAACCGGCCCGGTCCGAGACGGGTGAGCGACCGCGCCGTGATCAGCGGCATCGTCTACATGCTGACGTCCGGACACCCCTGGCGCGACTGTCCGCCTGTCTACGGGCCGTATATGACGGTGTTCAACCGTTACAACCGCTGGAAGCGGCGGGAAATCTGGACCCGCATTGCCGCCGCTTTGAACGCGTGCGGCGTCGATCTGTCGGCCAACGACAGCGCGGCGCCGGCGCGAAGATCGCGTCCGGCCCGGTCCGGCATCGAGACAAACCTCCCCGACCGGGTGGCGGCGCAGGCGGCACACCCGGCTGCGCCGATCATCCCCTGCAAGCGGTCGGTGAAAACCTGCGCGCTGTGCCGGCGGCCGAACGGAGAAGGCGCAGCCGACAGATGCCTTGCGCCAGGGTCGCATTCGTCCCGGGAGTGCCATGCCCGCCTGGAGCTGCAGACATTGCTGGGCGAAGCGCAGGATCGGCCGCAGGAATCGCTGATTTCGGCGTTGCTCGCCTGGCATATCGGTGCGCGGCGGGCGCCGGACCGGCAACCCGGCGGCGCAAGGCGGGCTCGTCCGGAGGCTCCGGGCGGCTTTACGGATAGCCGCACCGAAATGGCGGTCTGGCTCGCCAGCCTGATCGACCTCAATCTGAAGCTGGCGATCGCCCTGCAATCGCTCAACAGCAAGGTGTCGCAGCTGCAGCGAAGCGCCGCCGCACGCTAAGCGGGCGGCAGGCCCTGTTTCGGCCGTCGGATTCGGCCGGAGCCAGGTCCAAAACACCATTCCCGAATACAATTGCCGATTGCGATCACAACGATGGCAATCTTCGGGACGCCTCGGTTTCCTGTGGCATACTCCGATCCGATTTTGTAAATTGTCTCTCGCGGTGGCACTGACGGCTCCCGGCCGCGCAATTGAAGAGCTGCGCAGCGTCGGCCGGTGCGGGCAAACGAACGGACGCCCGCTCCGGAAACGCGACGATTTTAGCAATCGGCTTTTGCATTCTTCATTCGTTTGGCGGTTACAACAACCACCCGGACTGAGTTGACCATTGGCATGCTGGCGGTCGGTATCGATTTTTTGTTCATGTATTCTGAGACATTGTTTTTATGACGACCGACCAGATCATTCAGGCGCTGACCCTCCCGGTCGATTTTCCCGTCGATGCGCTGCGCGCGGCAAGCCGGCATCGCAAGGAACTGGTTCCGCGTTTTGTCGCCGCGTTTGAGGATTACCTCGCGGCCGACGACGCAACACGCAGAAAACCGAATCCGCTGTTTTTCGCATTTCATCTGCTTGGGTCGTGGCGCGAGACGTCTGCATATCCGGTTCTGACGAAATTCCTGCATCTGCCCGCAGCCGACATCGAACTCGTTCTCGGCGAAGACGCGATCGTCGGCACCGTGCACCGCGTGATAGCGTCGGTGTATGACGGAGATCCGAAACCGATTCAGAGCATCGTGCTCGAAGAGCGGGCCGACGAAATCGTGCGCGGCCGCATGTGCGAGGCGCTGGCGATGCTCGTGTTGCACAATATGCTGCCGCGGGCCGCGGCCGCCGAATTTCTCGGCCGCGCCTTCGAACTGATCCGGCCGCGAGACAAAAGCCAGATCTGGTTCGGCTGGAAGAACGCCATCGCCATGCTCGGTCTGATCGAGCTGAAGCCGCTGGTGCGCGAGGCGTTTCAGCACAATTTCATCGACAGCGACCTCGGAACATTCCGGCAATTCGAGGAAGAAGAAATCGCCTATCGTCCGGACGCTTCGCTGCGCTGGATGGACGACGACTATAGCCTGTTCGGCGACGTCGTCGACGAACTGTCCGCCTGGGACGAGTGGCGCCCGCACTGACCGGCGCGCCGCCGCGATAGCTCTTTCTCTCCGATCGCCGGGAACGCCGTGCAGCGCCTGCGAATCCGGCGCGCGCCTGTGCGCCGCCCGACATTTTTCTAGTAATCGCGGATGAGTTGGTTAATAATGACTAACTAACTTACTGTATATGAGTACACGTGTACTCAACAGGATTGAGTACATTGTAGAAGTAGAAAGTATAAATAGAGCATGAGCGCATCGGGCATCTTGGAAAAAACGGCCTTCGGCCGCGTTCGCCGTCCGGCCCTGCTGCGCGAACGGCCGGGTTTCGAGACCGAGGAACAGGCCGGAGAATTCGGTGCGATCGGAGAACTGCATTCCGCCCTTGCGCCGATCAACCGCGCGCTCGACCGCCTGATCCGCATCAAGCGCAAATACGGTTTCGACATCGACGACATTATTATCATTGCCGCCTGCGGCGCGATCAATTTCGCCGGCGCGCGGCGGGAAATGCCCTTCGCCCAGCCGGCGAACGTTTCCTCGATTGCCGAATACATCCGCGTCCCACGCGAAACCGTGCGCCGCAAGCTGCAGAACATCGAGAATCGCGGCTTTCTGCAGCGCTATTCCGGCGGCTATCTGGTAACCAATACGCGCGAATGGCTGTCGCTGATGGACGTGCTGGTGCCCAAGCGCAGTTGAACGCTCGGGCGTCAGGAGCCGCCGCTTCGCCGATAAATCCCGTACGCGGCTTTCGCGCCTGACAGTATCCGCGCAGATTTTCCGCGCGGGCCGCGCCGGCATGCCGGTTCAGAGCGGGGAATAGATCAGGCGCCCGCTCTGGAATTGCGAGGCGACGGGCGGGCTTTCGCGGTCCGCCTTTGCCTCGACAAACTCGCTGAGCTTGATGCGATCGTATTCCGACCACACCGCGCCGAGCCAGTGCCTGACATAGCCGCGTAGCACGAAGGAGTTCGATGTCGCCTCCTGGTTCACATCGCGATTGGCAATGAAGGACAAAAACGATACGGCCGCGCTTTCCACCTGTTCGTAGGCAACCTCGTTCAGTTTCGGAATGGATATTTCGATTCCGTGCAGATCCTTCTGGAAGAAGGATTCATAGACGCCCGGATCCCACTTGAAGAAGGTGGAGTCGTTGATGAAATTCTTCACCAGATAATAGCGCGCATCCGGCACATAAGAACGTATCAGCTCGATCTCGCGCAGCGAAGAGATCGACGAGCTCAGCACATGCAGCAGCACCAGCCGCACCTCGGCGCGCTTGAGCGCTTCCAGAAAGCCGATATTCTGCAGAAACTGCAGCGTCAGCGAGAGATAGCCGGCTCTGACATCGATCAGCGTCGACTTGGCGGCGCTGCGGATGGTATCGAGAATCCGCATCTGGTCGAATACCGAGGTGATGTCGACCACTTCGGTTTCCGAGGGATGGAAGCGTTTCAGATTGCCCTTGGGGCACTCGGTGTCGAAGGCGCGGATCGGCACGTTGCTGGCCGCGAAATAGTCGATCAGCGTGCGCGACACCGTCGTTTTTCCAACGCCGCCCTTGTCTGCACCCACGATGAACAGAACGTTTTTTGCCATACCAGATACTTTTTTTGCTGTCCGGGTCCGTTCTCGGGAAGATCGGCCCGGCACACGACGTCAACGCGCTGCCCGTTTTAGGGCGATGAACTCAATCCGGGCCGGCCGGGCCGGCCCTCACCGCAGCCCGCTCGCGCATGCCGCCCCGACCCGGTCACAGGCAAGACGGCCGGCGGGGAGAGGCGATCCGGACGTCCGCGCCGACCGGGCCCTGCCCTATCCAGGCGTTTCGACCGACCTGACTCCGGCAGGGCCTGCAGCGCACCTGCGCCCGCGGCACACTGCGGGCGATGCGAGCGGTGCGCCGCACGGTCAACTACTCGCCTTGAGGTCGGTGAGATCGACCACCGGCATGTTCGAGATATTGGCGGCCGCCCCTCCGGCCGCCGCACGCGGCGCATCGTGCACCGAAGCCGACCGCGGCCCGTCGCCAGGACCGCCCACGGTGAGCTTCAGCCGCTCGAGTTTGGCGGGACTCGCGGCTTCGATCTTGCCCTGCTTGCGCTCCGAGCGGAAATCGGTCGACGCAAACTCGCCGGAAATGACCGCACCCTTCTCGATCTGCAGTTCGCCGTAACTGACGTTGCCTTGCACGCGTGCGGTGGCGCGCAAGATCATGAGCTGCTTGATTTCCAGCTTCTCGGAAATCGAACCGTGCACGTCGGCGTCGGTGGCGACGATATTTCCCTTGATCACGCCGGACGGGCCGATCCGGATCGAACGGGCTGTCAGATCGCCCTCGACGCTTCCATCAACCACGATCACGTCGGGAACCGAAATCTCGCCTTTGATGGATACGCCTTCACCAATATACGCCACGTTCGGTTCCATTGGCCGAAAGTCCCCAAACTTGCTCTGATCGGTCACGTCACATCTCCTTGGGCTTCACGCCGCAGCTTGTTCTCAACTTTGACGCACCGGCACGCCCATTTTGAGCGCTGCAACTCACGGCGGGTTCAAGCACTCAAGACGGAGGACACAAAGGGTATAATCAGGCCATCGGCTGGAACACGTGCGCTTCTGCGGGCCCGTGCGACAGCGTTGCCGATATCGATGTGCTGCGTTCATGATCCTCTTCTCCTGCAACGGCGTGCTCGTCGACAGCGCCGGCATCGTCGCCCAGGCCTGTGCCGCCGCATTTGCAAAAGGCGGCATGCCGATCTCCGCATCGGTCTATGAGCGGCGTTTCGACGGATACAGCGTCGAGCGCGTGTGCCGCCACTGCGAAAACAGCACCGGGCATGCATTCGATCGCGATTTTCCCGAAGCCGCCTATCGCGAAATCGCGCGTCGCTTCGCAGCGCAATTGCAGCGCATTGCCCATGTCGAGCATGCGCTGATGTGGCTGCGGCAGCCGCGCTGCATCGTGTCGGAATGGCCGGTACGCTTGCTGCAATACAGCCTCGAAACGGCGGGGCTCGCCCCGTTCTTCGGTCCGCGCGCGCTGTTCTCCGCAAGCCTGGTCTCCGATCCCCGCCTGCATCCGATCGCCAACGCGATCGCCCGCATGCCCGTGGCACCCGGCGACTGTATCCTGGTGACACGCTCGCCCGAGGAGGTCGCGCAGGCGGCCGCCGCCGGTACCGCATCGATCGGATTTGCCGGCGGGCGGCAGCCGGACGAGGATCTCGAAAACCGGCTGTGGGCGGCCGGCGCCTCGATCGTGATTTCGGACATGCGGCGGCTGAAAATGGCGGTCGCATTCGTGCAGAATGCCGGCGCGCAATTCCGTCCGCAAACGGCCACGCAGGTGGCCATGGGCCGCTACTGAAGCGGCTGCGGCTCCGTCGCGGCACCGTCCCGGCATGCCACGGCTGCGAACGCGCGCAGCAGGAAGGCACGCGCCGGATCGTCGGCGCGGCCGATCTGGCCGATCATGGTCAGCCATTCCTCGTCGTCGGCCAGCGCGCTATAGCGGCCCAGCGCCTCGACGGCGTAAGCGCCAAGCGGCATGTCTTCGGCGGCGGCGGCCTTCTTCATCGCCGCGATCAGCGGAAGATGGCCCATATCGAGCAGCATTTCGCTGACATAGACCTCGTCGCGGCAGCGCGCGAGCAAATCGCCAAGCAGCATTTCGGGCTCCTCAAAATACGCGATGCGCTTCCGCGCCCGCAAGTTCGACGCCCTCGATCTGCGCGCCGGACACCAGCCGGGCAATGTATTGCGCGGTGGCGGTGCGGCGCGCCCGCTCGGACAGGTAACTGGCGATACGGTCGCGCACGAAATCGAACGGCAATTGCCGGCCTCCGATTTTCCGGTCGAGTCGCACGATATGAAATCCGTAACGCGTTGCCACTGGTTCGTCGCAGAGCGTGTCCGGCTGCATCCGCGCCAAGGCACGCTCGAATTCCGGGGTCGTCTGTCCCGCACTCAATTGCCCGAGATTGCCGCCCTGACTGGCCGATGGGCAGCCGGAATGCGCCTTTGCCAGCGCCGCGAAATTCTGCGGTTTATGTCGCAGTTCCGAAAGGATGGTTTCGGCATTGCGTCGCGCCGTCGCATAACCTTCCGCGTCGTCCTGTCGTGCCGCAATCAGGATATGACTGGCCTCGTAGATATCGGGCGAGCGAAAGCGCCGCAGGTTCTGCTCGTAATAGCGTCGGCAGCTTGCTTCGTCCGGCTCCGGCACGCGCACACCGCTCTCGGCCGCGGCGCGGATCAGCGATTCCTCCTCGGTCTCGCGCCGTCCCGTCTTGTCGCTGCGCGGTGCGGCCGCGAGATTGAGACGCCGCGCCTGCTGCAACAGCAATTCGCGGATGACCAGCGCCTGCGCCGCCTGTTTCCACGCCTGCACCGGACTGGCCGAGGGATGATTCTGGATTTCACGGGCGATCGCCTCACGCGCGATCACTGTCCCGTCGACGCTGACGGCGGCGGGACGCTGCGGAACCAATTGCTGCCGCACGGAACAGGTCATGGCGCTCACTCCGCGGCAACCGGATAGCGGCCACCCCCTTGCCCGGCCGGCCTCGATCGCACCACCTGGTAACCGCGCCGCCCGAGATACCAGATCGGCGCGCTCCAGACGTGCACGAGGCGCGTGAACGGGAACACCAGGAAGATGGTCATGCCGAGAAACAGGTGCGCCTTGAACAGCGGATGCGTATCCGCCACCAGTGCCGACACGCCGGGCTGCAGCGTCAGGATGCCCTGCGCCCAGGTCATGAACTTCACCATTTCATGGCCGTCGAGATGGCCGAGCGAAACCGGAATGGTCGCCATGCCGAGGATGAGCTGGGCATAAAGCAGCAGCAGCACGGCGATGTCGCCGAACGACGATGTCCTGCGGATGCGCGCGTCGAACAGACGCCGGTGCAGCAACAGCGTCAGGCCGGCGAAGCACATGACGCCCGCAATCCCGCCAATCACGATCGCCATCCACTGCTTGAAGGTGTGTGAGATTCCGATCCAGTCGAACACTGCGATCGGCGTCAGCAGGCCGACCAGATGGCCGAGAAAAATGGCGATGATACCGACATGGAACAAATTGGAGCCCCACATCAATTGCCGGCGCCGCAGCAACTGGCTGGAGCCGGTCTTCCAGGTATATTGCTCGCGGTCGAAACGCAGCCAGCTTCCGACCAGGAACACGGTCAGGCAGAGATAGGGATACCAGCCGAAGACGATATGGTTCGCGAAATCGCGCATGGTTCTCTCCTCAATTCGGCAGGCCGGGCGCGGGCCGTTTTGCGGCGCGCATGCGGGAGATCAGAATATCCTTGCAGCTCGTCGCCCCCGGTCCGAACGACACCGGCTCGTCTTCCCATGCAGCGTCGAGCGCGGCGAGATCGGTCGGCTCCGGATCGGGTTCGTTGAGCACCGCCTGCAGGTCTTTCTCCGCCGGTTTCGCCGCAGCGAGCGCCGTCAGCGCGCGGAATACCGCTTCGTAGGGCGACTGGCGCCGGCGCAGCCGTTCGCCCAGCGCAGCAAGGATGTGCACTGTCTGCCCGAGCAGGTCGCGCGCCTCGGCTCCCGGCCGGGTGGACAGGAATTCAAGAAATAGCGGCAGGAAATCGGGCAGTTCGCTCGATGCAAGTTCCAGCCCCTGCTTTTCGTAGAGGCTCTTCAGGTCGATCATCGCCTGGCCGCGATCGCGGCTCTCGCCATGCACATGCTCAAACAGGT
The DNA here is from genome assembly GCA_964456755.1 of uncultured Hyphomicrobiales bacterium. GTDB lineage: Bacteria > Pseudomonadota > Alphaproteobacteria > Rhizobiales > Xanthobacteraceae > Pseudorhodoplanes. The sequence continues at coordinate 19,085 of CAYWCE010000050.1, forward strand.
GCAGGGAGAGCGAGCGCGTGCGGTCGAACAGGAGCACATAGCGCTCCTGCAGGTCGTAGAGGTCGCCGGTGGCGATGTCGTGCAGCAGCGGATTGAGCGACCGACGCACCTGTCCCGGCAGACGGTCGTCGCCATGCAAGATTTCGCGCATCTCGCCTGCGGCTGCCTGCAGCTCGGCGGTCGGATAGCCGAGCAGCGCGGAGAGAACCTTGAACGTCTTCATCAGACGACCTCCATCGGATTCTTCGCCCGCTTCGGCGTCCCGAACAGGTTCGCTTCGGACGTGCCGCCGGAGCAGCCATTTCCGAAAGAGAAGCCGCAGGAGCCACGCAGGTCGTAGGCGTCTTCGTCCAGTTCGCGGTGCGCGGTCGGAATGACGAACCGGTCCTCGTAATTGGCGATCGCCATGATCTGGTACATGTCCTCGATCTGCAGCCAGCTCATCCCCACCCGCTTTGCGATCGCTTCGTCGATCACGCCGTCGACCGTCTTGGCGCGCATATAGGCGCGCATCGCCAGCATGCGTTCGAGACCGCGGGCCACCGGCTCTTCCTTGCCGGCGGTCAGCAGGTTGGCGAGATATTTCAGCGGAATGCGCAACGAGCGGACATCGGGCATCTCGCCGTCATGGCCGATCTTGCCGGCCGCCGCCGCCGACGAGATCGGCGAGAGCGGTG
>CAYWCE010000051.1:0-19729 GCA_964456755.1 uncultured Hyphomicrobiales bacterium
CCGGCAAGGTGTTCGCGCTCGGCATTCCGCTCGACCGCAACGGCCCGCAGACCGGCCTGTTCGGCGGGCGCTTCAACCCGATCCACCAGATGCTCGCCACCGGCACCGACGCCATCGCCGGGCAGCAGGACTGGAACAAGATCAGATACGCCGACGACACGCTGAATCTGTGCGTGCAGGGCGCGACGCACTGGGACGCGCTCGGCCATATCTTCTACGAAGACAAAGCCTATAACGGCCACGACGCCAGGCTGATCGACTCACGCGGGCTCTCGGTGCTGGGCATCGAGCACTCGAAAAGCAAGATGAACGGCCGCGGTGTGCTGCTCGACATTGCGCGCCATCGCGGCGTACCGTGGCTCAAAGACGGCGAAGGCATCTCCAACGCCGAACTCGACAAATGCGCCAGGGCGCAGAACGTGCAAATCGGCAAGGGCGATTTCGTCATCATCCGCACCGGACAAATGGAACGCTGCCTCGCCGAGGGCGAATGGGGCGGCTATGCCGGCGGCGACGCGCCGGGCGTGATGTTCGAGAATTGCTATTGGTGCCAGGAGAAGGAAGTCGCCGCGATCTGCTCCGACACCTGGGGCGTCGAGGTGCGGCCGAACGAGACGACGGAGGCGAACCAGCCTTGGCATTGGGTTGTCATCCCGGCCATGGGCCTGTGCATGGGCGAGATTTTCTATCTCAAGGAACTGGCCGACGATTGCGCGGACGACGGCGTCTACGAATTCTTCTTCTGCGGCCCGCCGCTGATCATCACCGGCGGAACCGGAAGTCCGATCAATCCGCAGGCGATTAAATAGTGCCATAGAGGTCATCCCGAAGCGCTCCGGCCGGCGCGTTTACGCGCGTCTTTAACGCGCCATGGGCGCAATCCGGGATCGCGGGCCGCATACCCGGTCGTCATGCCCGCGAAGGTGGGCATCCGGAATTCCTGCCGGCATGCGATAATCGGCACAAGATCGCGCGAGCGGCTGCTCCGTGCGGAGACGAAACTGGAAATGGGAGGACTTGCTATGCCCCGCTATCTCAAACGCGGAATGGACGCAGGCGCGGTGAAGGAGGCCGACGCAAAGGTGCGCGCGACCGTCGAGGGCATTCTTGCCGATGTCGAGACGCGCGGCGATGCCGCGATCCGCGATCTGTCGAAAAAATTCGACAACTGGGAGCCGGCGAATTTCCGCCTTACGGCGCAGGAGATCGAGCGTGCGATCGCACAGGTGCGAAGGCGCGATATCGACGACATCAAGTTCGCCCAGGCCCAGGTGCGCAACTTCGCGCAAAAACAGCGCGACACGATGCAGGATCTCGAAGTCGAGACCCTGCCCGGCGTCGTGCTCGGCCACAGGCATATCCCGGTGAATTCCATCGGCTGTTACGTTCCGGGCGGTCGTTATCCGATGGTCGCCTCCGCGCACATGTCGATCGTCACCGCGCGCGTCGCCGGCGTCAAACGCATCGTTGCCTGCGCCCCGCCATTCAAGGGCGGGCCGCATCCGGCCATCGTCGCGGCGATGCATTTCGGCGGCGCGGACGAGATCTACGTGCTCGGCGGCGTGCAGGCGGTGGCGGCGATGGCGCTCGGCACCGAGAGCATCGCGCCGGTCGACATGGTCGTCGGTCCCGGCAACGCCTATGTGGCCGAAGCCAAGCGGCAATTGTTCGGCCGCGTCGGCATCGACCTCCTCGCCGGCCCGACCGAGACGCTGATTATCGCCGACGACAGCGTGGACGGCGAAATCTGCGCCACCGACCTGTTGGGCCAGGCCGAGCACGGCCCGACCTCGCCCGCGGTGCTGATTACCAATTCGGAAAAGCTCGCGCAGGACACGATTGCGGAAGTGGAACGCCTGCTGTCGATCCTGCCGACCGCCGACGCCGCCGGACAGGCGTGGAAGGATTTCGGCGAGGTGATCGTCTGCGACGGCTATGACGAGATGGCTGCGGAAGCCGACCGCGTCGCCTCCGAGCACGTGCAGGTGATGACGCGCGACCCGGACTATTTCCTCAACCGCATGGCCAATTACGGCTCGCTGTTCTTAGGACCCCGCACCAACGTCGCCTATGGCGACAAGGTGATCGGTACAAACCACACGCTGCCGACGAAAAAGGCCGCCCGCTACACAGGCGGCTTGTGGGTGGGAAAGTTCCTCAAGACCTGCACATACCAGAAAGTACTCACCGACCAAGCCTCGACCCTGATCGGCGAATATTGTTCGCGGCTGTGCGTGCTGGAGGGCTTCCTCGGTCACGCAGAACAGGCCAATATCCGCGTGCGCCGCTACGGCGGACGCAACGTGGCCTATGCAACGGCGGCGGAGCGATGATCATGCAGATCGGCAGTATTGCCGTCTCACCGAACGGCAGGCGGCAAGGCCGTGCGCGCAGGGGGACGGCCCGTAACCGGCGATCCATCGATCGAGGCCCGACCTGCGCCGGGGCGTCTGGCGATGACGGAGCAAAGGCCGTCCCATGAAGTTCCCCCCCACCCCCTCCTTCCGCCTCGACGGCAAGCGCGCGCTGGTGACCGGCGCAGGACGCGGCATCGGACTTGCCGCATCGGCAGCGCTGGCGCAGGCGGGCGCGGAAGTCACGCTTGCGGCGCGCACCGGCAGCGAAATTGCGGAGGCGGCCGAGGCACTGAAAAAGCAGGGCCTGCGCGCCGAGGCGGTCACCCTCGATGTCACCGACCTGCATGACGTGCGCCACATGATCGACGCGCACGCGCCGTTCGACATTCTCGTTAACAACGCGGGCACCAACCGCCCCGCCCCGTACATCGAAGTGAAGCCGGAAGATTTCGATTACATTATGGAGTTGAACGTGCGCGCCGCCTTTTTCGTCGCGCAGGCCGCCACAAAACGACTCGTGGAGGCAAAACGCCCGGGTTCGATCATCAACATGTCCTCGCAGATGGGCCATGTCGGCGGCGCGCGTCGCACCGTTTATTGCGCCTCGAAATTCGCGATTGAAGGGCTGACCAAGGCGATGGCGATCGAACTCGGTCCGCACAACATCCGCGTCAATGCCATCGCGCCAACCTTCATCGAAACGCCGATGACGCAGCCGTATCTCAAGGACGAGGCGTTCATGAAATCGGTCGTCGACAAGATCAAGCTCGGCCGGCTCGGCCGGGTCGAGGATCTGACGGGCGCGATCGTCTTTCTTGCCTCCGACGCCGCATCGCTGGTCACCGGCACCTCCCTTCTCGTCGACGGCGGCTGGACCGCCGATTAGGCCCGCAAGCGGAATTCGTCCATGGCGAAGCGAAGAAAGGGCCAGGTCGGCCCGATCGGTCAAGTCGGTCAAGTCGGCATTGTCGGGCTCGGCATCATGGGCGGCGCCTTTGCAGGACATCTGTGCCGGGCGGGTTGGGACGTCAGCGGCTACGACATCAAGCCGGAGCGTTGCCGGGCGCTGGCGCGCACCGGCGTGAGCATCGTGTCCGACGCGGCCGAAGTCGCGGCCCGCGCATCGGTAATCCTGACCAGCCTGCCCGATCCGGACGCCCTGCACATGACGGTCGCCGCCATCTGCAAGGCAAAGCTGCCGCGCCGCATCCTCGCGGATATGTCGACCTTCACACTCGAAGACAAGCAGAGGGCCGAAGCGGCGCTGTGCGCGGCCGGCCACGTCATGCTCGACTGTCCCGTCAGCGGCACCGGCGCTCAGGCGAAAGCGCGCGACGCGATCGTCTATGCCAGCGGAAACGGCGCCGCCCTGCGCAAGGCACGTCCGGCACTTGCAGCCGTCGCACGAGCGGTGCACGAAATCGGCGCATTCGGCAACGGCAGCAGGATGAAATACGTCGCCAACCTGCTGGTCGCGATCCACAATGTCGCCAGCGCAGAAGCGATGGTGCTGGGCATGAAGGCGGGGCTGAAACCGGAGCATATCGTCAAGATGGTTTCGGCCGGCGCCGGCAATTCGCGCATTTTCGAATTGCGCGCACCGATGATGGCGAAGGACAGCTACGATCCTGCGACCATGAAGATTTCCGTCTGGCGCAAGGACATGCACGTGATCGACGAATTCGCGCGCTCGATCGGCGTCGCGACCCCGGTCTTCGACGCCACGCGCCCGCTCTATCAGCAAGCGATCGCGGACGGACTCGGAGAGCAGGATACGGCCGCCGTGTGCCGTGTGCTCGAAGCCCGCGCCGGGATGAAGCGGCGCAAGATGCGGTGAGCTAGTCGTCCAGGAAATCGGTCAGCGCGGTTTCCCGCAAGATGGATTCGGGAAGGCTGTGGCGCTGCGCCGAATCCCGCTCCTGCGCGCCGGTGCGTTCGGCCTGCAGGTAGGCACCGAGATGGCGGGCCTGGCGGACGATACGGCGGCCAACCGGCAGGCGCGCCGCCTCGAAGCGCCGGAGCGCCGCCTCGACCTCGCCGCATTGCGACAGGGCCGCCGCCAATGCGGCGGCATCGTCGGCGGCCTTGGAAACACCGGCGGCGACATGCGGACGTGCGACGAAGGCAGCATCGCCGAGAATGGCGACACGGCCGCATGCCATGGCCGTCGTTTCCAGATCGTAGATCGGCTGCAGAATCGGCTGCGACACCGTAGCGATGATCTCGACGAATTGCGGAGCGAGCAGCCGGCGGGCGGCTTGCTGCATGTCGGCGACGACGGCGGCGCCGATCAGCGGCGGCGGAATGGAGATCGCATGCGTCACACCGTTCCGGTCGGTCAGCAGGCGCGGCAATTCGGTGCGTTCGTTTGCGGGCCGGTACCACACCAGATTGTACCTCCGCCGCCCCGCACGCAGATCGTTGTCCGGGCCGGCGACGGGATAGCCGAGCATCTGTTCGCCCGGCGGCAGGCAGAATGCCATGCATTCGAACAGGTCGCGATGCACGGAGGGCGCAAACGCTTGCTCCGGCACGAGCGCGCGCCAGGCGACATAACCGGCATAGAGCGGTTCCAGGTGCGGCAGGCAGAGACGGCGCACGGTCGAGCGCAGTCCATCGGCGCCGATCAGGAGGTCGCCGCTTTCCCCGCCACCGTCGGCAAAGTGCGCAACGACGCCGGCCGCATCCTGGGCAAAGCCGGACAATTCGCGTCCGCGATGATAGTGCCGGGGCGGGAACCCGTCGCGCAGAATACGATAGACGCGTTCCCAGGCGGTCAGCACCTGCGGACATTCGCGCTCGACCGCCAGCCGCCCCCCGGAGTCGAAAATCCGACGCATGCGCACGTTGACGCCGAGATCGCGCGTATCGAGGCCAAGCCGCTGCAGCGTCGCGATCAGCTCCGGTTGTGCAACGATGCCGGCGCCGCGGCCGGAAAGTTCCTCGGCCGTGCGCTCGTAGATGTCGACCTGCCAGCCCGCGCGGCGCAGCATCAGGCCGGCAAGAAGTCCGCTCATGGAGCCGCCGACGACGATGGCGCGGCGGGCGTCGTTGCGGTGCAGCGTAGGCGTCTTGCTCATGTCGCGCGGGCAGGTATTGTCTATATCATCCGTTCATATAGTCCGGGAACAGCTGCGGAGGGAATCTCATGGCCCAGAGCATGATGGACAAGAAAGTCGACGCCGTTGACCGCTCCGAATGGCCCCCGGCAATTCGCGCCGAGTTCGAGCGCGAGCGGGCCAATCCGAACGGCTGCGTCGGTACCACGCTCGTTTCCGAGAGCGAGCGCGTTCGGGTCTGGACCATCCGCCTCAAGCCGGGCGAACGGGTCGGCTTCCACCGGCACGTGCTCGACTATTTCTGGACCTCGATTACCGCCGGCCGCGGACGGCAGCATCTGATGGATGGCACCACCGTGGAGAACAGCTATAGCGCCGGCGAAACGCGGCACGAGACCTATGCGGCCGGCGAGTTCAAAGTGCACGACCTGGAAAATATCGGCGACACTGACCTGATCTTCACCACCGTGGAATTTCTCGACAGCGTCAACACGCCGCTGCCGATTCCGCATGCGGCAAAGCTCGCCGCCTGACGCGCGGTCGCCCCGTCGCTGCCCACCGCCGGGCGCGGCCGCCGCGCGGCGCCCTGCGGTGCGACGTGCTGCCCGCCAAATGGACTAGCCAACCGCGCCCGGTTCCTGCACACTGCGGCCAACGAAAAACAGCTCCCAGAAAAATCCGGGAGCGGTATGTGGGGGAAAGCGTGGCGCCATCGGCCGTTCCGGTCTCTTCGACCACATCGTCGGCGCACATCCGCGCCTGGCCCCGGTAGAGCGGTCGGGGCGCACATGGATTTTCCGGTTGAGCTTCTGATCAATGCCCTGATCGCGGGAATATTGCTCGGCGGCTTCTATGCCGCGGTGACGGTCGGCGTGTCGATCTCCTTCGGCATTCTCGACATCGTCAACATCGCCCATCCCGCCTTCATCATTCTGGGCTCCTATATCGCCTACATCGTCAATCAGCGCCTTGGCGTCGATCCGATCCTGGTCAGCCTGATCGCGTTGCCGTTTTTCTACTGGCTCGGATCGTCGGTCTACCAGGTCTATTACGTGTCCTTTGAAAAGCGCGGTCAGGAAGCATTACGTGGACTTGCCTTCTTTTTCGGACTGCTGTTCGTCACCGAAGTGATGCTGATCCTGGTCTTCGGCGTCGACTATCGCTACGTGCAGGCCGGCTATATCGATAACACGATCAGCATCGGCCGCTTCGATCTCCCGCTGCGCCTGCTGATTCCCTTCGCGATCGCGATGCTCCTGCTGGCGTCGCTGCAATGGTTTCTCACCCATACCTATATCGGTCGCGCGATCATGGCGGTGGCGCAGGACCAGCTTGCACTGCAGCTCATGGCCGCCGATCCGGTCCGCATCAAGCGCATCGCCTTTGGCATTTCGATCGCAACCGCATCGATCGCCGGCGCGCTCCTGATCATCATCCAGCCGGTCGAACCCTCGATCGGCCGCGAATATATCGGGCGTGTCTTCGCCATCTGCGTGCTCGGCGGGCTGGGCAGCCTGCCCGGTACGGTGATCGGCGCGATGCTGCTCGGCATCATGGAGAGCCTGACCTCGACATTCTACGGTCCGTCCTGGGCCCCCGCGGTCGCGTTCGGCTTTCTGCTGCTGACGCTGGCGTTCCGGCCGGCCGGAATTCTGGGGCGATAGGCCGTGCGAAATTCAGTCTTCCTGCTTGTCGCGATTGCCGTCGCCGCCGCGGTCTTTGCCGCCGCGCGGATCATCGGCAACGACTATGTCTACTTCGCCGGCTACGTGATCCTGCAATTCATCGTGCTGGCCACCGCCTGGAACATTCTCGGCGGATATTGCGGCTATGTGAATTTCGGCTCCGCCGCCTTCTTCGCCATGGGCGCTTATACGACTGTGGCGCTGGTCAAGTTTCCGGCGCTGGCCAACCGCCATTTCCCGGAATGGCTCGCTTCCCTCGTCAACGCCGTCATGCCGCTGCCGATACCGGCGCTGATCCTGATCGGCGGCATCGTCGCCGGCATAGTCGGGTTCGGCACCGGCTATCTTACGCTGCGTCTGCGCGGAGTATTCTTCGCCATCGCCACGCTCGCCATGGCGGTGGTGCTGCAGACGCTGGTGATCAACTGGGACTATGTCGGAGGCTCGCGCGGCGCCTATGTGATCCGCCCGGCTACGGCGCCGCTGCTCGGTATCAATTACATCGAATATCTGTTCCTGGTCATGCTCGGGCTTGCCGTGCTGGCGCTGTCCATTGCACGCGCCATCGAACGGTCGCAGCTCGGTTATGGCTTTGCGACGATCCGCGACGACGAACTGGCGGCCGAGGCATCCGGCGTGCCGACGCTGCGGCTGAAGCTGATCGCAACCACGCTGAGCGGCGCGCTGATGGGAATGGCCGGTGCGCCGTTCCCCTATTACATCGGCTATCTTGAGCCGGCCTCCGCCTTCGGCCTCGCCTATGCGGTGAATTCGATCGCCATGCCGATGATCGGCGGCACAACGAGCTGGGTCGGCCCGCTGCTCGGCGCGCTCCTGCTCGGGACGCTGCAACAGATCGCGAACGTGACCATCTCGTCGGCGGTGAGCCTGCTCATTGTCGGCCTGCTGCTCGTCGGCTTCGTCATCATTGCGCCGAAGGGACTGGTCGGACTGTTCCAGGATTTCATGCGCCGGCGCACGCAGGCCGCGGAAGCGCGCATGGCGAAGGCCGGAACGTCATGAGCGAGATACTGCTCAGAGCCGACAATGTCGGCAAGCGGTTCGGCGGCTTCGTCGCGCTCGAAGGGATTAACCTGGACGTGCGCAGGGGCGAACGGCTCGGACTGATCGGCCCCAACGGCTCCGGCAAGAGCACGCTGGTCAATTGTCTGTGCGGAACGCTCCACAACGAGACCGGCGAGGTCTTCTTCGAAGACCAGCCGATGAACGGTCTGCTGGCGCACCAACGCGCGCATCTCGGCATGTCGCGCAGCTTTCAGCTTCCGCGCCCGTTTCATACGCTGAGCGTCACGGACAACGTTCGCGTACCGCTGCTCTATACCGTGCGTGCACGCGCGGGCGCGACGCTCACCGAGCAGCAGCTCGAAGGCCGCTGTCACGAACTGCTCGGCCTGGTCGGGCTCGAAGGCAAGGCGAGAAAGCTGCCGCGCGACCTCACCCAGGTGGAAATGCGCAAGCTCGAGCTCGCCCGCGCCATGGCGGCGGAGCCGAAGCTGCTGATCGCCGACGAGGCGATGGCCGGGCTGTCGCAATCGGAGATCAAGGATATCGTTGCGCTGCTGATCCGTCTGAACGAGCGCGGTGTGACCGTGATCCTGATCGAGCATATCATGACGGCGGTCATGAGTTTTTCGCAGAGGCTGGTCGTGCTTGTCTCCGGCAAGAAAATAAGCGACGGCGATCCCGGCGACGTGATCCGCGATCCCGAGGTCGAGAGGGCTTATCTTGGCCAATAGCATTACCATCGAGAACATTCATGCCGGCTACGGCGCCGTGCGCGTCATCGAAGACGTGTCGATGAAAGTGGAATCGGGCAAGACCGTCGTTCTGCTCGGCACCAACGGCAACGGCAAGAGCACGCTGATCAAATGCATCATGGGCATCTGCCAGCCGAACGCCGGACGCATCGTCGCCGAGATCGACGGCGTGCGGCACGACCTGGTCGGCAAGAGCCCGGAACAGATCGTCGACCTCGGGATCGCGCTGGTGCCGGAGGGCCGACGCCTGTTCCCGCGCCTGACGGTGGAAGAAAATCTCCTGCTCGGCGCATTCCGCAAGACCGCCCGCGCGCAGGTGAAGCAGAATCTCGATTTCTGCTTCGAGACCTTTCCGCGGCTCGCCGAACGCAGGCGTCAGCTTGCCGGATCGATGAGCGGCGGCGAGCAACAGATGCTCGCGCTCGCACGCGCGCTGATGCTGGCACCGAAAATCCTGCTGATCGACGAGCCGTCGGTCGGCCTGGCTCCGGTTCTGGTCAGCCGCACCATCGACACCATTCGCGACCTGAAATCGCAATACCACCTCACCGTGCTGATGGCCGAACAGAATTTCAACCAGGCGATCCGCATCGCCGACAGCGGCTATGTGATCGTGCACGGCAAGATCGCGTTCGAGGGGCGTTCGGCGGACGAACTCAACAACAACGACCTGATCCGGAAATTCTACCTCGGCCTCTAGCGCGAAGCCGGCGCGACCGAGCGCCTGTGCCGCGCAGGCCGTTGGCCGTTGCAGCATCCGGCCCGCGCAAGCGCTGCGGTCGCGTCGCCCGTCGCAGCGGATTTCAGGGAGACCCCGCATGCCGCGTCGCCTGATCGATATTTCGGTACCGCTGGAGAACGGCGTCGCGGCGGATCCGCCGGGCTACGGACCGCAGATCGAATACCTGACGCACCGACAAACCGCCGCCGAGGTGGTGAAATTCTTCCCCGGTCTGGAGGAAAGCGACCTGCCCGACGGCGAGGGCTGGGCCATCGAATGGGTCCGGCTGTCCACCCACAACACGACGCATCTCGACGCGCCCTGGCATTTCGCCTCGACCATGGACGGCGGCAAGCGCGCCATGACCATCGACGAGGTGCCGCTGGAATGGTGCTTCAATCCGGGCGTGAAGCTCGATTTTCGGCATTTTCCGGACGGCTATGTCGCCTCGGCCGCCGATGTGGAGGCGGAGCTGAATCGCATCGGTCACGTGCTGAGGCCGTTCGACATCGTGGTGGTCAATACTGCGGCGGGAGCGGCCTATGGACGCCCCGACTACGTCGCCAGGGGCTGCGGCATGGGCCGCGAAGCGACGCTTTATCTGCTCGAACGCGGCGTGCGGGTGACCGGCACCGACGGCTGGAGCTGGGACGCGCCGTTTGTCCATACCAGGGGAAAATATGCAGCCTCCGGCGACGCCAGTCTGATCTGGGAGGGACACAAGGCCGGCCGCGAGATCGGTTATTGCCACATCGAAAAGCTGCACAACCTGGAAGCGCTGCCGCCCGCGGGATTTACCATCTGCTGCTTTCCGGTGAAGGTGCGCGGCGGCTCGGCCGGATGGACACGGGCGGTGGCCATCGTCGGTTGATGGCCGGCCTGCCGTCCGGTGGGCAGGATAGTGGTTGACCATCCGCCTGCCCGGCCGGTTAAAGTCGGTCCAAACGACGGCCAATGTCGCGCCCCGCCGCGCCGCCGCGCCAGACCAGTTCCGGGAGATACGCCATGCCCTACGTAACCGAATCCAATCTGACCGATCTTGCCGTCGAGCGCTGGAGCGACATTCCCGACCCGCGCCTGCGTCAGATCATGACTGCGCTGGTCAGGCACCTGCACGGCTTCGTGCGCGAAGTGGAGCCGACGAACGCCGAATGGTTCACCGCCATCGACTGGCTGACCCGCACCGGCAAAATGTGCGACGAGAAGCGCCAGGAATTCATCCTCGCCTCCGACGTGCTCGGCGTCAGCATGCTGGTCGACGCGATCAACAACCGGCTGCAGACCGGCGCCACGCCTTCGACCGTCGAGGGGCCCTTCCACATCCCCAATTCCAATGAGTTCGGCGACGGCGGCAATATGGCCACCGGGGCGCCGGGCATTCCGACTTTCATCAGCGGCATGGTGCGCGATCTCGACGGCAAGCCGATCGGAGGAGCGATGCTCGATCTGTGGCAGACCGACGGCGAGGGTCTGTACGAGGCGCAGCGCGGCAAGGACCAGTATATGCGCGGCGTCTTCCACGCGCGGCCGGACGGCAGCTATGTCGTACGCACGGTTGCGCCGATCGGCTACACCATCCCGATGGACGGAACCGTCGGCGAGCTGATGAGCCGCACCAGGATCAGCCACATGCGGCCGGCGCACATCCATTTCCACGTCGCCGCGCCCGGTTTCAAGCCGGTGATTACCCACCTGTTCCAGCGCGGCGACCAGTATATCGACACCGACGTGGTGTTCGGGGTGAAGGAGCCGCTGATCGTCGATTTCGTGAAGAAGCCGGCGGGCAGCGCGCCCAACGGCGAGCAGGTCGGCGAGCCCTTCTACGAGGTGAAGTACGACTTCGTCCTGCAAAAGGCGAGCGCAGCGCAGAAAGCGGCGTAAGGGAATGGTACAGCTGGGTGGACTTGAACCACCGACCTCCTGATCCACAGTCAGGCGCTCTAACCAAACTGAGCTACAGCTGCACAAGGCCGGAAACGGGCCGGACCCTAAGAGCAAGGCGCGGCTTTGGCAAGCAAGTCCGTGCTCCGCGCAAATAGACATGCCGGGCCGCACGGGGGTTCGATCCGCCGGCTTCGAAACGCCGAGGGCCCGGATCGGCGATCCGGGCCCTCGCTTTACGGGAAGCGTCTGACGGGTCTGCCAGCGCCGCTGCAGGCGCTCAGGCGACCTTCTTGAAGGCGCTGGTCACGCCGGACTTGATCGGCTCGGCCGTCTCGGCGGCAACTTTCTGCGCCAGCGTGGCGAGTTCCTTGGTCTGCGCCGTCAGCGTTTCGAACTGCTTGCGCGCATGCGCGGCGGAAAGCTCGACCACGTCGGACAGCGACTTCGCCGTCATCAGCGAGCCGGCATAGTCGAAGGCCGCGTTGGCGTTGGTGCGCGCGGCGTCGATCACCTTGAGGCCGTAATCGGCGGCGCCCTTGCTGGCCGTGCTGTAGCTGGTCTCGAGGATTTCGGTCGCCTCTTCGGTGGCCGACTTCATCTTTTCCCAGGTTTCCTTCGCCTGGGTCACGCTCTTCTCGGCGGCCTCGCGGAAGGCGGCAGGGACTTCGAATTTCGGCATGTCGAACGGCGGCAGGTCGAATTTCGGCGTTTCGACTTTCGGTGCCTCGTAGGCCGGCGCGGCCGGCGCAGAGACAGGAGCGTCGTAAGTCGGATAGGTCGTGGTGCTGTGGGCCTCGGTCATGGTTTCCTCATATGGCTCAGGCGCGGGCAATCGCTGGTCCGCGTGACGCGGACGGACTCAAATCGCCTTTCAATCGGGCAACTTGATTAATTACTAGCACGGAAAATGATGCGATGCAACATAAATATTGCATCGCACAAAGATATCGTTTCTCCGACCGATGTCGGCCGGAAAGCGGCTGAAAGTCAGGTTTTCGGCCTCGCCGTGTCCATGGCTTTGGCGGCACTCTGGCCAAGTTCCTTGGCCTGCTCGCTGAGGAGCTGCATCTGGGATTTCACGTATTCTGTCTGCAATTTGAGGATTTCTTCCACGTCCTTGGCCCGCACGAGATTCTGCGCCAGTTCGAACGAGGTCATGATGTTGCGCTGGGCGAAGGTCATCGCCTTTTCGCCGACATCCTTGGCGCTTGCCTGCGCGACGCTGGCACGGCCTTCCATGTCGTTGACCGCCTGCTGGGCGGCGGTGATGAAGCCGTCGAACGCCTTGCGCGCCTGTTCGACGCTTTGTTCGGCGAATTTGCGCATGTCAGCGGGAATCTCAAAGCCTTTCATGGAATTCATGATCGTCACTCCCTTCATGCCGCCCGGCACGCATACTTATTGTCGGCGGTTCCGCCCTGGCCCGTCAAATGGCTCAACCGCCATTGCACGTCGCCGGTTTCACGACATTGGCGTTTTACCGCCGGGGTTAAGGTTATCCGCAGCGGAGACGGGGCCGGCGTGGACGTGCTGACCGCCGAAGACTATTAAGATTTCAGTAAATTCAAGCGCTTCGGCTGAATCGACCCGATGGACAGCGCGGCCACCCAGATTGCCTATCTGCGCGACAGGCGGCTTTCTGCCTGCGCGGCCACTGCATCGCCCGCCTGGCTGTGGAGCGCCGACGGCAGCCGGATCCTTTGGGCAAACGCAGTGGGTGCCGCAATTTTCGGCGGCAATGACGTCGCCGCGGCGACAGCCAAGCGCTTCGATCCGTCGCAGACCGCGGCCGCCCAGATTCTACAACTCGGCCGCACGCTCAAACACGATGCGCCGCCGCGGCTGGAACGGCTGCGCGGATTTGGCGCAGGATTCGGGCGTTTGCTTCTGTGCGCCTGCTCGAGGCTGTCCGTCGGCGGCCAATCGGCGATTCTCATCGCCGCCGCGGAACCCGCCGAACCGAATCTGTCCTTCGACGAACGCGTCCGTCGCCTGCTGCCCGGCGCTGCGAGCGACATCGCGCTCGCCGCCTTTGCCCGGGACGGCAAGCTGCTGCACGCGACCGCGTCGGCGGCGACACTGCTGAACGACATGCGCAGTCTCGAAAATGCCGGCCTTGCCGAACCCGCACGCGAGGCACTGCAGACGGGCCACGCCACCGGCACGATTGCCGGCATCTCGATTGCCCTGGAGCGGATCGGCGAAGGCGCCAACGCCTTTCTTCTCGCAACGGCGTCCGACGCCGCGCGGCAGGGCGCAGCCGATGCGCATGCACATCCTGCAATCGCCTCGACCGACGGGACAGCAACAATGCCTGCCGGCGAACGGCGGCAGACCGGACGCGTACCCGTCGACGCCAGACCGGCTTTCGAGCCGCGCGCGCAGGTGCACGACGATACCCAGACGCGCCGCCATCCTTTGCGCTTCGTCTGGCAAATGGATGCGGAAGGCCGCTTCAGCCTCGGCGCCGGGGAATTTACCGATTTGATCGGACCGTCGATTGCCGCGGGATTCGGCCGTCCCTGGCGCGAGATCAACGCAGAATACGGCCTCGATCCGCACGACGAGGTCATGCGCGCGATCGCCTCGCGCGGAACCTGGAGCGGGATCAGCCTCGGCTGGCCGGTCGAAGCCAGCGACGAACCCCTGGCAGTCGAACTCTCCGGTCTGCCGGTCTATGACCGCGACCGCGTGTTCCGAGGCTATCGCGGCTTCGGCGTCTGCCGCGACATCGGCCGCATCGAAGAGCTGGCGGCACGGCTGGCGCGCGGCAAAGCGGCACCGGCGCCGCCGGAACGACGCAGCGAGCGGAACATCCTCCCGTTCCGGGCCGAGGTCGACGCACCTGCCCGCAAATCTCCGGCGCTGACACAAGGCGAGCGCAGCGCCTTTCGCGAACTTGGTTCGCGGCTTGCCGCGCGGTTGCGCGGTGCGGACGCGGTCGCTTCCGCGCCGCCGCCCCCCGCCGCAATCGCACCGCAGGAGGGCGGTCCGGCGCCGACGGAAACCGAGCTGGCCGAGCTTGCCCCCGCGCTCGCCCCCGGGCGCGAGCCGGAGCCTTTGCCATCCGGCAGCGAGCGGCCGGTTCTCGACCGGCTTCCGGTGGGCGTGCTGATCTACCGGCACAGCCAGTTTCTCTATGCAAACCCTGCTTTCCTCGCATGGAGCGGACACGCCACCCTCGCCGAATTTTCCGGCGCCGGCGGCCTCGACGCGCTGTTCATCGCCACGCATGAGGAAACCAGGGATGTGCGCGGCCAAGCCGGCCAGTCGCTGCGCATTGCGCGTGCGCACGACGACGACAGGCCGGCCGCTGCACGACTCTACAGCGTCGAGTTCGAAGGCGCCGGTGCGATGGCGCTGATCCTTGCCGCGCCGGCCGCAACGGCGGTGCAGGTGCAAGCGGAAACCCGGGAGACGGAAGAACTGCGGTCGATCCTCGACATTGCCGCAGACGGCATTCTCGTCGTCGACCGCAACGGAACGATCCTGCAGGCCAATGCCGGCGCCGAAGACCTATTCGGCCGCGACGATGCCGCGCTGACCGGTGGGAACCTGTTCGATCTTCTGACCGCCGACGGCGCGCGCGTAGCGCGCGACTGCCTCGACTGGCTGGCGCGCGCCGGCGCGCCGCGCACGCTCAGCGAAGGCCGCGAGGTCGGCGCGCATCCGCGGCTTGGCGATGCGCTCACCCTGTCGATAACCCTGGGCCGGCTTGGCGAGAATGCCGAGCGCTTCTGCGCCGTCCTGCGCAACGTCACCGGGTGGCGGCGGACCCAGGACGATCTGATGGCGGCGAAGCGGCAGGCGGAAAACGCGTCGGCTGCCAAATCGTCGTTCCTGGCCAAGGTCAGCCACGAAATCCGCACGCCGCTGAACGCCATCATCGGATTTTCCGAGGTGATGATGGACGAGCGGTTCGGTCCGGTCGGCAACGAGCGCTATCGGGCCTACCTGCGCGACATACACGCCTCCGGCGAGCATCTGATCTCGCTGCTCAACGACCTGCTCGACCTGTCGAAGATCGAAGCCGGAAAGCTGGAGCTGAATTTTGCGAGCCTCAACCTCAACGATCTGATCCAGCAATCTGTCGCCATCGTGCAGCCGCAGGCCGTGCGCGAGCGCACCATCGTGCGCATGTCGCTTGGCTCCAATCTGCCGAAGATCGTCGCAGATGCCCGCTCGGTGCGGCAGATCGTCCTCAATCTCCTGACCAACGCGATCAAGTTCACCGGGCCGGGCGGGCAGGTGATCGTATCCACGGCGACCGAACGCAACGGCATCGTGCTGCGCGTGCGCGACAATGGCCCCGGCATGAGCGAGAAAGATATCGAGACGGCGCTCGAACCGTTCAGGCAATCGTCGACGGCGTCGCGCTCGCCGGCCGCCGGGAGCGGGCTCGGATTGCCGCTGACCCGCGCCCTGGCGGAAGCGAACAAGGCAAGCTTCCGCATCCAGAGCGGGACGAATGCCGGTACGCTGGTCGAGATCGCCTTCCCGCCCGAGCGGATGGCGGCGGAATGACATCGTTCGACGCGGACGCCGTAGCCGGCGAAGTGCTGCGCGCGCTCGACGCGGGGCGCCCGGTCGCACCGTTCACACAGCGCGACTTCGCGTTCGGCGTCGATGCGGCATATGCCGTCACCGCACGGCTGCGGGCGCTGCGGCTGCAGCGCGGCGAACGCCAGGTCGGCCGCAAGATCGGTTTCACCAATCGCAATATCTGGACGCAATACCGCGTCGACCGTCCGATATGGGGCGACGTCTACGATTCGACGCTGAATCGCCTGGCGGCGTCGGACACGTTTGCGCTGGCCAGGTTGTGCGAGCCGCAGATCGAACCGGAGATCGTGTTCGGGCTGCGCGCGGCGCCGTCACCCGGCATGGACGAGAGCGCGCTTGCGGCCTGCATCGATTGGATCGCGCACGGATTTGAGATTGTGCATTCGATTTTTCCGGGCTGGAAATTCGGCGCTGCCGACACGATCGCCGCCGGCGGACTGCATGGTGCGCTGCTGCTGGGCACTCCCTGCGCGATAGCGTCAATCGGCGATCCGGTGCATCGACTGGCCGAATTCACGATCGTGCTGTCCTGCGACGGCGAGATTATCGACACCGGCAGCGGCTCAAATGTGCTCGGCAGCCCGTTGAGCGCCTTGCGCCATCTGGTGGAACTTCTGCAGCGGGATCCGCTTAACCCCCCGCTGCGTGCAGGCGAAATCGTGACCACCGGGACGCTGACCCGCGCATTTCCGGTAGCAGCCGGCCAGACGTGGCAAACGGCGATTTCCGGTATCGCATTGCCGCATGCGGCTGTGACATTTGGCTGACTTCGGCTTCGCCTCCCGCTAGCATGGACCGGCCAGAGGCCGCGCCGCCGGGGTGCGGTCTGCGGAGATGCGGCGATGCTCCGAGTGACGCGCGCACTGCTCGCCACACTGTGGATGCTTCTGACACCGGCCCCGCCCGCGCACGCAGCCGACGAGGTCGACCTTCTGCTCGTGCTCGCCGCCGATGTCTCGCGCAGCGTCGACCAGAGCAAATTTCAGCTTCAGCGCGAGGGCTATGCGGCGGCGATCGCCAATCCGCGCGTGCTCGACGCGATCATGTCTGGGGCCAACCGGCGCATCGCGGTGAGCTTCGTCGAATGGTCGGGTCTCGGAAACCAGCGCCTCGTCGTCGACTGGACGATGATTTCCGACGCCAGATCGGCGCGCCAGTTCGGCGATCAGCTTGTCGAGGCGCCGCGTTCCTTCGCCGACCGCACGTCGATCAGCGGCGGCATCGAGTTCTCGCTCGCGCAATTTGCTCGCGCTCCGTTCACGGCGAAGCGGCGCACGATCGACGTCTCCGGCGACGGCACCAACAATTCCGGCCGCGCCGTCACCGTCGCGCGCGACGAAGCGGTGGCGCAGGGCGTCACCATCAACGGTCTCGTCATACTCAGCGAACGCCCGCTGCCATGGAATCCCGAACACACCAATCCTCCCGGCGGGCTGGAGCGCTACTTTCAGGACAATGTCATCGGCGGCCCGGGCGCATTCGTGATGGTGGCCAACGACTTCAAGTCGTTCGGGCAGGCGCTGATCGGCAAGCTGATCGCAGAGATCGCCCAGCCCGGCGACGCACCGACGCTGCAGCGTCATGCCAAGGCGGGCGACAAGCGGTAGCCCAACAACAAATTGTGACGATATGTAGCGTTCGCGCACGCAAAAAATGCGGCGCGCCGGCGCGGGCGATTCAGCGAAGCGCAACAGGCAAGAAGCCGCGATTTTGGAGAGGTTCCAGACTGTCGCACTCTAGAATCATTCTATCATACTGATTTTCCAGTATAATTTGCCTTGACGCACGATGCGGCGTGATCTTACGCACATCCGGCTTTTGCAGAGGAGCGTCCAATGTCCGTCACGTCTTTTCGCGCCGCGACCATCGCCCTTGTCGCCGCCGTCGCCGCCGCAACCGCGACGCAGGCCCAGGGCAACGAGGTCAACGTCTACACCTACCGCGAGCAGAAGCTGATCCAGCCGCTGTTCGAGGCTTTCACCAAGGATACCGGCATCAAGGTCAATGTCGTCTCCGCCAGTTCCGGCCTGGAGCAGCGGATCAAGACCGAAGGCGCCAACAGCCCCGCCGACGTCCTGCTCACCGTCGATATCGGCCGGCTGGAAGACGCCGTGCAGGCCGGCATCACGCAGCCGATCAAGTCCGACCTGGTGGACAAAACCGTTCCCGCGCAATATCGCGACCCGGAAGGCCACTGGGTCGGCGTCTCGATGCGCGCGCGCGTGGTCTATGCGTCCAGAGAGCGCGTGCCGCAGACCGCGATCACCTATGAGGAACTGGCCGAACCGAAATGGAAGGGCAAGATTTGCATCCGTTCGGGACAGCACATCTACAACAACGCGCTCATCGCCGCCGTCATCGCCAAACAGGGCGAAGCCAAGGCGGAGGAATGGCTCAAGGGCCTGAAGGCGAATCTGGCGCAGAAGCCGTCGGGCGGAGATCGCGAGACCGCGCGCGACGTGGCCGCCGGCAAGTGCGATCTCGGCATCGGCAATACCTATTACTATCCGCTGATGCAGAACAATCCGAACCAGAAGACCTGGGCCGACGCCACCAAGGTGATCCTGCCGGCTTTCAAGGACGGCGGCACGCACGTGAACATTTCCGGCGTGGTGCTGGCCAAGAACGCGCCGAACAAGGCCAATGCAATGAAGCTGATCGAATGGCTGCTCGGCGACACGGCGCAGAAACTGTACGCCGACAGCGTCTACGAATATCCGGTGAAAGCCGGAGTGCCGGTCAACCCGGCGGTGGCGGCGTTCGGCACGCTCAAGCCCGACATGCTGCCGCTCGTGAAGGTCGGCCAGAACAAGAAGGCGGCTGCCATTCTTGTCGACAAGACCGGCTTCGATAACTGATCCGGCCGGCGGCGCCTGCGGGCGCCGCCGCATCGCCTGCAGATGAGCACGGCAACCTACAACAATGCGACCGCCGCCCCGCGGCGGCTTCGCGTTGCCCGTTTCCTGCGCCGGCCGGCATCGCTCGCCGCGACCGGCTTTCTGTTTGCGGTCGCCGCCGCCGTCTTGGCGCCGGTGGCAAGCCTGGTCGGCATCGCGCTGCAGGGCGACACGGAAATCTGGCCGCACCTCTATTCCTACGTGCTGCCTTATGCGCTGCGCGACACGCTGCTGCTGCTTGCCGGCGTCGCCCTTCTCGCCGCCGTCGTCGGCACCGGCACCGCCTGGCTCGTCACCGCCTACCAGTTTCCCGGACGCGACACGCTGGTATGGCTGCTGCCGCTGCCGCTGGCGATCCCGACCTACATCGTCGCCTATGTCTATGTATCGATCCTCGACGCTGCGGGTCCGGTGCAGAGCGCATTGCGCGCGGCCTTCGGCTTCCGCACTGCCGCCGAATACTGGTTTCCCGACGTGCGTTCGCTCACCGGCTCCGTTCTGCTGATCGGCATCGTGCTCTATCCTTACGTCTATCTCGCCGCACGCGCGATGTTTCAGACGCAAAGCGCCTGTCTGATCGAGGTGGCGCGCACGCTCGGCGCCACGCGCTTCATGCTGGCACGGCATGTGGCGATCCCGCTGGCGCGGCCGGCGCTTGCGGTCGGCCTGTCGCTGGTGCTGCTGGAGACGCTCAACGACATCGGCGCCAGCGAATATCTGGGCGTGCGCACGCTGACGCTGTCGATCTTCACCACCTGGCTCAACCGCGGCAGCCTTCCCGGCGC
>CAYWCE010000052.1:0-558 GCA_964456755.1 uncultured Hyphomicrobiales bacterium
CGTCGGCGGCGCCACCGAGGTCGAAGTGAAGGAGCGCAAGGATCGCGTCGACGACGCCCTGCACGCCACCCGCGCCGCGGTCGAGGAAGGCATCCTGCCGGGCGGCGGCGTCGCGCTGCTGCGCGCCACCGAAGCGCTGAAGCGCGTGCGCACCCAGAACGACGACCAGAAGACCGGCGTCGAGATCGTACGCAAGGCGATCCAGGCTCCGGCGCGCCAGATCGCGATCAATGCGGGCGAGGACGGCTCCGTCATCGTCGGCAAGATCCTGGAGAAGGAGCAGTATGGCTGGGGCTTCGACGCCCAGACCGGCGAATACGGCAATCTCGTCTCCAAGGGCATCATCGATCCGACCAAGGTGGTGCGCGCGGCGATCCAGAACGCGGCCTCCGTCGCGGGCCTGCTGATCACGACCGAGGCCATGGTCGCCGAACTGCCGAAGAAGCAGGCGGCGGCCCCGGCAATGCCGGGCGGCGGCATGGGCGGTATGGACTTCTGATCCGGCCAAGCGTCAAGGACAACGAAGGGGCCGCGCAAGCGGCCCTTTCTTTTTGCCGC
>CAYWCE010000052.1:658-19086 GCA_964456755.1 uncultured Hyphomicrobiales bacterium
CGAAATCGGCTGCGCCGATTTCGGGCGGGCGGCGGCATGGGCGGTATGGACTTCTGATCCAGCCAAGCGTCAAGGACAACGAAGGGGCCGCGCAAGCGGCCCTTTCTTTTTGCCGCCGCCGGCGCGTGCAAAGAATCCGAAATCGGCTGCGCCGATTTCGGGCGGGCGGCGGCATGGGCGGTATGGACTTCTAAGCGACGAAGTCGTCCCGGGCGCAGCGCTGCACGAAGCGCTGCGCTGCAGACCCGGGATCGCTCGCAGCGAACGCGAAAAGGGATCGCCCGCGCGGCCCCTTTTTCTTTATCCACATCGCCGTTGTCACGCTCCGAGGCCGGGACATGGAGCGTGTCGGGCGGAATAGCGAAGCGTGTTCCGCCATCCGCGCGGCTGTCGAATAGCGATGCCGCCTCAAGGGTCGCATGTCGGCGCAATACGCCTACGCGCGCCCTGCATGCGGGAGCGCAGCGACGGCCGGGATCCTCCCCCTGGATTTCGCGATCGCTCGATTCGGGCTACAAACCGAATGGTGAAAAATGAGGTCTGTGGGAATGCTGTTCAGAACGCTGCTGGCCATCGTCGTTTTGCTTTCGCCCATCGCCGTGCACGACGCGCTGGCCGCGCCGAAGAAAAAGCCGGCCAGGGTCACGGTGAAAAAATACGTATGGCAAGGCTACGGCTTCCTGCCCGGCTATCCGCGCAGCGAACGCGAACGGCAGCGCCACCGGCGCCAGGAATGGCGCTATTACACCTGGGACGGCCGCGTGCTTTACGGCTGGGGACGGCCCGGCTTCTATCGTGGCCGGTATAACGGCGGCAGCTTCGGCCCGTGCTGGACCGCGACGCCGATCGGCCTGCAATGGAATTGCGGGATGTAACGTTCGGCGCAGCGTTCGGCGCTATGGCCCGAAGCGATGCCGGCAGGTGGCCTCTCATTCCCGCCCCGGCCATCTGGCGCGATAACGGATTTCGCTGCCGTCCGCCTCTTTCTGCCATGCACCGAACGCGTCCGCATGCGGCGCCTTGCCGGAGAGCCCGATCGTAAACACCCGGTCGGGCTGGCCGGCGATCTTGAGCGCGATCTGCCGATTGGCCGTTCGATAGGCCAGTTCGACATCGCCGGCGACCACGGCCCGGTCGCCGTCGCGGCGAAGCGCCCGCACCGTTCCCGGCATGGTGTTAATGTCGGTCTGCAATTCGATCCTGGGAGCGGCCGCCGGCAACGCCACGCCGGGCGGCAGCCGCACTTCCAGCAGCAGCAGCGGGTTCGGAGCGTTCGGATTAAGCCACGGTGTTGCGGTCGCGTACATGTAAAAGGAGACAAGACCCCCGATCGCGACGACAGATCCGATCAGGATTCCTCCTGCGCCCAGGACGTGTCGGCCGAAAGCGATCTCCCGGCCGCGCATCGCGGCACCGGCCTTCACGCCCAGGAGCAGCCCGACAATTGCGCCGGCCGGCCCGAGAACCAGCAGCGCCAGAATTCCCGACAGGATCGGATCGGCCGCATTGCCAAAACCGGCAAGCTCAGCCAGCGCCAGTGCGGCGATGAAGCCGAGGACTGCGCCGACGATCCCGGCGACCACAACGCTTGCGTTCATAGGCCGACTGATAGCGTAGACTTCTCCACGCCGACAGTGCTGCCCCCATTTGCCGACATGAACGTTCGTACATAATTCTCAGGTCGGCTTGTCCATGCCGGCACACTGGGAGGACGGCGCGCATCGTCACTTTTCCGTTTTGTCGCATCCCGCAAATGACTAGGCTGAACCCTGTCATTTCCCGCAGGCCGAACCTGATCCATGGATCCCGTCGAACTGATCGGCTACGCCGCCGTACTGGTGAACATCGGCGTTTACCTGATGCGGACGATGATTCCGCTCAGGATTTTCGCCGTCGCGACAAATCTGCTTTTCATCGTCTATTCGCTGTTTGCCGAAATCTATCCGACGCTGATCCTCAACTGCATCCTGCTGCCGCTGAACGGCTACCGCCTCGCCGAGATGCTCTACCTGGTGCGGACGACGCGCGTCGCTGCGACGCGACCGGATTTCGATCTCGGTTTCATCCGCCCCTACACCACGTCGCTCCCGGTCGACCTGGGCGGGATCGTCTTCAAGAAGGGAGACATTGCCGATTCCATGTATATCGTGGAATCGGGGACGTTCGAATTGCCGGAATCCGGCGTGACCCTGACGCAAGGCGCCGTCGTCGGCGAACTCGGGCTGCTCGCACCGGGCGGTCTGCGCACGCAATCGCTCGTCTGCATGAATGGCGGCGTGCTGCAGCAGTTGAGCTACGACCGGTTCAAGCAGCTCTTTCTGCAAAATCCGAAGTTCGGATTCTATTTCCTGCAACTCACCACCGGCCGGCTGTTTCAGAACATCGACGCACTCGAACGCACACTCGAAGCCCGCGGCATTCCAAGCCCGCTGGCGCGCAAGCGCCCGGCCTGATCCGCCGGCAACCGGCCATGCGCGCCGGCAATCGTCCGCCCTTGACTCCGCCGGCACGCGATGGATGCTGCCGGCATGCCCGCCGACGCAATCAGTCCCGAGCGCATCGCCACCGAAGCCTTCACCGATGCCGAAGCCGCGGTGGCGCGTCTCGACGAAATCTACCGGCGCAATACCGCTTTTCTGCGTACGCGCTTCGAGGCCTATCTGCGCGGCGACACGCCGCACGGCCGCGTGCGCGCCAATTATCCGTTCGTACGCATGACCGCGGCCAGCCATGCAAGGCTGGATTCCCGTCTCGCCTATGGCTTTGTCGCAGGCCCCGGCATGCACGAAACGACCGTGACCCGGCCCGACCTGTTCGGCAATTACCTAAACGAACAGATCGGCCTCCTGCTGAAAAACCACGGCGTGCCGGTCGAAATCGGCGAGTCGCACGAGCCGATCCCGGTGCATTTCGCCTACCGTTCCGACATCAATGCCGAGGCTGGCCTGTCGGAATACGGCGCCGCGCTGGAAGAGGGAACGCTGCGCGACCATTTCGATACGCCGGACCTGTCGACGATGGACGACGCCATTGCCGACGGCACATTGCGGCTTGCGCCCGGCGCACCGGCGCCGCTGGCGCTGTTCCGCGCCGCGCGCGTCGATTATTCGCTGCACCGGCTGTTCCACTATACCGGCACCGATCCCGAGCATTTCCAGAATTTCGTGATTTTCACCAATTACCAGTTTTACATCGAGGCGTTCGCGCGCATGTGCCGCGAGCGCATGGCCGCCGGCGATCCCGGATCCGATGCCTTTGTCGAGCCGGGCAATATCGTTACGCGCAATGCCCGGTTCGCAAACGCGGCGCCGGCGGGCGCGTTGCCCGCGCGCATGCCGCAGATGCCGGCCTATCATCTGGTACAGCCGGGCGACCGCGGCATCACCATGATCAATATCGGCACCGGTCCCTCGAACGCGCGCAATATTACCGACCACGTCGCGGTGATCCGCCCGCATGCCTGGCTGATGCTCGGTCACTGCGCGGGGATGCGCAATACGCAAAAGCTCGGCGACTATGTGCTGGCGCACGGCTATGTGCGCGAAGACCATGTGCTCGATGCCGAATTGCCGCTCTGGGTGCCGATTCCCGCGCTTGCGGAAATACAGGTGGCGCTGGAACAGGCGGTCGCGGAGGTGACCGGCCTGTCGGGTTACGACCTCAAACGCATCATGCGCACCGGGACGGTGGCAAGCGTCGACAACCGTAACTGGGAGCTTGGCGACCACGCCGCGGTCATCCGGCGGCTGTCGCTGTCGCGCGCCGTCGCGCTGGATATGGAATCGGCGGCCATTGCCGCCAACGGCTTCCGCTTTCGCGTCCCCTACGGCACCCTATTGTGCATTTCCGACAAGCCGCTGCAGGGCGAAATCAAGCTCGCCGGCATGGCGGGCGCGTTCTATCGCCAGCGGGTCGGCCAGCATCTGCAGATCGGTTTGCGCGCGATCGAGAAGCTGAAATCGCAGGAATGGGAGCGCCTGCATTCGCGCAAGCTGCGCAGTTTCGCCGAAGTGGCATTCCAATAGCGGAGGCGATCGTCTTGCCGCAAAGATCAGGCCGCATCTATGCCGGCATCGGCGGCTGGATCTACGAACCCTGGCGCGGGGCGTTTTACCCGCGCGGCCTGCCGCATACGCAAGAACTGCGCTATGCGGCGGAACGGCTGAATGCCATCGAGGTCAACGGCACCTTCTACAGCACGCAGAAGCCCGCGACGTTTCGCAAATGGGCCGGCGAGGTGCCGGACGGCTTCGTCTTTTCGCTGAAGGGTCCGCGCTACGCGGTTAACCGCAGGGTGCTGGCGCAGGCCGGCGACTCGGTCGCGCGATTTGTCGAATCCGGCATTTCCGAACTGGGCGACCGGCTAGGACCGCTGCTTTGGCAGTTCGCGCCGACGAAGGCGTTCGACGAAGCCGATTTCGGCGCATTCCTCGAATTGTTGCCGCGCCGGCTGGACGGGCAACACTTGCGCCATGTCGTCGAGGTGCGCCATGACAGCTTCAAGAACCCGGCTTTCGTCGCCCTGCTGCGGCGTCACGCGATTCCGGTGGTCTATGCCGAGCATGCGACTTATCCGGCCATTGCCGACCTGACCGGCGAATTCGTCTATGCACGGTTGCAGAAAGGACAGGAAAAGCTCAAGACCGGCTATCCGCCAAAGGCGATCGAGGCCTGGGCGGCGCGGGCGGCAATCTGGGCATCGGGCGGCGCCCCGAACGATCTTGCGCGGATCGATACGAAAGCGAAAGTCGCGCGGCGGCCCCGCGACGTATTCGTCTATTTCATTCACGAAGCGAAGATTCGTGCGCCGGCTGCGGCGATGGCGCTGATCGCCCGGCTTGCCGGCCATTGACCGGACGCCGACCGCTCACAAGGCTTTGTTCATATTGCGCAAACGTGCGGCGAGAACCCGCATGACGTTCAGAGCGAAATGCGGCGTATGGCCGACCAGAAACAAGAACTGCTTTTCGTCGACCGGCATAACGGTGACATCGCCGGTTGCCACGGCCCCGGCACTGCGCGGCGCTCCGTCGATCAGGGCCATTTCACCGAAAATATCGCCGGCCCCGAGCGTATCGAGCGTGCGGTTGCCAAGACGGATATCGACCGAGCCCTGCTGGATGACATACAGACATTCGGCCTTGTCGCCTTCCCGAAAGATGCTGTCTCCGTTGCGGAACGAACGCGCCTGGCTCCCTGCCCGCGCGAGAAGACCGAAATCGACCCGGTTCATGAATGATGGTCTCTGCATGCGCCGCGAGGTGCGCGCGGCTCGGTGACGCCGATACGACCTTTAAGTGACAAAGTGCTACAATATTGTGACAGTATCGCTGCGAAATTCCGGTCTCGACAATTCGCTTCCGGGATCGCCGGACCGGTGCATCAATTATGGCAGTGCTTTGCACCATCGGATACGAGCGGTCGCGGTCCGATCTTGTCGTGTCGGAACTCAAGCGCGCGCAGATCGACATCCTCGTCGACGTGCGCGCAGTCGCCGCCTCGCGCAAACCCGGCTTCTCCAGGCGCCAGCTTGCCGCCGCGCTCGACTTGGCCGGCATCAGCTATCTGCACCTGCAGAAGCTCGGCACCCCGGCCGCAGGACGGCAGGCTGCACGGGCCGGACGGATGCACAGATTCTGGGACATCTACAATGCACATCTGGCAAATCCGGATGCGATCGAAGCGCTGAACGAGATCGCCGCGCTGCTGCGTTCGGGACGCAGGGTGTGCCTGCTCTGCTTCGAGCGCGACGTGAATTGCTGCCATCGCAAGAGCATCGCCGAGAATTTGACGGGATTCATCCCTGCATCGGTCAGGCATTTGACCCCGCCTGCTGCATGAGTATCGTTCCGGATCGCATCCGGTCCCTGCGCCGATGCTCCGGCTCAAGGGAACTCGAACTGGGGGAATGCCCGTGGATTTCATCACCGTCACCGGCTGGATCGCCGCTGCGTTGGTCATTGTCTCGCTGTCGATGCGGACGATGGTTCCGCTGCGCGTCACCGGTATTTTGAGCAATGTCGCGTTTGCAGGATATGGATTGCTGATCGGCGGCCTTCCTATCGTCATCCTGCACGGCATCCTGTTTCCGCTCAACATCTATCGTCTGCTGGAAATGCTCAAGCTGGTGCGGCAGGTGGAGGAAGCAAGCCGGAGCACCCTCTCCATGGACTGGCTCAAGCCGTTCATGAAGGCGCGCGAGGTCTCCGCCGGCGACGTTCTTTTCCGCAAGGGCGATCGGGCCGACCATCTTTATTTTGTCGTATCCGGCCGGCTGCATCTGGAGGAATTCGGCATCGACGTCGAGCCGGGAACCGTGGTCGGCGAACTTGGCATGCTGGCGCCGGAACGGATGCGCACACAGACGCTGGTCTGCAAGGAATCGGGAAAGCTGCTGGAAATCGGTTACGACAAGATCGAACAGCTCTATTTCCAGAATCCGAAATTCGGTTTCTATTTCCTCCGCCTGTCGAGCGCGCGCCTGTTCGACAATATCGGACGTCTGGAGCAGGCGCTTGCCGAGCGCGACCGGGAAATTGCGCGGCTGCGTGCGGCCTGACGCATCGGCGGCTATTCGGCGGGCTGCACCGCCGGCACCGGTTTCGCGTCTGCGGACCTGATCACCGCGACAATACCGATGACACCGAGCATGAGGACGAAGGCAACGCCTGCGGTCGCCGACAGCACCAGATCGAATCCGCCGCGGCTGTGCAAATAGGCGATCAGCGCGACGCCTGCGCCGGAGGTCACGAAAATCAGGAAATAGCGAACCGCATAGACGCGGCCGCGCCAAGCGTCGGCCGTATAACGTGCCAGCACCATGTCGTTGACGGTCACCTGCCCGTAGATCGCGCCCATGGCCAGTGCAAGCGCAAACAGCAGCACGATCCCGGTGGCGTGCGCGGCCCAGACTATGCCCGCAAATTCCAGCACGACGATGATCGCAAACAGCATGTGCGGCGAAAATCTCTCGGTCAGCCGGCCGACCGCAAGCTGTGCCAGCGCCCCGCACATGAAGACCGCCGTGGTCAGCCCGCCGACCATCATCAGCGAAATACCCTCTCCCAGCCGTTCGTCGACGATTTTGGGCAGCGCCACCGAAACGATGTTGAAGGCGAGGCCCGCGGTGACGGCGACGATGAAGAAGCAGAAAAACATCAGGATCGTTGCGCGCATCGACAGCCGCACTTCCGGCGCCGACTTGCGGCCCGCGGCCTCGTGACGGTCGCCGGGCGTGATCATCATGTAGGCGATGCCGGTGGCAATGCAGAGCACGGCCGGCACCATGAAGGCTCCGCGCCAACCGAGCCAGGAGGCGAGAACGGCGGTGACGCCGGCGGCGAGCGCTGCGCCGAGATTGCCGCAAACGCCGTTGAAGGCGAGTGTGCGGCCGCGCGCCTTGGAGGCTTCGATCAGCATAGCCATACCCACCGGATGATAGATTGCCGCGAACATCCCGAGCGCGAACAGCGATATGGCGAGCATGACCAGATTGGGCGACAGCGCGGCCGCTGCCAGCGAGGCGCCGCAGCCGACATAGAACAGCGCCATCATGTTGCGGCGGCTCCAGCGATCGGCGAGCCAGCCCGCGGGCAGCGAGAATACGCCGAAGGCGACGAACGAAGCGGTGCCGAGCGCGATCAGTTCGGCATAGGAGCGGCCGTAGATCGCCTCCAGCCCGATCACCACGGTTGGGAAAATCAGCATCACATAGTGGTCGAGCGCATGCGCCCAATTCAGGAACCCGATGGTGACCTTGGTGCCGTCCGCGGGGAGGATCGAAGCATTTGATTTCATGTGTCTTTTTGCCCTGTTCGGCCGCTGCAGGCCGCCGATGCCGGATTCGCCTATAGTTTACCTCTTGCCAGAACGCGATGTTCAGTCGATTTTCATCGCAATCGGGCCATTGCCCGCCCTTCGCGGCCGAGCCCTTCCCGAATGAGCACACCCCTTCGCCCCGTCTATCGCCGCAATCTGGACGATGCCCCCCGGCCGGTGGCCGCCATGGCCAAGTCCTGGAACGACGCCGACGAAATTCCGCTGCATATCCATCGCCGCGGCCAGCTGATCCATGCGGTATCCGGCATCATGCGGGTGGAAACGGCGGAAGCGGCCTGGATCGTGCCGCCGGCCCTCGCTTTGTGGATGCCACCGCAATATCCGCACGGCATGTCGATCCGCGGCCATCTGGAAATGCGCACGGTCTATATCGAGGCCGGCCGGTGCACGGCCCTCCCGGCGCGTCCGCTCCTGATCGAGATCGGCGGTTTGCTGCGCGAACTGATCCTGGCCGCGCTCGAAGAACCGCTCGACTATGACGAGGCCGGACGCGGCGGCCTGATTGCACAAATGATACTTGCGGAATTGGCGACGATGCAGGAGCGCCGCCTGGCTCTGCCGATGCCGCGCGATCCGCGCGCCTTGCGCGTCGCCCGCCAGTTGCTTGCCGCGCCGCAGATCGATCACGGGCTCGACCAGTGGGCGGAGCGGGCGGGCGCCAGCCGCCGCACGCTGGCACGGCTGTTTCGAGCGGAAACCGGTTTCAGCTTCGCCGAATGGCGCGCACGATTGCGGGCGGTGGACGGACTTGCGCGCCTGTCGGGCGGCGCGCCCGTCGGATCGGCGGCGACCGCAGTCGGCTATGCCAGTCCGAGTGCGTTTGCGGCGATGGTGCGGCGCAGCTTTGGCGAGGCGCCGAGCCGACTGGCGCGCCGCGCCTGATTGACGCAATCGCTCGATTTCCGGTTGGAACGGACCGAGCCCTCTGCCTAGAATTGTGCGGGTCGTGGCTGCGTAACCTGCCGACTCGTGTTCGCGAGTATTTTCCATGTATCGCGTGCGGGGGGTCGCTGCGGCCACGCTGCTGGCTGCGGCCATAACACTTGTTTCTGCCGGCAGGAGCGCTGCGGAGTCGATCGGCAGCGGCGAGGTTTCGCGCACATTACTTTTCGCAGGCACCGACATCTGGCGTGACGGCGCGTTCTTGCACGGCGGAATTTTGTGGTCTCCGGGCGGCATCGACGCGCCGGGCTTTGCGCTCAAGCTTCTGATTGGCAGCGGCATGTACCGCTACCGCTCGGGCGCGCTCGGCGGGGTCGAAGTGACCGGCCGCCAGACCGCCGTCTTTGTGCTTCCGGGATGGCGCATGCGTGCCGGACCGGTCACCGCGACCGTCTTTGCGGGCCTCGACATGCAACGGCACCGGCTCTTGCCGGACGATCCCGCCTCCGGCCTGCGCGGAAACAAGACCGGACTGCGCAGCGGCATCGAGCTGTGGTACCAACCCAATCATTACACGATGGCTTCCGCCGATGTCTCGGTGTCCACGGTTGGTCCGAGTCTGTCCGGCCGCATCGCCTTTGGCCGCAAGGTCGAAAACGGCGGCTTTGCCGGGCCCGAGCTGCAGGCCTTTTCCGGCAGGGATTCCTACCGGCAATGGCGCATCGGACTGCATCTGACGGATTGGTACGTCGCCGACGCCGAATTGTCCGCCGGGATCGGCTGGTCGACCGACAGCGACCGTCGCGACGGCCTTTATGCGCGCTTCGGATTTCTGCGCCGCGACTAAATCGGACGATTCCGGCAGCCGACGTGCGGACCGGCCGCATCGGCACGCTGCCGACGATCGTCTAATCCAGCGTACGACGAAATCGCGTGACCGCAATCGTCATCGCCAACAGCATCAGACCGAACAGAGCCAGCGAGTCGTAATGCAGGTCGCCGATGGCAGTTCCCTTCAGCATGATGGCGCGGACAATGCGAATGTAATGTGTGAGCGGCAGACACTCGCCGATCCATTGCGCCCAGACCGGCATGCCGGCGAACGGAAACATGAAGCCGGACAGAAGAATGTTGGGCAGGAAGAACATCATCGACATCTGCACGGCCTGCAACTGGTTCTGCGCCAGCGTCGAGAAGGTATAGCCGATCGACAGGTTTGCGGCGATGAACAGGGTGCTCAGCGCCGCCAGCAGCCACAGGCTGCCGAGTACGGGAACCCCGAACAGCAGCACGCCGGTCGCAACGATCAGCGTCGCCTGCACGAACCCGACGATGATGTAGGGCACGATCTTGCCGAGCATGATTTCCAGCGGCGTGATCGGCATCGACAGCAGGCTTTCCATCGTGCCGCGCTCGATCTCCCGCGTTACCGACAGCGCGGTGAATATCAGCATGGTCATGGTGAGAATCGTGCCGACGAGACCGGGCACGATATTGAGCGATGTGGAGGCAGCCGGATTGTAGCGGGCATGCTGGCGGATCTCGAAAAGCGCCTCGCCCTGTTGCGGCAGTCCGCGGTCGTGCTGCAAAGAGGACTGTACGATCCGGCCGAGCGCACCGAGCGCCGAACCCGAAGCCACCGGATCCGTCGCATCGGCGGCGACCAGCAGGGCCGGCCGTTCGCCGCGCCGCACGGCGCGCTCGAAACCGCGCGGAATTTCCACCCCGAACAGAACCCGGCCTGAGGCGAGCAGGCGGTCGAATTCTCCGGCATCGCGCGCCTGCACCACAACATCGAAATAGCGCGTATTGCGCATGGCCTGCAGAATCGAGCGGCCGAGATCGCTGTGCTCCTGCAGCAACACGGCGGTGGGCAGGTTGCGCGGCGTCGTGTTGATCGCATAGCCGAACAGAATGAGCTGCATCAGCGGGATCATCACGATCATGGCAAACGACACGCGGTCGCGGCGAAGCTGGATGAACTCCTTGACGATCATCGCACGCGTGCGGCGCCAGAATCCGGGAAAGGTCGACATTCCCGAACTCATTGAAAGTTGTCCCGCGCACGGGCCAGCAGATCGATGAACACGTCTTCCAGCGACGGCTCCGTGCGCTCCCAGGCGAGCGACGGATCGTTTCTGTAGGGCCCGATCGCGCGTTCCAGCGCCGCCGCGTCGCGGCCTGACACATGCAGGCTCGCGCCAAAAGGCGCCACCATATCGATATGCGGCTTGTCTTTCAGTTCGCCGAGCAGGCCGTTGAGATTGGCCCCGCTTACCGTATAGGTGGTGAGCGCCGACTGTGCGACCACGTCCCTGACGCTGCCGTGAGTCAGCAGGCTGCCATATGCGATATATGCGATCTCATGGCAGCGCTCGGCTTCGTCCATGTAATGGGTGGAGACGAGCACCGTCAGGCCTTGCGCTGCGAGCGCATGAATCTCGTTCCAGAATTCCCGCCGCGCCTTTGGATCGACGCCGGCGGTCGGCTCGTCGAGCAGCAGCAATTGCGGGCTGGGCAGCATGCAGGCGCCGAGCGCAAGCCGCTGCTTCCAGCCGCCGGACAGCAGGCCGGCAAGCTGCGTCTCACGCCCGTTCAGTCCAAGCCGCCCGATCACCTCGCGCGCCGCGCGCGGCGGATCGGATACGCCGTAGAGCCGTGCCACGAATTCGAGATTTTCGCGCACCGACAAATCCTGATAGAGGCTGAAACGTTGCGTCATGTAGCCGACATGCAGGCGGATCCGGTCCGCCTCGGTGCGGATGTCATAGCCGAGACACGTGCCCTCTCCGCGATCCGGCGTCAGCAATCCGCACAGCATGCGGATCGTCGTGGTTTTGCCGGAGCCGTTGGGTCCGAGAAATCCGTAGATTGCGCCGCGCCGCACCTGCATCGACAAATCGCGCACGACCGTCTTGTCGCCGAACGACTTGGTGAATCCGCGCACGTCGATGGCGATGTCGGCGGCGGCGTTCATTGCGGCCCTCCGCGCGGGGTGACGGCGACGCTGACCGGCTGTCCGACGCGCAGGGCGTCAGGCTGCGCCGGCGCCGCCTCGACGAGATAAACGAGCTTGGCGCGCTCCTCCTCGCTGAAAATCACCGGCGGCGTAAACTCGGCGGTGCGGGCGATGAACGAAATGCGCGCATCGATTTGCGCGGGACAACCGTCGCAGCGCACCTGCACCGTATCGCCGATGCCGATACGCGCCAGCACCGGCTGCGGAATAAAGAAACGCACCTTGACATTGCCCGGCGGCAGGATGGCAACGACAGGCCGGCCGGCCGTTACGGTTTCGCCGGGCCGGTAATAGACCTGCTGGACCACACCGGCGACCGGACTCGACAGCCTGCGGCGCGCGAGCCGTGTCTGCGCGGCGGAGACCTGGGCCTGTGTCTGGCGCAATGCGGCCTCGGCCGCGTCGAAATCGCGTTGCGTGCCGGACGCCGATTTCAGCAATTGCCGGGCGCGATCGAATGCCTGATTTGCATTGGCATTGGCCGCTTCGGCGATGGCGAGATCGGCCCGCTGCAAATCCGAATCGAGTGCAAAAACCGGTTTGTCTTTTTCGACGGTGTCGCCTTCGCGCACGAACAGGCCTTCTACACGACCCTGCTCGTCCGGGCTGAGAAAGATCAGGTCGGCTTCGATCCAGCCCTGATAGATATGATCCGGTGCCCTGTCGCATCCCGCAATCAGGACAGCCAGGCCGAGAGCGGCCAGCCGGGCCAGAGCGCGCGAGGTCGGCGTCATGACACGGGCCTCTTGCCGAAAACGATGTCGAGATGCGCGCGCAGCATGGCGCCGGCATCGAGCGGCGCAAAGCGATTGAACAAGCCGCTCCAGATGACCGCGACGAGCGCGGGCGCGACGAAGAGTTGCGGGAAGCGCGCATAGGCATCGGAGCGCACTTCGCCGCTATTGACGCCGCGCGCCATCAGTTCGCTCATGGCTGCCATCACGCGTTCGACCACCTCGCGGTGGTGAATTTCGGCAAGTTTCGGAAATCGCGAACCTTCCGCGATTACCAGCCGGATCACATCCTTGCGCCGGGTCGCGAGAACTTCGCGCAGGAAGAAGTCGATCAATCGCTCGAAGGTTGCGCGCACCGGCTGGCCCTCCCGGGGAAAGGCCTCGATCGCCTGAACGACCGGCGCAAACATTGCGCGGATCAAGTCCCGGAACAGCGTCTCCTTGTCGCGGAAATAAAGGTAGATCGTCCCTTTTGCGATGCCCGCCCGGCGCGCGACATCGTCGAGCCGCGTCGCCGCAAAACCGTTGTCGGCAAATTCCTCAAGTGCGGCATCGAGGATGGCTTGCCGGCGCTGCACGCCGCGGGTCGCGCGCAAACCGGTGGATTTTCCGGTGACCGTTTTCGTTGCGCGCGCGCTGCCGCCTGCGCGTGCCGGTTTGGTCCTTGCCGCTCCGGAGCCCGAAGTCATCGATGATCTGCGCCTCGCCTGTTATGACTGACTGGTCAGTCATATTAGGGCTGGCGCGCCAAATGGCAAGCCCGGCCGCGCGGCACTGCCGAGCCTTACAATTTTCTTTTGATATCAGCGACTTATCCGCCGGACCCGTCGCAGGCCCAGGCGCGGATCACACACTCCCGGCCGCCATATTGGTAGCAATAGCGCAGCGCGGTGTTCTGCGCGCGGCCGAGCCGGGCGTCGGCGGCATAGCCATGCGCGCCGCAGACATTACGCGCATCGATGGCGAAAGCCGCGCAGCTTTTCCGCATGTCGGTAACGACACGGCATTGCCCGCCGCATTGCGCCAGCGCGGCCTGGCGTGCGGCTGCCTGGGTCGGAAAATCGATAGCATGGCCGTAGGCACCGCAATCGCCGACCGCAAAGGCGCCGGCGGCGTCACCGCTGCGGACGCCGATATGCACGAATGCAAGTAGTGCGGCCGCAAGGCAGGCCACCTGCCGGATTGCGCTCATGTCCCCCTCCCCGCCGTGAGCTAGCCGTGAGTCGCGGACAAGATCAATCGCATGGATAGTGGGAAAGTACGGGGCGCGCGGGAAAGAGCGGCACAAGCGCGGCTCAACGGCGTTCCAGCTCGGCGCGCAGCGCCTGCAGCGCATCCGGCGTGTCGACGTCGGCAAACGCCGCCCGACCGTCTACCGCGACTTCCGTCACTGCCTCGGGATAGCGGCCGATCAGATGGCGGGCGCCGACATCGCCTTGCAGCGCAAGCAGATCGGGGAAGAAGCGGCGCGACCACAACACCGGGTTGCCACGCTTGCCGGCGACGGTCGGCACGACCACATGCGCGCCCTTCTGGGGATCGTATGCGGCAATCATCCTGTCGATCAGGGCGCTATCGACCTGTGGCATATCGGCGAGCATGATCACCGCCGCATCCGCATCGGAGGGTAACGCGGCAAGGCCTGCCTGCAGAGAAGTGGACAACCCCTGCGCAAATTGCGGATTGTGGATCACGGTCGCATCGAGACCGGCAAGCACGGCCTCGACGCGCTCGTGCTGATGGCCGGTCACCACGATCACCGGCCTTGCGGCGGAGGACAGCGCCTCTTCGACCGCAATGCGCACGAGCGGCCGGCCGCCGATTTCGGCCAGCAGCTTGTTCGGCCCGCCCATGCGCGTGGAGCGGCCGGCTGCCAGCACGATGGCGGCGACGCGGCGGCCTTCGGGGACGTTCGGCTCTCCGCGCGGTTGCGGGCGGGTCACAATTTCCATCAACAGCCCGCCGACGCCCATGCCGGTAACGTCCTCGCGCGTGACCGGTAATCCGGCAAGCAGCCGCATCAGCACCCAGTCGAATCCGTTCTCTTTCGGCGAGCGTGCGCAGCCGGGCGCACCGAGCACCGTGCGGCCGTCGATGTCGCCGATCAGCATCAGATTGCCGGGATCGACCGGCATGCCGAAATGCTCGATGCGCCCGCCGGCTTCCTCGATCGCAGCCGGAATCACGTCGCGCCGGTCGGCGATCGCCGAGGCGCCGAATACGATTACGAGTTCCGCCCCGGCACGAAACGCATCGGCCAGCGCCGCGGCCAAATCGGCCTGCGCGTGCGGAATCCGCTTTTGCCAGACGATGGCCGCACCCGCAGGCGACAGCCGGTCTTCGGTGATTGCCAGCGTCTTGTCGATCACTTTGTCGGCGAGACCCGGAAGCAGCGTGGAAACGATGCCGACCTTGCGGATGCGATAGGGCGCAACGCGAACGAGCGGTCTACCCTGGGCGGCTGCGGCAAGTGCGCGATCGTAGATCCGGCCGGAGACGGCGAACGGAATGATTTTCACCGTGGCGATCATCTCCCCGGCGACCACCGGCTTGTAGGCGGGCAACGTGGCGACGGTGATCGCTTCGTCGATACGGTTGATTGCGTCGATCGCCGGCCGGCTTACAACGAGCACGCCTGCCTCTCGCGCAAACAGATTGCAGCGTCCGGTGAACGCGCGGTCGGCGGCGATCGCGCCGTCCGCAAGCGCCGCTGCAATCCCGGCAGCGGCGACGTCCTCCGGCACATCGCCCGGCTCCAGCCTTGCCACTGCGATTTCGCCGATCCCGGCCGCTTCGAGGGCCGCGATCTCGGCATCGCCGACGACTGTTCCCTTTTTCAGCGTGACGCCGCCCCTGCGGATGGTATGGACCGCAGTCGCGCCGCGCGCCTCCTGCAGCGGAACGGTGCCGAATTTCATGCCGCGCTGTCCGCCGTCATCGGCGCCTTCATGTCTGCCGAGGGATCGAGACGCAGGCTTGCGACGATCTGCGCCATGATGGCAACTGCAATCTCCGGGGGCGACACGGCGCCGATGGCAAGTCCGACCGGCGCATGAATGCGGGCTGTCGCTTCCTCGCTCACGCCCTGTTCTATCAGCCGCGCCAGACGACGCGCATGCGTCTTGCGCGATCCGAGCGCACCGACATAGAAGCACTCGCTACGCAGCGCATGCACGAGTGCAGGGTCGTCGATCTTGGGATCGTGCGTGAGCGCGACAAAGGCCGTGTAGCGGTCGAGGTTCAGGGGCGGCAGCGCCGTGTCCGGCCATTCGGCGATCAGGCGCATGTCGGGAAAACGCTCGGGCGTGGCGAATGCGGTGCGCGGATCGACGATCGCCACATCGTAGCCGAGCAGCTTCGCCATCGGCGCCAGCGCCTGACTGATATGCACGGCGCCGGCGATCACCAGACGCGGCGGCGGCACATGCACGGTAACGAACACACGGCCTTCGCCGGTTTCCTCCATGCCGCTCCTGCCGCTGCGCAAATGCGCCTTCAGCACCGCGGCCAGCGGATCGGCGGCAACGTCCGCGGCACGCACCAGCCGCTGCACATCGCTACCGATGCCCGTAACGACCGCAACCGCGCGGCGCGCGGCACGCTCGGCATTCAGCACGGCGAGAAGTTCGAGCTTCACTCGACCCGCTCCACATAAACGCGAATGGTGCCGCCGCAGGACAGGCCGACGCGCCACGCCGTCTCGTCGGCAACGCCGAATTCCAGCGTCTTCGGCTTGCCGGTCTCGATCACATCCAGGGCCTGCGCGACGACCTCGCCTTCGACGCAGCCGCCGGAAACCGAGCCGAGGAAGTTGCCCTGTTCGTCGATGACCAGATTGGCCCCGACCGGGCGCGGGGCGGAGCCCCAGGTTTCCACCACCGTCGCCACAGCGACGCCGCGGCCTGCCTTGCGCCAGTCTTCGGCGGCTTTGAGTATGTCTTCGTCGCGTGCGAGCATGAATTGACCTGCCTTTTTCAAGCGACCTGCAGGAGCAGTTCGCGTCCGGTGCGGCCGTCGGCCTCCGACAACGCCCGGCACAGTTCTTCCATCGACTCAAGATTGTGAATGGGCCGCAATTCGTCAACATGCGGCAGCATGGTTCTGATGCCGCCCGCCCGGGCCTGGAAACCCTCGAAACGCAACAGGGGATTGAGCCAGATCAGGCGCCGGCAGGAGCGGTGCAGGCGATCCATCTCGAAGCCGAGCCGGTCGCCGGGATCGCGTTCGAGCCCATCGGTAATCAGAAGCACGATCGCGCCCTGCGAAAGCACGCGTCGCGCCCACAATTTGTTGAAGTCTGCGAGCGAGGTGCCGATGCGCGTGCCGCCCGACCAGTCAAGCACGCTGACCGAACAGGCGGCAAGTGCGTCGTCGGGATCGCGCTCCTTCAGCGCACGCGTCACGTTGGTCAACCGCGTACCGAACAGGAAGGTCGAGACGCGCTTGCGTGCATCGGTTACCGCGTGCAGAAAATGCAGGAACAAGCGGGTATACTGGCTCATCGATCCGGAAATATCGAGCAGCGCCACGACCGGCGGCATGCGCGTCCTGGGACCGAGATATTTGACGTCGATCATCGCCCCACCTGCTTTCATGCTGGCGCGCAGGGTGCGGCGGATGTCGATCAGCCGCCCGCGACGTGCGGCGGCGAGGCGGCGCGTCCTGACCGCGTCGAGCGGAAGGACGAGACGCCTGATTGCCTGTTTCGCCTGCGCGATTTCGGCTGCGCTCATCTGCGCGAAATCCTTCTTTTCCAGCACCTCGCGGTCGGACACGGTCAGCCGCATGTCCATTTCCATTTCGGATTTCTTCCGCTCGATGCGGTCGCCGATGCCGGAAAAAAGGGCATCGAGCACCCGCTGGGAGGCAGGCGGCGTCTTTTGTTCGGTCGGCGCCTGCAGTTGCGGCATCATCATCGTGAGCAGGCGCTCGAGATAGGCGCGCTTGCGAAAGAAAATCCGGAACGCCTGGTCGAACAGCGCCGAATGCTCATGCCGCTTGACGAACACGGCATGCAGCGTCCAGTAGAAATCCTCGCGCGTGCCCACTCCTGCCGCCTGCACGGCATCGAGCGCATCGATCACCGAGCGCGGCCCGAGCGGAATGCCGGCCGCGCGCAGCGCGCGCGCAAAGTAGACGATGTTTTCGGCAAGGCGACCTTCGATGGTCGGCATAACCCGTTATCTCCAGGTCGTTCGGTCACTCCGCCGCGCGCAATTCGGCGCGCACGTCGTTCAGCAAATGGTTGACCTTGCCGCTGCCCAGGCGGGCGATGTCGTCCTGGTATTTCAGCAGCACGCCGAGCGTGTCCGACACCGTCGCCGGATCGAGCGCGACAACGTCGAGTTCGGACAAGGCGGAGGCCCAGTCCAGCGTCTCGGCAACGCCCGGCGACTTGAACAGGTCTTCCTTGCGCAGACGCTGCACGAAATGCACGATCTCGCGCGACAGCCTTTCCGCGACTGCGGGCAGTTTCGTCTTGACGATGGCAAGCTCGCGCGCGGCATCCGGATAGCCGACCCAGTGATAGAGGCAACGCCGCTTCAGCGCATCGTGGATTTCGCGCGTGCGGTTCGATGTCACGATCACGATCGGCGGCTGCCCGGCCTTCACCGTTCCCATCTCCGGGATGGTGACCTGGAAATCGGCCAGCACTTCGAGCAGATAGGCCTCGAACGCCTCGTCGGTCCGGTCGAGTTCGTCGATCAGCAGCACCGGCGGCCCTGCGGTGTCCGGCTCCAGCGCCTGCAGCAGCGGACGCTTGATCAGGAACCGTTCCGAAAAAATGTCATGCTCCAGCCGCTCGCGGTCCCGGTTTCCTTCCGCCTCGGCGAGCCGGATCGCAATCATTTGCGCGGCATAATTCCATTCATAGACCGCCGCCGACACATCGAGCCCTTCATAACATTGCAGGCGGATCAGCCGGCGACCGAGCGTTTGGGCCAGCACCTTGG
>CAYWCE010000053.1:0-18826 GCA_964456755.1 uncultured Hyphomicrobiales bacterium
CGCCGCGCTGGAATGCCAGCCCGGCCGCCTGCCCGACCTTTAACGCCAGTTCCGGAGTGATGACCCCGTTGGCGCGCCCCCGAATGCCGTCAGTACCGAAAAACTTGCGAACCATAACGCCGGAACCCCCACCCGCCTGCCGCATGCGGATAGCATGGCAGCATACTCCAACCGCGTTCAAAAAATGTGATCATTCGTTGCAGGCCGGCGGAATTTTGCCCGACATGCTAAACCGCCGGCCCGAAGGCCGGCGGTTATAGGGCGGGGCGTCGAGGCCGTCCATCAGCTTTTTTGCCGTTTCTTCCTGTCATTTTTGTCCTGCCGTGACGGGGGCGGCTGCGTGACATTGACCGGATCGGAAGCGGGGAAGCTTTCCTCCAGGCCCTCCTCGAGCGATTTTTCCAGGCGCTTCTGTTCGGCTGACTTTGCCGTCTCGTCGACGCCTTCCGGCGTGCCTTCCTTGCCGGAAATCTTGTGGCCGTCCATGCCGGTTCTCCATGGTGATCGATGAATTCAGGCGACCGGAAGAAATAACGCCCGGGCCTGCGCTTCGTTCCCGGCCTGATTTTGCAGGATCGGGAAATGTGCTAGGCGATGTCATCGATCCTGCGGTCTGCGGCACAATGAAGAACATTGCCTGTATCGACGACCTGCGCGTGCTCGCCCGACGCCGGGTACCGCGCGCGTTTTACGACTACGCCATCAGCGGCTCCTACGGAGAGGAAACGCTGCGGGCCAACCGCGCCGACCTCGAAAAGATCAGGTTGCGCCAGCGTGTCATGGTCGACGTCGACAAGCGCGATCTGTCGACGACCGTGGTCGGTCAGAAAATCGCCATGCCGTTTGCGATCGCACCGATCGGCCTGCTCGGCATGCAGCACGGCAACGGTGAGATCCTCGCCGCCCGTGCCGCCGGTGAGATGGGCATTCCCTTCACGCTGTCGACCATGTC
Source organism: uncultured Hyphomicrobiales bacterium (assembly GCA_964456755.1). Lineage (GTDB taxonomy): Bacteria > Pseudomonadota > Alphaproteobacteria > Rhizobiales > Xanthobacteraceae > Pseudorhodoplanes. The sequence goes on from CAYWCE010000053.1 coordinate 953, forward strand.
GATCTGCTCGATCGAGGACGTGGCAGAGGCAACCGGCAAGCCGTTCTGGTTTCAGCTCTACGTCATGCGCGACCGTGAATTCATCAAGAGCCTGCTGGCGCGCGCACGCGCGGCCAATTGCAATGCTCTGGTGCTCACCGTCGATCTGCAGGTTCTCGCACAACGCCATCGCGACGTTCGTAACGGCCTGACCGTTCCGCTGCAGATCAAGCTGTCCAACATCATCGATGTCGCAACCAAGCCGCGCTGGATCGCCAGCGTCGCGTTTGCCAAGCGCAAAACCTTCGGCAACATCGCCGGTCACGTGAAAGGCATGGAGAACGTCAATTCGCTGGCGCAGTGGACCAACGAGCAGTTCGACCCGGCCTTGAACTGGAAAGACGTGGAGTGGATCAAGAGCCAGTGGCCCGGCAAACTGATCGTCAAGGGTATTCTCGACATCGAGGATGCGCGCATCGCGCGCGATGTCGGCGCCGACGGCATCGTCGTTTCCAATCACGGCGGCCGCCAACTTGACGGCGCACCTTCGTCGATTTCGATGCTGCCGAAAATCGCCGACGCGGTCGGCTCCGACCTCGACATCCTGTTCGACGGCGGCATCCGCACCGGCACCGACCTGATGCGCGCACTCGCACTCGGCGCCAAATGCTGCCTGATCGGCCGGCCCTTCGTCTGGGGCCTGGGCGCCGGAGGACAGGCCGGCGTGCTCAAGGCGATCGAATGTCTGCGCAACGAACTTGCCGTGACCATGGCGCTGACCGGTACGCGCAGCGTCGCCGATATCGGGCCGCAGGTGCTGCACGACTGGCAGAGCAACCGGTGACGCCGGCGCGCGCGGCCTTTACAAAACTTTACATACGGGACAAGCGGCGGAAACGGCGGTCTCCGACATTGGGCATGCCGGGGAGCGATCTCCGGTCCCAATTTTAACGGAGACAGAGATGAACGAATCTTCCCCGGCCGAATCCGGCCACACTGCCCCGCAACGGCCCAGGTCCGGCTTCCGCCGCGTCCTGGCCATCGCCGCGGTCGTGCTTGTCGCGGCCCTTGCCGGCGCCGCGATCACCAAGGCGGCGAGCGGCCCGCGCCCGTTCGGACATGGCTGGCATGGCGGCTTCATGGGCGGACCGATGAGCCACACCCGCATCGAGGACCGCGCCGATCGCATGGTGCGGCATCTCGCGGTCGAAATCGACGCCACCGCCGAGCAGCAGGACAAGCTGCGCGCAATGATGAAAACGGCGGTGAACGACGTCCTGCCGGCGCGCGAGAAGGCCTGGACCGCCCGCATGAAGGCACGTGACATCCTCACTCAGCCGACGGTCGACCGCGCCGAGCTGGAAAAGCTGCGTACCGAACAGATCGCGCTTGCCGACAGCGTATCCAAGCGCATTTCGCAGGCGCTCGCGGACGCAGCCGAGGTGCTCACCCCCGAGCAGCGCAAGAAGCTCAACGACCACGTCCCGCCGATGGGGGGCTACTGGCACGGCTGGCGGCGTGGTTAGATCGAACCGTGGCTGACCGTATCCTGCTGATCGAAGACGACAGACGGCTCGCCGAGATGGTGCAAAGCTATCTCGGCGATGCCGGTTTCCGTGTCACGGCTGCACCCAACGGCCGCACCGGCCTCGCCCTGCACGGGCGCGAGCCGTTCGATGCGCTCGTGCTCGACCTGATGCTGCCGGATATGGACGGACTCGATGTCTGCCGCGCAATCCGCGCCCGCGCAACGACCCCGATCCTGATGCTCACGGCACGCGGCGATGCGATGGACCGGGTCGTCGGCCTGGAAATGGGCGCCGACGACTACCTGCCCAAGCCGTTCGAGCCGCGCGAACTTCTGGCACGGTTGAAAGCGATCCTGCGCCGGGCGCGCACCGACAATTCGTCGGGAATACTCGTTTTCGGCCGGCTGGAAATCGATCCCGGAGCCCGCAAGGTGCGGCTCGACGGCAAGGAATGCGGGCTCACCGATCACCAGTTCGCGCTACTGCATGCACTCGCGCAGCATCCCGGTCGCGTGCTCTCGCGCGAGGCCATCATGGACCTGGTGCGCAGCGAAAAACTGGAGGCCTTCGATCGCTCCATCGACGTGCATATATCGCGCATTCGCGCGGCGATCGAAGGCGATCCGAAGAAACCGCGCCGGGTCATCACCGTGCGCGGGGCTGGTTATGTTTTTGCACGAGCGCAGGAGTAAGTCGCAGTGCAGACGTGCGCGCGACCGCTTCATGCAATTGGAGAAGGGCGCAGATCCGTTGCAGCCCCTGATTTCCTGCCGGCGGCACACGCATGAAACGCCTCTACCAGAAAATCTATCTCACCATCGTTGCGAGCCTGTTCGCCGTCGTCGTCGTCGCCGGCGGTATCTGGCGCTGGGGCACGCCCGCGCCGCCATGGATCCATGCCTTCGAGATGGCGGGCGAACTGGCCGCCGCCGCACTGCCGCCCGCCGATACGCCGCACACGCTCCAGCGCGAGGCCGCGGAACGGCTGGCCAGGCGCCTGCAAGTCGACCTTGCCCTGTATGACGGCCGGCTCGCGCCGGTTGCCGAAATTGGCCGGCCGCTGCCGCGACCGCATGCCTGGCGCGAGGGCGGCGGCTGGCTCTATGGCCCGCACGGTCCGGCCTGGGGATTCCGTTTGCCGGACGATCGCTGGATCGTCGTGCGCGCACCGTTGCGACATCGCAATCCGCTGGCGGGACTGATTTTCGTGCTCGGCGGCATTGCGCTCGTGATCGCCGGCTGCGCCTATCCGTTTGTGCGCGGGCTGACACGACGGCTTGAACGGCTGCAGGCAGGCGTGGAGACGCTTGGCGCGGGCAACCTCGCAGCGCGCGTTAAGGTCGAGGGTCGCGACGAGGTGGCGCGGCTCGCCGAAAGCTTCAATCGCGCGGCGGCGCGGATCGAGGAACTGGTGAACGCACACCGGCTGCTGCTCGCCAATGCCTCGCATGAACTGCGCACCCCGCTTTCGCGCATCCGTATCGGGCTTGAACTGTTCGAGCGCGACCGCGATCCGAAATACAAGACGGAGATCGCGCGGGACATCGCCGAACTCGACGCGACCGTCGACGAAATCCTGCTGGCAAGTCGGCTCGACGTGACGAAGACGCCGCAGACTGTGGAAGACGTCGACTTGCTGGCGCTGGCAGCGGAGGAAGCCGCCCGCTACGACCGGACGACGGCGGAAGGCGAGACCGTCATGGTCAAAGGCGATGCACGATTGCTGCGAAGGATGATCCGCAATCTGCTGGAAAATGCCGGAAAGCACGGCATGCCGCCGGTATCCGTCACGATCCGGCGCGCGGCGGACGATGCGGTCATCGACGTCATCGATGCGGGAGGCGGGGTGCCGCAGGCGCAGCGCGAACGCGTCTTTCTGCCGTTCTACCGGCTCGGCGATGGCAAGGGTTCGGGCCTCGGGCTGGCGCTCGCACGCCAGATCGCGCGCCTGCATGGCGGCGACGTCGTCGTCGCCGAGCGCGAAGGCACGCAAAGCTGCTTCCGCGCCACCCTGCCGGTGTGAAGGCCGGTTGCCAATCCGCCAGGCGGCGTGCAACGTCAGCTTCATGGCCACGGACGTGAAGATCGGCGACAGCGAATCCGCGCGGCTTGCGCCGCATCCCCTGCGCGCGACCGTGCTGGGTGAGGTGCATGCGCGACCGTTCACGCCGCTCGCTGCGCCGGCCCGCGTGCTGCTGTTCGCTTTCCAGACCGCAACCGAAGCGGCGCAGGCCGACCGGCTTGCGCTCACCGACCTGTGCCAGCGGCGCGGGCTCGCGACGCCGCGCCCCGGCGAGAAGCATCATCGCATCGCCTTCGGCACGACGACGCTGCGCTGGGAGCAGCATTCCGAATTCACCACCTATACCTGGGAGATTCCTGCAGAAACGGCAGCCGCTCCGTTTCATCCGCCCGCGTCCTCGCTCGCCTCGCCCATGGCGCTCATCAGCCAGCCCGGTCCGGTGCTTGCCGCCATCGACGTACATCTGATCGCCGAACAGCGTCCGGCCATGGCGCCGGAGCGGCATTTCGACCGCGCCAGTCTCGCGGCGGCGGAAAACTCGGACGCAACCGCACTCTATGCCACGGATTTCCAGCCCGATCCGGGCAGCTTTGTGCGCATTCTGGTCGTCGACCGCGGGCTTGGCGCCGAACGCGCGGGTGCGCTGGTGCAGCGGTTGCTGGAAGTGGAGACCTACAGGACATTCGCGCTGCTCGGATTGCCGGAAGCGCAAAGGCTCGCACCGTCGATCGGCAGGATCGAGCGGCGGCTGACCGAGGTCACCGGAGCGATACGCGAGGCACGCCAGCTTGCCGACAACCGGCATCTGCTCGACGAGCTGACCGCGCTGGCAAGCGAACTGGAAGCGGGCGCGGCGGGCAGCCTTTACCGGTTCGGAGCGAGCCGCGCCTATTACGAGATCGTGCAGCTTCGCCTGCAGACGGTCGGCGAGCGCAAAGTCGGAGGGCTGCCGACCTGGTCGGCCTTTCTCGCCCGGCGCATGGCGCCGGCCATGCGCACCTGCGTCAGCATCGAGGAGCGGCAGGCCAACCTCTCGCGCAAGCTTGCACGCGCCGCCAATCTTTTGCGCACACGCGTCGATGTGGCGCTCGAACAGCAGAACCAGGATCTGCTGCAGAGCATGAACAAGCGCACGCGCATGCAACTACGGCTGCAGGCTACGGTGGAGGGTCTCTCGGTTGCCGCCATCACCTATTACGTAGTCGGTCTGTTCGGCTATGTGGTGAAAGGCGTGCACGACGCCGGGATCGTGCATGCGGAAACCTCGACGGTGACGTCCGTCTTCGTGCCTGTCGCCGCGCTCGCCGTCTGGTGGGTGGTGCGGCGCGTGCGGCGCCGGCACATTGCGGGCGAAGACTGATTATTTTTTCTTCGCCCCGCCCAGATCGGCCTCGACCAGGGCGCGTACGTCCAGCGTCACCTCCGGCACCACGCCGAACCACAATGCGAAACCGCGCACGGCCTGATGTAGCAGCATGCCGAGTCCGTCTGCGCGGCGCAGTCCGAGCACATCGGCTTTTTTCAGCAGCGGAGTCAGAAGCGGCGAGTAGACGAGATCGGCGACTACCGCCTTCTTCGGCAGCTTCTCCAGCGCGACGCTCAGGCGCGGATGTCCGGTCATGCCGAGCGAGGTCGTATTGACGAGAAGACCGGCATCCGGCAACTGGGCGTTGCGCTTGTTCCAGGCCACCGGAACGATGCGGTCCCCGAAACGCGCCTGCAAAGCGGCGGCGCGATCGAGCGTGCGGTTGACCAGGCGAATTGTCGTCACGCCCCGCTCGATCAGACCGAAAATCACGCCGCACGCGGAACCGCCGGCGCCCAGCACAACGGCATTGTCGAGCTTCTTGTCCCACCCCGGTGCCGCTTCGTCGAGATTGGCAAGAAAGCCTTCGACATCGGTATTGGTCGAACGTAGCGTATCGCCGTCGAACCAAAGCGTGTTGGCGGCACCGACCGCCCTGGTCCGGTCGTCCGGCTCGCTCAGCGCCAACACCGCTTCCTTGTGCGGCAACGTTACATTGGCACCGACATAACCGCGCTGCCTGAGTTCCCTGACAAAGGACGCGAATTGTTCCGGCGGCACCGCCTCGCGCCGATATTCCCCTTCGATTCCGTATTTTCCGATCCAGTAATTGTGGATGAGCGGCGAGCGTGAATGCTCCACCGGCCAGCCCACAACACATGCGGCTCGCGTTTTCTCGGTCATCCCGCCCTTGTAGCAGACGCGCGGCTACGTTTGGCAGCCATTCGCAGTTGTGCCGCCGCGGTTTTCGGACGGTTTTTCACAGGCTCGTCGGCAAGTCGAACGATCATATGGTCGAGCGCGGAATAAAGATCCTCGAGCCGCCGCTGCCCGATTGCACGGGCAAGTGCGGCGTAAATCGCCTCCGACTCCGGCGCCGTCTCGGCGAACAGACGGCGTCCCCGCGCGCTGAGCGAGACGATCTGCCGGCGCTGGTCGGACCGGTCGCCGCGGCGCCGGACCAGCCCCTCTTCTTCCATCTTCGGCAGGATGCGCGAGAGCGAAGCCGGGTGGATGCAGCAAAATTCACCGAGCGCGACGATATCGAGAGCATCGACTTCGCTCAGCGCGCGGACGATACGCCATTGCTGGTCGGTCAGGCCGCGGGCATGCAGGTGCGGCCGAAACCGCGCCATCACCGTTTCGCGCGCGCGCATGAGCTGCATCGGCAGCGAGCGGTGAAAGGGACGCATCGTCGGTCCTTCATGCCGTAGACCCGGCCCCTGGAGGGGCGCGGCATGCGTCGGGTTCTTCATGTTTCCGCGACCACTGTGTTGCGCAGAATGCCGATCTCCGGAACCTCGACTTCAACCACGTCGCCCGGCGCCAGCCAGCGCGGCGGATCGAACCGCGCCCCTGCGCCGGTCGGCGTCCCGGTGACAATCAGGTCGCCGGGCTTGAGCGTCGTGAAGGTGGTGATATAGGCGATCAGATCGGCGAAGCTGAAAATCAGATTGCCGGTCGTGTCGTCCTGCCGCGTCTCGCCGTTGACCTTCGTGGTCAGATGCAGCGGCTGCGCCAGATCGATGCCGTCTACGGTGGTCATCCACGGACCGAGGCTGCCGGACCGGTCGAAATTCTTGCCCTGGGTGACGTTGAACTTGCCGTGCCGAAGCCAGTCGCGGACGCTGCCCTCATTGCACAGGGTGAGCGCGGCCACGTGCTCGAGCGCGCGGCCGGCCGGGATATGCCGGCCGCCTTTGCCGATCACCAGCGCGATTTCGCCTTCATAGTCGAGCTGGGCGGAGACCGACGGACGCACAATCGCCGCGTCGTGACCGACGAAAGAGCCGGACGTGCGGAAAAACAGGCTCGGATATTTCGGCGCCTCGGAACCGTCCTTGTACTCGGCATTGCGCTCGCCATAATTGACGCCTACGCACAATATCTTCTCCGGCAACACGACCGGCGGCAGAAGCTCCACATCCGTGAGCGGAAAATCCGCGCGAACCGCACCGGCTTCCGCCTTCACCTCGTCGAGCGCTCCCGCGCGCAATACATCGAGCATCGTATGATGGCGGGGGAACCGCGACCGCAGGTCGACGACATGGTCGTCCTTCACCGCGCCGTACGTTTCGCGCCCGCGATGGACGAAGCTTGCCAGTCTCATTCCGCAGCCTCGCGCGCGAGCAAGCCCGCACGCACCAGTACGCCGTCAAGCCGTCGCTCCAGTTCGGATGTGGCCGGCAGCAACGGCAGACGGTGCTCGTTTGCGGGGACGATGCCGAGCCTGCGCGCCATATATTTCATCGGAATCGGGTTGGTTTCGTAGAATACCGCCTTGTTGATTTCGTGCAGGCGGTTGTGCAGCGCCTGTGCCGCCTTGAGGTCGCCGCGCCAGACCGCCTCGCACATATCCGCAAGCAGGCGCGGACGGATATTGCCGACCGCGTTCATCAGACCGCAGGCGCCGAGCGCCATCATCGGAAAGGAGAGATCTTCGAGGCCGACAAAAATCCTGAAATCGCGACCGACGGCCGCAAGACACTCGCTGACGAAATCGAGATCGGGCGAAGCATGCTTCATTCCGACGAAATTCGGCGACCTGTCCTTCAACTCCTTCACCGTGTCGACGCTCACGTTGACTGCGGCACGGTCGGGTATGTGATAAATCATCCAAGGCACGGCGTGGCCGCGTATCGTTTCCAGATAATATTGCACGATGCCGCGCTGCGGCGGCCGGCTGTAATAGGGCGTGACGATCAGCAGCGCGTCGGCACCCGCCGTCACCGCGTGGTCGGTGAGCGCTTTTGTTTCCGCAAGCGAATGCGAACCGGTGGCCGCCACGACGGGCACGCGGCCTTTCACCGCCCCGACGGCAAAACTGACGAGACCGTTGCGTTCCTCGACGGTGAGCGAAGCGGGCTCGGCGGTGGTGCCGTTGACGAGTATGCCGTGCGATCCTTCCGCAATCTGCAGCTCGATCAGGCGCGCATAGGTATCGAAGTCGACCGCCCCGGCGCGGAACGGCGTGATCAGCGGCGGAATCGAACCCTTCAGGCGTTCGAGCGGCAACGGCATGGTCGCATTCCCGGAAACGTTTCGCCTGCGGGTGTCGCGGCGGCCTTGACGCCGGCAGCCAAGCCGACAATGATTAACATGTTAAGGAGATGCGGACGCCGCGTCAACGCCGCGCTTTCCGCATCGGTCGACCAGGCAGGAGAACGGGCATGCCGCATGTAATCGTCGAATATTCCGGCAATCTCGACACCAGCATCGATATCGGCACCCTGACCGCGGACCTGCACCGGGTCGTGATCGATTCGGGACTTGCGGAAACGGTGGCGGTGCGCACGCGCGCGGAGCGGCGCGAGGTCTACCGCGTCGCCGACGGCGACCCGAATAATGCCTTTGTGCATATCACGGCGCGATTGCGCGAAGGCCGCACGCGCGCGCAGCGCCACGCGCTCGGCCAGTCCTTGCTGGAGGCGGCAAACGGCCGGCTGGAACCCGCTTATGCCCGGCATCCGCTGGCGCTGACGGTGGAGGTACACGAGATCGATCCCGACATGACCTTCCGCCGCAACACAATTCGCGAGAAGGCGGAGAAGGCGGCGTGAGCCAAGCGCAGGTCGCCTCCCCGCCTGCTTCGGCTCTCACCCGCGCCGACCGGTATCTGGCGCGTTTTCGCGAGGAATGCGTCGCGCATCTGATCGACGGAAAGCCGGAAGCGGGTTCCGGCGCCGCATTCGAAACGCTCTCGCCGGTCGACAACAGCGCGCTTGCGCGCGTTGCACGCGGCGGCGCGCCGGAGATCGACCGTGCGGCCAAAGCGGCGATGAGGTGCTTCCGCACCGCCTGGGGCCGCACGACGGGCGACCAGCGCCGCACCATCCTGCACAAGATCGCCGACGCAATCGAAGCGCGCGCCGAGGAAATTGCGCATGTCGAATGCATGGATACCGGTCAGCCGATCCGCTACATGGCAAAAGCCGCGCTGCGCGGCGCAGAGAATTTCCGCTTCTATGCCGACCGCGCGCCCTCCGCCGGCGACGGCCTGTCGCTGCCGACGCAAACCCACCTCAACTACACACTGCGCCAGCCGATCGGACCCGTCGGCGTGATCACGCCGTGGAACACGCCCTTCATGCTCTCGACCTGGAAGATTGCCCCGGCGCTCGCCGCCGGCTGCACGGTCGTGCACAAGCCGGCGGAATGGTCGCCGCTCTCCGCCAGTCTGCTCGGCGAGATTTGTCTGGAGGCCGGCCTCCCCGCCGGCGCGCTCAATGTCGTTCACGGCTTTGGCGAGGATTGCGGACGCGCCCTGACCGAACACCCGGACATCAAGGCGATCGGTTTTGTCGGCGAGAGCGCGACCGGCTCCGCCATCATGGCGCAGGGAGCGCCCACCCTGAAGCGAATGCATTTCGAACTGGGCGGGAAGAATCCGGCGATCGTGTTCGACGATGCCGATATCGAGCGCGCGCTCGATGCCTGCCTGTTCATGATCTATTCGCTCAACGGCGAACGCTGCACCTCTTCGAGCCGCGCCCTGGTGCAGGCCCCGATCTATGAAGACTTCGCGCGCCGGGCGGCCGAGCGCGTGGCGAAAATCCGGGTCGGACATCCGCTCGATCCGCAGACCGAGCTTGGCCCGCTGATCCACCCGCACCATGTCGAGAAGGTTCTGAGCTACGTCAATGTCGCGCGCCGGGAAGGCGCCACGATCGCTGCCGGCGGCGGACGCGCCAAAGGCGGCATGCATCCGGGCGCGGGGAATTATGTCGAGCCGACCCTGTACACACATGCCACGCCGGCCATGCGCATCGCACAGGAGGAAATATTCGGGCCGGTGCTCACCATGATGCCGTTTGCCGACGAGCAGGAGGCGATCAGCCTCGCCAACGAAACACGCTTCGGGCTCGCCGCCTATGTCTGGACGCGCGATGTCGGCCGCGCGCACCGCATGGCCCGGGAGATCGAAGCCGGCATGGTATGGGTCAATTCCGAGAATGTCCGCCATCTGCCGACCCCGTTCGGCGGCATGAAGGCCTCGGGCATCGGTCGTGACGGCGGCGACTATTCGTTCGATTTCTACATGGAGACCAAGAACGTTGCGATCGCGCTCGGCACCCACGCGGTGCCGATGATCGGGGCCGGTTAGATTCGCCGTCCCGGCACCGGCCGCCGCCAGGCAAGCCGTATCCAGGATCGCAAACGCGGGTTCGCCGGAGCGGGATCGAAATTACAGGATCGCAGCGACAGGATTTCCGAAAGCCGGATTACGCCAACGCCATGCCCATCCGCAAGCCGAACCCCAACCCGCCTTTCAACATCGTGCGCGCAAGCCATGTCGCGCTGGGGGTGTCCGATCTCGCGCGCGCCCGCGCTTTCTATGTCGACTGCCTCGGCTTTGTCGCAACGGAGGAAACCGCGGACGCTCTCTATCTGCGCGCGCTCGAGGAACGCAACCATCACTGCATCGTGCTGCACAGGACGGATGCTCCGCATGCGGGCGCGCTCGGCTTCAAACTCGCGGGCGAGGACGACCTCGACCGCGCCGCATTCTGGTTTGGCCGCAAGGGCCTTCCGGTCTCGTTCCCCGAAATGCCATATCAGGGGCGCACGCTGCGCACCGCCGATTGTCACGGCATGCCGCTCGACTTCTACGCACGCATGGATCAGGCGGAGTGCATGATCCGCAAGTTCGGCGCCCACAAAGGCGCGCGTATCCAGCGCATCGACCATATCAACTGTTTCACGCCGGACGTGCAGGCTTCCTACGACTTTTTTGACGAGATCGGCTTCCGCCTCACCGAATATACCGAAACCGACGGGTCCGACCCGCGGCTGTGGGCGGTGTGGATGCACCGCAAAGGCAATGTGCACGACCTCGCCTTCACCAACGGGCGCGGCCCGCGGCTGCATCATGTCGGTGTGTGGACGGCCGGCGCGCTCGACATCCTCAACATTTGCGATGTGATGGCCTCTTCCGGCTATCTCGCCAACATGGAACGCGGGCCCGGGCGGCACGGGATTTCCAACGCCTTCTTCCTTTATGTACGCGATCCCGACGGTCATCGCGTGGAGCTGTTCACCAGCGATTACCTCACCGTCGACCCCGATCTCGAGCCGTTGCGCTGGTCGCTGCAAGATCCCCAGCGGCAGACGCTGTGGGGCCAGCCGGCGCCGAAATCCTGGTTCGAGGACGGAACGCCGTTCGCGGGCGTGCCGCTGTCAGAGCCGGTGCTTGAAGCGCAGCCGATCGTGGCACGCTGATCCCGTGTCCGCATGCGGGGTGACGGCCGAACGAATCCGCGCTATGCGAAAACCATGAAATCCCTGTTCATCGACTGCAATCACCAGCTCGCTCCGGTTTTTTCCAGCGTTCATCGCAACGACGACCCGCCGATTGCGATCAACACGCAGCCGTTCCGGAGCGAGGATTTGCCGCTTCTGCTCGACGGCTACACCGTGTGTCTGGACGATCATTCCTACATGCCGACCCCGATCGTCGCGCAATGCCGTTCGCTGAAGCACATCGTGTTCCTGGGCACCGGTGCGGCGAGCTATATGAATGTCGCCGAGCTGAAGGAACTCGGCGTGACCGTGCACACCATCAAGGGTTATGGCGATACTGCAGTCGCCGAACACACGGTGGCACTGATGTTCGCGGCCGCGCGGGAGCTTGCGCGCATGGACCGCGCGGTACGCGCCGGCACCTGGAAACCGCTCGAAGGCATGCAGCTTTTCGGCAAAACGCTCGGGCTGATCGGGCTCGGCGGAATCGGCAGCGAGGTCGCGCGCATCGCCAGCGGCATCGGAATGAATGTGATCGCATGGAATCGCACGCCGCGTCCCGAGGCGGCCGTTGCTCTGGTCGCCCTGGAGCAATTGCTGCAGCGTTCCGACATCGTCTCGCTGCACCTGACGCTCGGCGACGAGACGCGCGGATTTCTCGACGCCCGACGTATCGCAATGATGAAGAAGGGCGCGATTCTGCTCAACACCGCGCGCGGCGCACTGGTCGACGAAGCCGCCCTGCTGGCGTCGCTCGGCAGCGGACAAATCGGTCACGCCGCGCTCGACGTCTTCCACGCCGAGCCGCTGGCAGCCGAACACCCGCTCACCCGCATGGAGAATGTGACGCTGTCGGCCCATGCGGCGTTCCGCACGCTGGAGGCCTCGATGACGCTGCTGCGCCGGGCCATCGACATCGTCAAATCGATCCGGCACTGACGGGCGGCGGGAACCCTCTCGCGGGATTGCCGTTCTCCCGGGCGGAGGTTTCCGATGCCCGAACAAGCGATACTGCCGGCGGTGGCCGGCCACGGCGCCAGGCGGCTGCCGGCAGTCGACGTCGACAGCTACAATGTCGAGATCAAGGACGATGAGGGCTTCCTCGGCGACCGCGCCTGCAAAAAGGCATTTCGCGACATCCTCGAGAACTGGCGCAAGCCCTTGCGCAAGGCCGGCGAAGACCCGTTCGGCGACGAGCCGAGCGGAGACCTGAGCAAGAAGACTCTCGACGAAGCGCTGAAGACGGGAGAGACCGAGGCAGCCGGCGTGGTGCACGGCGCGGTCGAGGATTTCGCGCAGGAACTTGCGCTGGTGATCCGCCGCTTCCTCAAGCTGAAGGCCTGGCGCGACACCGAACGCATTGTCATGGGCGGCGGATTTCGCGCCAGTCGCGTCGGCGAGCTGGCGATCGGACGCGCGGGCGTCATTCTGAAGGCCGACGGCATCGGCATCGACCTCGTCCCCATCCGCCACGATCCCGACGAAGCGGGTCTGATCGGCGCCGCGCATCTGGCGCCGACCTGGATGTTCAAGGCGTTCGAGGCAATCCTCGCCGTCGATATCGGCGGCACGAACATCCGGGCCGGAATTGTCGATCTCAAGCTCAAGCGCGCCGACGACCTGTCCAGGGCTGCGGTCTACAAATACGAATTGTGGCGACACGCGGAGGAAGACGGCGTCAGTCGCGAGGAAGCGGTTGAAAATCTGGTCGGAATGATCCGCCGGCTTATCGCCATCGCCCGGAAAGACGATCTCAAGCTTGCTCCGTTCATCGGTATCGGCTGTCCCGGACTGGTGGAAGAGGACGGCTCCATCGACCGTGGCGCGCAGAATCTTCCGGGCAACTGGGAGTCGAGCCGGTTCAACCTGCCAGCCAGTCTGGTCGGGGCGATCCCGAAAATCGCCGAGCACGATACCGCGATCGTTATGCACAACGACGCCGTCGTGCAGGGGCTGAGCGAGGCACCGTTCATGCAGGATGTCGCCCACTGGGGTGTACTGACCATCGGCACCGGCCTCGGCAATGCGCGATTCAGCAACCGGGCGGCCGACTGAAGCGGCCGGCGCCGCGAATGCGCATTGACGCGCTCGCCCGCGCACCTTCAGAATAAGAAAAAAGACGCGCGGGGAGGATTGCGTGAAGCCAGCGCCTTTTGCCTATGCGAAGGCCGGGTCCGTCGATGAGGCGCTGCGGCTGCTGTCCGGACACGGCGATGGCGCCAGGCTGCTCGCCGGCGGCCAGAGCCTGATCGCGACGCTCAATATGCGGCTGTCCGCGCCGCGCCTGCTCGTCGATCTCAACGGCATTGCCGACCTGTCCGGCATCGCCGTAAGCGGCGGCCAGGTCCGCATCGGCGCCATGACCCGCCATGCCGAGGCCGAACGCTCCGACGCGATCCGAACGCACGCGCCGCTGATTGCGATGGCACTGCCGCATATCGGTCACCCGGCGATCCGGAACCGCGGAACCGTCGGCGGCTCTATCGCCTTCGCCGACCCCGCCGCCGAACTTCCCGCTTGCCTGCTGGCGCTCGGCGGCGAGGCCGAAATCGCCGGAGCCGGCGGACGGCGCAGCGTCAGCGCCGACGATTTCTTCAAGGACTTGTACGAGACGGCGATCGACGACGGCGAAATGCTCACGGCGATCCGCGTTCCGGCGGCCGGTCCGCAGTCGCGCTACGGCTTTGCCGAACTGGCGCGCCGGCACGGCGACTATGCGATGGCGGGGCTGGCGGCGTCCGCGCGCGCCGACGGCCCGGCATTGAAGGACGTGCGTCTGGCTTATTTCGGCGTCGGGCTGACGCCGCTGCGCGCAAAAGGCGCCGAAGCCGCGCTGGCCGGCGGCGACATCGATGCGGCCGTTGCCGCGCTTGCGCGCGACCTCGACCCTCCGGACGACATTCAGGCCAGCGGCGCGGTGAAGATGCATCTCGCCGGCGTCCTGCTCCGGCGCGTAGCGGCGCAATTGAGCGGAGCCGGCCGATGACCAGTTGGTGCGACATCACCCTCACCGTCAACGGCGAGCGCGTCAGCGAGCGCGTCGAGGCGCGCAAATCGCTGGTCGATTTTCTGCGCGACGACCTGTCTCTGACCGGCAGCCATGCCGGCTGCGAGCACGGGGTCTGCGGCGCCTGTTCGGTGCGCGTCGACGGCGCTGTCGTGCGCGGCTGCCTGATGCTGGCGGTGCAGTGCGACGGAGCGCGCGTGGAAACGATCGAGGGAGTTTCCGATTCCGGCGAGATCGCCGATCTGCAAGACGCTTTCGAGAAGCGCAACGCCCTGCAATGCGGCTTCTGCACGCCGGGCATGCTGCTGACCGCGCAGGAACTGCTATCTGCGGGCGGCGTGCCCGCCCGCGAGGCGATCCGCGAACACATGTCGGGCAATTACTGCCGCTGCACCGGCTATCACGCCATCGTCGACGCGGTGGAAGCGGTGGCGCAACAACGCAACGGTTCGAAGGCATGAGCGCGGGACGCACAATATCCGCTCGTCCTCGCGCAAGCGGAGACCCGGAAATTCACGGGCCGCATTTGTCGAAACGATCCCGCCACCCGGGATTTTCACGCTCGATCGATTCGAGCTTCCACACCCGAAGCCGTTTCTTGAGCTGCCGTTCGCGCACGACGTCGCCCTCGCGCGTTTCGCGCGTCTCGCACCAGACAAGCTGCTTCACATCGTATTTTCTCGTAAAGCCGGTAACTGCGCCGACCGGATGCTCACAAACGCGCGGCCCCAGATCGTTGGTCATCTCGATATACAGCGTAGCGTTGCGGCGGCTTGCGAGCATGTACACGAAAAATGCCTTTCCCGGCCCCTTGGTCCCCGCTTGCGCGGGGAATTTCGGTCGGTATGCGACACGCTGTCAGTTTGCATTGCGGACGTTTCCATGAAAATCGCTCCGGATTCGCCCTCCGCGCTCACTGCGCTCGACCGGCCCAATTCCTATATCGGCCGCTCGGTGCCGCGGCCGAATCTTAAACGGCTGATGCAGGGCCGCGCACAGTTCGTCAGCGACGTGACGCTGCCGCGCATGGCACATGTCGCGTTCGTGCGGTCGCCGCACGCACATGCGCGCATCGTACACATCGACAGGACGTCGGCGGAGAAAGCGCCGGGGGTGATCGCCGTCGTCACCGGCGCAGAACTGTCGAAAGTTATCACACCGTGGGTCGGCGTGCTGTCGCATCTCAAGGGCATCAAGTCCGCGCCGCAGCACGCAATCGCGGTGGATCGCGCCTGCTGGGCGGGCGAAGCCGTCTGCGCGGTCGTCGCCGGGACGCGTGCGCTGGCCGAAGATGCCTGCGAGCTGGTCTCCGTCGATTACGAGGAGCTTCCCGCCGTCACCGATCCTGAGACCGCGCTCGACCCGAAGACGCCGGTGATCCATCCCGACCTTGGCGACAATCTGACTTTCGAACGCTCGCTCGATGCCGGCGCGGTCGACAAGGCGCTGGCATCCTCCGATGCCGTAGTCGAAACCACGTTCGTGTTCGGCCGCCATACCGGAGTGTGCAACGAACCGCGCGCGATCGTCGCCGACTTCAATCCCGGCGATCAGCGGCTGACCGTCTATCACGGCACGCAAGCGCCGCACATGATGATGAACCTGTTCGCCAAACATCTCGGCCTGGAGGAGCATCAGGTCCGCGTCGTCACCAAGGATGTCGGCGGCTCGTTCGGCATCAAGGTGCACACCTATGCCGACGAGATGGCGACGGTCGCACTGTCGAAACTTCTGAGGCGGCCGGTGAAGTTCGTCGCCGACCGGATCGAGAGCTTCGTCACCGATATCCACGCGCGCGACCACCGCGTGAAGGCGAAGATCGGCGTGATGAACGATGGCACCATTACCGCCTTCGTCATCGACGACCTGACCGGCATCGGTCCCTATTCGGTCTATCCGCGCACCAGCGGCATCGAGGCGAACCAGGTCGTCAACCTGACCGGCGGCCCCTACAAATGCCCGAACTACCGGGCGCTGGCGCGCGTCGTGTTCCAGAACAAGAACGTCATGTGCCAGTACCGGGCGGTAGGCCATCCGATCGCCACCGCGGTGACCGAGGGCCTGGTCGATCTCGCCGCCGCGAAGATCGGCATGGATCCCGCCGATATCAGGCGCAGGAATCTCATCGCCGACGACGCCTATCCGGCGACCGGAGCGTCCGGCATCAAGTTCGAGAAGCTCTCGCACCATGCTTCGCTCGACAAGATTCTGGCGATGATGGACTACCGGGCGCTGCGCGCGGAGCAGGAATCAAGGCGCAGGCAGGGCATCCATCGCGGCATCGGGTTTGCCTCTTTCATCGAGGTGACCAATCCGAGCGCGGCGTTTTACGGTGTAGGCGGCGCGCGCATTTCCTCGCAGGACGGCGCGACGGTGCGGCTAGATGCTACCGGCGCAATCTTCGTCCATTCCGGCGTCACCGAGCAGGGTCAGGGCGCAGAGGCCGTTATGGCGCAATGTGTCGCGTCTGCCTTCGGCGTGCCGCTCGAGCGCGTGAGGGTCGTCACTGGCGACACCGACAACACGCCCTATGGCGGCGGCACCTGGGCCTCGCGCGCGGCGGGTATCGGCGGCGAAGCGGCATGGCAGGCGGGCAAGGCGCTGCGGCAGAACGTGCTCGCGGCCGCGGCATCGATTCTGCAGGCGCAGGCGGATGCACTCGACATCGCGGGGGGCGTCGTTGTCGACAAGGGTACGTCGCGCGAGCGTATCGCGCTCGATGAAGTCGCGCGCATCTGCTATTTCCGCCCCGACACGCTGCCGCCCGGATTCCAGTCCGAGCTTACCGTCACGCGCCATTACGTTCCGCGCGCCTGGCCGTTTGCCTTCACCAACGGCATCCAGGCGAGCTATCTCGAAGTCGATACCGATACCGGTTTCGTGAAACTCCTGAAACACTGGTGCGTCGAGGATTGCGGCACGGTGATCAATCCGCAGCTTGTCGACGAACAGATCAGAGGCGGAATCGTCCAAGGGCTCGGCGCGGCTCTGTTCGAGCATTGCCTGTATGACGAGCGCGGCCAGATGCTCAACGGCAACATGGCGGATTATCTCGTGCCGATGGCGATGGAGATGCCGGACATGGAGGTCGGTCACGTGGTTTCGCCGACCGCCGACAGCGAACTCGGCGCCAAGGGCGCGGGCGAAGCGGGTACTGCCGGCGCACCCGCCTGCGTGATGAACGCGATCAACGACGCGCTGCGCCCGCTCGGCGCCAGACCGCTCACCGAAATGCCGTTTACGCCGAGCCGAATCCTGGAGGCGTTGGGGAAGATCTGATGTGCGTATCCCGGGCCAGCACGCAGCGAGGCGCCCGGGACCGGCGGTACACAGCTCCGCGCATCGCGTCCGGGACACGAAAGGAAAAACGCATGAACATCAAGGTCGGCCGCGCGGCCATCGAGGAAGCATCGAAGAAGCTGTCCAACTGGGGGCGGTGGGGCAAGGACGACCATATCGGCACGCTCAATCACGTGACGCCGGAACACATCGTCAACGCGGCGAAGCTCGTTCGCTCCGGCAAGGTGTTCGCGCTCGGCATTCCGCTCGACCGCAACGGCCCGCAGACCGG
>CAYWCE010000054.1:0-18557 GCA_964456755.1 uncultured Hyphomicrobiales bacterium
CGCCGAGGAATATGCGCGCGGAATGATGACCGGCGGCACGCTGTTCGAGGAACTCGGCTTCTATTATGTCGGCCCGATCGACGGGCACAATTTCGATCATCTGCTTCCGGTGCTGCGCAATGTGCGCGATGCGCAGTCCGGACCGATCCTCGTCCACGTGGTGACGCAGAAGGGCAAGGGCTACCCGCCGGCGGAGACCTCGGCCGACAAGTATCACGGCGTCGTCAAGTTCGACGTTGCCACCGGCGCGCAGGCAAAGTCGAAATCGAATGCGCCGGTTTACACCAAAGTCTTTGCCAATAGCCTGATCGAGCAGGCGCGCAAGGACGATCGCATCGTCGCCGTCACCGCCGCGATGCCCTCGGGCACGGGGCTCGATCTGTTCCAGCAGGAATTTCCGCAGCGCTGCTTCGATGTCGGCATCGCCGAGCAGCATGCCGTAACCAGGTGGTGCACGACGTCGCCATCCAGTCGCTGCCGGTGCGCTTCGCCATCGACCGCGCCGGCCTGGTCGGCGCCGACGGCCCGACGCATGCCGGCGCGTTCGATGTCGCCTATCTGGCCTGCCTGCCCGGTTTTGTCGTGATGGCGGCGGCGGACGAGGCGGAGCTGGCACACATGGTTGCGACTGCGGCCGCGATCGACGACCGTCCGAGCGCGTTCCGCTTTCCACGCGGCGAGGGCCTCGGCGTCTCCATGCCGGAGGAGGGGCAGCCGCTGGAGATAGGCAAAGGCCGCGTGCTGCGCGAAGGCTCGAAGATCGCGCTGTTGAATTTCGGCGCCCGGCTCGGCGAATGTCTCAAGGCCGCCGACGATCTCGCCGGTTTTGGATTGTCCACCACGGTCGCCGATGCCCGCTTCGTCAAGCCTCTGGACACCGCGCTCGTGCTGCGGCTTGCGCGCGAGCACGAGGTGCTGATCACCATCGAGGAGGGCGCAATTGGCGGCTTCGGCTCGCATGTGGCGCAGGCGCTGGCCGAGAACGGCGCATTCGACGCCGGAATCCGGTTCCGCAGCATGGTTCTGCCGGACATTTTCATCGACCATGACAGCCCGGCGGCGATGTATGCCAAGGCGGGTCTCGACGCCAAGGGCATTGTCGCAAAGGCATTCGAGGCGCTTGGCAAGGACGTCGCGGTCGAAACCGTGAGACTCGCCTGACGGGACGCGAGGCCGGCGAGCCGCTCCGAGCATGGTCGAACGGCTCACCATCGTGCGTCTTGGCCATCGCGGCGACGGCGTAGCCGACACGCCGGGCGGCCCGGCATACATTCCCTATACGCTGCCGGGCGAAACGGCGGACGTCGAACCGGTGCGAGGCCATCCGGACCGCCGACACCTTCTGCGCGTCGTCACCCCCTCGCCGCAGCGCATCGCGCCGGTCTGCGCACATTTCGGAATTTGCGGCGGCTGCGCGATCCAGCATGCAGACGAATCGATTTACCGCGCCTGGAAACGCAATCTCGTCGTTTCCGCACTCGCCCAGGCCGGCATCGGCGCGGCGGTCCACGAACTCGTGAACGCACATGGCGAAGGGCGAAGGCGCGCGGTGCTGCATGCGCGGCACGGCACCAGGGACATACTCGAAGTCGGCTTCTCCGCCCTGCGCGCACATACGCTTGTCGCCATTGAGGCGTGTCCCGTACTGGCGCCCGCGCTCGACGGCTGCATTCCTGCGGCGTGGGAAATCGCGCAGGCGCTGGAGCCGCTGCGCAAGCCGCTTGACATCCAGGTCACGGCGACCGATGGCGGCCTCGACATCGACGTGCGCGGCTCCGGACCGCTCGATCCGCAACGCACCGCCGCACTTGCGTATACCGCCGTCAGGCACCCGGTTGCGCGTATCACCCGGCACGGCGAACTGGTAACGCAACGCGCCGAACCTGCGATCCGCATCGGCCGCGCGCGTCTGGTGCTGCCGCCGGGACCTTTCCTGCAAGCGACGCAAAAAGGCGAAGAGGAATTGTCGCAGCGCGTGCTTGCGCTCTCGGGCGGCGCCAGGCTCGTGGCCGACCTGTTCGCCGGCGTCGGTCCGTTTGCGCTGCGGCTGGCGGAGTTGCGGCGCGTCGTCGCGATCGACAGCGATCGGGCGGCTCTCGATGCACTGGATCGCGCGGCGCGCATGCCGGGTCTGAAAGGCGTTGCGGTAAGGCGGCGCGATCTGTTCCGGCTGCCGCTGACCGCGCCGGAACTTCGAGAATTCGATGCCGTCATATTCGATCCGCCGCGGCAGGGCGCGCAGGCGCAGGCGCGCGAGCTGGCCGCGAGCGCGGTGCCGCGCGTGATCGCAGTGTCATGCAATCCGGCCACCTTCGCGCGCGACGCCGCGATCCTGATCGCTGGCGGCTACCGGCTCGACGAGGTGACGCCGGTCGACCAGTTCCGCCATACCGCGCATGTGGAGATTGTCGCCGGATTTGCGCGCGGGTGAGTCCGCGCGATGCCTGTTCAGTTGCCCCAGCGCTCCTGCCACAGTCGCTCTCCGATTGTGCAGGAGACGCGCGGCTTTTTCGCCTGGACGGGAACGATGCGCGGTTGCGGCGTCAGGCCGGCGATTTCCAGCACCAGCTTGGTCCGGGTCGCTTCGACGAACTTGTCGCGGCTCTCGATCGGAATGACGAAAGAGCCGGGGCCGCCGATCACGCAGTCTTCGTAATAGAGGTCGAGCCGGTCGAGATCCATCATCGCGTAGCTCGGCCGCTTGACCACGATCGGCAGGCCGTTGATCACGATGCCCTTGGCGAGCGCCTCGTCGCGCGCCACCGTCACCAGCCCGCCGTGATTGTTGGCGCCGTCGCCGGATATGTCGATGACCCGGCGGATGCCGCGATAGCCGCTATTCTCGAACAGTCGCGAGCCGAATTCGATTACGCCGGAAATCGAGGTGCGCGCGGCGCGGCGATAGGGCGCGGCGGCGATCTCGCCGGCAAGGGCGTCGGCGGATTCCGGCCCCTCGACCAGACGCCAGGGCACGATCACGCGCTGCTCGGCGTAGCCGGCCCATTCGACATAGACGATCGCCACCTTGCCGTTGATGCCCTGGCGCACGGCATTGAGGAATTCGCGCGACGTCAGCGCCTTGACGTAGCCCTCGCGCTGCAGCGCCTGTTCCTCCGGGTCCATGGAATAGGAAATGTCGACCGCGATCACCAGTTCGACATCGACGGAAACGGCCTTGCGGTCGCTGGCGGCACGCGGGAACGGCGCCGCCTGGGCATAGAGATAGACGGCCATGACCGGCACTGCGGCGACGGCCGCAATCGCGCTCAAGCGGGCTGCACGGATCATCGTGAATCACCCCTCGGAAGAACGCGGCATGGTCGCATGTCCGCGCGCGAAGCGGAAGCGGCCGGTACACTGCCGCACACGACTTCGTTGCCGCAGCGCGACTAACCGCCGTCGACCGACTCGGTGGAAATAATCTCGATGCCGAAGCCGCCGAGCCCGACATATGTGCGCTTTTTCGAGGTCAACAGCCGGATCGAGGAAATGCCGAGGTCGCGCAGAATCTGCGCTCCCAGCCCGATCTCGCGCCACTGATGCACGCGGGCAGCATCCGATTCGGTCTCCGCGTCATGCGGGATGCCGGTCACCGGAACGCCGGCGGTGCCGTCGCGCAGATAGACGATGACGCCGCGGCCATCCGCCCGAAAGCGCGTCAGCGCCGCATTGATGGTCCTGGCCCCGCCGAAGACGTCGCCGATCACGTCGGCGCGGTGCAGCCGCGCGAGCATGTCGCGGCCGTCGCCGATCGTGCCGTAGACGAAAGCCATGTGATGCTGCGGATCGTACGGTGTGACATAGGCGAAGCCCTGCAGCACACCGATTGCGGAGGCGACCGGAAACTCTCCGACGCGTTCGACAAGGCGTTCGCGCGCCTGCCGGTAGGCGATGAGGTCGGCCACCGACACCCGCTGCAGCCCGTGCCGCGCGGCAAAGGCGGCGATCTGCGGCCCGCGCATTACGCTGCCGTCATCGTTGACCAGTTCGCAGATCACACCGACCGGCTCCAGCCGCGCCAGCCGGCACAGATCGACCGCGGCTTCGGTATGGCCGGAACGCATCAGCACGCCGCCCTCCCGGGCGATCAGCGGAAAGATGTGTCCCGGGCGCACGAAATCGGCGGCCCCGGCATTGCCGTTGGCGAGATTGCGAACGGTCGCTGTGCGGTCGTCGGCGGAAATGCCGGTGGTCGTGCCGTGCCGGTAATCGACGGAAATGGTGAAGGCGGTGCGGTGCGGGCTGTCGTTGTCGGACACCATCGGATCGAGCCGCAAATGCCGGGCCCGTTCCGACGTCAGCGGCGCGCAGACGATGCCGCAGGTATTGCGCACGATGAACGCCATCTTTTCCGGCGTCGCGTGCACGGCGGCGAGCACCAGATCGCCCTCGTTTTCGCGGTCGTCGTCGTCGACGACGACCACGATCTCGCCGCCGGCAAAGGCCGCAATCGCCGCTTCGATGCGCTGATGGGTCTCGGTCACATCGGCACTTTCGCGATCAGGGCGTGAACGGCCAGCCGGGCCCCTGCCCGACCTGTCCGCGATGACGCAGATAGTGATCGGCGATCACGCATGCCACCATCGCCTCTGCGATCGGCACCGCGCGGATGCCGACGCAGGGGTCGTGCCGGCCGGTGGTCACGATATCGGTCTCGTTGCCGTAACGGTCCACCGTTTTTCGCGAATTGAGGATGGAGGAGGTCGGCTTCACCGCAAAGCGCGCCACCACCGGCTGACCGGTGGAAATGCCGCCGAGGATGCCGCCGGCATGATTGGACAAGAAGCGCGGCTTGCCGTCGTTGCCCATGCGCATCTCGTCGGCGTTGCCTTCGCCGGAGAGAACTGCCGCGGCAAATCCGTCGCCGATCTCGACGCCTTTCACCGCATTGATGCCCATCAGCGCGGCGGCAAGGTCGGCATCGAGCTTGCCGTAGACGGGGGCGCCCAGTCCGGGCGGGACGTTCTCGGCGACGACCTCGATCACCGCACCGATGGAGGAGCCGGCCTTGCGGATGCCGTCCACATAATCCTCGTAGAACTTCGCTTTCTCCGCATCCGGACAGAAAAACGGATTGCGGCCGACTTCGTCCCAGTCCCAGTTGCCGCGGTCGATGCCAGGCGGGCCGATCTGCACCAGCGCCGCGCGCACGATCAGGCCGGGCACCACCCGGCGTGCAATGGCGCCGGCGGCGACCCGCGCGGCGGTCTCGCGCGCCGACGAGCGGCCGCCGCCGCGATAGTCGCGCAGGCCGTATTTCACGTCATAGGTATAGTCGGCATGCCCGGGCCGGTATTTGTCCTTGATCTCGGAATAGTCCTTCGAGCGCTGGTCGACATTCTCGATCACGAGCGCGATCGGCGCGCCGGTGGTGAGGCTCGCACCGCTGCCCGCATCGGGAAACACGCCGGAGAGAATTCGGACGCTGTCGGGCTCGCGCCGTTGGGTGGTGAAGCGCGACTGGCCCGGCCTGCGCCGGTCCAACTCGGCTTGGATGTCCGATTCGGCAAGCGGGATGCGCGGCGGGCAGCCATCGACGACGCAGCCGAGCGCCCGCCCGTGACTTTCGCCAAAGGTGGTGACGCGGAAGAGATGCCCGAACGTGTTGAACGACATGCGTTTTGCTTCAAAGCGGGTGTGGTAGCCCGCACCCTCCGCCCGGTCAAATGAGCGAATCCGCCCGCGCGCGCGTCCGCGGCGGCGGACTTGACCGGTGGAAAAGTGAGGACGCGGGGAGACTAAAAATGGGGTCGGCGTGAACATGCATTCATCGTCCTGAATGGCGATTAATGGCAAGCTGAACGACCGTTAAGTCTTTGTCATATTTACGTTTTTCCAGATTTTTTGGTTGCCTGCAACGGTGACGCAAGAGTAGGGATTGCAGCGAAGGCGGGACAAACCCGCCGCGGGGGATGACGCAAGGGTTGCACGGAGCGGCAGGCAACGCTCCGGCCGGGACAGCCAATCCGAAATCGGGAGATCGGGCCGCAGGCCGCCGCAGCCGTTCCGGTTGCACAGGCCGCCTTCCGAACCTCCGACCGGAACGGCCAGCCGGCGCATAGCGGCGTCAGCAAGACGAGCAAGCGCGATGGCTCATACTTACGATATCGACGATGCATTACCGCTGCCGCATCCGCGCGCGCCGTCGAGCACAAGACGCGCGCATTTGCGCAGCATCCCCGGCTTTGCCCCGGAAAAGCCCGCGCAGCCGGCGCTCTCACCGCGGATACTGACCTGCACCCGGACACACAATATGCCGCGCTGGTCGGAAGGCGAGCGGCTGCACCACGTATTCGAACAGGTGTGTCTTCGCCATGGCGAACGCGATGCCGTCGTCACCGACGACGCCGTCCTGACCTATGCGGAGCTTGACCGCCGCGCCAACCAGCTCGCGCGCTATCTGCGGGACCAGGGAATCGCCGCCGGCCATCGCGTCGGCCTTTTGTTCGACAAGTCCGCGGAGACCTACATCGCGCTGCTTGCGGTGCTGAAGCTCAACGCCGCCTATGTTCCATTCGACCCCGGCTTTCCCGCGGAGCGGATCGGATTCATCCTCGGCGACGCCGATGTCCGCGCCGTCGTCTCGATGTCGATGTTCGCCGAAAAGTTTTCGGACCTCGACGTGCGCTGCGTGTTCCTCGACGAGAGCCGCTGCGCGATCGAGGAGCAATCGGCGAATCGCCTCGCGCCGGACGAAATTGCGCCGCCGGTCGATCAGGCCTGCTACATCATTTACACCTCCGGAACGACCGGCCACCCCAAAGGCGTGCTGATCGAGCATCCCAGCATCTGCAATTTCGTGCGCGTGGCCGCAGAATTGTACGGCTATGCGCCGGGCGACCGCGTCTATCAGGGCATGACCATCGCCTTCGACTTCTCGGTGGAGGAAGTCTGGGTGCCGCTTGCGGCCGGCGCGACGCTGGTTCCGGGACGGCCGGGCGGAAGCCTGATCGGCGAGGAGCTGGCCGAATTCCTGCACGCGCGCCGCGTGACCTGCATGGCGTGCTGCCCCACCCTGCTTTCCACCATCGAGCGCGACTTGCCGCATCTGCGCATCCTGCTCGTCGGCGGCGAGGCCTGTCCGCAGAATCTCGTGGCGCGATGGCACCGCGAAGGCCGCGTCATCCTCAATTCCTACGGTCCGACGGAAGCGACGGTGACGGCGACGCTCACCGAACTGAAGCCGGACAAGCCGGTGACCATCGGCGTGCCGCTGCCGACCTATTCGATCGTCATTCTCGATCCCGAGCGCGATGCGCTCGTCGCATCCGGCGAACTGGGTGAAATCGGCATCGCCGGCATCGGACTTGCCGCCGGCTATCTCAATCGCGACGAGCTGACACAAAAGAAATTCATTCGCGACTTCGTCGGCATCGCCAACAATCCCTCGTGCCGAATCTACCGCACCGGCGATCTCGGCCGCATCAACGAGGATGGCGAGGTCGATTATCGCGGCCGCATCGACACGCAAGTAAAAATCCGCGGTTATCGCATCGAGCTGAACGAGATCGAAGCGGTGCTGCTCGACCTGCCGCAGGTGGCACAGGCGGCGGTGACGACTTTCGAACCGGAACCCGGCCAGGTCGAACTGGTCGCCTATTACGCGCTCAAGCAAGATGCGCAGGATCTGCCGGAGGCGGACATCGTCAAGGCGCTGCGCCGCAAGCTGCCCGCCTATATGGTCCCGGCTTATCTGGAACGGCTCGACGCCATTCCGATGACGCTGAGCAACAAGGCCGATCACAAGAAGCTGCCACGGCCCCGCGGCGCGCGCGTATTGCTGACGAACAGAATGGTCGCGCCGCGCAGCGATCGCGAGCGCCTGCTGGCGCAGGCTTTGGCGGAGCTGCTCAGGCTCGAACAGGTTTCGGTCGAGGACCACTTTTTCGACGACCTCGGCGCCAACTCGCTGCTGATGGCGCGCTTCTGCGCCCGCATCCGCCAGAATGCCGGCATGTCGAACGTATCGATGCGCGACATCTATACGAATCCGACCATCGCACGCCTTTCGGCGCATCTCGATCACACCGTCATCGAAGGATTTATCCCGGCAACGCCGGAGCCGTTCCACCTCCCGAGCCGGCTGTCATATTACGGCTGCGGAGCGTTGCAGCTCCTGTTTTACGGCGTCTACGGGCTGATCGGCCTGTGGCTGTTCGATGCCGGCCTGAATTGGACCTATGCCGCCGCCGCCGATCCGCTGCAGCTCTATCTGCGCAGCGTCGGCTTCGCCGCAGCGTCCTTCTTCGGACTGACCGCATTGTCGGTTGCCGGCAAGTGGCTCATCGTCGGCCGCTTCAAGGCGGAGACCTTCCCGGTCTGGAGCCTGCGCTATTTCCGTTTCTGGGCGGCGAAGACGCTGATCCGCAGCGCCCCGGTCATCGCCTTTGCCGGCACGCCGATCTACAATGTCTATCTGCGCCTGCTGGGCGCCCGGATCGGCCGCAACGCCGTCATCCAGGGACGTTTCGCGCCGATTTGCACCGACCTGATCGCCGTCGGCGACAACACGATCCTGCGCAAGGAATCGATCCTGCTCGGCTATCGCCTGCAGTCGAACTTTGTACATACCGGCAGCGTCGAGATCGGCCGCAACGCCTTCGTCGGCGAAGCAAGCGTGCTCGACATCGATAGCGCGATGGGCGACGGCAGCCAGCTCGGGCACGGTTCCTCGCTGCAGACCGGCCAGCGCATCCCCGACGGCAAGCGCTGGCACGGCTCGCCCGCCGTGGAAACGGCGTCGGACTATTGCCCGCTCGGGCATGCCGGGAATCCGGCGCTGCGCCGCGCCGGCTATACCGCGCTGCAGCTTGCCGGCCTGATCGCCGTAGCGATTCCGCTGCCGATCATGGCGCTGACCTTGTGGGAGGACTATGCGGCACGGACCGCGGGCAACGCCTATGCGGCCTTCGAGGCCTCGGTCACCGGCCTGCTGCTGATTTCGGCCGGCTGGTTTTTCGGCTCGCTGCTTGCGACCCTCGGCGCGATCTATGCCGTACCGCGCCTGCTGCGCCCGTTCCTCGTCGAGGGCCGCGTCTATCCGATGTTCGGCCTGCATTACTGGATGCAGAGCGCGATCGCGCAGATCACCAATCTGCGCTTCTTCCACATCCTGTTCGGCGATTCCTCTTTCATCGTCCACTACATGCGCTTCCTGGGTTGGAAGCTGAACCGGGTGGAGCAGACCGGTTCGAATTTCGGCACCAACCAGCGGCACGACAACCCGTTCCTCTGCGAGATCGGCTCCGGCACGATGGTGTCGGACGGCATATCGATGATCAACGTTCAGATGTCGGCCTCCGCTTTCCGGCTTTGCCATACCCGCATCGGCGAGCGGAATTATCTCGGCAACAACATCCATTATCCGCCCGACGGCCGCACCGGAGCGAACTGCCTGCTCGGGACCAAGGTGATGATCCCGATCGACGGTCCGGTGCGCGAAAATGTCGGCCTGCTCGGCGCACCCGCATTCGAAATTCCACGCATAGTCGAGCGCGACCGCCTCAACGAATCCCTGCACGAGGACGTGCGGCGCGCGCGGCTGAAGCGCAAGAACGTACACAATGCGGTGACCGCCGCGCTGTTTCTCGCCACCCGCTGGTTCTTCTTCTTCGCAACGCTTGCGGTGTGGAGCGCGGCGCTGGTGCAATATCCGCAATACGGCGTTCTCACCTTTTTTGCCGCCGGCGCGCTCACCTCGGCTGCGGCGATCCTGTATTTCACGCTGATCGAACGCGCGACGCTCGGCTTCCGGTCGCTGCAGCCGAAGATCGCCAGCATCTACGATCCGTATTTCCGGTTCCACGAGCGTCACTGGAAGCTCTCCGATTCGCCGCTGATGCAGCTTTTCCCCGGCACGCCGGTGAAAAACCTGATCCTGCGTCTGGCCGGCGCGAAGGTCGGGCGCATGGTGTGCGACATGAACTGTTCGATCACCGAGCGTTCGCTGACCGAAATCGGCGATTACGCCAATCTCAACGAGGGCAGCGTGCTGCAGGCGCATTCGCTGGAGGAAGGCGTTTTCAAGTCGGACGCGATCCGGCTCGGCCGGGGCTGCACGCTCGGACCCGCCGCCTTCGTGCATTACGGCGTCGTCATGGGCGATCACGCAGCGGTCGATGCCGATTCGTTCGTGATGAAGGGCGAGACGCTGGAGCCGCATTCGGGCTGGCGCGGCAATCCCGCACGCATGGTGCGCGGCGTTGTGCAGGCGCATGCCGCCGATGCACGGCTACTGCCGACCGGCATCGCCGCCGAGTGAGGCTCGACGCACTCGCCGTTCCCGGCCTGCGCGCCGGCTGGCGCCCGATCCGGCCGGGAGACGCCGACGCGCTGTTGCCGGAGGAAGCCGCCTCGCTCACCACCGGCCTGCCGGCTTCGCGGCGCGCGAGCGGGACGGCGCGGCTGCTGGCGCGCGAGCTGCTGCGGGAACTCGGCGCGGCGCCCTGTGCGCTGCCGAAGACGGCATCCGGCGCCCCGCGCTGGCCGGCGGAGGTGACCGGCTCGCTCGCACACGACGATTTCATCGCCGTCGCCGCGCTCGGACGCGTGCGAGACTTTCGCGGCATCGGCATCGACGTGGAAGCGGCCGAGCCGCTGCCCGCCGAAATGCGCAGTCTCGTGCTGACCGCGCGCGAATGCGACACGATCGCGCCAGAGCACAGCCGGCATGTCTTCGCCGCCAAGGAAGCCGTGTACAAGGCGCTCAATCCGCTCGACGGCGTCTTTCTCGAATACCGCGACATCGAGATCGATCCGGCGCGCGGCAGCGCCGCCGTCAGCGGCGGCCGGACGCTCGCCCTGCGTTTCGCGGCGCTGGAGACGCGGATCGTCGCGCTGGCCTGGCTGTAAGCGCAGCTAAACGTCGCCGACCTTGAGGTCGGGCGCGTCGGGATGCTTGATGCCGACGACATGGTAGCCGGCATCGACATGAAGGATTTCTCCGGTCACCCCGCGCGACAGGTCGGAGAGAAAATAGGCCGCGGAATCGCCGACATCCTCCAGCGTCACGTTGCGCCGCATGGGGGTGTTGTACTCGTTCCACTTCAGGATATAGCGAAAGTCGCCGATTCCCGAGGCGGCGAGCGTCTTGATCGGTCCGGCGGAGATCGCATTTACGCGGATTTTCTTTTCGCCGAGATCGGCGGCGAGATAGCGTACCGAACACTCCAGCGCGGCCTTGGCCAGTCCCATCACGTTGTAATGCGGCATCCATTTTTCCGCGCCGTAATAGGTCAGCGTCAGCATCGCGCCGCCGTCGGCCATCAGCTTTTCTGCGCGCTGTGCGACGGCGGTAAAAGAATAGCAGGAGACCAGCATGGTCTTGGCGAAATTGTCGGCCGTGGTGTCGATGTAGCGGCCGTCAAGCTGGTCCTTGTCGGAAAAGGCGATCGCATGCACGAGAAAATCGAGCTTGCCCCAGGCCGATTTCACATTCGCGAAAACGGCATCGATGGTTTCCGGCTCGGTCACGTCGCAATGACCGACGATGATCCCGTCCACTTCCTCCGCCAGCGGCTCGACGCGCTTTTTCAGGGAATCGCCCTGATAGGTAAAGGCGAGGTCGGCCCCCTGGTTGTGGCAGGATCTGGCGATGCCCCAGGCAATCGACCTGTTGTTCGCGACCCCCATGATCAGGCCGCGCTTGCCGCGCATCAGACCCGCGCCTTCCGCCATTGTCCGCACTCCACCGCGCCCGGCCAAACGGCGCCGGAACTATGTCGCATAGCGGTTTTTGCCGTTCAAGGCGATGCTCCGCAGCCGCGGGACCGGCGGGGTTTCATCGCCTATGTGGAATATCTTGTGCGCAGGCGGTGTTTCCGGTGCAGTCCCCCCGACATCGGCACAGTCGCCTGGGAGACCCCCTGTGAGCAGCTTTCGTCAAGGCATCGAGGCCTCCGTTCCTTCCCTGCGCCGTTATGCGCGCGCGCTGACGCGCAACGCGGAGGCCGCCGACGACCTGGTGCAGGACACGCTGGTGCGCGCCCTGCGATCCGAGCACCTGTTCCACGGGGGCGAAATCCGCTCCTGGCTTTTCACCATCCTCGCCAACCTCAATCGCAACCGGCTGCGCTCGCTTGCCCGCCGGCCGGCCGCCGCAACGCTCGGGGAGAACGACGCCGCCGACTTTGCCGGACCGGAAGCCGGGCAGCGCGACATCGAGCGGGCGCTTGCCTATCTGGTCGCCGACCAGCGCGACGCGCTCCTGCTCGTGGTGCTCGAAGGCCTGTCCTATCGCGAGGTGGCCGAGGTCCAGGGGGTTCCCATCGGCACGGTGATGTCGCGTCTCGCGCGTGCGCGTGCGCAAATCAAATCCTATCTCGACGGCGAGCGCCCGGCGCTGCGCCGCGTGAAGTGAGGTCAAGATGAGCGACCCCGTCACTCCCGTCACGCAGGACGAACTGCACGCTTTCGTCGACGGCGAATTGCCGGCCGACCGGCGCGAGGCGGTTCTGGCCTGGCTCGAAACCCATCCCGAAGACGCCGCGCTCGTCGCCGCCTGGCGCGCGCAGGCGGAGGCGATCCGCGCGCGCTATGCCGGAATTGCCGGGGAGCAGATTCCCGATCGCCTCAAGCTCGACCGCCTGACGCAAAACCGCTGGCGCTGGCGCGGCATCGCCGCCGCCGCCGTACTCGTCGCCTTCGCGATCGGCGGCTTTGCCGGCTGGATGGCGCGCGGGGCGTCCGCCGCCGCGCCCGACGGCTTCGAACTGTTCGGCGCCGAAGCGCTGGCCGCCCACCGCCTCTATATCGGCGAGGTGCGCCACCCGATCGAAGTGAATGCGGGCGAAGCGCATCTCCTGCCCTGGCTGTCGCGCCGCCTCGGCACGCAGATCCGCGCGCCGGAACTCGCCGCCTTCGACCTGCGCCTGCTCGGCGGACGGCTCCTGCCCGGCACCAACGGACCGGCGGCGCTGTTCATGTATGAGAACGGCTCGGGAGAACGCTTCACGCTCTATTGCTCGCGGCTGGAGGCGGCGCGATCCGGCCTGCGCTACACGTCGAACGAGAATTTCGGCGCCATCCACTGGGTGGAGGGCGGATACGGCTACGTGATCAGCGGACCGAACGACAAACCGCGGCTGAAGACGCTCGCCCGCAGCGCCTACGAGCAGATGGAAAACCGCACGCCGCCGGCGCCGAACCGCTCCTCGTCGAGTCAGCTCATATCGCGGCGCGGATCGTAGGGCTTGCGCTCGCGCCATTGCCGCATCAGCGCCTCCAGCTCCTCGTCCGGGCTGTCGGGGAGCACGATGCGGATCGTCGCATAGAGATCGCCGCGCCCGGCCTTGCCGGGCAGTCCCTTGCCTTTCACGCGCAAGACCTTGCCGCTGCCGCTATTTGCGGGAATGGCAAGCTCGACCGCACCGTCGAGCGTGGGCACGCGCACCTTGGCGCCGAGCACCGCCTCGTAAAGCGAGACCGGCAGGTCGAGCCGCAGGTCGTCGCCCTCGCGTGCGAACAGGGGATGCTTCGCAATCGCGATCGTGATCAGCGCATCGCCCGTGCCCGCGGGTCCGGCGAAGCCCTGACCCTTGAGCCGGATCTGCTGGCCGTCGGTCAGGCCCGCAGGCAGACGCACTTCGACCTCCTTGCCGGTCGGCAGCCGCACCCGCATGGGCGCGGCGCCGGCAAGATCGTTGAGGCTGACGGTGAGCGGCACGTTGACGTCCTGCCCGCGCATGCCGGCAAATTCGTCGTCGTCGGCCGCGCCGCGGCGCGGGCGCGCGCCGGCAAAACCGCCCATCATCTCCTTGAGAATGTCGTCGATGCCGCCGCCGAAACCGCCCTGGCGGTGGCCGGACGGGCCGCCGCGCTGGAAACCCTCCGGTCCCCAGGTGAACGTCTCGTAACGCGCGCCGCCGGGGCCGAAGCCGCCCGGATGCACGCCCTCGAAGCCGGAGAAGCGCGGCTTGCCCTCCGCATCGATCTCGCCGGCGTCGAAGGCCTTGCGCTTGTTCTCGTCGCCGAGAATTTCATATGCGGCATTGGCCTCCGCAAAGCGCGCCGCCGCTTTCGGATCGTTCTTGTTGGCGTCGGGATGCAGCTTCTTCGCCAGCTTGCGGAAGGCGCTCTTGATCGCGCCGGCACTCGCCCCCCGCGGCACCCCCAGCACGTCATAGGGGTCGCGCATTCCAGTGAAACTCCGGTTTGGAAATCCGATCCTGTCAGGCGGTTTCCCGCTTGTCCCGGCAAAATGTGGGGTCGGACCGGAATTTCCGCAATGCATCGGCCCGCCGGCCGCGCGCGATCAGGAGCGGCGCGACCACGGCTTCAGGCTTTTCACCACCCAGCGGCCCTGATGCATGCGGCAGGCTTCTCCCTGCAGCCAGGATTCCGTACCCGGCCGGACATAGCTCGCCAGAAAGTCGCGGCAGGTGAAGCCGTCCTGCTGGTAGGCCGAGGCGATGGGGGTGACGGTGCCGCGCGCGCCGGTCTGCGGATTTTCCCAGGGCGCGCTGGAATCCTTGCCGCCGCGGCTGAGCACTTCGGTCGCGGCCCGGCGCGCAAAGGCGAGATCGTCCTCCGGCGGCAGCGTCGCATTGACGGCGGAGCCGGTCGCCGCCGCAGGCGCCTTGCCGATCGAGCCGGTGCTCTCGGGTGTCTCGTCGCCTTTACCGAACAGCGAGCCGAGCTGGTAGGACATGCTGCAGCCGCCGCTCGCCGCGCCGAACGCTGTCAGCAGCAGGGCGGCGCATAGTCTGCGCGCAAGCGCCGGCCATAGGCGCGCCGGCGGCGTTCGCCTATAACCCTCAAGCCGGAACGCCCCATTCGTCACAGAGCCGGCCACGCGGTGCTCCACGGATGACTGACAGGTCCGCCATTGAACACCCGACATGGTTAACGACTGGTGATTTCACCGAGGCGGAGGAGCCGTTTGCCCTGTTTGCGGCCTGGTTCCGGGAGGCGGAGGCGGCCGAGCCGCGCGACCCCAACGCCATGGCGCTCTCGACGGTGGATGCGGAGGGGATGCCGGATTCGCGCATGGTGCTGATGAAGGGGTTCGATGCGGCCGGTTTCGTGTTCTACACCAATCTCGGCAGCGGCAAGGGCCGCCAGCTTGCCGCCGGCCCGAAAGCGGCCCTGCTGTTTCACTGGAAGTCGCTCAACCGGCAGGTGCGCGTGCGCGGCCCGGTGCAGCGGGTGAGCGATGCGGAGGCCGACGCCTATTTCGCCACCCGCCCGCGCCTCGCCCAGATCGGCGCCTGGGCCAGCAACCAGTCGCAGCCGCTGGAAAGCCGGCTCGCCTTCGAAAAAGCGGTCGCCCTGTACACGGCCAGATACGCGATCGGAACGGTGCCGCGCCCGCCGCACTGGTCGGGATTCCGTGTCGTGCCGCTGTCGATCGAATTCTGGCACGACCGGCCGTTCCGCCTGCACGACCGCATCGAATTCCGCCGCTCGCAGCCGGGAGCGCCCTGGAGCCGGACGCGGCTCTATCCCTGATCGCCAGATGCCCGATCGCAAGGCCGTGCGCGCACCGCGGACGCTTTGTGTGCTAGGAAACGCAGGACATGCCCAATTCGTCCAACCAGCCGCGTCGCGCCCTGCTGCTCACCGGAGCGAGCCGCGGCATCGGCCATGCCACGGTCAAACGCTTTTCCGCCGCCGGCTGGCGCGTGATTACCTGCTCGCGCCACCCCTTCCCGGAAAACTGCCCCTGGGAAATGGGCCCGGAGGACCACATCCAGGTCGACCTTGCCGACCACGACAACACCGTCGACGCCATCGCCGAGATCAAGCGGCGGCTCGAAGGCGGGCTGCTGCACGCGCTGGTCAACAATGCGGCGATCTCGCCCAAGGCGGAGGGCGGCGCGCGGCTCGGCTCCATCGATACCGGCGTCGATGTCTGGGAGCATGTCTTCGCGGTGAATTTCTTCGCCCCGATCATGCTGGCGCGCGGGCTGATCGAGGAACTGAAGGCGGCGCACGGCTCGGTGGTCAACGTCACCTCGATCGCCGGCTCGCGCGTGCATCCCTTTGCAGGGGCGGCCTACGCGACCTCGAAGGCGGCGCTCGCCGCGCTGACCCGCGAGATGGCGGCGGATTTCGGCCGCGTCGGCGTGCGCGTCAACGCGATCGCGCCGGGCGAGATCGACACCTCCATCCTTTCGCCGGGCACCGAGAAAATCGTCGAGCAGCAGATCCCGATGCAGCGGCTGGGCACGCCGGACGAGGTGGCGAAAATCGTCTACGTCCTGTGCACCGACACCTCTTCCTACGTGAACGGCGCGGAAATCCACATCAACGGCGGCCAGCACGTGTGAGGCGGGGCGTCGCCGCGTGTGCGTCACGGCATCAGACAGCGAATGACCTGGCGGCCGTGCCGCCGATAGATGCGAAAATCCGCGTCGGTGGTCAGCAGCACCGCATCGGGCATGATCTCGCTCATGCGCACCAGACAAGCGTCGGCCAGACTCATCGGCACGTCGCGGTATTTGCGCATCAGATGCAGCACCGGCTCAGTGTCGGTGCCGACATGAAAGGCGCTGTGCAACGCGCCGCGCGCGAGCAAGGTCGCCAGCGCCGGTTCGCCCGCGCGCCCCAGCAGATGGAACGCCTCCGACAGAACCGCGTCGCAGGTCAGCCAGCGCGGCGGATGTCTGGCGGCGTGCATCGCCGCCCAGCGATGGTTGCCGTCGCGGCGCGCGAGCAAGGCAACGATGAAGCCCGCGTCAACGAGGACGCTTTCGGCCATAGCCGGTGGCCTTGAGGTGAGCCTTCCTGCGCGCGCTCAGGTCGCGCGGCAGCCCGTCCACCGAGCCGACGAGATCGGCGATGCCGGCAAGCGACGCGCTCTCCGCCGCCGCGCGCAGCCGTTCGCGCACGATACCCGACTTCGACATGTTACGCGCGCGCGATTCGGCCTCGATACCGGCGGCCAGCGGCTCAGGCAGGCGAATGGTGAGCGTCTTCGTCTTCATCGAGGCAATGTAAGATGGACGCGCCAATCATGCAATACGCGCCCGCCGGTTGCGGAGGCGAAAGGGCGTATATCCCGCTCCTCGCGCGCTGCCGGATGCGCAGGATCGCAAACGTCCAAGAGGAAGTCGCGCCCGACGACCATAACACGGGCGAAACGCGGTCATTGCTGCTTTGCGCCGTTCCCGGCAATGAAGTCGATATATTTCAACATCCATTTAAGTTCGGGCGTTGCTTCGGCGATCTTTCGCAGAGGCTCCTGATTTGCTTTGACGAATGACCGGAAGGGCGCCAGTCGACGTGCGCGAGCCTCCAGCCAAGCCTGCAATTCGACATCGGTTATGGCGTCCAGCCTGGCACCAAGCTGGGTGACCAGTGCGGTAAATGCCGCGCTCCTTTTGACCGCTTCCACCACCACCAAAGAAAACGGCGCGCCCGCTACCGCGCCAACAAAAGTCGCGCCAAGCAGGGCTCCGATAACAGCCGGCGTAGCCGCTGCCGCGCCCCCGATCAATACGATCGAGATGTTTTTGACAGTTGCAAGACCATAAACCGATCCACGCTCCGGATGCGGCCCTTGAGCCATCGTTTCCGCGGCGTTTGACAACGACTCCGCTGCACGCGGCGTTACAATCTCCGGACTCGCTTTTAGACGCTCGGCGATATGTTGCGCGGCGAGTCTTAGCGCATCTTGCTGCTCCCGCGTCATCGAAAAACCGGCAGCCATTTCCGACAGCTTGGCGCCGTCCCGACTCGCGAGAACCATGGGTCCGTGCATCGTCAGCAAGCTGTCGAGCGCGGTTTTTGCCGGGTCTTCCAAGGCAGGAAGAATCCGCGATTCGATGTTTCGTTCCGCAGCCGCTGCGGCATTCTGTAGTAAAACGCCAAGCCCCCAGACTTCACCCCATTCGACTCGAGCACCTGTGTCCGGATCGAGCGACTTCACATATTTCTCGACCGTATCGAGGAGTTCAGGAAATTCATTGCGAGACAGTCGTGACTTGAGGTCGGACGCACACCGCAGAACCAGGGGCCTCAACTGCGTGATCGTACCAAGGTCATTCCCATCGGCGTCGATCCCGGCGGGGGACGCCCTGTCGAGCAAACCACTTTCGTTTGTTCGAAAATGCGGGCCCGGCCCTTGTGGGGGAACGGATTCGAGCGGGAGTTTTTCTTGCGATCTCGTCTTGTTCGCGGAGTTCTCGTATTCCTCGATCAGCTCCCTGATCCGCGCGTTGACGGCCTTCGGGCCTTCATTCCAAATCTCCTCGTCAATCAGCACGCGCGCGACTTCGAGGTCTTCGTTGGCCGGGCCGCCGCGCAGCCGCGCCTCGTACCAGTCGGTCCACACCTCCCAGTCCTCGTCGAGCGCCAGCAGGGCGCGTTTGAGCTTGAGCCAGTGTTCGTTTGCCCAGCCCGGACGGCTTCCCGGCCTGCTGTGGTCCCACAACGATTGCGTGCCGAGTTCGGATAGCGGCGTCCCGTTGTCGAGCGCGGTCGCGTCCCTCGAAACGGCATTCCAGATATCTTCGGCGGCGTAGGCGGCGGCGGCGGCGGCGTCGGCGGCGTCGTCGGCGGCGGCGGCGTAGGCGGCGGCGTCGGCGGCGGCGGCGGCGTAGGCGGCGGCACGGGCG
>CAYWCE010000055.1:0-18164 GCA_964456755.1 uncultured Hyphomicrobiales bacterium
CGAGGCCGGTGAAGACGTTCTTGAACTGCACCATGCCGGCATTGGTGAACATCAGGGTCGGGTCGTTGCGCGGCACGAGCGGCGAGGACGCCACGATTTCGTGGCCGTTGCGGGCGAAGTAATCGAGAAAGCCCGCCCGGATATCGTTGACGCCGCTCATGTCGTGCTTTCTGGCCGCCCTGCGCCGGTGCCGGTCGCTGCCTGCCCGGCGGCGCTGCAAGCGGTGCACCGGACCTGCGGCCGGGCAGGTCCGGCCGCCAAAAGGCTTTTAGCCGCGGGGGGATAGCGTGTCCAGAAAGGCCGGCATCAGGCGGCCGCCCGCGCCGCTCATGTCGCGCGCAGGATGCGGGCCGCGCGCACGGACTCGGCGGGCACGGACTTGGTCGCGGATTTGGCCGACGGACTTGGGCACGGACTTGGCCGCGGATTTGGCCGACGGACTTGGCCGCGGACCACCGGGGACGCGACCGCGCGTTGCCGGAGGCAGGAGGCCCCGACTGCACGGCTGCGGCGCGGGCCACGGCCGGCGTCGCAAGGCCGGGCTTCAGGGCCCCCCGGGGCACACGGCCCCGGGGTTTCACCGCAACGCCGGACGCAACACGCAACACGACAACGCAACAGAACGCAACAGAACGACGCAACGCAACAACGCAACAACGCAACGCAACAACGCAACGCCCGCGAACAATGCCCGATGTCCAATGTCCGACCGGCGGCCCCGCGACGCATCCGCACCGGTCCGCGCCCGACGCCGGCAAACCAAAACCGCCGCACAGACGCCCGCGCCGGCCTCAGCCGCTATACCGGCCGCGCCGGCCGTGCCGGCCTGGGCCGCCGCGCATCGTTCGCGCCGCGTTTTCGGCAGCGCCCGGCCGCGCTCAGTCCTCGTCAGCCTCGTCCGGCTCAGGCGCGCCTTCGAGGATTTTCTCGGCGATCAGACCGGCATTCTGCCGCACCGCCGCCTCGATGCGCGCGGCCATGTCGG
The DNA here is from genome assembly GCA_964456755.1 of uncultured Hyphomicrobiales bacterium. GTDB lineage: Bacteria > Pseudomonadota > Alphaproteobacteria > Rhizobiales > Xanthobacteraceae > Pseudorhodoplanes. The sequence continues at coordinate 986 of CAYWCE010000055.1, forward strand.
GATTGTTCTTGAGGAAGGTTTTTGCGTTCTCGCGCCCCTGGCCGATGCGCTGGCTGTCGAAGGAGAACCAGGCGCCGGATTTTTCCACCACCCCGGCCTTGACGCCGAGATCGATCAGTTCGCCCATCTTGGAGACGCCCTCGCCATACATGATGTCGAACTCGACCTGCTTGAAAGGCGGGGCCAGCTTGTTCTTGACCACCTTGACGCGGGTCTGGTTGCCGACCACCTCGTCGCGCTCCTTGATCGCGCCGATGCGGCGGATGTCGAGGCGCACGGAGGAATAGAATTTCAGCGCATTGCCGCCGGTCGTGGTCTCCGGCGAGCCGTACATCACCCCGATCTTCATGCGGATCTGGTTGATGAAGATCACCATCGTGTTGGAGCGGTTGATGGAGGCGGTGAGCTTGCGCAGCGCCTGGCTCATCAGTCGTGCCTGAAGGCCGGGCTGGCTGTCGCCCATCTCGCCCTCGAGCTCGGCGCGCGGCACGAGCGCGGCCACCGAATCGATGACCAGCACGTCGACCGCGCCCGAGCGCACCAGCGTATCGGCGATCTCGAGCGCCTGCTCGCCGGCGTCGGGCTGGGAGATCAGAAGGTCGTCGATATTGACGCCGAGCTTGCGCGCATAGACCGGGTCGAGCGCGTGTTCGGCATCGACAAAGGCGCAGATGCCGCCCTTCTTCTGCGCTTCGGCGAGGGTGTGCAGGGCCAGCGTGGTCTTGCCGGAGGATTCGGGGCCGTAGATTTCGACCACGCGCCCGCGCGGCAGGCCGCCGATGCCGAGCGCGATGTCGAGGCCGAGCGAGCCGGTGGAGACCGTCTCCACGTCCATCGACTTGTTGGTGCGGCCGAGCCGCATGATCGAGCCCTTGCCGAATGCGCGCTCGATCTGCGAGAGCGCGGCATCGAGGGCCTTCGTCTTGTCCATTGAGGAACCTTCAACCAAACGCAGGGCGGCCTGGGCCATGTCGCGCTCCTTAGACCTGAGATTCGACGGGGGGACAACGCGGGGCCCGCGCTCGTCTTCGTCGATCCGCAGCAATGTACACGATATGTTCTATGTTCGCAATATGTTCTTTTTGCGAGCCCCCCGCATATATCCCCTTGGAACATGTAGCATGATTTATTGGGTTTTGATGCCTAACCTGAGTTGTGCAAGCCTTAACCCACAACGTGGGTCCGGGGAGTTGGCGTCATGTCTGATGTTGGCGTTGGGGAACCTGTGATGAGTGCGCAGGAATTTTCGGTTGCTTATCTACGCGAGGAAGACGACCACACAATTGATGTTCAAACCTTAGCCCCTGCCCTTTTGGCCGTGGGGAAATTGCTGCGCGAGGCGAACGCTGAATTTAACGGTAAACGGGCAACCTCCAGGGTGCTCGTAGTCTCAGATTTTGAACACAAATGCTTCAACATAAATTTTGAACTGATTATCGGCTGGTATGAGCAGATCAAAACTCTGCTCGGAACGGATCAGGCGAAGTCCGCGAAAGACGTTTTAGAATGGGTAGGAATAGTGACAGGGCCTCCAGCGGCGGGGCTTATGTCATATCTGGCCTATCTTAGATGGAAGCGCGGTCGCAAGGTCGCGGAAACGCGGACCCTAACTGACGCGACGCAAACAGGTGTGGTGGAGGTTCGCATTGAGGGCGAACATAACACCGTGCATATCCATCAGCACGTCCATGCCCTGTCCGAGAATCCGCGCGCCTTACGAGCTACTCGTGATGCATTCCTCCCGTTGGGAACTGATGGATTCGACAGCGTTCGATTGATGCAAGGCGATGTAGTTACCGAAACGCTCGATTGGGATGCTGTAAAAGACATTGTTGCGTCTTGCAGTACGGGAATTGAAGAGTCGAAAGAAACCGAACCGGAAATTGAGGTCACGCCAGCTTGGCTCAGTGTGTATTCCCCCGTCTATGACGCTGACGCGCCCATGTGGCGCTTTCGTATGGGGATGGACGTGATTTATGCGGACATAACCGAAACCGCGATTGCTGCGGAGGCATTGGAGCGCGGCGGGGCAATGGTTGAAGACACTTATCAAGTCCGCCTTGAAGTCACGACCGAAGTTGATGCACACGGAAAGAAGAAAGAACCGACCTATAAGATTCTAGAGGTTATTCGTTTCGTGCCCGCCAACCCCTCAAGCCAAGGATCACTTTTTGACGATGACCCAAAGAAAAGACGTTAGGCGCCGCTTCGACCGCCTCCTACAGATGATGGCAGGTCAACACGCACCTGCGGCAAAGCCGCGAGCAAAAGGTCGAACATCAGGTAAGGTGCGTGCCGCAGATTATGGCGATACTCGAACTCGCGAAGGTAAGTCTGCAAATATTTCTTCGAAGTCCAAACGTAAGTCCCCTTGATCCCGCGCTTCACGTTCGCCCAAAACGCTTCAATGGTGTTGGTGTGAACGTCGCCCCTCACCCACTCTTCCATTGAGTGATCGACGGTTTCGTGATCGAAGCCGTGCCGTTCCACAAGCGAGCGGAACGCTGCGGCTTCATCCGTGCAAATACGTGAGCCTTTGCGAACGTGCCGGACGATATGCGGCACGACATTGCGCGCCGCGCGGTCCATCACGACGCGGGTAACAACGTCGCCGCCACGTTCGACCATGCCAAGGACAACCGCTTTGTCATCCTCGCCCAATTCGTCCTTGCCGCCGATGAAAGTCTTGTCCGCCTCGACAATGCCGCCGCCGGGGCCGCCAAGCGGGTGATCGCCATCGACGTAACCCATGTAGTGGCGAATGTGGAAGCACATGCGCCAAGCGGTCTTGTAGGTGACGCCTAGCTGGCGTTGGACCTCTTTCGCAGCCACGCCGTTCCGCGACGCGCAAAACAGGAACATGACATAGAACCAGTCGCGCAGCGGAGTGCGCGTCTTGTCGAAGGGTGTCCCGGCAGTCGGATAGACCTGATAGCCGCAATGCTCGCACTCGAATGAGCGCCGTGCCTTCACCCGGTAATAGGTCGCTTCCTTAAGGCACTTGAAGCACGTGAGCCGCTCCCCGAACCGGACCACTTTCAGGTGCGCCAAGCACACGTCTTCCGTGGGAAACTGCTTCTGGAACTCGCGGATATTCGGACCTTTGACGGGCATCTGCCCCTCCTAACCGTAGGATAAGCCTACTGTATCAGGGTCCGTTCTACATGTCTAGAGGGGATATATGCGGAGCCCCCTCCCCTTTGACGGTTCCTTCACCCCGCGCCGGTAAGATATGCCGCCAGAGAGGAAGGTGGCCATGGACAAGCGCAATGCCGCTTCGACTCCCCGCGGCGCGGACCGCCGCGGCGCCGACCGGCGCTCGGGCGTCGACACACGCTCGGACGCAGAAAAAAGCCTCTACGGCGAACGCCGTATCGGCACCGACCGTCGCTCCGGCAAGGACCGGCGCGAGGATCGCGATCCGGCCGCGCAGGGCTGACCCGCGCATCTGACGTTTGCGCGAATGGGTGTTACTGGGTCCGACCGCGCACCTGCGGGCTGCCAGAGATTGCTTTGCGCCGACCTGCGGCATGCTTGGCCGCATCGGCGCCACATAAATGTCGGCAATGGGCGACAGGGTTCCGCATATGAAACCCGGGGCCGCGATCCGCCGCAACGGCCGAATCAAACGCGCGCCGGGCGGCGTTCGTCGGCGGTCCATGCGATCGTTCCACAAGGGGCGCGCTCTGTCCGCATCGCTTGCCGCCGCAGGTGCCGCGGTCGCCGTGTTGCTGCTCATGCCGGCCGGGCACGGAACCGTCCCCTGCAGGCAATATTCCGGCGGCACTATCGACGCACCAGGCCGCTACTGCCTCACGCGCGATCTCGACGCCGGCGTCGTCATCGAAGCCGATAATGTCGACCTCGATCTCGACGGACATTGCATCCGAGGTCCGCGCGAGCGCGACGCTGTCAGCCACGGCGTGCTGATTGTGCCGCCGCACCGGCATATCCGTATCAGCGACGGCTGCATCGAAGGTTTCATGTACGGCATCCTGGCCGACGACCGGGCCGAAGCGACGCGCGGATCGCATATCGTGGTGGAAAATCTCGTTATCCGCGACAGCAGCTTCCGCGGGGTCACCATCTATGGCGCGCATTCCAGGGTCAGCAACGTGACGGTGGAGCGGATCGGCGGCACGCAGGTTTTCGGAAACGCCTTCGCCTTCGGCATCGAGATGCATGACGACCACTGCCGCGTGACCAACAACATCGTGCGCGAATTCTATCCGGCTGGCGAGGGCGAAGGCGTCGGCATCTCGCTCTCCAGCAAAGACACACATAACTGCGTGGTGGCGGGTAACCTGATCCGCAACGGTCGCTTGCCGCAGACCGGCCGCACCTTCGGCCTCTGGGTCAGAAACCGCTCGAAGGTCAAGAACAACGTCATCGTCAATGTCACATTTGCAATGGCGCTTGCGGGCGAGCGCACGTCGGCCAATACCCGCAACAACGAAGTGGTCCGCGCGCAGGCCCGCTATTAGGCCGTATCCGCCGGCCTCCCCCGACCAAAGCCCAATTTCGGGAACCCGGCCGGTTGCGGCAGCATTGCACAGGACTTGCGTGTTGATCGGGGCCGGTCCCGGCGGATGCGCGAGGCAGGGGAGGAGGCACAGCAGCGGGTAATTTCGCCCGCATCGTTCAGGCGGCGCGGGGGCGGACGTCGCCGGAAAGGATCTGCATGCGTTTTCTGAAAATCCCGCCGGTCAAATACACACTGATCGCTCTCGCCGCCGTGCTGTGGCTGGCGGGCCTGATCGACCAGCTCGACTCGCTGGAACTCACCGCGCGCTATCTGGCCATTTCCGCCGTCATCGCCGCCGTGCTCACCGTCTGAGCTACCAGCGCAGCAGCCGGCCGCCGGCCAGCGCGCCGAGCGCCGCCGTCGCCGCGATTGCGATCGAATACCAGGCGGCGACGAAGAGCGGCGAATCGTCGGTGCAATGCGTGGCGTAGAGCGCAGCGCCCAGCCCGCCCGCAAGCAGTCCCGCCGCCGCACCGGCGAGCGCGGGCCGCGTCGGCGCGCCGCGCCGCAACGCCATCAACAAGGCCGCCAGCGGCGCCAGCGCCAGCAGCGGAATCAGGATCAGGCATTTGATCGTGTTGTCGCCGATCAGCGCTGCCGCCCAGTCCTGGCGCGGCAGAACCAGCAACTCGACGCTCGCCGCCGCGGCGGCCAGGGCCGGTACTGCGAGCAGCGCGACCAGCGCATGGCGCGATGGCGCCCCCGGGCGCGCCAGCCGCAACACGGCGAATGCGGCCAGCGCCGCAAGCGCAAGCGCAAGCGCGGGCTTGAACAGGAAACGCAACGTCTGCGCCGCCTCCGCGATATCCGCACGCGGCCCGAGCGCGGCCGCATAGAACGCCACCGCCGCCGCAAGGCCCGCCAGCGTGGCCGCCGCCAGCCATGCCGGCATCGGCAGGCGCCGCACCGGCGGATCGGCGGCGAGCGTGCGGATCAGGTCGTCCGTTCGCATCGTCGGCGTCTTTTCCGAGCGCTTCATTGCGGGCGCGCCAGCGACGCCAGGCCGCGATGCAGGGCGACGCGCACCGCCCCTTCGCTCATCCGCAACCGCACGGCGGCCTGCGCGATCGAGGCGCCCTCCAACGCGATCGTTCGCACCACCTCGCGCTGGCGCGCCGGCAGGCCGGCGAGCGAACGCTCGACATCGCGTTCCGCCGCTGCCGGCTCCGCTTCCGGCGCGGCCATCGTGTCGGCGAAATCCTCGATCGGCACTTCCACGCGACGGCCGCGGCGGCGCAGCGCGTCAATCGTCTTGTAGCGCGCGATCGCCGCAAGCCAGGGGGCAAGCGGGCGCGTATCGTCCCAGCTCTCCTGCTTCACATGCACCGCGATCAGAACGTCCTGCACCACATCCTCCGTGTCGGCGGCGTTGCCGCCCGCGCGCAGCAAGGCGCGGCGCACGAGCGGACGCATTGCGCGCGCGATCTCGCGCAGGATTCGCTCATAGGCCCGGTTGTCGCCCGCTCGCGCGGCGCGCATCAATCCGGCCCACTCGGCGTCCCGGCCTGTCACTGCCTTGCTGTCCATTTCTTCGTGGCGAGGGTCCTATTTGTTACGGCGGCATGACGGCAATCACATGCTCGTGACCGCCAGGGAATGGACCTTCACAGACGCAAACACAAACGCGTGAGCGCGTAACGAACGGCGGAATGCGCCCGAAGAACCGTTCAGGACCGGGACAATGCGCCGGTCCGGTCGCGCGGACCTGCGACGCGCACCGATTGTAACCGTCAAACCGACTGGAAGGGATATCCCATGAAGTCCACGCTCACCTCCGCCGCGCTGGCCGGCTCCTTCGCCGCCGCTTTGTCGCTCGTTGCCGCGTCGGCCTCCGCCGCCCCGGTTGCGGCGCAGCCGAACAAGGACAAGTGCTACGGCATCTCGCTCGCCGGCAAGAACGACTGCGCCGCCGGCCCCGGCACCACCTGCGCCGGCACATCCAAGGTCGATTACCAGGGCAATGCCTGGAAATATGTCGACAAGGGCACCTGCGCCTCGATGCAGACGCCGAAGGGGCCGGGCTCGCTCAAGCCCAAGGCCTGAACCCAAGGCCTGAACCTAAGGCCTGAACCTAAGGCCTGACCGTCATTGCCGTTGCAGGACGCGCCGCGTGGCGCGTCCTGCAACCTGCGTTTCGAGGACAACATCATGCGGCACGAAAGCGCCCTTCCCGCGACAGCCGGCGTCGGCTTCAAGCCACAGCATTTCGAAGCCATGCTCGCCGTCGAAAAGCCGATCGGCTTTGTCGAAATCCACGCCGAGAATTACATGGGGGCGGGCGGGGAACCGCATGCGCAACTGCGCGCCCTGCGCGAGCGCTTCGCGCTCTCGGTGCACGGCGTCGGCCTCTCCGTCGGCGGCACGGCGCCGCTCGACCGCGCGCATCTTGCGCGCCTGAAGGCGCTCTGCGACCGCTACCGGCCGGCGAGCTTCTCCGAGCACCTCGCCTGGTCTTCGCACGGGGAGACCTATCTCAACGATCTCCTGCCGCTGCCTTATACCGAGGAGACGCTCGCATGCGTCGTCGCGCATGTCGACGAGGTGCAGCAGGCGCTCGGACGCGAGATGCTTCTGGAAAATCCGTCGACCTATCTGCAATTCGGCGAAAGCACGATCCCGGAAACCGAATTTCTCGAAGCAATTGCCCGCCGCACCGGCTGCGGATTGCTGCTCGACGTCAACAACGTCTTCGTTCAGGCGGTCAATCACGGCACCTCGCCGCGGGCCTATATCGACGCCTTTCCGCTGGCGCGGGTGAAGGAAATCCATCTCGGCGGACACGATGCGCAAAGCGACGAGACCGGCGCGCCGCTCATGATCGACGCGCACGGCTCGCCCGTCGCCGACCCGGTCTGGTCGTTGTTCGAGACCGTGATCGCGCGCACCGGTCCGCTGCCGACGCTGATCGAATGGGACAACGACGTACCGGATTGGCCGGTTCTCGCCGCCGAGGCGCGCGCGGCGAAAGCCGTTCTCGATCGCGCGGCACGCAAGGCAGCGTGACATGTTCGCCCAGCACGAATTCTTCGCCGCCCTGCTCGACCCGGAGGCCGCGATCCCGTCCGCGGTCGTCTCGCACAGCGCGCGCGTTCCGCAAAAGCGCTTCGCGGTCTACCGCAACAACGTCGTGGTCGGCCTCGTCAATGCGCTGCGCGCCCGCTTTCCCGCGACCGGGCGCATCGTCGGCGAAGAATTCTTTTTCGGCATGGCGCGGGTTTTCGTCGCTGCACATCCGCCGCACTCGAAAATCCTGAGCGAGTATGGCGAGGACTTTCCCGATTTCATCGCCGCGTTCGAGCCGGCCGCCGAAATCCGCTATCTGGCCGATGTCGCAAGGCTCGAAGCCGCGCGCACCCGCGCCTATCACGCCGCCGACGCCGTGCCGCTTTTGCCCGCGGCCTTCGCAACCCTCGGCGCGGAAGACATCGGCACGTTGCGCCTTGGCCTGCATCCTTCGATGCAGATCGTCCGCTCGCGACATCCCATCGTCACCATCTGGGCCATGAACGCGGGCGAGGCCGAACTTGGCCCGGTCGACGACAGCGTCGCGGAAGATGCACTGATCGCGCGCCCGCATCTCGGCGTCGAGGTGCGCCGGCTTCCGCCCGGCGGCGCTGCGTTTCTGGATGCCCTGAAGTCCGGGACGACGCTTGGCGAAGCGGCGCAAAGCGCCGTCTCCGCCGACGATGCCTTCGATCTCACCGCCAACATCGCCGGGCTGATTTCGAGCGGCCTGGCGGTCGGCATTACCGCGGCATCGCCGCAAGGAGCGCAGCCATGACCGAAACCTCCCTTGCCGTCTCCCGCTCCGGTCCCGCCGGCGCGGTTGCCCGCGCGATCGGCCTGATGCAGTGCATCCCCTACTGGTTCGTCGCGCTTGTGACGCGCCTCTCCATTGCCGGCGTGTTCTGGCAATCGGGCCGCACCAAGGTCGAGGGTCTGCGCGTCACCGACAACGCCATCGCGCTGTTCAGCGAGGAATATCGCCTGCCGCTGCTCGACCCCGCGCTCGCCGCGCATCTTGCGGCGCTGGCCGAGCATGTCTTTCCCGTTCTGCTGGCGCTGGGGCTGGCGACGCGCTTTGCCGCGCTGGCGCTTCTGATCATGACGCTGGTGATCCAGATTTTCGTTTACCCGGACGCCTGGCCGACGCACGGCACCTGGGCGGCCTGCCTGCTCGTGCTGATGGCGCAGGGCGGCGGAAAAGTATCGGCGGATCACCTGATCGCAAGACGGATTTCGGCGTGATCGCGGCCGGCCGTCAGCGCCGCCGCCTGCCGCGCGGTCTGGCGCCGGGGCTCGCCTGCGCATCGCGATAGTCGGCAATATTCTGATACATCTTGCGCAGGATCGCTCTGAGCGCCGCCATCTCCGACTTCGACACGCCGGCAAACACGATTTCCTCGTCCGCGATCATGCGCGGGACGATCTGATCGAACACCTCGCGTCCCGCTCTGGTCAGCCGCACCGTCACTTCGCGGTTGCTGGTGTCGGAGCGCGTGCGCGTGACCAGGCCGCGCCGCGCCGCGCCCGAGACGAGCCGCGAGACCGTCGGCTGGTCGAGGCTGGTCGCGCCGGCGAGATCGACCTGACGCATCTCGCCCCGGTGCGCGAGCACGGAGAGAATGCGCCACAGCGGTATCGTCAGGTGAAAGCGCTTGAGCCCGGGCGCGGCGAAGGCGACCAGCGAGGCGCCGACCCGGTTGATCAGATACGGCAGCCGCTCGTTCAGTTCGTATCGGGGCGCAGCCACGGGCACGGCCTCTGAAACGCAGCGCATCCGCCGCTGCCAGGGCGGCTTTCCGCCGGGCGTCCGCGCAAAAAAGCCAAACGCCGCACCGTCTTGCCGCGCCTGCGAAGGTGTCGGGAAAAACATCGATTTACAACAGTTGTATTTACAAGTATTGTATTTACAACGATCACGGGCGGAGATCGACCGATGTCCACGGGAGAACGCTTCGAGGCCGATTTCCGCAAGGCGATGCGCCGTCTCGCCAGCGCGGTCACCGTCATCACCGCCACGCATGCGGACCGCCGCTACGGCATGACCGCGACCGCGGTGACAGCGGTGTCCAACACCCCGCCCTCCCTGCTCGCCTGCATCAACAGGCTGGCCGGGCTGCACGACCCGCTGATGCAGAGCGGGCGTTTCTGCATCAACATCCTTTATGCCGACCAGACCGAGATCGCAGAAGCGTTCGGCGGCAAGGCGCGCGCGGACGAGCGCTTCGCCGTCGGCGCCTGGAGCGAGGGGGCGGACGGCATTGCGTTCCTGCGCGAGGCGCAGGCGAGCATTTTCTGCGCGATCGACGTCACAATGCCCTACGGCTCGCATACGGTGGTGATCGGCCGCATCGTCGAAATCCTCGTCGCCGGCCATGTCGCTCCGCTGCTTTACCAGGACGGCCGCTACACCGTGGGCCTGGGCGAGGGCATCGACTGGGTGGTGCCGATCTGAAATGTGCAGGTGTCGTCGCGCACCCGGTGCGGCGTTGCGCGATGCCGCGGCGAAGGCGCGGGACCATCCTGCCGCGATCTGAAACGATCCCGCGCCGGCATCGCCGCGCCCGGGACGAGCAACGGGAGGACGAGATGGAATTCGGTTATTTTACGCTGTCCGACAATCACTACGAGAATAACACCCGCACACCCAACCGCTTTGTCGAGGACATTACCGCCGAGGCGCTCTATGCCGACCAGCTCGGCATGCATTCGGCCTGGATCGGCGAGCATCACTTCAATTCGCTTGGCGTACTCTCCTGCCCGGACCTGGTGCTGGCCTATATCGCCGCGCGCACAAAGCACATCCGGCTTGCGCCCGCGGTGACCGTGCTGCCGCTGCATCATCCGATCCGCGTCGCCGAGCAATGGGCCTCGCTCGATCTGCTCAGCAACGGCCGCGTCGACTTTGCCGCCGGCCGCGGCTACGACAAGCGCGAATATCTCCCCTTCGACATTTCCTTCGAGGACAACCAGTCGATTTTCGACGAGGGACTGGAAGTCGTGCGCATGCTGTGGGCGGCGGAAGGAAAACGCATCGACCACAAGGGCAAGCATTACCGGTTCGAGGATGTGCGCATCACGCCGCAGCCGGTGCAGCAGCCGATCCCGACCTATGTCGCATCGTTCTCCAGGCCCTCGATCGAACTGGCTGCGCGGCTCGGTTGCGGCCTGATCGTGGCGCCCTTTGCCGCCGCCATGAGCTTCGGCGGGCTCAAGCAGGTCGCCGATCTCTATCACGAGACCTGCGCCAAATACGGCAACGCACCGGGCCGGCTGATGTGCTCCTACTTCGCGCATTTTGCCGACAACAAGCAGCAGGAAGATGCGCAGCGCGCGCGTCAGATCCGCTATTACAGGGAATGCGTGATCCCGGCTTTCCCGGGCGACCCGCGCACGGCGCCGCCGAGCTACCGCTATTTCATCGACATGGTCGAGCGCCTGCAGAAGGTGAAGCCGGAAGACCTGACCGAAAATTCCGTGCTGATCGGTCAGCCCGCGCGCATCGCCGAGACGCTGAAAAAGGTCGAGGCGGCGGGTTTCGAGGAAGTGATCCTCTATTTCAACGTCGGCCTGAAGCCGCACATGCAGGTGAAGGAAGAAATGGATCGCTTCATGCGCGAAGTCGCGCCGCATTTTGAGGGCAAGCACAAGGCGCGCCGCGCGGCGTAATCGCGCTCAGATCGCGTCGGCATCGTTGCGCGGCGCATGCGCGGTGATGCCGGCCGCCGCCAGCGCCGCCCAGGCCGCCTCCGCGTCGTCGACGAATGCAAGGCCGTCGCATTCCTCGCGCGACACGACGCCGGTTTTGACCAGCAGGTCGAAATTCACCGCCCGCGTCCAGAAATCGCGGTCGAAACACAGGATCGGCAGCCGCCGCAGCTTGCGCGTCTGCACCAGCGTCAGGATTTCGAACAATTCGTCGAAGGTTCCGAGCCCGCCCGGGAACACCACCAGCGCGGATGCGCGCAGCGCCAGATGCAGCTTGCGCATGGCGAAGAAGTGAAACTGGAAGGTCAGGTCCGGCGTGGAATATGGATTGGGCTCCTGCACCTCGGGCAATTCGATGTTGAAGCCGATCGAAGGGGCGCCGGCATCGTGCGCGCCGCGGTTCGCCGCCTCCATGAGACCGGGGCCGCCGCCGGTGGCGATCACGTTGTAACGCCTGCCGTCGACCGGCGTCAGCGCGCCGCCGCGCTCCGACACGATGCGGCCAAAGCGCCGCGCCTCCTCGTACCAGCGCGCCAGCGGCGCGCCGGGCACGGTCTCGCCCCGGCGCGAGGAGCCGAACACGACCACGGTCGAAGCCACCCCCCAGGCGCGCAGCCGTTCCTCCGCCTTGGCATATTCCAGCAGCAGGTGAACGCCGCGCATCGTGTCGCCCTGGATGAATTCGGCATCCAGCGCGGCCAGCCGGTAGGCGGCCGATTCGCGTTGCAGGCGGTTGGAAGGCTCTCGGTCGGTCATGACGCGGGCAAAAAAATACGCCCTGCGGGAGGGGAGCCGCAAGGCGTCCAGTCGGGAGGAGAGCGTCAGGCCGCCGTCTTGACGTCGATCTTCTTGGTCTGCGCCGGCGCCGGCCTGGGAACCACCACCTTGAGCACGCCCTTGGCGATGGTCGCCTTGATTTCGTCGGCCTTGACTCCGGCCGGCAGTTCCAGCGTGCGCGAGAAGGCGCCGTAGCTGCGCTCGATCAGCCGGTAATTTTTGTCCTTCTCTTCTTTCTCGGCTTTCTTCTCCCCGCGGATGGTCAGCACATTGTCGGCGACGTCGATCTGCACGTCCTTTTCCTCAAGACCCGGCAGTTCCGCGGAAATTTCGATCGCCTTGTCGGTTTCCACGACATCCATCGCCGGCATCAGCTCGCGCGCATGCGCGAAGCCGGGGAAACCGCGGCCGAAATCCTCGAACAGGCGTTCGACTTCGCGCTGCAGGCTGGTCAGCGGGTGAAAATCGCGGCGCATGTCGCGGCCGACGGGAATGAGCGACTTGAAATTCATGACGACCTCCATGGCGTCTTCGACCTTTTATGGCGACAGGATAGAAGTGCCCTTGCGCCTCACATTGACGATAATCAAACCGTTCAGGATCCCGCGCCCTTGATCCCGGTCAATGCGGAACATGACGCTGGACCGCCGCGAACGGCGCATGCGCCGCGGCGCCGGGGCTTGCGGCGGGCGCACGACAGGGCGGCATCGGGATTCCTTGCGGTCCGCCCGTAACAAAGCCGTGCATTGTTCGGCGCCGGAAGCTGCGCTATGGCGACGGCATGCCGCAGCAAAATGACATGTCCGCAAAGCCGCTGTTGCGGCGGCCGGTTATGATGGCGCTTGCGTTCGTCCTGCTGCTTGCAGCGGGCTGGGCGGCCGCACAGGTCGTCCCCCTGCGCGAGCGCGCAATGCCCCGTCCGGAACCCGCCGCCATGACGCTCCCCGCCCCGCCTGTCGCCAGGGTCGCGCCGGTCGTTCTGCGCGATCACGGCCATGAACGCATCGACGACTATCCCTGGCTGCGCGAGAAGAACGCGCCGGAAACCCTTGCCCATCTGCAGGCCGAAAACGACTATGCCGCACACCGGCTGGCGCCGCTGTCGCCCCTGATCGGCGACATCGCACGCGAGCTGCGCCAGCGTTCCGACGGCACCGATTCCAATCTGGAATTCGTCGACCGCGACTTCGTCTACGAACGCCGCATCGAAGCCGGCGCGCAATTTCCCGCCATCGTGCGGCGGCGACACGGCGGCGGCACCGAAGAGGTGGTGCTCGATATCGAGCGGCTGTCGGCCGGGCACGAGCATTACAGCCTCGACGGCTATACGGTCAGCCCGGACGGCAACCACGTCGCCTTTGCCGTCGATTTCAGGGGCGACCTGCGTTCCCGCATTTTCGTGCGCGACATCGCCGCCGATACGATCCGCGATACCGGCATCGCGCCCGCCGGCGGAATGGCATTCGCGCACGAGGCCGGCGCGCTGTATCTCTTTTACATTCGCCTGCAGGAACCCTCGCTGCGCGGCTATCAGCTCTGGCGGCATCGCGTCGGCGGCGATGCGGCGCAGGACGACCTCGTTTATGAGGAAAACGATCCCGGCTTCGATCTGCGGCTGCGCGTGTCCAAGTCCGGCCGCTTCGTCATGCTGCACAGCGTGCAGCAGCAGACGACGGAAATTCGTTTCCTGCCGGCGGACCGCGCGCGCGCACCGATGCGGCTGATCGAGCCGCGCCGGCAGGGTCATTACTACGACGCCGACCATGCCGCGGGCCGCTTCTTCATCCGGACCAATCTGCAGGCGCCGGACTTTCGCGTGGTCACCGCGCCGGTGCATTCGCCGGACCGGGAAAACTGGCAGGACTTCGTGCCGCAGACCCCCGGCCGCATGATCACGCGGGCGGAGCCGTTCGACCGCGCGCTGGTGCTGACCGAGGAACACGAGGCGCAACAGTCGCTGCGCATCCTGCGGCTCGGCTTCAACGAGGAGATCGCGGTGCCGCGGCCGGCGGAAATCGGCGTCATGGACATCAGCGTCTGGCAGCACGTCACCAACCGCGACCCGGCGGCGACGACCCTGCATGTGCGCTTCTCCGGCCCGCTGCATCCGCCCGCGATGTACGACATCGACGTCGAATCCGGCGCGATCGTGCAGCGCTGGCGCTCGCCCGCCTGGGAGTGGTTCGATCCGCAGGCCTACGAGGTGCGGCGCATCCAGGCCACCGCACCCGACGGCGAAAGCGTGCCGGCGACGCTAATCTGGCGCCGCGATCTGCGCAGGCCCGGCGGCAACCCGGCGCTGATTTCCGGCTACGGCGCCTACGGCTTCAGCATGCTGCCGCGCTTTCACGGCCAGTGGATCAGCCTGGTCGACCGCGGCTTTGTCTATGTGCTGGCGCATGTCCGCGGCGGCAAGGAGAAAGGCCGTCGCTGGCACGACGCCGGCCGCGTGCTGAACAAGCGCAACACGTTTACCGATTTCATCGCGGTGACGCAGGCGCTCGCAGCGCAGGGCTATGCCGATCCGCGCCGTATCTTCGCGCGCGGCGGCTCGGCCGGCGGCATGCTGATGGGCGCGCTCGCCAATATGCGGCCCGACCTCTATGCCGGGCTCGTCGCCGAGGTGCCGTTCATGGACGTCATCTCCACCACGGCCGATCCTTCGCTGCCGACCGCATCGCTCGAATACCAGGAATGGGGCGATCCGCGCGTGCGCGCGGAATTCGAATACATGCTCACCTATTCGCCCTACGAAAATGTCCGCGCGCAGGATTATCCGCCGATCCTGGCCACCACCGCCCGCTACGACAGCCAGGTCGGCCTGCACGAGCCGGCGAAATGGGTGGCGCGGCTGCGCGTGCGCAAGACCGACCGGAACGACGTGCTGCTGCTCACCAACATGGCGGCGGGGCATGGCGGCTCGCCCGGCCGCTTCGGCAGCGTGGAGGAAAGCGCCACCATCATGGCGTGGATGATTGCGCTGGCGGACGGGCGCGCAAAGCCGGGCGAATGACTAATCAGTTGGCGGCGGCGGCGTTTTCCGGCTGCGCGATCGCCGCCGCGCCCGCATCGAGCGAAAACGTTCCGGAGCGCTCGCGCACCGCCGCGTTCTCGTTCTGCAATCGCGGATAGAGCGCCGCGAGCGACGTGAAGCGGGCGTGATTGTATTCGTCGTTCGACTGCAGGCGGGAAATGTCGACGATCTGAATTTTTCCCTTCTGCGCGGCCTCGCGCACTTGCGCATTTTCGACGTCGATCATGCCGGCGCGCGGGACCGCCCCGCCGAGCGCGCTCGACACCTGCAATGCCTTGTCGTCTTTCGACACGAGCAGCGTCATCGGCGGCTTGAGCGGACCGATGGCCTGCACCTGCGCCCTGAACGTCTCGATATCGATGTCGGGGGCGGCGAGCACGACGCGGCCGAGCCGGGCGATGGTCCTGTCGCGTTTTTCCAGCCGCATCGCCTTGAGCGTTTCGGCGGTCAGCAAGCCGCCCATGCTGTGCGCAACCACCATGACCTCGGTCTGCGGATTTGCCGTGACGAGCGCGAACAGATCCTTCAGCGCGCCGGTCGAGGCGACCGCCGTCTGCCGGTCCTGGGCATAGGCCGCGACCTCGCCGCGCGAGGGCCAGGAAAACAGAATCGGCGCGCCTTCGATACCGGCGTCCGCGTGCATCTGCGCCAGCCGGAACAGCGATTCCTGAAACGTGTTGTTGTAGCCGTGGATGAAGACGAGAACCTTTCGCCTGCCCGTCCGCCCGCGCGCGGGCGCAACCGCCTCGGCGAATTCCTTGCGGCTGAGCGCGCTTTCGCCGAGCGTCGCAAAGCTCGTGCGCGGATCGGGCGTCCCGGTCGGCCACTCGATGTTGCCGGCCCTGTGATTGGGCGGGATCGAAACCGTGAAACGCGCGAAACTCAGTTCGTCGCCGCGCTCGGCGGTGAAGCGGTTCGCGCCGGGCGATGCGCGCTTGCGCGTGGTCGCCACATAAAGCGTGACGGCCTTGGCTTCGGGCGAGGCGGCGACGGGCGCGAGCACGTCGGGACCGGGCCGCGCCGCGCAGCCTGCCAGCAGGACCGCGGCCGCAAGAATCCAGGCACGGCGCGCGCGCAACCGGTCGTCGCTCATCCCCGTTCCCCGCCTCGATGCGCGAGAATCTCACAGGTTGCGCGCGCTGCCAACCGCGCAAATAGCGGGCGGGCCGCCCTCACCCCAGATTCAATTCCTTGAAGAAGTCGTTGCCCTTGTCGTCGATGACGATGAAGGCGGGGAAATTCTCCACCTCGATCCGCCAGATCGCCTCCATCCCGAGTTCCGGATATTCCTGCACCTCCACCTTCCTGATGCAGTGCGCGGCAAGGTTCGCTGCCGCGCCGCCGATGGAGGCAAGATAGAAGCCGCGATGCTTCTTGCAGGCCTCGCGCACCGCGGGCGAGCGGTTGCCCTTGGCGACCGAGATCATGGTGCCGCCTTCGGCCATGAAAAGGTCCATGAAGGAATCCATGCGGCCCGCCGTGGTCGGCCCGAACGCGCCGGAGGCGTAGCCCGAAGGCGTCTTGGCCGGGCCGGCATAATAGACCGGGTGGTTCTTGAAATAATCCGGCAGCCCCTTGCCGCTTTCCAGCCGCTCGCGCAGCTTGGCATGCGCGAGATCGCGCGCGACGATCATCGGGCCGGTCAGCGACAGCCGCGTCTTGATCGGATAGTGCGAGAGCTGCGCGAGAATGTCCTTCATCGGCCGGTTGAGATCGACCTGCACAACGTCGCCGCCGAGCGTCTTCTCGTCGATCTCCGGCAGATATTTCTCCGGATGGTGTTCCAGCGCCTCCAGGAACACGCCGTCTTTGGTGATCTTGCCGAGCGCCTGCCGGTCGGCCGAGCACGACACGCCGAGCCCGATCGGCAGCGACGCGCCGTGCCGCGGCAGGCGGATCACGCGCACGTCGTGGCAGAAATACTTGCCGCCGAACTGCGCGCCGACGCCGAGCGACTGCGTCATCTTGTGGATTTCCTTTTCCATCTCCAGATCGCGGAAGGCGTGGCCGTCCTCCGAGCCCGTCGTCGGCAAATCGTCGTAATAGCGCGCGGAGGCGAGCTTCACCGTCTTCATCGTCAGTTCGGCCGAGGTGCCGCCGATGACGATGGCGAGGTGATAGGGCGGGCAGGC